>CAVYTW010000001.1:0-19530 GCA_963771375.1 uncultured Chloroflexia bacterium
CCTCCTCATTTGCTTTTATGATTTATTTTCTTCTTTGGGCACCCACAAAGTTTTTGTCCCCAATATTTACTGCTATTTATTCACTAACTTTTCAACCCTCAGTCCTTCCATTTTTGCAACACCGCACGCAAACATCGTCACTTCAATTTGCTTCTTCGTCAACTTTATTATCTCAACTGCTTTCTCGGTTGAAACTGCCGCAGCTTTCAAAAAGTTTCCTGCCATGCCGCCGAGAGTCGCACCTAATGCAATGCACTTGGCAATATCGAGCCCGTCTTTGATGCCGCCGCTGGCGAAGATCATCATATTGGGGACGGCTTTCTTGACCTTCAAAATCGAATCCGCAGTTGGAATTCCCCAGCCAACGTAGGTCGCAGCAAGTTCGCGCGTGAATTCATCCGGCGCGCGGTGCATTTCCACTTGCGACCAACTGGTCCCGCCTGCGCCGGCAACATCAATGGCGGAGAGGCCAAAACTTGCTAAAAGTTTTGCTGTCCGTTCCGAGATGCCCCAGCCAACTTCTTTGGCAATCACAGGCACTTCGATTTTTTTGCATATCGCTTCGATCTTCTTTGCCAAACCTGCAAAGTTTGTGTCGCCGCCTTTTTGAACGGCTTCCTGCAATGGATTCAAATGTAAGATCAACGCGTCGGCTTGGATCATTTCGACGGCTTGGCGGCACTGGTCAATGCTGTAGCCGTAATTCAATTGCACTGCGCCGAGATTGGCAAATAATAAAATGTCCCACGCGACGCGTCGCACTTGAAATGTAGCGGCTTTCTCGGGATGTTCAATCGCCACACGCTAACTTCCCGACTCCCATTGCAACGCCCATTGTCTGTGCGGCTTCGGCGAGACGAAAGTTGATCGTCTCGGCTTCGTCAGAGCCGCCGGTCATGGAAGAGATCAGAATGGGCGCGGCCAGTTTTTTGCCGAACAAGCTGAGGCTCGTATCGACACGTTCCAGATCCAGCTCGGGCAAAGCCTCGTGAATGAAGTGATAATTTTCAAGGCCGGTGGTCAACGCCGAACGAACATCCTTTTCCAAATTTATCTTAATGTGATCGACTTTTCTGTCCTTGATTTCCGTATCTTTTGGCATAAAGCGGTGTTCCTGTGTTTGAATTTTAGCGGCCTGTCGTGTTACAATAGACGGGTCTAAAACGAAAACTTACGGAGGATTATCTCATGGCTGATACATTCAGCGAAATTCAGAAGATCATTGTGGATTTGCTCGGCTCGGATCCAAGCAAAGTGACCATGGAAGCCCGCTTCCACGAGGATCTTGAAGCGGACTCGCTCGACCTCGTGGAGTTGATCATGGCCTTTGAAGACAAGTTCGGTGCCGAGATCTCTGACGAAGCCGCACAAAAGATTACGACTGTCGGCGAAGCCGTCAACTATATCGACTCTCACAAATAATTTTCATTTTGGTTGTCATGATTATAACGCGTAGAGCCGCCTCATGAGGCGGCTCTACGCGTTATTTGTGCATTTACTAGTTCAGCCTTTCAAAGCTTCATCGACTTCATTCAGGTGTTCATCTCGATGTAAAGCTCGTATAACCCAGCGTTTGTTATATTTATAAAGCTCCTCGATCAATTCCAGTGGAATTTCTTCGAGTCGTCTGTCTAATTCTTGTGCAGTGTCAATGGCAAGACGCGCGGCTTTGCGGGGCGGAATGGCAGCCCAGAGTGGCAGGGAAATATCGTTTACGAGAACATCAATCTCCGGAGCAGATAGTTTGCCATCGTGTTCAGTCTGGTCCAGAATGAACATCACGCGCCGATCCCAAAATGCCAGATGCGCCAAAGCGACTGCGACTGTCCAATGTTCGCTAACCGGATGTTGCAGTTGCTTGTCCGATAATTTTGATACAAGTCTGCGAATACGTTCTGTTGAAGCGCGATTCTGCTCGATGAACGAACGGTCCGTTGCCATTAAAGATCTCCTTTGGAAAACCGAGACGCCTATTTCAGCAGGGAAGGAATCTCTTCCGGATGTTTCGCGACCTTCACGCCTGCGGCTTCCAGTGCTTTCACTTTACCAGCGGCTGTTCCTGCGCCGCCTTCAATGATCGCGCCTGCATGTCCCATGCGTTTGCCGGGAGGAGCGGTCTGACCGGCAATGAACGAAACAACAGGCTTCGTCATTTTCGATGCAATATATTCCGCGGCTTTATCTTCGTCGGTGCCGCCGATCTCACCGATCATTACAACCTTTTCCGTTTGCGGATCGTGCTCGAACATTTCCAGCACGTCAATGAAATTGGTCCCGTTAATCGGATCGCCGCCGATACCGACACAAGTGGATGCTCCCATGCCTGCCAGCTTAAGCGCGTACAACACTTCATAAGTCAGTGTGCCGGAACGCGAAACGCAGCCTACGTTGCCGGAAGTGGAAATGTTGCCGGGAATGATTCCAACTTTGCATTCGCCTGGTGTTAATAAGCCCGGGCAATTGGGGCCGAGAAGTCGGACTTTCTTCTGGTCAAGATAGTTGCGGACGCGCATCATATCCTGAATTGCAACGCCTTCGGTGATGCAAACAATCAACGGAATGCCTGCGTCTGCAGCTTCATACATTGCGTCGGGAGCAAAGCGTGACGGTACAAAAATTACAGTGCAGTTTGCTCCGGTAGCTTCCACTGCCAGCTTGACAGAATCGAACACAGGAATTTTCTCGTCCACCCATTCGCCGCCTTTGCCCGGCGTCATGCCTGCGACCACGTTCGTTCCATATGCAACCATTTGGCGGGTATGGAATAAGCCCTCATTGCCAGTAATCCCTTGAACCAGCAAGCGCGTGTTCTTGTTAATGAGAATGCTCATATTTATTTAATTCCCTTTTGCCGCCGCGACGGCCTTCTTGGCCGCGTCAGCTAATGTCTCAGCGGTGATCATTTTTGCGTCGGCTAATAGCTTGCGGCCTTCCTCGGCGTTCGTTCCAACCAGGCGCACCACCATCGGCACCTTTGGTTTCACTTCTTTCATTGCGGTCAAAATACCGCGCGCGACTTCGTCGCAGCGCGTGATACCGCCGAAGATGTTGAATAACACCGCCTTAACATTGGTGTCTGACAAAATGATTCGCATCGCGGCCGCGACTTTATCCGCGCCCGCGCCGCCTCCGATATCCAGGAAATTAGCCGGTTCGCCGCCAAACAATTTGACGATGTCCATGCTGGTCATTGCCAGGCCTGCGCCGTTGACCATGCATCCAATGTTGCCATCGAGCTTGATGTAGGAAAGTCCATATTTGCGCGCTTCCGTCTCAGCAGGAACTTCTTCATCAAGGTCCCGCATCTCGGCCAAATCAGCATGACGGAACATGGCGTTGTCGTCAATGATCATTTTGCCGTCGAGGGCGATCATGCGTTTGTCTTTGGTGATGACGAGCGGATTGATCTCGGCCAGCGACGCATCCGTTTCGCAGTAGGTATGCCACAATCCCATCGCGATTTTACCGAAGTCTTTCCAGTAGTCGCGCGGCAGGTCGATGGATGCGGCTATATCGCGCGCCTGATAATCGCGCAAGCCAAGCAGTGGATCAATATGAAGCTTGATGATTTTTTCCGGGGTTTTGGCCGCGACTTCTTCGATCTCCATGCCACCTGCAGCGGAAGCAATCATCACTGGCTTGCGCGCCGCTCGGTCATTTGTGATCGAAAAATAAATCTCTTTATCAATCGTGGCGGCTTCATCGATCAACACTTTGCGGACCGGCAAGCCTTTGATTTCCATTGCCAGAATTTGAGTCGCAAGTTGTTCGGCTTCTTCGGGATCCTTGGCAAGCTTTACACCGCCTGCCTTTCCGCGTCCGCCGACCAGCACCTGCGATTTAATAACAACGCGGCCACCCAGTTCCTCGGCAATTGCTTTTGCCTCGCTTGCGGTAGCCGCCACCCGTCCCTTTGGGATCGGAATTCCATACTTGGCAAATATCTGTTTGGATTGATACTCGTGGAGTTTCATGTGTTACCCTTTTACTTGAAATAAAAGCAGAAGCATTATACCACCGCGATGAATCAACTCCTGAAGCGACGTTTGGAACCTTAAATTAATCCGCTTGATTACAATTCAAGCGGATTCTCCAAGTTGATGTTTGGTTTACCAAACGATTCTTACGATGCTCAGCGGCGACAACACAATGGATTGGCTTGGGTTTAGTGTTGTGACTTGTGCGGGCTGATGTGCCGTGGCTGAAAAATCATTGGGAGAGATCATTTGCACTTGGGAAGGTGCGGGGTTTTGTCCGCCATTGGTTGCGTCATACACATAAATCTGCGATGAGGCGTTTTGCAAAATCAAAGTTGTTTTCGTTGCAGATTTGAACAATCCGCCTTCGATAGGCAGATAACTTTCCGAGAATGAACCAAGCCCTGTGACCGGAGTTCCGTTTGCATCCACCACGCGCTGGAACGAACTGCCGCCGTTCGCGGCTTGATCGAACCATTGAAGCGCTACCGCAAACGATGTAGGTTGATATTGCCCGTTCTCCAAAACGTAGGTTTGAAATACGCTGCTGTTGCCGGAATAAAGTTCGAAGTATAAGGCTTTGGTCAACTCTGGATGTCGCAGCATAGCCAGCATGGTACGCGCGATCAAATGAGCTTGCATGTCCGGTGTGACGAGATCCAACTGAGGCTGATTCAAATTCGTGGGTGATCCGCCGCGCGGACTCCATTCTGTCACCCAGATTTCTTTTCCGGGAAGTTTTGTGGCAATGTTATTTAACACTCGGTCAATGCCTTGATCTGAACGTCCCATCAATAGCGTGAACAATTGATCTCGCGATGGATTGCCCGCCTCCGCCGCGATCCGGTTCGGGTCCGGATAAAGATGCACCGTCGCCGCCTGAAACCAATCTGCGGGCGTGAGCGCATCATCCCATTTAATGAGTCGTTGAATGAATGGATGTGGATCATTCGACTGGTAGTTATATGAGGCACCGCTGGCTTGCACTGCGAACTTGGCATCCGTGCCGACAATGGGTGCGAAAGCTTGAGCATACTGGTGCATCACATTCATGGAGGTTGGTTCGTCAGGCCAAACCTTCATGACGTTCGGATCGCCGCCCATGGCAACCCAAAATTCATTTCCAAGTTCAATATTCTTGGGGGTCATGTTTTCGGAAGCTAATGTTTGGAACCAGGCTGTCTGTTCGGAAATAGATGACGTTTCGAGATTAGGCACGATCAGAATATCCGCATTGCCGACTTGTTGTGCAAATGAAACATAAGGTTCGTAATGCACGCCGCCCGGATGCGCTCGTGCAATCATCGCTGCAAGTTCGACCCAAAATTTGTAATAACTTGAACTGTTCGGCTGCGGATTCAAATGTAACTGACCATCGCGCCAATTATAATAATTGGCTAACGAGCCGCCGGGGAATCGCAAGACGGCTGGGTCGGTTTGTTTGACCGCCGTTATCTTGCCCGGATCGTTTGTCAGTTGTTCGATGAATGGATCGGCGTTTGCGCCAAAGATTTTTTCAGGAAGCGGACGCGCAATACCTACTAATTTGAGATGCAACTCCGTTGCATTTGCCGGAACAGAAGGCGGCGCGGCGGGCGCAGATGTAGACGAAATTTCATTTTGTGGCGCGGGCGCGGTAGATGTGACTGCCTGTGGCGGATTTCCATTTCCTGATATGGATGTGGCGATGGCTTGTGAAGCAAACCTGCAGGCGAGCATTGCCAATATCATGAAGGCAAGCCCAGTGAATTTTAATTCCCGTGATAGTGATGAGCTTTGTTTCATCTTGACGCGCTCCTTATAACTTCATCTATTGTACAAATAAAAACAGGTCCTTAGCGATAAAACTAAGGACCTGTTTTCGTACGAGGTCTAAAGTAAAGCGAACCTCATAATTCGATTATTACCTGCATCGCTGACCCAGATATTGCCCTGAGAGTCAATTGCGATGCCAGCCGCAATTCCAAAAGTAGATGGCGTTGATCCATAGTCGCCCCACGTTTGGACCAGTTGTCCATCTGTGGTGTATTCGATCACGCGGAAGCCTTCAGGATCGGTGATGAATACGTGGCCTTTGTTGTCCACTGCAATAAACGGTTTATTGTCGAGCGATTGACCATACCAACCTGCTACGTCCCATTGCTTTAATGGAGTGAATGTCAATCCATCCGGCGATTGAGTAAACGTTTGGAGGCGTTGATTCCATGTGTCAGTGACATAAACGTTTCCACTCGCATCTACCGTTACGCCGGTTGGTTCGTCGAATTGACCGGGGTCGAGACCCGCTGAACCGAATTGCGCTAAATAATTACCATCCGCATCAAACACGACGATGCGCTTGTTGCCGGTATCCGCGACGTAGAGATGACCCTTCGAATCCACCGCGAGGCCGCGGGGACCGTAAAACGCATCCGTTTGTGAAGAGGACGTGCTCCACATTTTTATGAATTGACCAGACGCTGAAAATTTTTGAATACGGTTATTCCAGGTATCGGTTACATATACTGAGCCGTCCAGTCCAACTGCCACGCCCCAAGGTTCATTGAAAGTGGATGGCGGCGCGGAAGGATTTGGATGGCTGGGATCGTTCCCGCTGGAGGTGCCCCATTGATTAAGCAGAGTCCCGCTTGGGTCGAAGTGGAGGATGCGGTTATTTCGCGAGTCGGCGACGTAAATGCTTCCATCGGCAGCAACAGCCAACGAGCGCGGCGCATTCATCGGCACGGATAGTTTTGTCGAGTTGATGATCGTGCTCGCGTTTAGTGTAATGGTCTTGCCTTGATATGGATCAACCTGTGCTGCCTGCTGGACTGGAACGACTCCATATTTCCAAGTTTGTTCCGCTACATCCTTGCGTATGTACATCCGCATCAAAGCCGATGGTTGCCAGGTGGCAAGCGTCAGGTTCTGGTTATTGGTGGCCGCGGCGTAAACGGAATAATCGCGATTGAGCCATATGTCAATAATGCCGGCACGGATTTTGGGATTCGTTAACGCGGTGCAGACGCGCGAGAAATCTTGGGATTTGAAGAGCTTGAAGAATCCAAGCAAGCCGTTACAAGAGTAATCCGAAGCAAACGGCATCGATGTTTCCCGGTCACTGACTAAATCAAAGTAATCCTGGTTGGGCCACCACATGCGGATGTAATCAATGCGGTAATAGTTCGGACCCAAGGCGGCCTCGATCTTATCGAAATTCTTTTGGTCCACGATGACAATTGCCGAATCGCGCAGAGAGCGAGTCGGTTGATCGAACGAATGTTGATTCGTGAAGTCGCGCAGATACCATGCAAACGGCCAGGAGACGCCGGTATCAGGCGCGCTGGCGTCATATGCAAGGTTGACGCCCATCCCGCCAGTGGTGCGCTCGGAAATTTCCGTAGCTTGGCTGATGATGTCTTTCACGCCGGTCGCCGCGTGAGCATAAACAAGATATTCTGTGGCATCATCATAGTCAATGTAGGCAGCGCGGAACGATGCGCGTATGGTCAGCACGGCCAGCAAAACGAAAAAGACCAAAGTAAAGACGCGAGTGACTTGTCTGCCGGTCCAGTCGCGTAGAAGATAAATCAAGCCTGCAAGGCTTGCAATAGCCACAATCGCTGGAAGCAGGAAAGCTGCAGTATTTTGCAGTTGGTCAAGACCTTTACCTTGGAATGGTGGAGTGTCTCCAACCAAGGAAATCAAGCCAGCCGCAAAGCTGGTGAAAAAGACAAAAGCGAGTGCAAGCACCAGCGGGGCTTTGCGTTGCAATAATCCTCGCCAGTCGGTTGTATCAATCAGATAGCCGAGTCCCCAGCCGGTGAAAAGAATCATCGGCCAGGCCAGATGAATCGTCAGCCACGGCATCTTCTCGCCGGCATAGCTAAACGCGATGATGCTAACGACGATCCACCAAACAAAAAGAACGAACATGTTAGTGAAGTTTTCTGATTGTTGGCGGGGCACGATCATTTCGACAGGTTGATTTTCGTCCAGTGAGTTATCTTTGGCGATTTGTTGTATTCGCCGATAGCGCAAACCGATGATCAGTGCAAGGATGGAGCCTAGGAATGGCAGGAACTCATAGATTGGAATTTGAATCAGAATATAGTAATACCATGGCTGACTACCGCGTTGGACGGCTTGTTGTGCGATCCAGTAGCCCAGCGAGCCAACTGTGCCCGTGAAGAAACCGTCGCTATTAGTGAATATTGAGGTGTAGAAAATCGTAAAAGGAACCCAAAACGTCAGGGCCAGTTTCCACCAATCTTTATTCCAGAACAACCCAATAGCGATGGATATTGCGAAGAAGACGACCAGGAAGATTCCGACCACGATTACATCATGCGGAGTCAATGCCTGGACTTCTGGTGCGGTCGTGGGGATGGTAACGTGCAACCAATTTTGCAGGAACTCAATAGGGAAGGGCGTGAGCATGGGCAGGACAAATGTCCCAACCATTATCAACATGTCAAATGAACGTTCGGACTTTACGCCCTGCCAGGTGTAACCGCGGATCAGGAAATATCCCGCCCCGCTCAAAGCGAGGATTCCAGCGAGCAATAAAAATGTGGTGGGAGAGGCCGCTCCGGCCGTGGAGTGGAACGGCGAGGTCTCCCCCGGAATCGCAGGGGAAGCAACTTGCGTCGCTCCGAGCATCCCGGTATTTCGTCCGGCGATTCCGATCCCTATACCAACGCCGAATAATAAGAGTCCGACAGCAAGCGCAATGATAAAGCCGCGATACGAAAAGATGTCATACCAGGCATTGCGCGTGACTCGGGCAATGAAATAGACGGCAAGGAATAGCAGGAGCATTGCCGAATACATGAAGGAAGTTTCTTTATCTATAAAATGAATGACCAGTGCAATTGCCAGCAGGTAAAGATACTTCCGTGCCCCGGTTTCAAAATAGCGGAGGATAACGTAAAGCATCAGCACGCCGGAGAAGACCGCATAGGAATCTTCCCGCACATATCGTCCATAGAACAGCATCAAGGGCGATATGACCATCAGGATACCGGCGATAAGCCCACCGGTCTTGCCGAGATAGCGGCGCCAATACCATGTCATCGAAATGGTGGCGATGCTGAAAAGAGCGGCCGGAATGCGCGCAGTGAAATCGCTAGCTCCGAAGAGGAAGTACGAAAGCGCAATCAAATGAAATTGAAGCGGCCCGTGCATCATCGGGTTGTGCTGATAGCCCTGGCCTTTGTAGAAGAGCCACGAAAAATAAGTGTGCAGACTTTCATCGTGACTCATCACGCGGGCGCCAAGGTTATAGAAGCGCGTGGCAAAAGCCATCAAGATGATGGCGGCGAATATGGCCACTTCATTAGTGATGGCGGGCAAAGCCGGATGAATGGGGCGTTCAAGCCAGGGACGCGGGTTGTTTTCGTTGGAAGTTTCGTTGGTCATGGTCAACTCTTATACTTCAATCCTTTTGTTCTTGCAAGCAAGATACGAGCAGCGAATATAACATAAAGAAATTAAAGACAGATAATCAAATAAAAGACAAATCACCCAGGCCATCTTTCATTTGGCCACTGTCTGTCATTCAGCTTTATTCTGTTAATTTAATCGGTTGCAATTGTTGCTGTCGATTCTCTTTGCCGCGTACAAGCGAAAAACCTGCCGCAACCAAGCAAAGCGCAGCTGAAACTATGAAGGCGTTCTGTATACCAATGATAAAGGCTTGCATCATCTGTGAGCCGAGCGCTACGTTCGTGCCAACGAAGAGATCCATGACCACATCGTTCGGCAGACTGCCTGCTGCAACCGCCAGTGCCAATGCAAAACTCGTCACCATCCCCGTCTGCCGCAAAGTGGCAAGTGTCGCAGATGCAATTCCAAGTCTAGGAAGTGGAGCGCCGTTCATCGCGGCGCTGGTGTTCGGGGACCAGAACAAACCGCCACCCAAACCCATTAATGCCAAGCCCACTGCAAGTTCCCAGTATGGGGTTACTGGTGAAAGCCGAGTAATGAACCACACTAATGCAGCAGCTTGTAACAACACTCCCAGCGTTGCGGGAATCCTTGCGCCGATATGATCGGCAAGCAGTCCACTCAATGGTCCCACCACTGCACTCACAAGCGGAAGCGGAATGAGCAGCAAGGCGGCGGTCAATGGGCTATAACCGCGAACACCTTGCAGGTAGAAGACAATCAAAAAATCAACGGCAAACATTGCCAGCGATTGGAGCATCGCCGCCAGCACCGAGAAGTTATAGACTCGATTTTGAAAGAGCGAGAGATCAAGCACTGGATATGCCGGGTGTCGCTCCCAAATGAAGAACACGATGAACATGATCACGAAGAGCGCGAATAGGGACAGGATCGGCAGTGAAGTCCAACTATATTGGATGCCGAGCGTCAGTGCGATCAGCAGGGCAACCAAGCCAATACTAAATGTGATTGCGCCAATTGGGTCAAAGTGCTCGCCTTGCTTGGGTTTGGACATTTCGTGCAAAGCGCGATACCCCCATATCGTACCGATGATTCCAATCGGCACATTAATATAGAATATCCAACGCCAACTCGCGGCGGCGAGGATCACACCGCCGAGAAGGGGACCGGCAATACCACCAAGCGCCCACGTGATCCCGTTAATGCCAAGCGCCCGCCCACGCTCATTCGCCGGAAAAACTTCGGTAATAATCGCCGGGCTGTTCACCATCATCAATGCCGCGCCTGAGCCTTGGACAAGACGAAATAGGATCAGCTGTGTTGCACTCTGTGAGATTCCACATAAAGCCGAACCTATCGTGAAAACCACAAAGCCAAGGTTATACATCCGTACGCGTCCGAACATATCTGCAACGCGCCCAAAGGTTAACAAAAAAACGGTGCTAATCAGAATATAGGCCATGATGACCCAGACCATCTCGATCAAGTCAGCGTGCAGCTTCACCATCATATCCGGCAGAGCCAAGATAACAATCGTGCTGTCAATGGCTGCCATCAATGCGCCGATGGTTGTCACGCTCAACGCGATCCATTTATATTCGATGTGCGGACGTGGGCCATCTGCAGTTTGTGTGATTTCGTTTTGTTTTTTCGTAGGGCACTTCTCCAATTTAAGATGAACTTTAATTTATTATACCTTTGGCAGTGTCAGGATCATGGTTGGCATTCTTTCCTATTGTTGCCAACTGGCCGCAGCCTGCCTGAATATCAATGCCGCGCCGCATGCGGATCGTGCACGGAATTCCAGCCAGATCCAGTGTTTCTTTGAATCTTTGCGCACCCTCGCGCGTCGTTGCTTGCCCCTTGTATCCATAGGTTGGATTGAGGGGAATGGCATTAACATGACACAACAAACCTTTAAGCCGCGCCGCGAGCTTTCGTGCTTCTTCCGGCGTGTCGTTGACTCCGTTAATCAATGCCCACTCAAACGTGATGCGTCGTCCGGTTTGATTTATATAATAGCGACAAGCATTAAGCACTTCTTCAATGTTATATTTTTTGTTGACCGGCATCATGCTTAGACGCAGGTCATCTTCCGCGGCATGGAGTGAGATGGCGAGGTTGACTTGCCGCTTTTCGTCGGCAAATCGTTTGATCTGTGGCACCAGCCCAACGGTCGAGATGGTGAAGCGGCGTGCACCGAAGTTGTAGCCATCCGCATCGTTGAGACGATCAATGGCTGCCATTGTGTTGTCGTAATTATGGAAGGGTTCGCCCATGCCCATCAACACAATATTGGTGACCGTTGATTCTTCTTCGTGCAACAGGCGCGCATAATATATGACCTGTGCAATGATCTCTCCGCTGGAGAGATGGCGTTTGAAGCCCATTTGACCGGTGGCACAGAAGACACAGCCCATCGCACAACCTGCCTGCGTGGAAATGCAAAGCGTTCGGCGTTGCTTTACCTCATCCCTTCGCCCCTCTCCCCGAGGGAGAGGGGCGGGGGGTGATGGTTCTCCGTATCTCATCAGCACGGCTTCGATGAAATGTCCGTCGTGTAATTTAAAGAGCGTCTTGCGGGTTTGCTTATCGGATGAATCGAGAAAGTGCACAGGCTCGATGACGGTGAAATCCAATTCGTCGGCCAGCTTCTCGCGCAGAGGCTTGGGGATATTAGGAAATTGGGCAGGGGAGCCGTAGAAACGCTGGTACAGACCCTGCCAGATTTGTTTGGCGCGGTAGGCAGGTTCGCCCCATGAAGCCATCAGTTCCGTGATGGAATTCAAATCAAGATCGTAGATGGGTTGCTTTGGCATGCGGACGAAATTTTATCATAGCTGTGAGACGTCATTGCGAGCGAGCAAAGCGAGCGTGGCAATCTCCTAAGCTGCAGGGGATTGCTTCGTCGGGCAGGCCCTCCTCGCAATGACATCAACCCTATGCAATCTTCGCGTATGATATATCCATCGTCAGCCCGGCAGACACGGCGGCCGTCATCGAGAATTTCCTGATCATTGTCACGAACGAGATCGTCCGCGGCAACGTCGTGCAGTTGGGCGATTTCGGTTCGTTCTGGATCAGGGTTGCGGCAGCTGGTGAGGCATCGGAAAGGGATGTGCTCGCCGCGAGCGTCACGAACATCCTGCCGCGCTTCACGCCCGGGAAACGGTTCCAGCAAGCGCTGGACGCCGTTGAGTTCGAGAAGGCGTAGCTGGAGAATGCTAGCAATGACAAACTAAAAGAGAGGCTGCGGCTCAGTGGGAAAATTCCGCAACCTCTCTTATTCTCTATAATATGCGCGTAGCCACTTATTACTTCTAGCAAAAACTAAAGTAACCTCCACCAAAAGGAAATAATATACGCAAACCGAGCTAATAAACCCCAGCGAGGGCCGACAGGACCCGTGAAGTTTAAGGACAGAACGGGAGAGGCCTAGAAACCTCACACGTCTGATTAAAGAATATCGTTTTTTGCGCACACTAGCTTAGGAGCCGGCGCTGGGTCAACCCAAAATAGAAATGTCCCCTTTTGGAGGACACTATCGTTGTCGTCGTGGCGGTGGAGTTGTGGATAACTCTCCGCTTCGCTCCGAGTTTCCCATGGACGTTCCTGGCGATGAAAAATGGTGTAGGGCAGAACTTTGCCTTGGTAGAGGAGGGTGACCTGTCCCTGGGCATTCAAACACACGGTGACCGCGGCGCGGCGCAGGGCATAGCTGGGACGTGGGGTCTGGACCTGATACACCACTTTTTGAAATTGTATCGAGCGGATCGCGGGCGGTGAGGGGACGGTGTGCGTCATGATCACTGCGTGGGGAGACGGAGAAACGCTGATTGAAGTGCTGGATAAATTCTGGCAAATACGCATTGCCTGTTTTCCACGACGAGATGCCGCGCAAACGCAGTTCCTTGGGCAGGCGATCTTGGAGCGTCTGAATCGCGCGCTCGACCCGGCCTTTGGCTTGCGGCGTGTTGGCGCAGATGATCTCAATGTCCAGTCCGTGCATGGCGCGTCCAAATTGGCTCACATCGTGCTCGCTGCCCACTGAAGGCTGATTGACCCGGAACACGCTGTGTTTGTCGCTATAGAACGCCACGGGCTTGTCGTACCGGTTGAAATACACTGCAGTTGCCTGAGCGTAACTGAAAAAACTCTCGCTCTCGACCAACTGCAGATGGCCGAGTTTTCCGGTGGCGTCATCGATGAAGACTAGCAACGTGCAGGCTGGTGCACGCCCTTCGAACCAATCATGCGGCGAACCATCGATCTGCACCAACTCTCCGAAACAGGCGCGTCGCTCACGCATCTGATGGATCGCCACTTTCCGCACCTTCTTCGGTTTCCACAATTCTTCGGCAATCACACTTGCACCTGGCGCAAGTGCAGGTGTCAACTATCGCACACTCTCGTCGCTGATCTGCCGGCCGTCTAACTCGACCAGCTTCTCGTGTGCCAGGGTTGGACCAAAGCCACCATACTTGCCTTGCAAGTGCTTCAGCGCTTTCGCTCGCACCAACTCAGCCAGACGATATTTGCCTGCTGGTCCGCGTCGCTTCGAAATCAGACCGCTCGATCCATCTCGGCGATAGGCATGCAACAGACGCTTCACTTGCCGTTTGCTGATCCCCAGCACCGTCGCAGCTTCCTGTTGACGCATCCGTTTTTCTTTTACCCTTTTCATCACTTCTAATCGGCTTAACTCTTTTTGACTCATCTGAAGTAAGTCATCCACTTTCCTGTCCTCTTCTCCCGCCGGGCTCTCTGGCCCAACCGGACGGGACATTTTAACTTTGGTAAAAGGGGACTTTACTACTTTGGGCTAACATTAGGAGCCGGCGCTGGCAGCTAAAAAATATTCTAAAGCCTTTGTAAGAAGTTCAGTGCATATCTTCTCAATACTGCTCAGGGCAAAATCGACAGCAACACTGTTGTAGGGCGGACGAGGCCTTATCAAATCTATCAGGAAAAAGGGAACGATAGCGGTGTGTGTAGACATACCCACTGATCTCTTGGCAGGAGGATTGCCCGCGAGGACAACCGACATGACTTCTGTTCCCTCTTTTATTTCTTATCCAGGTTAAAGACGCCCCAAGCTAAATTTTTCCTCAGCCCATCTGTCGTAGAACAAATGAATCATCCTTTCTACTGGGCATCATAGGGGCTGGAATAATGATTCGATGCTTGTCGATATCGGAGAGGATTCTGAGACAATCCATCGCAAAACCGGCTTCGGTAGTTTGATAGGGTTAGTACCTGTCAATAAATTCCTAATCATAAAAGTTAGGAAGTCTTTGATCCCGTTGACCGACAAAACTTTTTGCCTGGAAGCCCATGGGAAAGCGATTTGTTTTTCGTCAACCTCTCTAACCAAACCACTCTTGATTTTGAGATACCAAGCCCAAGCAATGTAATCCAAAGAATTTCGGAAACATCGTATGGCTTCACCCAGTAGAATTGCGTCTTCTGTACTAACCGCAGGAACAGAATACACATAAACGGTAAACAAGCTCCGAGGACGAGGATCTTTAGTTTCAGTAGGCTTAGGATACGGACAGCGTTTGATATCGTACTTGAGTCTTTTTCATCGAAGACTCTGTTGACTCTTCAGTAAAAGTCTACAAGATGTTTTTTGCCCTGTTCAAGTTTACGGAGGGCACCGTCAGGCGCACTCATGAGTTAAACCATCTCTAATTATCATTGAAGCATAAGATGCCCATATCGTTGTCCATTGGCGCAATTATACAACGCTACCCCCATCCTTGCTTTCCCCAATTCCATTGGATTTGGGGAAAGGTGTTCGTTAGGACGAAAGGGGGTTATTTCACTAATTCGCTCAAATCCTTTGCAATCAAATCAGGCTTTGGCTTCCATTCATTCGCCTGCTGAGGCGTGGTCACGCCCGATAGCACTAGCGCACTGCGCGCCTTCACTGCTTGTCCGCCTGCGATATCGGTTTCGAGTCTATCGCCAACGACCAGCACATTATCCTTGGTCAGCCCCATGCGCTCCAAGGCAATCTCCATCATAAATGGTGATGGCTTGCCAATCACAATTGCTTTTACATCCGTTGCGGTCTCGAGGGCGGCGAGAATGGAACCTGCGCCGGGGATCAATCCTTCCGGAGTGGGGAATGACCGATCGGCATTGGTTGCGTACAAGGGCACACCGGTGCGAACGTGCAGTGTGGCGCGTCGTAGTTTCTGAAATGTGAGCTGGCGGTCAAAGCTGGAGACCACTGCAACCGGACGCGTCTCATCATGAGGATCGGTAATCGGCGTAAAACCTTTTTCGCGTAGAGCTGTGACAATTCCGTTCTCGCCGATGACGAAGATGTGACCTAACCCCTTGTTTCCCCCTTCCATAAAGGGAAGGGGAGGCGAAGATGGGTTGGGTCCAAACTTATTTGCCAATATCTGCGCCGTTGCCTGGGACGAAGTGACAATTTGCCACGGCTCGAGCATCACGCCGAAACCCCGTAATTTCTCTAGGTATTCATTCACGGTTTTGGATGCATTATTCGTCGCGAGTGTCACTTTGAGGCCGCGCGCATGAATGCGGTCAAAGATGGCATGCAAATCGCCAATCGGAGTGTCGTCTTTCCAGAGCACGCCGTCCATGTCGGAGATAAGTCCGCGAACAGGAGGGGAGAGTTTATCAAGCATAAGAGAAGATAATGTCGCGCTGAGCGGGGGTTCGTAAACGAAGTCGAAGCGCAAATTATAGTTAGGCTGCCCTTCGACTTCGCTACGCTTCGCTCAGGGAGATGTAGCAAATTCTTATTTGAATTTCTTCAATAAATATTCCAACACCGGACCGTCCATCCAGCCTGCTTTAGGGTCGGCGCGCTCTTCGAAGTTTTCGTTGCCGATGAAAACAGCGAATGCCTGGCGGGTGGCGTCATCATAGTCGCCATGGGTCGGTGTGTAATATCCAAGTCCTTTCATGATCCTTTGTATTTCCTTGACCGCCTTGCCTTCCAGTTTCACACGTTCCGATTTTGGACTCTTGTCAAAATACAAATGATGCAATTCTAGCAATTCGCCCAACCGCGGGATGGGATTGAGATTGTCGTCCACACGATAATCCATCCAGCGATCGTTATACCCGCCGTATCCGCTTTTTGGTTTGACCACGATCAACGCCGACGATTGCTTTCCGCGACGGTCGCCTCCGGCGCGATTGCCCGCATCCAGCGCGGCGAAGAGACGTTCCGGCAGTTCGCCTTTCGCATCCAGGAAGGCATGTTCCATGCGATTGACCACTTCCGCGTTAGTCAGAATGTTTCCTTGAATGGCATAACCCGGGCCATTGACTCCGCCAGCCCACTCCACACAGGATTTACCAGTAAAAGTTGCTGAGCCGCCCTTTGCGTCCACCAAGCCAACCTGACGTTGCTCGCGCTCGCGATCGTGTGCCAGAAGTTTGGATAAGGTTTCCTCCGCGGAAAGTCCGCTCGCCATCATTTCGAGTCCGCGCGGACCGAAGGATGTGTTGGCAAACGATTGAGTTGCCACTGCACCCGCGCTGGCACGAGCCCACGGCACCACTGCTCCGACCGCTGGAAACTTGGATGCGACTGCAATGCCCCAGGCTTGCTCTTTGATATCGCAAGCTGCAATTGAAAAAGTAGATAGATATAGCATTGGTTAGATGATGGTTCTGTAATACCAAACCATAATGGTTCTACAATATAGAACCATTATAAGCGCAATACGAGCGGGTCTTCGCATGGAAATGTTTCGCCGCGGAAACCCGCTCGTTGCTTTTTGTCCAGCAGATTAAGCTTTTGCTTTTTGCTTTTCAGGAGCCTCGAGAACCTGATCTACTAGACCGTAATCCACCGCCGCTTTGGCGTCGAGATAAAAATCTCGATCCGTATCGCGCTCGATCACTTCAAGCGGCTGACCGGTCGCGTTGGCCAGGATTCCGTTCAGTAATGCTTTTTGCTTCAAAATTTGTTTGGCCGCGATCTCGATATCGGTAGCTTGTCCCTGTGCGCCGCCCAATGGCTGATGCATATGAATAGTTGCATGGGGCAGGGCAAAGCGTCGGCTTTTTGTGCCAGCGGTCAATAGGACAGTTCCGAATGAAGCGGTCACTCCCACTGCAACCGTGCTGATCGGATTCGAAATCATCTTCATCGTATCGTAAATCGCGAAGCCCGCGTACACCTGTCCGCCGGGCGAATTGATATACATCTGGATTTCTTTTTCGGGATCCTCATGATTGAGGAATAGCAGCTGCGCCACGATCACATTTGCAACCTGATCGTCAATCGGTGTGCCCAGAAAAATGATTCGCTCCTTGAGTAGCAACGAGTAAATATCATACGCCCGCTCGCCGCGCCCCGAGGTCTCTACCACCATTGGAACAACATCATGGTTCTGTGATACCGAACCATCGTAAATATTTGGAATACTCATATCATCCTCACTTTTTGCTAGTTGACTTCTTCGCAGTTGATTTACTTGTCTTTTCACTGCTTGTCTTCTTGGATGCGCCAGACTTTGAACTCTTACCTGCGCTTTTAGCGGAAGGCTTCGTATCTTTTTTCACCGACTTTTTTGCGGGTTCCTTTTTCGCTGGCTTGGGCTCAGCTTTGGCATCCACCACTTCAGTCTCTGTCGCAGGTTCTTCGGGCTTTGGCTCGGGCTTATATTCACCGGTGGCAATGGCTTTCAACTTCTCAAGCGTTCGCCGCGTAAGCAGACGGTTGGCGGATTCCATTGCAACGGCTTCAGCCACACGCTGTTGCCCCTGCTTGCCACCTTTAATTTTATTGACATCAACGCCTTGCATTTGCAGATCAATAAGTGTGTTATTAATTTCTTGGTCGAGGGATTCATTATCTACTTCAATTTTTTCCTGACGGGATATTTCGTCCATAATCAAGGAGCGTTCAAGGCGTTTCTTTGCGACCGGTTTGGCTTCCTCTTCAAAGAATTTTGTTGCATCGGTATTACGCATTTTATAATACGTATCAAGGTCGAGTTTCTGCTGTGCCAGCCGCTGACGTAAATCTTCCACCACATGTTCTGCTTCGTGGTTGAGAGTCTGCGAGGCATATTTGATGGTGGCACCTTCTTTGATCTTATCCACGATTTGAGCATAATACCCGTCATCATATTCCGCACGGGCGCGGGCTTCGATATCCTTGGCCAATGTTTCCTTGAGCGCATCGAGCAACTCGTATTGTTAATTCACCATCTTGGCAAAGTCGTCATTCAATTCAGGTAAAGTCATCGAGTGCACGGTTTTGATGGTTGCTTCTATATCAACCTTTTGACCAGCCAACGTCTCATCGGAATCATTTTCAGCGAATTCGTGACTGATTGTTTTTGCATCACCCGCTTTCAGTCCAAGCAGTTGATGCGCAAAACCGACAAAGGGGAATTCAAACTCGCCGTCTCCTTGTGGACCATGGTCGCAAAACCGGCACACGTCAAAGCTTCCTTCTCGGATTTCAAATCAAGGAGGATATAATCGCCTTCCTGTATACACGCTCACCGTTTCGGTCGTTCCGTACATTTGCTGCAATTCTTCGAGAGCTTGATCCAGCCTTTCTTTGCCAGGCGCAGTGAATTCATAAGGAAGGCGAACCGATTGGTAATCACCCAAATTCACCTCGGGCATCAGGGGAATTTTGAAGCTTAACTTGGGAAGATCAGTTGCCTCGACCTTATCAAGCTTTTCAAGTGTGCCGGGCACGGCGGATTTATCTCCGCTTCTTTTAGCATTGCCGGATAAACTTCATCCACCAAAAGGTCAACGGCTTGCTCGTAGATGGCTTCATCGCTGCAATATCGGCGGATGACTTCATACGGTGCTTTGCCTGGGCGAAAGCCGGGGATTTTTCCGCGTTCGGATATTTTGCGTGCTCCGCGGTGCTTGGCTACCTCTAGCTGATCCGGTTCAACATCAACGATAACTTGCGCTTGATGGTCTTCCTGAATGGTCTTTTCGAATTTCAAAATAGTTTACCTTCTTTCAATTTATTCGCTTGTGTTGTGGGGACGGAGGGACTTGAACCCTCACGCCTTGCGGCACATGATCCTAAGTCATGCCTGTCTGCCAATTCCAGCACGTCCCCGTGCTGGCGAACTCCACCGTAATACGTGGAAACGCGGCGGAATTATAAAGCACGGCGAGGGGTGCGTCAATA
>CAVYTW010000002.1:0-696247 GCA_963771375.1 uncultured Chloroflexia bacterium
CGGCGTGGCCCATGACGCGGACCGCCATCCCTCTTCCACAACCGGCTTGCTGAGAGGGGATCTCAAACGCCTGCCACAACTCGTTACGAAGAGGACTCGGCGGAGCAGCCGCTCTCCATGGCGGACTTGGGCACCGAGCTTTGAATGTTACACGAGGGCCCCTGTGTAACACGACATCGACCCATCTTGATCTGAACCAGGCAAGCTACAGATGGAAAGGATAAGAATGAACATCACTGCAAGCGAAACAATGAATGAGCGAAGGCCGGACCGGGAGGACCATCTAAATGCTCTCCGATGACTTGCGAAATCTTTTCGATCGCGCTAGAAAGCGGCTCACCGATTTCGTGAAACAGCAGCTTTCGAAAATATATTTTAGTGTACGGTGGTCGTACGCAGGAAGGATCGGATATACCATGTTTATGAAACAAAAAGCAATTCCCGAAGAAAAAATTCAGCAGATCTACCTGCGAGCGACACGCACTTTGCTGGAAGCTTTTCGGGAACCCTGGCCGGAACTTTTCCATACAGCGGGAGAGCGTGTGGAACAATCGAGGAACGATTTCACCCTGGGCACAGTGTCCGAGATTGGTAGGTACATCAGCGAAACCTTCGCGCAGATGATTGCAAAACTCGAATCGAAGCATCGCGATGCGTTATTCTCGAGTTCGGATGAACTGAGGGTTCTGAAATTGAAAACTTCCGACGAGCTGAAACAACTCAGGAAAGAGAAAGCAGAGTTGGAAGTAAGTTTGAAAGAGAAAGAAGTTGAAATCAATCAATCAAACAAGATCATCACAGATCAGAAACGAATCATCGCCGATCAATATGCGCAGATGCAGATCCTCACCAATGACCATAAATAGTCACCATGCATGAAACCCTATTAATTAAAGCATGGGCTACCTAGTATATGCCCACGCCGCTTTGGTGACCGCTAGAACTGCCTGCAAAGGAGAAACATGATATCGCCTACTTTCAAAAACTTGAACCTTGACACCCTTCAGATTCTTCTGGAGCCTCTCAGCCGGGATTGGCCGGAGCTGGTGACCGAGACCTTGATGGCGATCGAAGGTGGTTTGGATGCACGACGCGCTGGGGAGATCCTGGCGCAGGGCTTCCGGGAGCAGCTCAAACCTGGAAGCATGCTCACGAATTCAGATCCGAAACTCGGGAGGCACCCATGAACGCCGACTTCCCCTCTCTCGATGAAATGATGAAGGCACTGGACAGCGCCATGCCCGATCACCGCTGGAAAGGAATCCTGCAAGTCCTGGCCATCAAGGGCATTGCCGATACACGCCAGCTGCAGGACGCCACAGGATTTGCGCGCGACAAGCTGATGCGCGCATTGGACCGAATAACAGGATTTTCCCTGGAAGGTTCTCCACTGATCAGCCGGTTATTGAAAACCATCAAGCAGCCGGGGGACGTGAAGCGCCCACCGGCCATCTATGTGTTGGCCGAAGGGGGTGCAAAGCTCCTGCACCCACTTGGGTTCCCCACTGCTCACGCTTTCGGTCTCATGCAGGATGATCACGCCATGGCACATGTCCTTTCGATGGTCTCTGTGCATATCTTGGCGGAGCGCTCCGGCGTCCAGATTTCAACTGACCAGACCCTTTCCTATGGGGAAGGCAACGTGCTGAGACCGGATCATCGAATCGCCCTGGCCGAGGGCAGGAGCGTGTTGATCGAAGTGGAACAGGCGGCCAGTTCGGCTTTGGTCGCGCGGATCAAGGAAAGCCTCGCTCATCACCAGGATTTCTCCGTGAGTGAAGAAAGCGCCATGTTTGAGAAGGAAGTGCGCATGCTGGTGAACGTGAAGCCCGGCCGCGACTTCGATCGGACCATCTCCATTTGGCAGACGGCCATGCTGCAATTGCAGAACGATACCGGCGAGAGACTGAACTTCCGGCTCATCGCCCTGCCGCTCCAGGTGTTCCTATCTTCACCGGAGTGGGACGCAGAGGTCTCTGAGCGCTGGAGGGAATTGGATGCGGAGCAGGCCAACAGATCCCCCGTGCTGGCGGAGATGGACGAGATGCCTTCTGCGGTCCGCGGTAAACGTTCCGCCCGTGACGATGCGGTAATCCTGGGCGCGCTCGCCATGCGTTTTCAGGATACCGAGGATCTGGGTCATTTGAAGCCGGATTGGGGTCTCTTTGATCTGGCGACGGAAATCTATGAGGCTCAGTATCCTCATCGTTCCAAGGTGGATGAAATCGCGGGAGTGCCAATGGTCTCGATTTACCTGCTGCGCGAATACCTGAACAAACACCCGGATTTGCGCAAGTCTCTGAACCAGGCCATCCATTTCAACCAGGCCAAGGTGGTTTGGAGTCAAAACAATGTATTGCATCGCATGGGGATTGTGATCCGAAGATTCCTTTCCTACCACGGGATCCGCCCAAGTATCGCGATGAAGGCCTATGCCGCCATCGATGAGGAATTCGAAAGGATACACGGTGAAATGTGAAGTGCGAAAGGAACTCCTGGGTGGGGATCAACGGGAGGCCGAGAGGGTCGCACAGGCTCTGGCTTGGGTGCTTCTGGCGCTTTTCGAGCATGCGCTGGATCTGGGATTAGGCAGGCCTGATTTTTGGTAAGATTTCGAAATGCTGACCGTAAGCGTGCCGTAGAGATAAACGCGAGTTGCGATAAAAGGAATGTCAAATGCCAGCTGAAAATTCAATAAAAACGTGTATGTGAAATATTCAATACAGGTCGTAAGCTGACCCACCAGCCATGACCTGATAAAGGAATCATATTATGATGAAACCATGCCATTTCCTCCGAACTTTCCTTGACCGCGGTTTGAAACTGAGTTGTCACAGATTGCCTCCTGATTAATAAATGAGCGCCCTGCATTTTCGCAGAGCGCCCTAAGTCTTTGTTGGGTGAGTCTACGAATTTTCCCATTGCAGGGAATGTTCAATGAACCCCTTTTTTATCTTCGGCCAGTCATGCAGGTCCGCCGGATCGAAATCGGCATCGTTAGGCCACACCAGCGTTCGAACTTCCGGATCCAATCTAACTTGGTTGAATACAGCCAGATCCTGAAGGGGACCATAGATTTTCCCATGCAAAATGGGATAGAAGTTAATGGTTTGTTGAGTGTGGTCGTCAAAGCTGATGCGTAATGCATACGGTGCAACGATCTCAAATTTCGTAACGTGATATATGGGATGTTTCATATTAAACCTCTCGATTAACTCAGCGGCTGAATCGGATTGGGTTGCTGGCCTTTATCCAATGCTTCCCACGCGGCTTGCAATTCATCTTGGTGAATCTCTGCCTCCGCCTCAACCAACCGCTTCTGCTTCGCGGGAAGGGAGCCATCGAGCATTTGAACAGGATTGATAGGAATCGATGGTTCGATCGGACAATCCTTGAGCGCTTTTGAAACTGGCAAAGCCGGTAATAGCCTTGCTAAGAACCAGCGAGCCCGACAGTCTTTGGTTCATTCAATCATCCTCCGAAAAGAGAAATTTGAACAACCACAGACCATCGGGCCAGTAAAAAAACCATAGCTTTACGAGCTATGGTTTAGGAAAGGTAGCGGGGGCAGGACTCGAACCTGCGACCTCCGGGTTATGAGCCCGACGAGCTGCCACTGCTCTACCCCGCAACGAAGCCCAACGAATATACCACCTTTGCAAATCAGAGTCAAGCAAATCCATCTTTAAACCTTTAACGCAAAATGAAAATGCCGTACGCCTCAGTACTTCATTCCACGTCAAGTGCCTCCATATAAAACTCTTCGCCAGCAACGATCTTGGCGCCCACCCCGCCGCAATTTGGACAAACGATTTCGCCTTCTGTCGGATGATATTTGGTGAAGCAACTCATGCACTGTGCTTCGGTTTGCAGAGGACGGAAATGCAGAACTGCGCCTTCCGCCAGTGTTCCTTTGCTTAGATCGTCCCAATAAAACTGCACCGAGTCATGGGTGTATGTTGATATCTCGCCCACCACAAGATATAAATTGGTGATGCGTTTGGCCTTGGCCTCGTTCGCTTTTTGAAGCGCTTTCTCAAGAATGGCTTGTGTCGCATAAAGTTCGTGCATAATATATAACCTCGAAGAATGATTTTAGAATGATACCTCAGGTCAGTCTATAAGCCGCATTTTGTAAAACAAGCCACACAGGTTTACGCTCTAACGAGTGTCATCCCTGCCGACTCGTTCCGGCGATCATCTATCTATGCAGTCTACCCGAGACTCAAAGGAGCGGGCCGCTCCATTGTCTCTGCTTGACCTTGCTCCCGACGGGGGTTGCCTGGCCGCTCACATTGCTGCAAACGCCGGTGGTCTCTTACACCACCTTTTCACTTTGACCGCTTGCGCGGCTACTTGTTTCTGTGGCCCGATGCGACAGATCGCTCCGTCCCGGGATTTCCCCGGCGTCGTGCCCTATTGAGTACGGACTTTCCTCGACCCTTCGACAAGCTCAGGGCCGCGACCGCCCAACCGGCCTGAGGCTCGTTCATCATACACGCGAGAGAATGAGGAGTTAACTCTAATCGCAGGCTTTTTTAATGTAAAATAGGAGTGTTATTATCTTTCCTTCCACGAGGAATCACTTTGAGCAGCGTACCCGGAAAATATATCATCGGTCTGACCGGCAACATCGCCACCGGCAAAAGCGTGGTACGAAGGATGCTAGAGCATCTCGGCGCTTACACCATTGACGCAGATGCCTTGTCTCATCGCGCCATAGCAAAAGGCGCGCCGGGCTATCAACCGGTCGTCGAGAAATTCGGCAAATGGATTCTCGGTAAAGACGGAGAGGTCGACCGAAACAAACTGGGAGGCGTTGTATTTCGGGATTCTGCTGCGCTTGCTGAACTGGAAAGTATCATTCATCCGCTAGTGAGGCAGGCAATTAATATTTTGGTAAAACGAGCCAGCCAACCCGTCGTGGTGATCGAGGCGATCAAACTATTGGAAAGCGAATTGCGAAAGAAGTGTGACACCATCTGGGTGACGGATGCGCCGGAGGATATCCAGATCGAACGATTAATCCGCAAACGCAATTTGGCGCGCGAAGACGCCCAGCAGCGAATCGGTTTGCAGGCCGCACAAGGAGATAAGACCGCAGCAGCCAATGTTGTGATTCGCAATACCGGCTCGTACGATGATCTATGGAAACAGGTCACAAATGCATGGAAACAGGTTTCGCCCGCGACTTCTGAGATCACACCGCCCATAGTCATTAAACAAGGTGCGAAAAATTTCATCGTAGTGCGCGGCAAGCCGCGAGATTCCGAATTGATCGCCAAACTGATCAATCACCTAAGCAAGGGTCAGCAAAAATTATCCAGTGATGATGTCATGGCAAGTTTCGGCGATCAAGCATATATACTTCTCCAGCTTCAGGATCAATTGGTGGGCATTGCGGGCTGGCAGGTGGAAAATCTGGTGGCGCGGACCACTGAACTTTATTTGGAAAATGGAATTGATATTCAGGCTGGCCTCGAAATGTTGATCGCTGAAGTGGAACGCGCCTCCGGTGATTTACAGTGCGAAGCATCATTAATCTTTCCGACCCCCGAACTTGCCAGCCTGGATTCGGTTTGGAAAAAGCTTGGTTATGAAGAGCGGGCTCCCGCCGCACTTGGAGTTCAAGCCTGGCAGGATGCAGCCGTAGAGTCGATGCCGCAGGACCATCCCATCCTTTTATTTAAGCAACTACGGCAAGATCGAGTTTTGAGACCAATCTAATTTCGTCGCTTTCTTACGGCGCTGAACATCCGGCGCTCGATCATTCATTAAATAGTCCGTTCATCGAATTATTTTTTCGCAGTCTCGATGGTCGGATAACTCATTGCAAAAAACGTGGCTGAGTTTCTAAACAACCTTCTTTTCATTTTTCAACGCCTAAGCTGGCTCAGCGCAATTGACATTCTGCTGGTCACGCTGGTTTTTTACGGCTTGCTACATTGGCTGCGCGGCACACAAGCCATGGTCTTATTGCGCGGTGTCATACTGATCGTGATCGCGCTAATCCTGATCACAAGCCTGGTAAATCTTCCGGCATTCTCATGGCTGATTTCAAAATTCATTACCCGCTTTATTGTTGTCGGTGCCGGTGATCTTCGCACCGGAAATCCGCCGCGCCCTCGAACGCATCGGGCGGGCCGGAACACTCCACTTTTCGTTCAACAAAACAGCTAATCCAGATTTTGAACAAACCATGCATACCATCACGACAGCCGCTGCACGTCTATCGGCCCGTCAACATGGTGCGCTGATCATCCTGCAAAGATTCGATAATCTCGATGAATACATTCGAAGTGGTGTAAGGATGGATGCGGAAGTCACGCCCGAATTGCTTCTGCAAATTTTTTATCCAAATACGCCGTTGCACGACGGCGCGGCGATTCTTTCCGGGCCGAAAGTGGTCGCGGCGGCCTGTGTCTTGCCGCTCTCTGCAAGCGGAATCCTAAACCGTTCCCCCGAACGACAAATGGGACTCCGACATCGCGCCGCCCTCGGCATCTCTGAAGTAAGCGATGCCATCGCAGTGGTAGTGTCGGAAGAAACGGGAGCAATTTCCATTGCGCATGCGGGACGCATGATCCGCAGAATTGATCCCGAACGTCTGGAGAATATTCTGATTGCTTTCTTTCGTCCGGCTGCCAACGAGCATCTTCCACGCTGGGTTAGACGTTTCTTACCATCCAACTCCTCGAGCAAAGATGAGTAATAATAATCTTCTTACCCGCATTGCCAATAATCTCCGTCTACTTCTGTGGGCGCTTGCATTGGCCCTTGCGGTTTGGGTGGCCGCTGTCACTTCATCGGACCCGGACCAAGTGCGCGTCTATCCAACTCCGGTTAATATTCAAATCGTTGGTCAGGCTTCTGGATTGATTATCACCGGAGACATTCCTCATCAAGTCCAAATTACCCTGCGTGCCCCGCGCTCGATATGGGATCAGCTCGTTGCAAAACCCGATAGTGTGGCCGCAGTGCTTGACCTGTCGGGATTGAAACCAGGCAAACACCAATTGAATCTTCAAATCCAAGTGGGTGAACGTCCTGTTCAAATTGTGCAGGTCAGTCCCGATTCGATCTCGTTGACTTTGGAACCGCTGGTCACACAAGCCTTTCCACTTAATGTAGATATTATCGGGCAACCGGCCGTAGGCTATCAGGTAGGGAATCCAACTGTGGATGTGGAACAAGTTGTCATTACCGGAGCCCAATCTCTGGTCTCGCGCGTGACGCGGGTCAGCATGTCGGTCAATCTGGGTGGAGCGCGGGAAGGAATTTCTTCATCCGCACCCATCACCGCATATGATAAAACCAATCAAGAAGTGAGCGGCATCAACCTCCAGCCGGAAACAGCGCATGTCACTTTACCCATAAGCCAGGAGAGTGGCTTTCGTGACATGGCTGTTAAAAGTGGTGGTTCACGGCCAGGTTGCAAACGGTTATCGCCTGGATAACATCTCGGTTTTTCCTCCGGTGGTGACTGTTTATTCATCGGATCCCGCATTGGTAAGTGCATTGCCCGGCGTGGTCGAAACACAACCGCTCAATTTGCAAAACATAAACAATAATATCAACACACAACTTGGATTGAATCTACCTTCAGGCGTTTCAATAATCGGTGATCCAAACGTTTCAATACAAGCAGACATCTCTGCTATTGAAAGCAGTCTCACGTTATCTGGCGAAAAAGTGGAAGTCATGGGATTAAACTCCGACATGAGCGCACAAATTTCACCAGCCACCGTGGATGTAATTATTTCCGGACCGCTTCCAATGCTCGACACGCTGACGCACCAGGATGTCCTCATTTCTCTAGATGCAAAGGGATTAAGCGAGGGCACCCACCAATTAACACCGACTGTCCAAATTTTGGTTCCCAATCTACAAGTCGAATCGATTCTTCCGGGAACCGTGGAAGTGACTCTGGCCTCCAATCCTAGTCCAACGCCCACGCCTTAATCACAAAAAGTAATGCACACTATGTAAACAAATTGCATTTTACGTTTTATATTTTGCATTTTACATTCAGCGTCCTAATCTGCACTTGCGTCAGATGCAAGTCTCGTGGTACAAAGGAACCATGCCCAAACCTCTTGTCGCTCTCGTTGGACGTCCTAACGTAGGCAAAAGCACTCTTTTCAATCAACTCGTCGGTGAGCGCCTCGCCATTGTGGACGAGACGCCCGGCACAACGCGTGACCGACTCTACGCGGAGTCGGAGTGGAACGGCCGCGCTTTCGGTGTGATCGACACCGGCGGCATCGATCCAACACATGGCGGCAGGACTCCGCTCTCGATTGGTTCCTCCGATTTCATTGAGGAGATCAAAGCCCAGGCCCTAATCGCCGCCCAAGATGCGGACGCCGTTTTATTCGTCACGGATGGCGAAGCGGGTGTTACACCACCCGACCGCGAGGTCGCTGAAATCTTGCGCCGCAATCAAAAGAAAAACCCGGATGGAAGTTTTCATCCACCAATCTTTGTCGTGGTCAACAAATGCGAGTCGCTGGAGCGTCGCGAATCGGCGGGAGAATTCTATGAGCTGGGACTCGGCGAACCATATCCCATCTCCGCCATACACGGTACAGACACCGGCGAATTACTGGATAAGCTCGTTGCCAGTTTTCCTGAAGCGGAACATGAAGCAGACGAGACCATCAAGATTGCCATCGTTGGCAAGCCCAACGCTGGAAAGTCAAGCCTGCTCAACAGATTGGTTGGCAAGGAACGATCCATTGTCAGCCCGATTGCGGGAACGACGCGCGATGCGGTGGATACCCAGTTCGAATACTCTGGATTGCCGCTCACACTGATTGATACGGCCGGCATCCGCCGCCGAGGCAAGATCGAACACGGCGTGGAGCAATACAGCGTTCTGCGTTCCTTCAAAGCCATCGAGCGCGCGGACGTTGTGTTATTGATGATCGATGCAACAACCGGCATCACCGCACAGGATGCACACATTGCCGGTTTCATTCTCGACGAATGGAAATCGTGCATTGTGCTGGTCAATAAATGGGATGTGATCGAAAAAGACAATGAGACGATGGATCAATTCACGCGCCAGATCCGCGCCGATTTGAACTTCGTAGATTATGTGCCTTTATTATTTATCTCCGCCAAATCAGGCCAGCGCGTGGATCAAGTCTTGCCGCTGGCTCTACGCGTTCAAGAAGAACGGCTGGCACGATTGACCACATCCAAGATCAACAAAATTCTGGTCGAGGCACAGGATGCACATTCCGCTCCGGCACACTCGGGACGACAACTCAAAATTTTCTATGGCACACAAGTGCGTTCGGATCCGCCGACATTCATGATCTACGTCAACGACCCAAAGCTCATGCACTTTAGTTATATGCGTTATCTCGAAAACCGCCTGAGGGATGAATATGAGTTCGTCGGAACGCCGATCCGAATTGTTCCAAAGGGACGAAGAGAAGATTAAAACGAATGGACGGTCACTTAGATGACCGTCCATTTTTGTTTTATTCGAGTCTATTGTGTGAAAGTAAATGACGAGACGATAGTTGAAAAGACAGCCAACTCAGCATTCATATCGAACGTCGGCGGCGGTGTTGGGTAGTTGCCCGGGTTGGTCGAATGCAGGGTAAAGCTGAGACTAATGCAATTCGTTCCTTTGAGAGTGGAATACGCAACCCAATTGAATATGTTGCCCGCGCCAGCGTTCGAGCCGCTTTCGTTAACAAAGCTTATTCCATTAATTGTCACTTGCTGAGATTGGAATGAACCCGGCTGATATCCCTGAGTCAACGGACTGGAACAGGTCGTAGCATTGGTCGCGACATTCACATCTAAATATTTTTCAGCCAGGTTTGTTCCAGGTGTGAAAGGCAATGTGATATGCGCGCCGGTGGCTGTCTGATTGCTGATCTGTCCCTGGCTGGGATAACTGAACTGGAAGTGATAAGTTTGATTGACATACGTCAGCGTGTTGTTGGCTTGAGGTGTACTCGTTGCCGGCATCGCAGTGGGACTCGCAACAGCCGTACCGGTCGGTGTTATGACAATTGAGGTGCTAGTCGGCGTTATGCCGACAGCAGAAGTGCTGGTTGGCGCTATGGAAACACCAGAAGCATTGTAGATCATCGGTGAGACCCACACTGCGCGGTCGCCGATTGGAGATCCGGCAGCAAGAACCGTGAGAATGAACTTCACGTTCTGGCCTGCCAAGGGACTCAGATCAATATCGGCCTGGCCATACAATCCATCATATTTCTCAGCGAAAGCCCAGAGGGTTTGAATTGGATTGCTTCCAATTTGGTAATCCAAACGGAAGACCACATAGCAGGATGGATCATTATAGGAACAATTAACAATGGAGCGGAAACGATCACCGGCTTGGACCGTATAGCCTGGATAAAAGCCTTGAATGTAACCGTTGAAGACATTTTGCGGGAAAGTGACCAGACCCCCCGCGCCCTGATCAGCCGTTCCATTTTCCAGCGTTGGATTTGCCACCTCCAACACGAATCCTTTCGAATCACCATCGGTTCCGGGACAAGGTAGCGCACCCGCGCCCGAGAACCAGGCTGCGGAACATACATTCGCTGCAAAGTCATACACCATACCGGTCGTAGTTGCGGTTATGGTTGCAATCGGTGTACTCGTTGTACCGATCACTGACGTTGAAGTAGGATACGCAGTGCCAGAAACAACAATATCCACCCACCACGATTTTGTGCCGTCAAAGCCAAGCCCGAATGGGATATCATTATTATCCTTGAACTTCCAATAACCGCGATACTCACCCGCAGTGCTCGGCGCACTCAGCGTGATGGTCAAATCGGTGGTTTGACCGGGTGCGACCGACTGCGGAAGATTGACGGAACTTGGTCCGCCCATTTGAGTGCCGGTATCGAAGACCAGCGAGTAAGATGTTGTCCACGTGCAGCTGCCCACGTTCTTGAGGCGCCAGGTCTTGGTAAAAGTTGCGCCCGCATTGATCACAGTACCATCGGGAACCGTTACATCCGCAATGAATCGAGCGCGGTCGCAATCAGGCGGAGGAGCAAGCACGGGTGTGGGCGTGGGACCGGGACCTATGGTCGCGGTTGGAACCGGAGCGCCGCCGTTGCGCTGGATGATTGGATTCGACCACAAGGCGCGGTCACCATTTGGGGGTCCGAATGCCAGAACCGTAAGAATGAATCTAACATTCTGCCCTGCCAGCGGACTCAAATCCACATTGGCTTGATAATACAACCCATCATATTTTTCACGGAAAGACCAATACGTATAAATCGGCCCGTTGCCAATTTGATAATCCAGTCGGAAGGTTACAGAACAACCCGTTGCGTTATAGGCGCAATTGACCACGCTTTGAAAGTGATCTCCATTTTGAACTAGGAAAGCGGGATATGCTCCTTGAATTTCACCGTTATAAACATTTTCCGGCTGAGTGATCAAACCCGGGCCGCTGCTGGTTGAACCATCCTCCAATTGAGGATTCGTAACCGGTAAGACAAATCCATTCGGAGAACCGTCTGTACCGGGACAAGGCAGCGTTCCATCTGCAGTAGACCAGGAGGCCTGACAGGCATTAGCAGCAAAATCGTAACCAACACTCGACGTGGAAGAAGAAACATTGATCTCAACCCAAAACGACTTGTTCGTATCCCGGCCAATGCCAAACAAATTTCCTGAGGCATCCCGGAGTTGCCAGTAACCAATGTATTGTCCCGAAGCTGTCGGCGCAGTTAACGGCACGGAAAGATCAACGGTCTGACCCGGCGCAACATTCGATGGAAAATTAACAGTTGTTTGAGAAGTCATCGCACTTCCCGAGCTGAATACCAGCGCATAGGAGGTTGTCCATGTGCAGTTGCCGATATTTCTCAACCGCCACGTCTTGGTGAACGCCGCGCCTGGTGCGATGGTAGTGCCATCAGGGATGGTTACATCGGCAACAAACTGAGCCCGGTTGCAGCCGAAAGCTGCGACAGGAGAATCCAAAGTCGATGCCGATGCGGGAATAAAAGAGATGATCAGCGCCAGAATCAAAATCGTTGAAGCCAGAGTCGAGCGGTATTTCATAAGAGCCTCCTGATTGGTCGATGGGAAGTGATGAAATCCTCTTCAAAATAGTTCCCATCGACGACCCATTCCAAGTATAACTTTACTTAAGCGATTATTCAATATACCTTTTGACCGTTTTGGGTAGCCAATTTCTCCTACCAAATCGGAACACACTTGAGCCATTTTATTTATAATGGAATGATGCCTCGCACTATTCTACATCTTGACTTGGACGCTTTCTTTTGCGCTGTCGAGGAAACGCGCGACCCATCCTTGCGCGGCAAAGCCTTTGCCGTTGGCGGCAAGCCGGACGAGCGCGGCGTGGTGGCTTCCTGTTCCTACGCGGCGCGCATGTTTGGCGTGAGGTCGGCCATGCCCATGGTGCGCGCATTAAGGCTTTGCCGGCAATTGATCATCGTATCTTCGCGGCACCGAATTTATAGCGAAGTCTCGAAACAAGTGATGGCGAGGCTCAATAAATTGACTCCACTCGTTGAACAGATTTCCATCGATGAGGCTTTTCTCGATATATCCGATATCAACGAAGCTCCTGAACGCCTCGCACGCGGACTTCAAGCGGGCATCCGCGATGAATTAAATTTGCCGTGCTCGATTGGAATTGCAACGAACAAATTGGTAGCGAAGATTGCGACCGAAGTCGGAAAGAAAGGCGCCAAAAGCGGAAGCCCGCCCTTCGCATTGACGATTGTTCCCGCAGGCGAAGAAGCCGCATTCATGGCTGCCCTTCCAGCAGAAATGTTATGGGGTGTTGGACCGAAGACATCGGCGCGCTTGAATGAATTGGGCATTCACACGATTGGCGACATTGCCAAATGGCCTGAAGGCGAAATGATCCGCTTGTTTGGCGAGAATGGACGCGAGTTGTCGCGTCATGCAAAAGGCATCGATGATCGTTCCGTCGTCACGGAACGGGAAACCAAATCCATCAGCCAAGAAGAAACGTTTGCACGCGACGTACACGATGACAAATTGCTTGAGAAGACAGTGCGAGAACAAGCCGCCGAAGTTGCGCGGCAATTGAGAAAAAACAAGCTAGCAGGGACAACCATCAAATTAAAACTCCGCTGGCCTGACTTCACCACATTGACGCGGCAAATGACGTTGCCACAACCAACGGACCAGAGTGAAGAGATCAGCAAAATCGCACTCGATTTAATGAGAGCCGTCCGAAAGCCCGGACAGGCGGTGCGCTTGATCGGCGTTGGCGTGAGCGGACTCGGGCAGCCCATCCGTCAGTTAGGATTGTGGGATACGGGTTCAGATAAGTCGCGCCGCTTGCAGGAAGCCGTGGATGCGCTCAAGGAAAAGTATGGCGACAAGGCAATTCATCACGGTAAGTTGTAATGACATTCTTCACTTGAATCGTATCTACTCACACTCCTGCGGGTAGAGGAAGAGCAGGAGTGCCGAATAAGTTTTGGATTGCAATGAAAGGAGAGGTTCCCTTCAAAGCAGCTGTATCGATCACGGAGGCAAGGGCTGCATAGGTTCGAGCTCCCCAACCAGAGCGGAAACAGCCGATGACCTTACGATAAATCACCGAGGGACGCAAGTTTCGCTCACTGAAATTGTTGGTCGGTTCGACATCGGTGCGATGCAGGAAGACGAACAGGCTGTCCCGGTACTTTCGATACCGGCGCAGGAGGGTTGCTGCCTCGGGTCGTCGCAGGGAGCGTTTGAGCAATTGGTTGCAACGCCGCTCGGTCTTTCGGACTTGAGCAAGGAACTGCGGTGGCGAGAGTTGGCCTCTTTGATGATGAAGATGGATGGCTGAGCGGAACAGCGCTTGCATTTCCCGAGGCCAGGAGTATTTTGGATAATGATCAATGAGAGCTTGGAGGTTGCGGATTTGGTGAGCCATACAAAGTTGGCGCTCTCTGGCGGGCGCTTTCAGTTGGGCTGGCAAGCAGTCACTAACCCAAACTTCAGCGTGATGTCCGGCCAAAGTACTGCGTTCTCCCAGTATCACATCCCGGATCACGTCTTGGCTGCGGTTGAAACGAATGACATGCAGAACGGCACACGACGAGCCGAAAACCCATTGCCACCAGTTTCCGCCATCGACCCGGCTGCCCGTCTCGTCAGAGTACACCACGGCACTCTGCTGGATTTCGGTCTGGATCGCTCCGACCTGCTTCAGGGCCGCTCGTCCGGCGCGTTGCATAATCTGGTCGATCCCACCCTGACTAAGCTCCACGCCATTCAGACATTGGAGAGCCGCTTGGGTCCGTACGTAACTCATATGTTGTTCCTGACGATAATACACGACCAGGCTCTCCAAGCGCACACCGAATGTGCGGTTCATATCCAATCCGGCCGGAGGCTGACCAACCTGCTCGAGCCCGCAGCTCGGGCACAGCGCTTTGTACTGTCGCACTTCAATCACTTCCGCATGAGCTTGCGGCACTTCCGTGATCTGGTTCACGTCCACCAGTTCGTGCTCCGCCTGGCTGAGGTCGCTTTGGCAATGCTCACACCCTTGCGGCTTCACTTCCACGATATGATCCGGCTCGGCCACAAACTCGCGTTCATGTTTCTCATGACCCAGCGGCGGTCCATGTCTGTGTCGCTTGCGCTTCGCAGGCAAATTGCTCTTTTGATCTCGCGAGGGCGGTTGCGACGAGTTGCTCGAATTCGTCGGCGGCTTCTGGTTCTTCTGCAGCTTCAGGCGCAACGCATCCATCTCCGCTTGCAGTTTGCTCATTTGCTCAAACTGCGCAAGAACCATATCGATCAATTCTTCACAACTCAGTTGGGCCAAATCCTTCCGAACCAAAGTAGTTCCTTTCTTCGAACTATATTGACCCATCTTACCAAATCTCACACCCTTCGCGAAGGGTGTGAGTAGATACATTAAATCGAGAGGAGAATACCATGAAAATACTTGATCTCAAAAAAGAACTGAAATATCTTTATGCACCTTCGGCAAAGAAAGTGGAGATGGTACAAGTGCCGCGCCTGCAATTTGCCATGATTGACGGTGCCATCGAAAAGGGATCGGAGCCGGGCAAGTCACCCGCATTTGCCGAGGCAACCGAGGCGTTATACGGAATCTCGTACACGCTCAAGTTCATGTTCAAGAAACGCAAAACAAAGGCCGTGGATTATCCCGGGATGGCGCTCGAAGGATTGTGGTGGGTCGAAGATGGAATGTTCGACATCACCATCAAAGACAACTGGTTTTACACATTGATGATCTTGCAGCCGGATATCGTCACGCAAGAAATATTTGAGGAAGGATTAGCTGAAGTACGGCGCAAGCGCGGCGAGAGTGAAGCACTTTCTAAAGTACGGCTTAAATCTTTCGAGGAAGGTTGGTGTGCGCAGGTGATGCATGTCGGTCCGTACGCCACCGAAGCGGCCACCGTCGAACGAATCAAAGCTTTCGCAACCGAAAACGGATACCGCGACTGCCTCGGCTTAGGCGGCAAACATCATGAGATTTACTTGGGTGACCCGCGCCGTGCCCAGCCCGAGAAACTCAAAACCATTTTGAGACATCCGATTGAAAAAGAGAGGTGACTATGGCAGTAAAAACGATCAGCGTTCATCTCAGCACCCGCGGCAACGCGGACATCCATAACGTCACGGAGCAGGTTGCTCATGCCGTTTCAGAAAGCGGATTGAAGAATGGTTTGGTGACCATCTTCACACCATCATCCACCAGCGCACTGACCACGATTGAATATGAAAGCGGAGCGCTTAACGACCTTCGCCGCTTGTTCGAGGAGATCATTCCATCAAATCGAGAGTACGCTCACAAAGCCCGCTGGGGCGATGGAAACGGTCACAGCCACGTTCGCGCCGCGCTGCTGGGTGCTTCACTGACCTTGCCATTCGTCAACGGTCGTTTAACATTGGGCACTTGGCAACAAGTCATTTTTATTGACTTCGACAATCGACCTCGACAAAGAGAATTGATTTTACAAGTAATCGGAGAATAACATGAACTGTTACTATCATCCTGATCGTCCCGCAGTTGGAATCTGCAAACATTGTCAGCGCGGATTGTGTGCCGAAGACGTCGCCCTCGTAGATGACTCGCTGGCTTGCAAAGGAAGACATGAAGAACAAGTGCGGGATATCAATCAACTCATGCAGCGCAACATCCTGCAAGCGAAGCGCGTCGGCTCGGTATACAATCGAAATGCGATCTTTTATTTTCTGGTCGGCGCAGTATTTGCGGGATACGGATCCTATCAAATACGCTTTACGGGCTTGCAGGGATTATTCCTGCTGATTGTCGGATTGTTCCTGTTATTCGCGGCGGGATTGAATTTCTTTGAGGGAAGAAAATATAAATAGGCCCCCACCTTTATCCTCCCCCAAATATCTAAGGGTATTTGGGGGAGGTGTCCGCCGAAGGTCCCCGTCAGGGGACGAAGCGGACGGATGGGGCCGGGGCTGGTCGCAACTTCTTTACACGCATTGCGTATGTTGAGGTGGAATCAAAAGGAGCAATGCAATGAATACATCCTATAAGAAATTAACTCGCAGTACCACCCACCGCATGTTTACCGGCCTGTGCGGCGGGATCGGCGAATACTTCAACATCGACCCGACCATCGTGCGTGTGCTCTTCGTGCTGGGATTCTTCGCCGGTCTGCATATCGGCCTTGTGATCGTCTACGTCATCATAGCGCTGATCATTCCCGAAGCTCTGGTGAGTGCCGACCGTTAGGCTGCTTTCGAACACACACAAGCTAAAATTTCGGTGAGGAGAATGCGATGAGCCGCAGAAAAGTTGGTATCATTTTGGCGCATGCCGTGGTCGGTTGGGCACTTTGTGCTGCAACCATGGGAATTGGCATGGCAACCACGACAATCAATGATGCACTGATCATCCATGCGATTGGAGCCCCAATTTTCTTTGTGATCGTGTCTATGATTTATTTCGAGAAGTTCAATTACACCACGCCCTTGCAGACCGCGCTGATTTTTGTCGGCTTTGTGATGGTGGTGGATTTCTTGGTTGTGGCGCTCTTGATTAACAGAAGCTTGGACATGTTTGCCAGCTTGCTAGGAACCTGGATTCCATTTGTATTGATATTTACCTCGACGTATTTGACAGGGGTATACACAGTAGGAAGCTTTAAACGCAAAACTGTAACCCAGTAAAGCGAACGCTGTATCTTGTTTCGGCTCTATCGAATGCTTCGGGCGCAGCAGCCAGTCTGGTAACAATCAACTCTCCGAGTTCTTGAGGAACTCGGAGAGTTTTGTCTGGAAGCAGCTAGTCGGTGACCTGATCGTCGGGATGATCGGTGTTCCATTGGGTGACCAGCTCGCCGGCTTCCTTGCCGACATTTTCACGGTTGTCGACATTGCCGGTGAACGTGCCCGCATCGTTCAGGCGATTGGTCAGGAAGGTGTCGGCGCGATACTGCACGTCGAGCGTGCCGTCCAAACCGATGTTCGGTGTCCATGTGCCGAGCCCATCCACCTTGACCGGACGCCCGGCGCGATTGAAGAAGATGATCGCGTCGCGCAACTCCTTGATGCCGAGGTCAACCGCTCCCTCGTTCTGACCCGTGCGGGCTGCCAGATATTCCACCAGTTCCCCCTTCTGGACCGTCTTATCCAGCTCGACGCGCGGGCGTAGTGCATTGATGACCTTGATTCGAGATGCCATAAGAAAACCTCCTGTATAGTGTGATATGGTTTTGAGCGTTGGGGGTTTTTCGTTTGAGCTATCACCCCCACGCTTAAAAATATTCTATAACGGTGTGAAAGGAAATTCAACTGCTTGTAAGGGAATTGCAAACTACTGGGACTGTTTCACAAAGTCAGTGCCACTGATTCGGTCAATCAGTGCCAGTGATTCAGGCAATCCTTCGGACGAATTGGAACAATTCTTCCCACTGATTCGAGCAGTTCTTCGGATGAAATCACAGAAGGTGGGCATCAATAAAACAAAGCCGGAGAGACGAGGAGGTCGCTCTGCGGCAATGTCGCCGGGGGATTCGGCATATGACTTGGACAGGGATAAGCCGAATGCCCTCTCTCAAATTATATTCCTTTTTCGCTGTAAGGCGGAACTCTTTGTATTTACCCGGCTTGTTGACATGCACGATCAGATTGCCGTTTAGCGATCAACGTGCCGAAAGGCTTTTTTCTTACACGTAAACAGCCCCCGAGTTCTTGCTCCCTTCGGGAGTGCTTCACGAAGAACTCGGAAGTCTAATGGTTTTTATCTCACCAGAGACAAGAATATACTTTCCAGTATCAGCCTCGCCCGAGGATCACATTCAATAAGCCAGCGGATTTCTCAGGCACTTTCCCTTCGTGATGTCCATTGTTATGCAATGCGGCCTGCAAGGCAGCCAGTTCTTCTTCAGGATCGCGGAACTGCATCGAATACAGGCGAGCATACATCCCATTGTGCTCCATCAGTTCCTGATGCGTGCCCAACTCGATGACGCGTCCGCCATCCAACACCGCGATACGATCAGCCACCTTGATGGTGCTCAGACGATGAGCGATGATGATGGTCGTCCGATTCTGCATCAGGCGGTTGAGCGCTTCCTGTACCAGCCCTTCTGATTCATTGTCCAACGAACTGGTGGCTTCGTCCAAAAGCAGGATGCGCGGGTCTTTTAGAACGGCGCGTGCAATGGCGATCCGCTGACGCTGTCCGCCGCTCAACTTGGTGCCGCGTTCGCCAACCGTGGTTTCATATTGCTTTGGGAATTCCATAATGAACTCGTGAGCGTTGGCAGCCTTGGCGGCTGAGATCATCTCTGCTTCACTGGCATCAAGTCGACCGTAAAGGATGTTTTCTCGGATCGTTCCGCCAAACAAAAGTGTCTCCTGCGGCACGATTGCCATTTGAGCGCGCGAACTCTCCTGCGAAATGGAGCGCAGATCACATCCATCAATTTGAATCGTTCCATCGGTCGGATCGTAGAAGCGAGGAATCAAATTGAAGATGGTGCTCTTGCCCGCTCCGCTCGGGCCGACGAGGGCGAGAATTTCCCCGGGCTCGACATCCAGCGATACGCCTTGAATCACTGGCGCATTGTCTTCATAGCTGAAGGAAACATTTTTGAAATTGATTTTTCCTTTACTGATTGGTAACGCAATGGCATTCGGCGCGTCGTGCACCGATGGTTTCGTGTCGAGGATTTCGAACACGCGCTGGACGCCTCCCATGGCGGCGCGCAACTGTCCGTACAAACCGGCCAACCCGCCCAAGCTTCCGGCAATCGTGATGAAGTACATCAGGAAGCCGGTGATCATGGCCAGCGTCAGACGTCCGGCGATGACCTCGCGTCCGCCATACCACATGACCGCCGCAATCGAGCCAAAGCCCAAAAACATCATGACGGAGCCAAAGGCGGAGTTGTATACAGCCATTTGCAACGAGGCACGGAAAGTCTTTTCCATGGCAGTGTCATAACGCTTGGTCTCATAAGTCTCGCGCCCAAAGCTTTTCACCACGCGGATCCTTGCAAGCCTTCTTCGGCCACGATCGTCGAATCGGCTAATTCATCCTGAATACGTGTGCTGCCTTTCTGGATGCGGCCGCCAAACAGAAACGCCACCAATAGCACGGCAGGGACTAGAGCCAGAATGAACAACGTCAGGCGGGCATTCAACGTCAGGACGATCACGATGGCACCGACCAAAGTTACGACCGAACTGAGCAGCGTGGTTAAATTGCTGGTGAGCATCGTGCGCATCTGGGTCACATCACTGGAGAGCCGCGAGATAATATCCCCCACGCGCCGGTTGGCATAAAAGTCGAGCGATAGTTGTTGCAGATGGTCATATAAGGAAGTGCGCAAATCATACACAATGTGCTCGCCAACATAAGCTAGCAGGTACGATTGAACAAACGAGAAGGCTGCCTGGAGCAGGAAGATTCCCACCAGTAAAAAGGCCAGATTATTGAGCGGCGCAAAGCTTTTGGCTTGAGTCACTGAATTAAGCAGGCGCACGATAACGAGCGGAAAGGCCAAACCGAATCCACTGGAAACCAATAACGCCAGAATCGCCAAAGTCATCCTTCCCTTATATGGCTTCAGATAACTAAACAGACGGCTCCAGTTTACTGATTTGAATGAAATAGCAGGTTCATTTTCGTTCGTTGGCGCCGCCCGTTCACCCCCACGGTGATTGGAATGGTTGAACATAATAAGTTCTCCTGTATATTGATGGCATCATCAAACTTGTAACATTATAGGATTCAGTTGTGAATCGGGCGTGAAGAGAGAATGGACGAAAGTTTACCCCTTTATTGCTGCTTATAAATCGTTCCCCTACCTCGCTAGTGACAAGAAGACATCCTCCAGTGTCGACTCGCCTGGGGAAAATCTTACGGTTGAAACTTCATCTTCTCGAAATCTTTCCTTCCAAGAACGCGCAGGATTAGCCGTAACGTAGGCGGATATGCAGCCATGCCAGTTTCAGTATCCAACGGTTCGATTTTATGAATCGCGTATTCCTGGGTGCGCCAAACCATTGTACAACCTTGTGCAGCTAATACGTTCTTGTGCCAATCCACATTATAGCCATACGAAAGCTCAATCACAAAGCCATCTTCTACAGGTCTCGCGATAATCGGCGTCTCATAAATTTTTCCACTACGCCGTCCAACATGCCGGACGATCGCGAAAGGTCCAAATGAGGAATGTGCGACCCGGCGAGTCAAGGGATTCAGAGTGTATTTGAGAACAGTGAGCAGGGTATTACGAAGTTGTTGTTTAAAGTTCATAAATTATCTCAAATAGAATGCTATCTTACCTCGCCAGCGACAAGAACACATCCTCCAATGTTGGCTCGCCTGGGACAATCTCACGCACGATCACGCCTTTGGCATCCAGCGCATTACGCAAAGCGTCGGCTTGCATGCCGCGTTCGGTTATTGTCCTAATGTGATCGCCAGTTAAACCCACACGTAACACGCCGTTCACACTATGCAATGCGGCAAGTCCATTTTGCAAAGGCTCGGCAAAGACTTCCCACACATCGCCGGAAATGACTTTCGATTTCAAGTTCGACGGAGTATCCATCGCCAACAACTTTCCATCGCGCATAATGCCCACGCGCTCGCAATATTCGGCTTCGTCCATGTAATGCGTGGTGACCATGATCGTCACACCGCTTTCCGCCAGTTGATAGATCAAATCCCAAAAGGAACGGCGCGCGGTCGGGTCAACGCCGGAAGTGGGTTCATCGAGGAATAATAATTTCGGTTGATGCACCAAGGCGATTGCCAATGCGAGTCTCTGCCGCCAGCCTGCCGAAAGCGAACGCGCCTGTGTAGAATCGTGACCGGTCAAGCCGACCAGTTCCAGCGTCGCTCTGATGCGGCTCTTTTCGGAAATGCCGTATATGCCGCCGTAAAAAGTCAAATTCTCCCAAACCGTCAACTCATCATACAGCGCGAACTTCTGCGACATATATCCAGCGCGGGTACGCACTTCTTCGCTTTGCTTGAAGGCATCATAACCGAGCACGGTGGCTTTCCCATCAGAAGGCTGTAGCAATCCAAGTAACATGCGAATCGTTGTGGTCTTGCCGCTCCCATTTGGGCCAAGATAGCCCACCACTTCACCCGCTTCGATTTCAAAGTTGATGTGATCCACCGCGACGAACTCACCGAAGCGGCGCGTGAGATTCTCAACGACGATGACGGCCTCACTCATTCGTCTGCTCCGATAAATAAATGAATACATCTTCCAATTGAGCTGGAATGCTCCGCAAACGAGTCAGTTCCCCGCCTGCGCTTCGTATCTCGGACGGCAAGCGGTCCATCACAACCTGAGCCTTATCTTCCCTGACCCGGAGATGCAATCGGTCGCCGAAGGCGCGCACATCTTCCACGTCTTCATCCTGTTGCGTAATTTGTCGAAGCAGTTTGATCGGCCCGCCGCTCAACTCAAGAACGCGATCCTTTAACATGGCGCGCAATTCGGAAGGCGTTCCCTCGGCGATGATCTTACCGTGGCGCATAAAACCTACGCGGTTACAACGCGCGGCTTCATCCATGTAGGGAGTGGAAATGAGGACGGCTACATCACCTACCCCCTTCCCACTTCCCTCATTTACTTCGGAAATGGGGGAAGTGGTGGAGATGGGGGTCGAAACTAAACTAATCAACAACTGCCAAAAGTCCTGACGCGTAACCGGATCGACGCCGGTGGTGGGTTCATCCAACAACAACACACGCGGGCGTGTCACCAACGCCGAAGCGAGTCCAAGCTTTTGCTTCATTCCACCGGATAGTTGGCCGGCGCGGCGATCCTTGAAATTCGCAAGTCCGACGAATTCCAAAATCTCCATACAACGCGGAAGCCATTCATCCGGTTTCATACCGCGCACTTCCGCAAAGAAGCGAATATTTTCCAACACCGTCAAATCTTCATACAAAGAAAATCGCTGCGAAAGATAACCAAGCTGAGAGCGGGCATCTTCGGTCTGCTTTTGAACATCGTATCCGCAAATGGTGATATCGCCCGAATTGGGTTGAAGCGCTCCGCATAATAAGCGGATGGTGGTCGTTTTGCCTGCGCCGTCCGAACCAACGAGGCCATAAATCTCGCCTGCTTGGATATGGATCGAAACACCATCCACGGCGTGCGTCTCGCTAAAATATTTATAGAGATTATCTGCATCAATGAGATGATTCATTTCGATGCATTCCAGTAGCTGAAAATGAATAAGCCACTCACGATGAGTTGAATCATCCACGTCAGAAGCATGGCAGGAACTGCGATGAAACCGGTCGCGACGCCAAAAATTTCAGTTGCAACTTCGCCCAGTACAACCAAGAAGGTAATGAGCAAAATGCTTTTCCGTTCCATTGGCTTGCGGTCAGCCCAAAGCAGTAGAACCGTCCAACCCAGCATGAGAGGCGCGCCCATTCCCATGGCATAGCGATAATCCGTGCCGGGCTTGAAGTTTGTTAATCCATTGTTCAAGGCAAACAGCGGCGGGAATACCATGATGAGGAATGCAATCACATCCAGGATCGCGCCCGCCCAATAACTGATACGCAGAAATAGAATTTTATTTTCCGTAATTGGAACCCATATCTTATTCACTAATCAAGCCGCTTGCGGAAGCGCACAGCCGCAAGCCCCATGATAACCACGCCAAAAATTGTCAGCGCAATGACCTCGCTCTGAATCGCGGCAATACCAACGCCTTTGATCAAAAGGGCGCGGATGATGATCAGATAGTAGCGAATCGGGATTATATAAGAAACAGCCTTCAAAACCGGCGGCATCGCTTCCAGTGGGAAAAAGAATCCAGAAAGAAAGATGGACGGAAGAAGGGTCAGCCAAACGGTGAGATAAGCTTCCTGTTGCGTATTCGCAATCGTCGACGCCAATAAGCCAATGCCCAAGCTTGAGAGCAACAACAATCCTGAAGTAATTAGAATGAGTCCCAAGTCGCCGCGTACTGGAATACCGAACCACCAATGTCCGATGATCAGCACTTCAAATGTATCAAAAAATGAAACGATCACATAGGGAAGAATCTTCCCCACTACCAATTCCCACGAACGGATGGGCGTGACGATCAATTGTTCAATCGTGCCACGCTCGCGTTCGCGCACGATGGTTGTTGCTGTCAGGATGGATGCAATGGCGTAGAGAATCATTCCAATCACGCCGGGGATCATGAAGTATGCGCTGACGAGATCGGGGTTATACCAAACCTGAGTGCGAACATCAATCGGCGGCCTGACGGTCGCTGATTCTCCAAAAAGAGCGATTTGATCTGACATCACTTGGGTCGAATAAGCTTGACCGATCAACTGCGCCGCTGAAAGTGCAGTGGAACCGGCAGTGGCATCCGAACCATCGAGGATCATCGAGACCTGCGCATCACCTTCTGATACATGAATCGGATAATCAGGCGGGATGATCAGCACGCCGCGCACATCTCCTCTTTCAATAAGATTTCGCACATCGTCTAGGGATGTGACGTTATAGGCAATGGTAAAGTAATTCGCCGAGCGGAACGCATCGAGCAGCGCGCGCGATTCAGGAGAGCGGCTTTGGTCCCAGACGCCCAGCGGTACGTTCTTGATGTCCGTGGTAGCGGCATATCCCAATAAGAACAATTGCATGATTGGGATAACGAGGATGATCGCCAGTGTGCGCCGATCACGCAGGATTTGAATGAACTCTTTGCGAATGATCGAGCCAAGCCGCAAAATCATTTGGTCTCCTTTAAATCACCATAAGGATATATATCTACCAATGTATCGAAACTGTTTCTAGGCATAACCATCGCACTGGCACTCAATCAAGTCTTTTATGGAAACGCATCGCGGCGAGAACTCATGACAGCGACGCCAAGTACTGTCAACCCGATCACTTCATTCTGAATTGCGGCGATGCCGACCCCCTTAATCATCAGCGAACGAATAATGATAAGGAAATAACGCAGAGGGATTAGATAAGAAACCCATTGCAGGAAAGGCGGCATGGATTCCAAAGGGAAGAAAAAACCCGAGAGGAAAACGCTCGGCAAGATGGTAAACAGAACCGTTAGAAATGCTTCCTGTTGCGTGTTGGCAATTGTGGAGGCTAACAAACCGATACCAAGGCTCGAAAGCAGGAGTATGCAAGTTGTAAACAGAATCAACCCAAGACTACTTCGCACCGGAACAGCGAACCAGAAATGCCCGATCAACATCACTTCTGCTGTATCGGCAAGCCCCAAAAAAACATATGGCGCGATCTTGCCAATCACTAATTCCCACGAACGAATCGGTGTGACAATCAATTGCTCAATCGTTCCCCGCTCGCGCTCACGCACAATGGTGCTTGCTGTTAGGAGAGTTGTGATGAAGTTCAAGATCATGCCAATCAAGCCCGGAATCATGAAGTAGGCGCTGACAAGATCAGGGTTATACCAAACCTCCGTGCGAATTTCGAGCGGCGGCTTGATCGCGGCGCCTCCGGCGACTTGGGCCTGATCAGATAACACTTGAGTAGCATAAGATTGACCTATCAATTGAGCTGCCGAAAGTGTCGCGGAACCCGTGGTTGCGTCAGAGCCATCTAGGATCATTGCGATTTGAGCATCGCCTTCCGACAAATGAAGATCATAATCGGGAGGAATAATCAATGCCGCATGAACTTTGTTCTGCTCAATGAGAGACCGTATCTCATCTTGAGAACCAACTTGATAAGCAAGCCTGAAGTAATTGGCCGAACGAAATGCATCCAAGAGCGCCCGAGAAGATGGTGTACGGCTCTGATCCCAAACTGCAATCGGGAGGTTCTTCACGTCGGTGTTAGCGGCGTAGCCCAATAAGAATAACATGACGATCGGCATCACAATAATTACAATGAGTGTGCGCGGATCGCGCAGAATTTGGATAAACTCTTTGCGCACAAGAGAAATAAGGCGCAAAATCATTTCGTCTCCCTTAAAATGCCGTACAGGTAAATATCCACGAAGGTATCGAAGCTATTTTTGGGCATCAATTTCGCCAAAGTACTTCCCTGAATAAACATCTCGGTCAGATAATAGGAAAACAGCATGGCAAGGAATGAACGGATCAGAAGTACTGGTCCAATCTGCCGAAGAGACTTCCGCCGGGCGGCAAGCTCTTCAAATACCGGCATGACCTCCGGAAGAATCTCACGCATGATCAGGGAGATATGTTTGCCGTTGAATTCCACGGCTTCGATGAACATGAGTTTCAAGAAGTCGGGACGTTTTCCGAGTTCACCCAAAGCTGTATGCGCTGCATTTCGGAAAAATTCTTCAGGCGTTTTACCCTTAACATTCAAAACCAATGGAAGAATTTGTTTATAAGGATGTCTTTCGAGAATAATGGTACGGAAAATTTCTTCCTTGCCTTCATAATGATTATAAATTCCACCCAGTGCTAACCCTGCCCGCTCTGCAATCTGCCGCATGGAAGTCGCGTTGAATCCATGCTCCATGAACAATTCATATGCGGCCTGTTCGATGGCTTGCCGCGCGCGCGCTTTCTTGGTCAGTATGGTTTCTTGTGTCATAATAATGAACGAACGTTCGTTTTTATTCTAAACGAAGGAACGACAAATTGTCAAGTGATAAAATTCATATCATGCCATCCATCGAAGCATACATCCGGAAGCATTTGCGATTCAACTTCACAATCAGCATGTTCGACGGCGGATTCTATGGACTCGGCGTAGGTTTCGCTTCCTTCGCGGCGATCATTCCACTCTTCGTCAGCCAACTCACCCATTCGGCATTACTTATCGGATTGGTACCGGCGATCCACAATGTTGGCTGGCAACTGCCTCAATTGCTAACCGCCGGTTGGATATCGCGAGCGAAACATTATAAGCCGCTCATGTTGTGGATGACGATCCACGAGCGCGTTCCTTATCTTGGACTTGCTGTCGTCGCACTTTGTGTACCGTTTACGACAAAACAAACTGCGCTCATTATGACATTTCTCATGTTGACCTGGCAAGGCTTGGGGTCCGGACTCGCCGCAAATCCATGGATGAACATGGTCTCCAAAGTCATGCCGCAGGAATTGCACGGAACCTTCTTTGGAACACAATCTGCGGCGTATAACGGGATGGCTGGACTTTCCGCGATTATCGCGGGTCTGATTTTGGAAAAGATGGCGGCCCCATACAACTATAGCCTGTGTTTTGCGTTGACGTTTATCTCAATGTGTCTATCCTATGTTTTCGTTTCTATGACGCGCGAACCGGATAGTTCGCCCAATCCAAGCGAGCATCCCCACGCATATCTCAATCAATCCCTGGAGATTTTGAAGCGCGATAAAAACTTTCAAATCTTCATCGGCATACGCATGCTCAGTCAATTTGCCGCAATGGGATTCGCGTTTTACGTCATTTATGCCGTGCGGCAATTTGGGGTGAGCGATGCCGCGGTCGGAATCATGGTTGCCATTCTGTTGATCGGTCAAGTAGTGCTGAGTCCATTAATGGGCCGTTGGGGCGACCGATGGAGTCATCGCGGCATGATGAGTCTCGGTGCGTTCGGTGCGGCGTTGAGCGCCTGGCTCGCCTGGCACGCAACATCAGCAAATTGGTTTTATGCAGTTTTCATCCTCGAAGCAATTGCCACTGTTGCGATCTGGACTATCCCGAATGCGTTGAGCGTCAGCTTTGCAAAAGATGAAAAGGAGCGGCCGCTTTACATTGGCATGTCGAATACGCTCTGCGCGCCGATCACCATCCTTGCGCCCGTCCTTGGCGGCTGGCTGGCAGACGCGGTAAGCTTCAGCGCGACGTTTATTATCTCAGCCATTTGTGGCGTGTTGATGGCCGCGGCATTATGGTTTCTCATGAAAGATCCAACCCAAAAATAAAACACAGAGAAAAATCAAAGAATTAGCCATCTTTAATTTGGATAGTTGTTGATAGATAACATTGGTAAAATTATCTCATGCAAAAAATAGCCATTCTCGGAATTGGACAAACATCCATCAGCGAACATTGGGACAAGTCCCTGCGCGAGATCGCCGGGGACGCGGCGTTTGCCGCGCTGCAGGATGCGGGCGTCGAAAAAGTCGACGCGTTATACGTCGGCAACATGCTTTCGCCACTGATCAACGGACAGAATCAACTCGGCACGTTTCTGGCAGATTGGATCGGCTTGTGGCACCAGGAAGCCGTCAAAGTGGAAGCCGCTTGCGGGTCGGGAGCAGCAGCGTTTCGCGCGGCCCTGATGGCGGTCGCGGCGAGAGAAATCGAGTCAGCGCTTGTAGTCGGCATCGAAAAGATGAGCGACAAAACCAGCCACGATGTCACGGCCTCTTTAGCCACCGCCGCCGACGCGGATTATGAAGTGGAACAAGGCGTGTCGTTTGTCGGACTGAACGCTCTCGTCATGCAGCGTTACATGCACGAGTTTGGCTGGAAACACGCCGACTTCGCACAGTTCTCGATCAACGCTCATGCCAATGCCATGCATAATCCATTTGCCCGCCTGCATGAAAAGATCACCTCTGAGAAATTTGAAAAATCATCCATGGTTGCCACGCCAATCAATCTGCTCGACGCCTCCCCCACCGGTGACGGCGCGGCCGCTGCTGTGATCGTACCCGCGCACAAAGTAGTCGCCTTGAAGAACCGACCGCCCATCGTGGTTGCCGGCTCCGCGTCAAGTACGGATACGATTGCAGTCCATTCCAGAAAAGATCCTTTATTTCTCAGCGCGGCGTACAAATCCGCAAAACAATGCTATGAAATGGCCGGGGTCGAACCAAAAGACTTGGATGTTTTTGAAGTGCATGATGCATTTTCAATTATGACCGCGCTCTCACTCGAGGCCGCCGGATTTGCCGAACGCGGCAAAGGAGTTCAACTCGGCCTCGACAATGAAATCAGCACAAAAGGCCGTATACCGATTTGCACACGCGGCGGTTTGAAAGCGCGCGGACATCCCGTCGGCGCAACCGGAATGTATCAAATCGTGGAGGTCACTCAGCAACTGCGCGGCGAATGCGGAGAAACTCAAGTGGACGGTGCGAAAATCGGTATGGCACAAAACATCGGCGGTTCAGGCGCAACGGTCATCACTCACATTTTGAAGGTAAATTAATCCTAAAAACACGGTTGATTCTTTTCAAATCTTATTTTATACTTGATAAGTAAAAGGAAAGGACATCATTATGCCGGAACGAAGAAGATTGAACAGACGGACTTTTTCTTATTATATGCGCTTGATGAATGAAAACACGGGCGAGCTGGTTGGCCATCTCGCGGATATCAGCACGGGTGGATTCAAAATGGAGTCACTAAAACCCATTCCGCCGAATATGGATTTCAAGTTCCGCATCGAGTTGACTGGCGAAGTTGCCAACGTGCCGTTTATGGTATTTGGTGCGCGCAGCAGATGGTGCCAGCGCGATCATATTGATCAGAGTATCTTCAATGTTGGTTTTCAAATTATTGCCATGAATCCAGGCGATGTTGAAATCTTCTCCCGCATGTTTGAGAGATATGGCTCTAAGTCCGCCCAAAAGAATAATCAGGATTATCTATGGAAATGACCAGGAAAAACCCAACGAGGCCTCGCGTTTAAACGCGAGGCTTTTTATTTTTCGTGTACAATTAACTTCATGATAAACTTTCTTCGCTGGATATTGCGTAGGGTCGTCAATTTGATCGCCGATGTAAAAATCACCGGCCTTGAAAATATCCCGACCACGGGCGCATTCGTCATTTCCACGAACCACCTTGGTTTTCTGGATTTGCCTATGTTGTTTTATGTGATTGACCGCACCGATGTGTTCATCCCGGTCGCAGAAAAGTGGGAAAAGAGCGCCATTCTTCGCTGGTGCGCAAAATATGGAAACTTCATTTTCATTGACCGCTATAACCCGGACATCAAGGCGCTTCGCAAAATTATCAGCTTGATGGAACAGGGCAACGTCCTCGTCATTGCGCCCGAGGGTACCCGTTCACGCTCTGCCATGATGGCGGAAGGCAAACTTGGCGCAGGTTATCTCGCCGCGAAATTGAATCGTCCGATCTTGCCAGCCGGTTTGTCGGGTACCGAGGATAATGTGGTCGGCGATAACCTGAAACATTTTCGACGATCAAAAATCAGGATATCGGTGGGGAAACTCTTTTCGCTCCCGCCCCTGCCAATGAAAGACCGCGATGCAGCTCTCAAGCAGTTTACGGACGAGATCATGTGCCGCATCGCCGCTGAACTACCTGAAAAATATCGCGGCGTGTATGCGGAGCATCCGAGACTAAAAGAATTGCTGGCAGGCGCTTCAGTTCAGTAGACCCGTTCGAAGTTCCCATCCAATTTCAAATAATATTTTTCGACCATCAAGTTCATATAAAGAGCATGAATCTTACGTTCGGCTTCGATCAAGTCGGATTTATGCTGTTCGAACGTCCCTGCCGGGCCATATGCACCGCAATCTTGATGGTTGACCAGAATAACCTTTCTGATCTTATGCAGACGGACAGCTAGCTCGATATGTTTTAAGACGGAATAAATATCCAGAACTCCGCCAGCGATCGCGATGCGGTCATAATTACCGATACCCGGATTCTTATCCAGCCAATCGTTCAAGTAACGTTGCAAGCGGTAATCCATACAATGGACAACCAGCACTTCACAAGTTAGATCTCCCATATTTTCTTAGACCGATTAAAGAACTTCGCCTTCATTCCGCTTCAAGAATTGACCTTGACCGGTTTTACCTTTCCATTCATCGCCATCCACGATTAGCTTGCCGCGCAGGAAAACCTTTTCGGGCATCCCAACCGCATCCCAGCCTTCGAATAAATTGTAATCGGTGCGATGATATGCATGGGCCAAGCCATATTTTACGCGCTTCTCCGGATTCCAAATCACAATGTCCGCATCAGAGCCTGGCAACAACGCACCTTTGCGCGGATACAAGCCCATGATCTTCGCGGGGTTCGTGCTCATGTAAGACACAAATTGATTGGCCGAAATCTTTCCGGTGCCCACGCCATATGTCCACGTGATGGGCAGACGATCACCCACGCCCGGCAGGCCATTCGGAATTTTAGTGAAATCGTCCTTGCCCAATTCCTTGCCGGGTATCTTCACTTCCTTACCTTCGTACATAATCGGCTTCGTGCCATCGAAGAAAAATGGACAGTGATCTGTGCCGATGGTTTGCAACGTGCCCTCATGCAATCCTTCCCAAATGCGGACATTATCTTTTTCCGTTCTCATCGGCGGCGAGCAAATCCATTTCGAACCGTCAGGGCGACGTAAATCATCAATCGTAAAAAAGAGATATTGTGGACACGTCTCCCCCATCACCTTGACGCCGCGCTCGCGCGCGTAACGAAGCATATCCACCTCGCCGCCGACGTTCATATGCACGATATACACCGGCGCATCTGCCTGCGCCGACATGGATGCCATTTTCAACGTGGCGTCCACTGCACCCCAAGCCGGTCTCGTTAACGCGTGCCATTCGGGTGACGTATGACCCGCAGCCAATGCTTGCGGGACAAGTTCATCAATCACATCGCCGTTCTCGCAATGAACCATCACCAACATGCCATTATCTCTTGTGATTTGCAAGGTCTTGAAGATGCTTCCATCATCGAGGCGAAGTCGCCCGTTGTATGCCGTGAAAACTTTCAGCGTGGTGATTCCCATATCTCGCAAAGACGGAATCTCTTTGGCAATCTGGTCATTGAATTTGTTAAGGTTCATATGGAAGGAATAATCAATGGCGGCTTTCTCGGCTTTCTTGCGCCATGCGTCCACTGATTCTTCGATGGTATCAAAATCAAACGAGGCAAAATCCATTACAGTGGTGGTACCGCCAAACGCCGCGGCTTTATGACCCGTGTAATGATCATCGGAAGAAACGGTATCAAACATCGGCAGATCAAAATGCGTATGGGGATCCACGCCGCCGGGCAGGATCAACTTTCCGCTTGCATCCACCACTTGAGCGGAATCCGCTTCCAGTCCGAGACCGATGCAGGAAATCTTTTCGTCCTCAACCAAGATGTCAGCTTGAAAGGTCTCGGATGCGGTGATGATTTTTCCATTCTTAATAAGTGTTTTCATTTTTCTCCTAGAGTCGCCAAAACAGAATCATACCAACAAGCAAAGTCAGAAAGACAACAATCATCAATCCCCAGCCCACGCGGAAAAAATCTACGAAGCGATAATTGCCCGGGCTCATCATAATGAGGTTGACAGGATGAGCGATGGGCGTCAGAAAGGATGCTCCACAGCCGATGGCAGCCGCAATAGCGATGGCCTGCGGATTCGTGTTGAGATGAATTGCGGCGCTGATTACAATTGGACCAATTACAAAAGCAGTGGCCTGGCTGCTCATTAATTGGGTAAGGGCGGCTGAGAGCAGAAATGCGGAAGCAGCGAGTTCAAGCGGGCCGGCATTTCCAAGCAAGCCTATCACGCCGCGGCCAATCAATGAGGCGAGACCAGTATGCATCATGCCGAGACTTGCGACGTACATCCCGGCGATGAAAAAGACAACCTGCCATTCAATGGAGCGATAAGCTTCCTGAATGGGTAAAAGGCCGAGCACAATCGCGATCAATGCGGCGGCCAACACAGAGAGATAGACCGGCAGGCCTGCCAGTGATAAAACGATCGCGATGAGGAATACGAGAATGCTGATGATCGCACGTCGGCGCGGGATAGCGCGCGTTGCAGGATCCGGCTCAAAGATGATGATATCCGGATTGATGCGTAAGTCGCGGATCCGATCAAGCGAACCTACAATCAAAAGCGAGTCGCCGAGTTCGAGCGGCATATCACCCACATCCGTGCGATAACTGCGTCCGCCGCGTAAGAGAGCCAGAGCCGTGAATCCATACTTGCGTCGAAAATTCATCTGCTTGATGGTCTGCCCCACATAAGCAGAGTGAGGCGCGAGGATTAATTCAAGAAGTGTGACGCCGAAGGTTGTAATAGTGTGGGTCTCAGGACGCAGTTTGAAACCCATGTCAATCAATTTTGAAACGCGTTCTTCACGACCAACAATCAGAAGAATATCATCTGCGCGAATGATCTCTTCGGGTTGAGGCGTAAAGAAAGCTTGCGAACCACGTCGCATGGCAACCACGGCAACTCCAAATTTTTCTCCAATGGCGCTTTTCTGAAGGCTACTGCCAACCAAGGAGGAAACTTATTTACACGTGCCTCCCAGAGGCGCTCAGTCACTGCATACAGGCCTTCCAACTCAGCGCTGGGACGGCGGGCAAGCTCTTGTTCAAATCCAGACTGACGGGAAGGGACGAGGCGGCGCCCAATCAGAGTTAAATAAATAATTCCGGCCACTGCGATCAATCCGCCAGTGGCGGCAAACGATAAAACTCCCAACGCGGCTTGCGGAGGATTGGCAATGACCAGCAAATTGCTCATCACAATATTAGCGGTTGTGAAATACGTTGCCATGCCGCCTAACGCTGTGCCAAATGCAATTGGGATCAGCAATTTGCTCGGCCGAATCCTGGCCTTGCGCGCCGCCTGCATCGCGCTGGGCAGAAGCAAAGCGCCGACCGCGACATTATTCATGAGCAATGATAATAAAGCCGATGAAAAAGTAAATACAAAAATCAGGCGGGTGACCGAACTCGCGGCCGCCATCGCAAGCCGCTGACCCAACCACAGCATGACGCCATTATTCGTAAGAGTTTGAGTCAAGATAAAAAGCCCGATCAATGTCACGACGGCCGGTTGACCAAAACCTGAAATGGCGAGAAGGGTTTGTTGCGGAGAGCTTGCATCCCCTAAAATGGAAAATCCAAGAAATTGCGCCGATCCAAGAACGACCATCATGAACAGTGCGGCGACATCCACGCGCCAGCGGTTGAGCACAACCAGCGTTAACGGGACAACAATCACGGCGACGACAAACCACATTTCTAAAGTCATAGTTCAATCCAAATCATATAAAACAGTTTCTTCTTTGATACCTAATAAAGCAATCAGCACTTCCGGAGGAATGTCGGCTTCGGGCAAATCCGTTTTATAAAGCTGATGATTCTCAGCGCGTTCACGGAGCGAGCGCCATAACAACGCGCGCTCATCATCGTTCACAATCAGATCGTTCAACGTTTTGGCTTTTAAAAGATATTCGCCCGTCGAATATAAAAAAGTCAGGCGCTTCCATTTATCGGCAAGGATGGGATTGGCCAATTTTTCCAATCCGCCGAGCTGGATTTTGAAATACTCTTCGTTCGCGCGTGGATGATTTGCCTCATCCTTCAACAATTCACGGCGCGTCGTCAACTCGTGGCCGCGTACCGAGGCAATAAAATCGATTCGTCCGCCGGACTCACCGAAGCTCGAGGATTGATAAAAAGCCAGATAGTCCACCGCGACCACTTTCGGCGCGCTGCGAAGCGGGATGCGATACCATCCCAAAAGCCGCACGATTTCCATATCGTGCGGCGTCGGCATAACACAAATGAGAATCAATGACGTGTCAGTTAACACACTATTCTTGTTTGGTTCCACATTCCGCACAAAACTTTGCACCGGGTGCCAGCTTGGCTCCGCACTTCGTGCAGAATTTATTCACCTGAATTGCCGCCCCACATTCGGGACAGAACTTTACATTCTTCTCGAGCGGTGCATTACAATTAGGGCAAGTGGCGCGTACGCCCGCTCGCCAGTTTTCCTCTTTCAACATCGCGCGATCTTCTTCCGCCACTTGCGAGTGCTCCCAAATCTCCTGCGTTGTGCGGCTGGCTTGCGCGGCAGCCATTTCCACCCCTGAATCGGGCGCACAATTTTTGCAAAGTCCGCGCGCTTGATTCCAGCAATTCTTTTTGCAGACCCAACTGGAGCAACGCGGGCATTGTATGAAATTGGGTTTGATCTGCTGAACGGCCTCGACCAATGCCTTATCGCGCGCCTGCTGCCAAGTCGCGGATCGCGCACGCTCACTCAGGTTTGCCGCCTGACCCAGCACGCCTCCAAAAATGCTGGAAGCCGCATCGAGCGCGCCGGAAACGGTTCCCATTGCCCAGGCTTGGAATGCAGTTTTGCAACCGTTCCCGCACCGGTCACACTGGAATTCAAATTGAAAACCGCGGTCCGTGGAGAGATCGGAGTAATTACGGGTAAACTCGATTGCATCCATATAATTGCTCCTCCATAAATGAAATAGGACTCTTCAATATTTGATGAATTAATTTTAGCACTAAATTAATGGAGTTGAAATATAAAACATGGACGAGGAAAATCCTCGTCCATGTTTGTTTGCTTGGGTTTAAGCCAGGCCAACTTCTTTGTTGAACTCAACGATTAACTCGTCAATTTGGTCAGCTTGTTTCTGAACATCGGTCCAGTAATTCGGCTGATACCACATCTCTTGAATTTCGTTATAGCTTTTGTCTTGCTGTTCGACCCAGGTGTAATACTTCAGGTTATGCACGCGGCGGCGATCCGTATAACGAAGCTCAAGCATGTTATCGGTGGACTGGCCCTGCAGATAACGGGCAAAGTCGGCGGCGGCATTGGCTTCGGTGTACTCACCAAATTCCTGATGCATCTCATGCAGACGCGAGCGATACAGTTCCATCGAGTCTGTCAACATAGTGAGCATAATGTCGTTTTCGCCCATCTCGTAATATTTGGCAGCCTTGATAGCGCTCAACACATTCGAGATGCCAGAGAAACCCATTAAGTCAAGTTGCGACACAATCTTTTCAGGCACGCCCTGTTTAACGAGATAAGCGCGTCCGGTTTTCTCATTGAACAAACGGGAAAGGTTGACAACGGCATTATCATCAATTGCGACGACGACATCCGTGTTCTTCGTGTTGTGTATCCACGGCACATGCTTATCACCGATGCCTTCGATGCGATGCGCGCCAAAACCGTTTTCCAAGAGCGTCGGGCATTGCAATGCCTCACTGGCGACGATCTTGCTATCCGGGAAAAGTTGTTTCATGTGATCACCGCTGGCAATCGTACCGGCTGAACCGGTGGCGGAAGCCATGCCGCGATAACGATCGTTCTTACCCATCACCTTCTTCAACACTTCTTCCATGGCGTGGCCGGTCACTTCATAATGCCAGAGATAATTTCCAAATTCTTCAAATTGATTGAAGATCATCAAATCCTGGCCAGAAGCGCGCAGTTCCTTGCACTTATCGAAGATTTCTTTAACATTCGATTCGGAGCCGGGGGTTTTGATCGTTTCACCTGCGATCTTCGACAGCCACTCGAATCTTTCCTTTGACATGCCTTCGGGCAGAATGGCAATTGATTCGCAAGCCAGCAGAGCAGAATCATAAGCTCCGCCGCGGCAATAATTGCCCGTTGAAGGCCACACTGCTTTTTGCGTGGTCGGGTCGAACTGACCAGTAACGAGTCGCGGCACGAGGCAGCTAAACGCGGCGCCGACTTTGTGCGCGCCGGTCGGGAACCATTTGCCAACCAACACGATGATACACGCCGAAACTCCCGTCAGCGAAGACGGAAGCTCGAGACAATTGACTCCGCCAAACGTCCCGCCCGAAGCGACCGGCTCATTGTGCCAATTGATTCGAAACAAGTTACGCGGATCCACATCCCAGAGTCCGATCTTCTTCAATTCATCTTTAACCTTTGCGGGAATCTTTGAAGGGTCCTTCATCTGTGCATAGGTGGGGATAACAATATTGCGTTCCTTTGCCCGCTTGATGGCGTTCTTGCGGCGGGATTTATCTATCGTGAGGTCAATCGTAGTCATCAGTTCCTCCTAAGGGAATTTTTTCAAAATGATTATATCCCTCAATAAGTTCATGCGACAAAATTAGCGGTGACGTTCAGACAATCTGTCCAAGAATCTATTAAGAATCTGTTAAATGGTTTTAATGCAATTCTTCTAAATTGGTTGTATGATGGAAGTGAAGAAAAGGAGGTAGCCATCGAGGTTCCGCCTGAAACATACTTCAACGGAAGGATTGGTGTGCCTTAATTGGTCAAAACGCTGATTTAGGTTTTGCACCAGACGTTCTCCGAACGATAAGAAGGTGCGAGACCATTCCTTGCCGGGCTAGAATGTTTGACGGATGGGTGACACCCATCCGTCTTTTTATTTCTTATAAGCGACGATCACGCCGTCCCGAACCGGAGCGAGCGAAACGATCCAATCGGGATCGTGAGTGATTCCTTTTGTAAATTCACGCACGCCTTCAGTTGCTTCAGATTTATTCTTTTTATCAAAGATGCGGCCTGACCAGAGAATGTTATCAATGATGAGGACTCCGCCTGAACGCAGTTTTTCTTTGATCAGCGGCAACGACGCGGGATATGCTTCTTTATTGATGTCATTGAATATTAAATCGAACGAACCGGAAGTTCCTCGCAAAGTTTCGACCGCCTCCGCAACTTGATATTGGATCAAGCCATCGAATCCAAGGTGTGACAAATGGCCGCGTGCCATTTCGGATAGCTTCGCGTCCCAGACCACGTGATGCACAACTCCGCCGCCATTTTCCTTTACTGCTTTCGCAAACCAGGCCGTGGAATAGCCATAACCTGATCCCATCTCAAACACAGACCGTACTTTGATCATTCGTGCGATCTGGTAACAATAATATCCAGCCGCGGCGCCGATGATGGGAAAGTCTGTTTTCTCTGCATATTTTTCCATCTCCTGCATTTCCGGTTCGCGCGGCGGAACCAGTGAAGTGAGAAATTCCTGCGTTCTCGAATAAGTCAATAAATTAGCCATCATCATCTCCTATAAAAATAAACACCACCCTTCTGCACCTCACAGCGCAGAAGCAGCCGAAAGCGGCTTGATGCCGCCTCGGCTAGTAAAGTGATTTTCTCATCCTTTCTAAACCTTGCTCCAATATACTACGCGGACAACCAAAATTCAATCGGACGTACTCTTCGCTTCCTTTACCAAATATTTTTCCATCGCTCAATGCAACTTTGGCTTTCTTCAAAAAGAAATCGTAAGGGGATTTCGTCAACTTATAAGCTGAGAAATCGAGCCAGGCGAGGTACGTGCCTTGAGGAATGGTCAACCGCACATCGGGAAAATTTTCGGTGACATATTCCACAAGAAAATCTCGATTGGCTGTAAGATAACCGCGAAGATCATCCAACCATCCATCACATTTTCCGCTGAAAGCGGTTCGCGCTGCAAAGAGTCCCATACTGCTGACATGCAAGCGCAAACGGTCCACTTCTTTTGCATACCGGTCGCGCAACTCTTTATTAGGAATGATTGCAAATCCGCAGAATAACCCTGGTACATTGAATGTTTTCGACGGTGCAACCAATGTAATCGTATGCTTTGCAATCTCGGATGATAATGTCACCATCGGTGTAAATTGATTATGGTCCAACAACAACTCAGAATGGATTTCATCCGAGACGATCAGAACATGATTCCTAATGCAAATCTCGGCCATCCGCAACAAGTCTTTACGAGAGAAAATAATCCCCAAGGGATTATGTGGATTGCACAACAGGAACATTCCCGCCTTCTTGACTTGCCTTTCAAACACATCCCATTCAATTTCGTAGCTCAAGATATTGCCGTCGGCGCGTTCGATAAACGGCACGTCAATTTGTGGGATGCCTACATTATTCTTGATCGCATGGAACTCATTATAGACAGGTGTCTGCACGATCACGCCTTTCTTCAGCGTGCAAAACTCGCGCGCCGCTACACTGAATCCGCTCACGATGCCGGTGACCGCTACAACCGCTTCAGGCTTGACTTTCCAGCGATATAGCTTGTCCATGCGTGCGGCGACTGTTTCTTTCAGAACATTGGGAACCAACTCATAACCAAGCACGCCATGATCCACAGCTTTATGGAGCGTATCCAAAATTGGTTTCGGTGCCTGGAAGTCCATATCCGCCACCCACATGGGAAGTACATCGTTCGGGTACATAGTCCATTTATTCAGATTGTTCGGATTACGACGATTGATAACAAGATCAAATTTGTTTGCCATAGCGATCCTCCAACGACAGTATATCAATAAAATCGAGTAGGGAGCGGCGGCTAACCGCTCCCTCTCACACCACCGGACATGCGGGGCCGCATCCGGCGGTTCACCGAGAATGGTACAGAAATTCTTGAACTGGATTTTCCTCTGTCTCGTGCCGGGGATGGCTCGACCCTCTGTGCAACTTCCCATAGGCTTCACCCATTTCGTTTGCACGGCAGTTCTTCTATTCGAAGCATTCGGTCTTCTATGTTCATCCCGCGAACTACTCATCGTACTCATCCTCTCGATGTTCAGCCCTTCCTGAAAAATAATCTCAGTACTATGGCCTCGGCTAACTCCTGCCGTCTCAATCTGACATCCTTGCCAGGGTTACTTTGTTAGCCGGACGACAGGCCTCCCCAGGTAAGAACGTTGACTTTCTCTGCATCCCTGTCCCATTTACTGTTTCGGCCCTTGATTGCTTCGGGCTTCGTTGTCACTTGCCAACTCGCCCGACCTCACAGCCTCTGATGGGCTTCTTGTTCATCAGGTCGCAGATTTGCTTCCAGCTTCCTTCAGACCTCACCTCGCAGTGACGCCCTTGCCTTCCGCTAATGGTTGGTGCAATCAACTTCCATAAAGGTCTTTCACCTTCTAGTCAACGCCCATGCTGGGCGCACAAATAGAGAGACGCTGAAAAAGCGTCTCTTTGAAAAGATTTGAAAAGTGAAAAACTATAAAGATCTGACCTTTAGCCAAAGCGCAGGAACACGTTTCAACTTTTCCCAAAGGCTCAGCGAAGCGCGCTTGGAAAACACGTCATAGTCGTTCTTTTCGATCTCATCGAGGATGCCGCTATAGAGAACGGACGCGGCGCTGATAGCCAATCGTCCCTCCGGTTCGAGTAGTTTTACGCCAGGCCACAACTCTTCATAAAGGTCACGCGTCCGCTGAATAAGGAAAGCCCGTCGAGATGGATGAACATAAAAAAGACATTCAAGCAATTCTCCGCTCGAATGTCCAATGAGGAAACACTGCATTTCTAATCATTCATCCTTTGGCGCTTCTCTCACAATATAGAGCGGTCGGCCCTTGGCTTCATCATAAAGGCGGCCAATATATTCGCCGAGAATTCCCAGCGAGATCAATTGCACGCCACCAAGAAAGAGAACAGCAATCAATGTGGTAGCTTGGCCTGTGAACTGTGGACTACCTTCCATACGCAGATAGATCACCACAGGAATTGCAAGGATGGCAAGTCCAGCCGAGATAAACCCAAAGAATGTCGCAACTTGCAATGGAAAATACGAGAAGCTCGTAATGGCATTCAACGCCAGCCTCACCATCTTATTAAATGGATATTTGGTCTCGCCGGCTAAACGCGCGGCGCGTTTATATTCCACGCCGACTTGTCTGAAGCCCACCCACGCCGACATGCCGCGCGGAAAACGATGACGTTCGCGCATTTGCTTCAACACTTCAACAACTTTACGATCCATCAAACGAAAGTCGCCAGTATCGACCGGAATCTTCACATCGGTAATGCGATATATGATTCGATAGAATAGAGAAGCCGTCAGTTTTTTAAACCACGACTCGCCTTCGCGTTCAGCGCGCACCGCGTAGACAACTTCATAACCTTCCTTCCATTTCTTTGCCAATTCCAAAATGACTTCAGGCGGATCCTGCAAATCGGCATCAATGATGACAACCGCATCGCCCCGCGCATAATCCCACCCGGCGGTGATAGCAATTTGATGGCCAAAGTTGCGCGCAAAAATAATCGGCCGAACGTGCAAATCCGCCTGTCCGAGTTCGCGAATCTTTTCGGTCGAGCCATCGGTCGAACCATCATCCACCAAAACAAGTTCCCAGGATTCGCCGTTGGAATCCATCGTCTCCCTGACGCGGCGATACAACTCGGGCAGATTCTCGATTTCGTTATAGATCGGCGCAACAATGGAATAGGTGATTTTCATTTCGATGATTTCTTTTTAGCGGCAGGATGCGCGGGTGCGGGTGCAGGTTCCGCTTCGGATTCAATGCTCCGCTCCGGGTCCGGAACAGGAGCGGCTGGCACTTCATCTCGAAAAGGCGGCAAACCCAGCATCCGAGCATGCAGATAATTCCAAATCACAACGAGGGAAGCCAATATTGGCACAATTATAAACGCTCCTAAAACCCCGGAGAAAATCAAGGCGGCGATAATCGCAACAAAAATTACTGCTTCGCTCATATGGACATTGCGTCCCAAAATGTAAGGTCGCAGCAAGAGGTTTTCGATGTTGATCAATACGATATAAAGACCAACAACAATCAAGCCAAACACAAAATTATTAACCGGCATCCAGATGGGGCCTTCCAGCAACGCAACAATCAGCGCAAGCCCAGTGGCCGCCAGCGGCCCCACATCCGGTACGATGCTAAATAGCCCAGCCAACAGACCCAAATAGAGCGAACCAGGTAAGCCAATCGCCGTCCATACAATGATAAATGTAATCGCCACAATGACCATCAGCGTGAGTTGACCTCGCAGATACGCCATCCAAACTTGCCGAATCTGAGAATAAAGTTGGCGGATGTCAGGACGATATGCTTCGGGGGCAACGTAAATCAAGGCTTCCCGGGCATTCTCCCATTCAGTCATAAAAAAATATGTGCCGCCGAAAATAATCAGTGCCCAGAGCGTACCTCTGGATGTATTGCGGATCAACGCTACAGCGTTTTTTGGAATCGTTGAGAGTGAATTGGAAAGCGATCCCTTATACTGAGCAATCATCCCGCCAAGGTCAATTGGAATTCCCCCAATATTAATAGGGGTGGCTAGATATTGTTGAGCATCAGCAAGGGTTTGTTGTATATCCTGCGTGATCTCGGATGTCTGCCGCCATAGGATAGGCACAAGGATGATCGGCAAAATGATCATCACCGCCAAGCTGACAAAATAAACAATTCTCGATGCGGTTTTACGCTTTAGTTTAAATCTGCGTTGTGTAAACGCAACCAATGGATAAAACAAATATGCAATCACCCCGGCGAAGATCAACGGTCGAAAAAGCTCACGGATCTCATATCCAACAAAAATCAGAAATACAATGATAAGCGCCAGCATGAAATATCGCGCCGGCAAACTCCATTCAGACTTCATAGAATCTTTTTCAAAGCCGATAGAGTCGGCTCGATGATCGGCGCCGCAGCGACAGCTTGCATGGCGGCGCGGACATCTTTGAGTCCGCTGCCGGTGTTCAATACCAAAATCGGCTCATCGCCTCGCACCAAGCCCTGAGCGGCGGCACGCACCAAACCAGCATATGCGGTCGCCCCAGCCGGTTCCGCAAAGATTCCCATCTTGCCAAGCTCTACAATCGCCTTCAAAATTTCATCGTCCGGGACTGTGATATATGTTCCATTCGTTTCGCGCGCGGCGCGCACCGCGCGGACTCCATCACGGGGCAAATCCACGGAGATGCTGTCAGCAATAGTCTGAGCAGAGATAGGTATGATTTTTTCAGAATTGGCATGAAACGCTTTGGCAATCGCGGCTGAACCTTCCGCTTGCACACCAATGATACGTGGCATACGCGCCAGCCAGCCCAATTCCAATAAATCCTTAAAACCCTTGTGGATGCCGGAAATAATATTACCATCACCCACAGAAACAAAAACTGTCAATGGCGCGTGATCAATGCCTTCCCCATGCTGATGATGCCATGTCTGATGCGCCGATTGCCACCAGCCCCAAATCTCAAAAGCGGCGGTTTTCTTTCCTTCCGCAGTAAAGGGATTATAGCCCGTGTTCCGGCAATACCATCCAAATTCATCCGCGGCTTTGACGGTCAGATCAAACGCATCATCATACGTTCCATCAACAAGGATGACCTTTGCGCCGAAGACAAGCAATTGCGCAACCTTTGCTGGAGGCGCGGTCTTCGGTGCAAAAATAATAGCTTTCTGTCCGATCGCTGCGGACATACATGCGAGCGCGGCTCCCGCATTCCCGGTGGAAGCGGTCACAACGATTTCGGCCTTGGTCTCCTGTGCACGCGCCACGACAATTGCGGAAGCGCGATCCTTGAACGAAGCCGACGGATTGCGAGACTCATCTTTCAGCCAGAGATTCTGTAGGCCGAGTTTTTTCGCCAGACGAGGCAATGCAAAGACTGGCGTTCCGCCCGCGGCGTGGATCGGAGTTGATTCGCCGGGCGGTTCAGACACGGGCAATAGCGGGAGAAAACTCCATAGCGAAGAATCAGTTCGCGAAAGAATATCTTCAGGCTGGTATTTATTGCGGATGGTCTTGTAATCAATGATAACATCAAGGTTGCCACCATCCTTCGGGCAAACATAAGTTATTTCCCTTGGAGAATATTCTTTTCCACAAAGGGAACAACGATAGCCTAGAAACTTGGTATCCGATTTTTTTGAAGCCAAGTGACTCACCTGTTATTCTGATTCAAAAGGCACACCCAGGGATGCTGGAGGTGAGGCGCGCATGGCACGCAGAATTCTTGCCATGACACGACGTGTTCCTTCCGGCATGGACGCCAGCCAGCGTTGAACCCATTCTGCATCACCAATGTTCACCAACAACAACGTTAAGATCATCAATGGGAATGGCGCAACTTGCAGCACCTGGGTTGGGATGTTGGGCAGGATAGGCTGCAACACCAGACCGAGCCACTGCAGGAAGGAGAACAGGTACACGCCGAAGGCGGCCCGGAATGGATTCCAGCCACCGAAGATGGCAATCGAAAGAACGATCCAGCCGTAGCCATCCAGACCTGAAAGCTGCCCTGCCCAACCGGCTTTAACATCCAGGGAAAAGGTCGGGCCTGCCAAGCCCGCGATCGCACCACCTAAGAAGGTATAGATGTAACGCAGGCGGTTGACATCCGCGCCGCGTACATAGGCAGCAGCCGGACGTTCTCCGATCCCGCGCAACATCAAACCCGGGCGGGTCCGGTAGATCCAAAACCAAGCCAGGAAGATGATCACAAAACTGAAGTAGGTCATCAAATCTTGTCGGAAGAATAAAATTCCCAAGATGGGGATCTTGTCCAGCCCTGGGATGGGCAGAACGTTCAGGCTTGGACCGTTCTGGCTGATAAAAGCATGGCCTAGGAAATACGAAAGATTAAGACATAGCACGGCCAGCACGAATCCCACTGCCACTTGGGATTGCTTCAGGGCGATACTGCTAAACGCAACAACCAGCGCTACCAAGCCGCCGAGCAACGCGCCTGCCAAGAATCCCAAAAAGAGACTGCCGGTCACGAAGGCCGCGGCAAAGCCGACCATGGCCGAGAGTAAGATAGTTCCATTCATCGAGAGGTTGATGATGCCGGCCCGTTCAGTGATTGTCTCTCCGATCACGCCGAACATGATCGGCGCCGCGCCGGACAGGATACCTGCTATACTAATCAGAAGACCTATGGAAGTCATGGTACCTACCTATCTTTTTTCTCAAACAGTTGCTGGCGAGCACCCTCGACCATCAAAACGAACAAGACAAGGATCCCTTGCAGAACGCCTGAAAGGGATGAGTCCATTTTCATCATGATCGGCAACTGAATGCCACCAATATTCAAAGCTGCGTAGAACAGGGCAATGGGTGCTGCCCAGGCAGCTTGATAGTTGATCAACATGGCCACTAGCAAACCCAGAAAACCGTACCCACTTGAAATAGTCGGAATAAGGCGATGATAGACAGCAGTAACCTGAACCGCGCCCGCTAGGCCAGCTAGGGCCCCACAAAGCAGAAACGCGTACATGCTGTATTGCCAAGTCGGGACCCCTAACAGAAAGGCTGCCCGTACATTTTTGCCCACTGCCTTCAGGCGCAGGCCAAAATAGGTTCCGCGCAGTAGAAAATAAACCACAACAGCAGCCAAGATACCTAATCCCAATGCCCAAGGGCTAAGAGCAATGTTAAGCGGGGTTGGCAGCCAAAGCCTGTTCGGAAAGATCAGAGTCCCGCTCGTGGAGGCAATTCCCGGCCGCCCCCAAGGACCAATGATCAAGTAAAGCGCAAAAGCAGTAGCCACAAAATTTAACCCCAACCCGCCAAAGATCTCATTAACCCCACCGAAAGTCTTCAGCACGCCCGCCAGTGCCCCCCATATAGCCCCACCAATCAAACCGGCTAGGAATCCTATGAAGATGATCCATCCCCCGGACAATGGGCTATTCTGCAACAGGCGCAGAGCACCGGTAGTGAAGACCGCTCCAAGCATGATTTGCCCCTCGATACCAATATTCCACAAACCAGCCGCGAAGGTAATGAGCACACCAGCAGTAGCCAGCAACAAAGGAACCCAAGCAGCCAAGACATTGGTGATATCGTCAACGGAACTAAAAATGCCTTGGAGTACATTCATATAGGCCTGAAGAGGCGGCGCGCCGGCCAACAACAGGACCAGGGTAGTAAAGAGCAACGCCAAGACGATCGCTGCCAGTTGAAAACCGATTTTAAGCCACTGGTTTTTTTTCATGGACGCTTGCCTCATTTTTTGATTCTGGCCAGCCCATCCCGCCGATCAGCTCGCCGAGTTTCTCCGTAGTTAATGTCGAGACATCCAATGGGGGTGTCACCCGGCCGCTGAAGAAGACCACTACGCGATCACTGTATTCCAAAATCTCTTCTAGGTCGGAAGAAATAAACAAGATTGATGTCCCCTGCTTACAGCGTTCCTTAAGCTTGCTCCATATATAAATGGCGGACTCGATATCTAAGCCGCGCGTTGGATGTTCCAAGAGAAGCAATGAAAGCGGATTCCGAAGTAGGGCCAGCAGAGCACGCTGTTGATTGCCACCTGAAAGCGACTCAACTGTGCTCATCGGAGTACCGCGTATGTTGAAGGATTTAATTCGTTCTTCCGCAAGCTTCCTTCCTTTATCTACATCAATAAATAAACCCTGCGTCTCTTCAGCCAGCACAAAGTGTTCGGTCAAGGTCAAGCCGGTAACCAATCCTTCCTCCATGCGCGAAGCAGGCATAAACGAAACACCATTCTGCTTGAATGCGTGATAAGAATACCCTGTCAGATCATGATTATTTACCAATACTCGACCATTGACAGGACAAATCAAGCCGGCGCATGCCCGCATAAAAGGTCCCTGTCCGCTTCCTTCCATTCCTGCTACACCGATGACTTCACCAGCATTAACTTCAAGATTTATATCCGCCAAATGCAAGCGGATATCTTCCACTGCTAAATCGCGCAACTCAAACGCCTTTGCCCCGGGTTTGAAAGGATGTCGCGCTCCCAGCGAAATTTCCTTGCCAAACATCATTTCTACTAACTTCTTTGAATTAAAAGGCGCGGATGCTTCACCCACCAACTTTCCAGCAGTCAACACCGCCACTTTATGGCACAACACTTCAACATCTTCTAGTTTATGGGAAACAAAGATGATGGTCATGCCCTGCGTGGCAAGTTTGCGAAGTGTTGCAAAAAGCTTATCTTTTTGGCTGGCACTAATACCGGTAGTGGGTTCATCCAAAATCAGAATGCGCGCTCCCAACCAAAGTAAACGCAGTATTTCTAGTTGTTGCCTCTCACCGACAGTCAGCGAATCGACATACGCTTCCGGATCAAGAGAAAAGCCAAATTGATCAGCCAGATCACGAATACTTTGCATGGCTGCTTTGCGGTCCGGCAAAAGACCACCGGCGCGTCCAAGCAGAAAATTATCGAGCAGACTCATCGGTGGAAAGTCTAACGGATCTTGGTGCAACATGCCAATGCCATATCGAATGGCATCCGCTGGTGACTTGATAACTACTTCTTTGCCGTCCAGCAAAATTTGTCCGCTATCGGCCTGAATAAAACCTGAAAGAATTTTCATGAGCGTGCTTTTGCCCGCTCCGTTTTCCCCCAAAATGCCCTGGATTGTGCCTGCAGGAATGTTGAGCACAATATCATTATTGGCATGGACTTTGCCGAAATGTTTATGGATATGGCGCAGTTCAATGTTCATGGGCAATCCTTTTTCCTCGCTTCTCGCTCCTCTCACAGAAGAAAAGAGGGGCGAGAAGGATAGAAAAATGGGGGAAGGCAAATGCCTTCCCCCAATCACAAAAATGAAGTTACTTACTGCTACCAGCCATGCCTAGGAGCAATTGTGGCAGGTACCAGAGCTGCTGTGGGGTGGCGGTTGCCCCAGATGCCAGATACTGGGTTCCATCCTGCAGGCTTATCGGGCCAGTCCACAGAGTCTTACCACCCGCCAAGTATGCGGCCAGCTGATCGACTGCCGATGAGGCTGCCGAACTGAGAGCCTGACCCTTCGCGAAGCCGACGTTGCTTGTATCCGGATCATTGAGGTTCGTCCAATTCGGACCTAACCACTGCCAATCCTGTGTGAAGGTACCAGCCATGGCTTTCTTAACCTCGGTCGCGATCCCTGGGCCCCAGTTGAAGTAAGGAACGCCCAGGCAGACAGCTGGAGCCGCGCTGCAGTTATTCTTGTAGTCGTAGCCAACAGCCCATACCTTCTGACCGGCATCAGTCATCTTCTTCGCCTCGGTCACAGCCTCAGAAGTGTCGATGCCCGACATGACTACATCGTAGCCGGTGTTGAAGAAGGAATCGGCAACCTTGGACGGATCAAGCGTCGTACCTGGCTCGTTATACCAGTATCCGATCCAGGTGACCTGGAATTGCAGTGCAGAAGGATCTTTCTTCAAAACATTGGTCCAGCAGTACTTGGCGCCCAAATAAGCCGAAGAAGAAAGGCGACGGGTTTCGTCATTGATCAGCGGTCCTAAGTAGCCGATCTTGCCGGTCTGGGTCGTCATGGCAGCCGCACATCCGGCCAGCATCTTCATGTATTCCATTTGGCCCATGACATTGGCCATATTGGGGATATTCAGATAGGCCTGACCCTGCGCCCAAGACTGATCGCCCGAGAGCATAATGGTCGGGATGGTCGGATGGTTCTTGGCGAAGGTATTGGAGTCATCCTTGAAATCATCCGAATTGAAGATGATCAGGTTGGCACCTTTGGAGAGCAACTGCTCAGCTAATTGTGCCGGTGTAGAACCTTGATGGCTAAAGCCGTTATCGATATAGATCAGGTTCGTATTCGGAATCTTAGAAACCGCATACTGGCCGCCTTCGTAGGTGGCCTGACTCCAGCCAGAGTCATTGTAGGGACCCACCAGAATCATGCCAATGGTGAAAGTCTGACCAGATGGAAATGCAGTTCCGATTGGGGCAGCAGCGGCCATGGTTGGCGCGGTTGTGGCAGCAGGAGCCGTGGTCGGCGCGGTTGTGGCAGCAGCCGTGATTGGCGCAGTTGTGGCAACCGGAGGCGCGGTTGTGGCAGCAGGAGCTGCAGTAGGCGTCGCCGCAGCCGGGGCACAAGCCGACACGGCCATAGCCAGAACCATCAATACTAAGGTAACTTGCAAAATTGACTTACGCATTTGTTTCTTCTCCTTTTTCAAATTTGTATGGTTTAGATTTGAACAACAAATTGTTAGAGCTAGTACCCTGCCGCCTCCTTTCGATTGCTTGGATGATTTTATCAGTAATCTCTTTCATCATGTGAAGAAATGTGCATATTAATTTCACGGCAAACAGGAAAATTTGGCATTCAATTGGTTCAGACTACTTTGTTTCTCGCTGCTAGACGGAACATCACGGTTAATCCTTGCCAGCAACTTACACAACAGCGGCCCGACATAGCTCGGCGAAACCCTATAAGATTCCAGCGATAATTCCTTTGCCTCGGACCAATCTCCTTCATGGGCATAGCCTTCGATGAACACAAATCGTTCGATAGGATCATGCGGATAATCATTCAAGTTAAATCCGATGTCGCCTAACTTAGCAACAAGAGGCCAATCTCCACGTTGACGCGCGAGGTCGGCTTGCTCAAAATAATAACAAAAGCCGCGAGCAATCTCGGGGGCAAAGTAGGATGGCGGAGGCATGACGGAATGATTGGCATCGATCATTGAATAATTATTCAAGGCGGCAACTTGCCTCATCAGTTGCGGCAGTAACTTGTTTTGCGAATCAATTTCCGGATCGAGCACACGCAGACAAGAAGGCGGGTCAAATTTGATCGCCACAACTTGGGATGTATTTCCGTCAAATACTTTGGGAAGATAATTTAAATGAATAGGAAGATTCGGCTCGAGAGCCGGGAAAGCAACTCCGGTTCGGATGGATGCGAAGAACAAAATGTGATCCATCTGGCCAACGGGACTGTACATCCAATTCAATGGCCCGGAAAGGGAGTTGTCGCTGGAATATGTCACGGGCAAATCATTGGTGAGGATCGTCAAATCCGGTGCTAAGGAGGGAATGCGCCACGACAACTGCCAGAAGAAATCGCGTTGGGTCGTCCAATCGCGACGATAATATGTATTGGTTTGAAATTGTTTACCGATTGAAAAACCTATCAAGAGCGCCAGGAGGGCAAATTGAATTTTCGGTTTGGCTTTCAACAATCCAATCAAGGCAACAACCAGCAGGCTGGAGCCAAGCATGAAAGGCATCGTGAAACGATCTTCAGAGAAATGCAGCTGAGGTTGAATCCCAACCAACCAGAATGACCCGCCCGCGAATAACCATGCGAATGCGCCCAAGATAAAAGCCTGCCCAACCCAATGATTTTCAAATTGATCGAAGCGGGAAAAGCAAAAAAGAAAAAGACCGACCAATAACATGGAGAGAACCGCAAGTCCAAAGGCCAGAGCCGTGGTGCGAGGTCCAAGCGAAGAAACATCCACCGTTTGAAAAGGAAAGAACCAGGCGTGAGGCACAGTTTCCAAAAAGGAAAAGAAAATATTTTGAAGGAGCGACCAGACACCGGCCAGCGGGGATTGTCGAATGAGCGATAGAGTAGCATAACCGTAACTGGCGTTTTGATTTTTGAAAAAGAACGCACGCCAAAATGAAACGCCTAGAAACGCAAGCAGATAAGGAGCGAAAAGCAGAGCTACGCGCCGTAATTTTTCCTTCCAATGTTCATCTAGAACAAACCAGAAGAGAACGATGCGGAAAAATTCTAGGAAATAAAAATATTCCATCGTCAGCAAATTGACGAGGGCCAGAGCAACTGCGGCAATGGTAAACGGTACGCGTCGAGAAGGGACGCGAATGGCGAGAATGGAAAGATAAAGCGAAAGAAGAAAACAATTCAGAACGATGTAGAAATGGGTGTACATCAAAGCGACAAAGTTCTGACCCAGCGCGGGATACACCAGAAATAACAGACTCGTCCATAATGCCGGGTGAGGATTCTTTGGCCAGACCTGTCGCAGTACTGCCCAGACCAATAATGCGGTCAGCCAGCGCATGATCACCATCAGTAGCTGCCATCTCCACGGAACCGGGCCAATGATCGGTAAAGTGAGCTGATAGATCATCCCCCAAAACGGTCGGCTGGTGGAAAAGGTTTTTGTTAAGAATGCGGGTCCCAGACGATAATAGATCCATATCCACGGTTCTTCATCCCAATAAAAGCCGCGTTGCCAGAAAAATAATCCATACGCCAACACTGTGACGATGAACAGCAGGAAAGGAATGCTGCGTTCCGAAAAAGATAAAGCTTCAAGCTTCTTCAAAAATCTTTTCATGACGACAATAGCTTTCGTTCCATCCGATAACGCTCAAAGCGGCCTTCTCGAAAAGTTCTTTTCACAACGAAACCCGATTTTTCATACATGGCCAGCGCATGAAGATTCTCCGTCTCCGTAGTAAGCTCAATGAAATCATACCCTGCTGAAAGGCTGGCCTCTGTAAAGGCCTTCAACAAGGCGCGGCCTATTCCACTGCCCTGCAATTCGGATGCAACACCAATATAAGTCAATTCGATGGTATGAGGCGGAAGCTTCTGTTCGGGTGAAAAAAATACAGACAGTAACACTTGCAAGAAGATCAAAGGGCGCATAACTCCCAGATGAAACATCTGCTTAAGAAACCATAATCGCGGCCTCTGCAAACCAGCACTGAGCGCATGAGGGTCAGGAGAGCCGACCACCCATCCAAGAATCTCCTGAGAACAAGAGACTGCGCAAAAGCCGATGACAGAAGGATCATTCCTAGCGATCTGATAATATCGCAGCACCATTGGCAATCCTATATCGGTTAACAAGAGATGCATCACAGCTCGATGGAGCGATGCCACGCGTTCCAATAAACGATCGTTAAGGTTGAGCAAGGGCTGGATCGTATATTCCATAGAAGCAAAACTCAAGCCAGGCCTTTTATTAACAGCGGCCCGAGTGGACGAACAATGAAATCCGGAAGCCGTTGCCATAGCCAAATGGCAAACTGGAATCTCGGATTCTTTTGATTTAACTCGGGCAGGGTTGCACCGGGCCGCAAAACGTACCAGTAAGCCAGAGATTGTTTGCGAGGTTTCCATTTCATTTTGAAAGTCTCATTGCCCGAACCGATCAAACTGCGGCCCATGTCCAATGTGGAAAAGCCTCGTTCGCCATACCGCGTAATCACAGACCAATACAAAAAATCTCCGGCGTAATCGGGACGAAACTTGCGGAGAATATTTGCGTGGAGATTGGTCACGGCATTACCGTGGAAAATAAAAACGCCCGCGCCCACCAATTCCCCGCTCGGTCCGTGCACAACGGCAAACTCAAGCGCATCGCCCAACAATTCAGCCATGAGACGCAAATACGCCTTGCCGTGATACGGCGAGCCCAACTCATGCATACTGCGCGCCAGGCCCTCATACACATCATCGAGCAGATCAAGATGGCCAAACTTTATGCTAAAGCCCTTCTTGAGCGACTTGCGAATATGGTTGCGGTACTGTGAATTGAAACTTTCCCATAACTCTTCCGCGCGGGTCGGCAAGTCCATCAAATAGGTGCAATAAATTGGATGCTGCTGCCACGGAGTTGGCGGCGTACTGCCATCATCCACGAAACGAAGAACTGCATATTCAACGCCCAGCTCATTCGTGAGAAGACGCGCCTGTTTCAACAACGCATCACGCGCCTCTGTCGATAAATAGGCAAATCCACCATAACTCCCGAAGGGAGAGGTTGTAAGATAATTTCCAAAGATGGGATGACGGACATAAGTAAGGACAAGAATTCCCACAACTTCATCGTTCTGTGTGGCTTCGAAGCGATGAATTTCATATCCATAGGTTTGCCGAACAAGATTGGACCACGGATCGAGCGCGGCGAACGTGGCCGATAACTCGAGCGCCTCTGGCCAAGCTGCGGCCTCATCCCGTGCCAATTTACGGACGCGTATCTCACACATTCTGCTTTCCTCGCACGGTGAGCATTTCATCAAGATACGTCCCAAGTGGCGATACAGGAAAATTGCGAAGGACGGTGGCAAGGAATTCAGCTTTATTCCAGGTGAAAGGCCACAATAACGGATTCCGCACCACGTCCCCCCCGATGCGGGAGGTCCAATGATCGGGGCGCATGATTTCATAAGGATGCATAAACAGCACTGGACTGAATCCTTTTTTCAATTCATTTTCCAGAATACACAAAATCGGTTTGCTCATCAGGCCAATGTTAAAGCTCGAGCCATAAGGATATTCCCCGCTCATAAGCAAGCTCCAGGTGAATTGGCGAGGAGCAATATAGGTTCTCTCGCCGTGCCCGAAGCGAAATGTACTAACCGGAATCTCCCAGACCTCTCCTTTTTGCAAAAGCGTGCCTGCCGGAGCATATATGGAAGAACTATAAACAAATCCTGATTCTTCAAGCAGTGAATAGGCCGCTTCGCTCATCCCCACCATGGGAGCACGATATCCCCGCACGCCATAATTCTTAACCCAAGATGCGCTCGCACGAATATCTGTAGCCAGCTCATCCATGCCGACCAGCGACCGATGAACCTGACAATGAAGACCCAGCTCATGCCCCGCCTTGATTATTCTTTGTGGGATCTCGGGATACCAATCTGCGATTTCACCCACGAGATAAAAACTGATTTTCGAATCTCCAAGCTTTTCAAGAACGGTATCAAGGGCCTGAAGCGTAAATCCACCATCCAGATTTCGCCGCTCAACTGAATTTTCCAATTTATCATAACGGCGGGAAAGTGCGAACCACGGTTCGTAGTCTATAGTCAAAAGGACGCGCGGAGATGGAAGCATAAGAACGATGTATGTTACCGATTCGCGATGAGCTTGTCAAGCGCATTTTCATAGACGGGTGCACGAAAAGGTTGTAAGTGGATTTTCAAAAATGAGCCTCTAAGGTAAGCTTTGGGCTTCTGATAGACCAAAGGATATTCAGGAGGCTCGAGATGAAGTTTAGCATAGCAGAGGTAAGAAAGATAGCGGAAATCATGACCGAGGCGGTGCAGGAGAAACTCGAGGAAGGTGCGCAAGTGGCAGAGATTGAACAAGCGCTCCGCGAGGTAGCGAAAGAAGCCTGTGGGCTTGGATTGCAGGAAATGATTGAAGCGAATGAAGCGAAATATGCAAGTCGTGTCCGCTGTGGATGCGGGGCGGAAGCGGAGCCGCTGGGCAAACGGGAAGCTGTGGTGTGGAGTGTGTTCGGCAAAGTGAATTATCAGCGTCGATATTATCTGTGTGCGGATTGTCATCGTGGGCAGTCGCCCTTGGATGAGCGCTTGGGATTGAAGCCGGGACAGAGCACAGCAGGATTGGCGAGTTTGCTCGGGATCTTGGGAGTGGAAACATCGTTTGAAGAAGCCCGTCAATTGGCGGAGCGTTTTCTATTGTTTGGAGTGAGCGATCATACCGTACTCAAACATACCGAAGGCTATGGACAGGCACAAGCCCAACTCGAAGAAGAATGGAAACGAGCGGCAGAAGACGTGAAAGGATTAGAAGAACAGGAACAGAGCCTGCCAAGGCAAGCTGGGCGCATCTATGCCTCGGTCGATGGAGCGCATGTGCCATTGCACGGGGAGTGGCGAGAGTTGAAAACGTTGTGTGGGTATGAAGTGGAGCAAATTCACCCTTCTCATCCCCAAAATCACCATGGTTCTGCGGTACCGAACCAGCACGGATCCCGCGTGGGAGAACAAAGTCATCTGCAAGCCAAGAACATGAAATACCACTGCGACATCCAGGAAGCCGAACAATTTGGACGATTGTTATGGGCGACGGGGATCCAACATCAGGTCGACGGCTACGAAGAAATCGTCTTCGTCTCAGACGGTGCCGTGTGGATTTGGAACCTGGTGCAAAAATATTATCCGAACGCCGTACAAATCGTGGATTGGTACCACGCCAGCGAATATCTCACGCCCATTGCCGAAGCCGCCTTCGGAGCCAACACCCCGCAAGCTCATGAATGGCTGACCCAAGCCCGCACAGAACTTTGGGATGGCTGCATCCAAGACGTGATTCAATCCTGCCGAAGTTTGCTTATGCACGCGGCCGCACGTCCCTTCATCGAAAAGGCAATCCATTATTATGATCACAACGAGAAGCGGATGGACTACGCACGCTTTCGGCAGCTCGGGTATCTCATTGGCAGCGGAACCATCGAAAGCGCTTGCAAGCAGATAGCCGCTGTCCGGTTGAAACGTTCTGGCGCACGTTGGACCCTGCCGGGGGTCATCGCCACTGCCAAAGCCAGAGCCGCTTGGCTCAGTAAGTCTTGGGATTCTCTGAAGCCGTCCTATGCTGGTTTACCCTTGGCCGACTAACAAACTTTGCGTACTCCCTCATAGACAAACATCAAGATAGGTCTGACATGCAACGAGCAACATGTCAGACCGCAAGCAGTTTTAGACGAATCGAATTATCCTGGAACGATCCACGTACCAGTCTCGCCTTTCAAGGCGCGGCCGATGTTCTCAGGATTGGTGATGAGAGCTTGCTTGCCTCCGGCTTCCAGGAAGCGAATAATAGCCTGGACCTTGGGAGCCATCGAACCTTTCGCGAAGTGCGTGCCTTCCGCAAGATATTTCTTCGCTTCAGTCAGCGTAATCTTATCGAGCCACTTCTGATCGGGCTTGCCAAAATTCAACGCAACTTTCTCGACCGCGGTTGAAATGAGGAACAATTCCGCGCCAACATTATTGGCTAACAAGCTCGAGCCGAAATCCTTATCAATTACGGCGGCCACGCCTTCAAGGTCGCCTTTTTCGTTGCGGATGACCGGGATGCCGCCGCCGCCTGTCGAGATCACGATCACGCCCGCGCTGATAAGCGCTTTGATCGCGTCGATTTCGACAATCTCTTTCGGAAGCGGCGAGGCCACTACGCGGCGCCAACCGCGTCCGGCATCTTCGACAACGGTCCAATTCATTTCTTTCTGACGGCGTTTGCCTTCGGCCTCATCCATGAAGCCACCAATCGGCTTGGATGGATTCTTAAAGGCTGGGTCATCGCGATCCACCAAGGTTTGAGTCACAACGGTAGCGACAGACTTCTTAATGCCGCGCCGCTTCAATTCGTTCTGGAGGTTTTGCTGTAAAGCATAGCCGATCGCGCCCTGGCTGTCCGCGCCGCACACATCAAGCGGGATTTCGTGCATGCCTTCGGCTTTGGCGGCAATCTCAGAGCGGCGCAAAATGAATCCAACCTGCGGGCCGTTGCCGTGGCCGATCACGACCTCGTAACCGGCTTCGATCATGTCCGCGATGTGGAGAGCGGATTCCCTGGCAGCTTCATATTGATCCTCAACGCTTTGATGCTTAGGATCTTTGATCAGGGAATTCCCACCAATTGCAATAACCGCAACTTTTTTCTTCGCCATGGCTGACTCCTCACGCCATCGTCAAAGCCATAACAGCTTTTTGTGCGTGCAGACGATTCTCGGCTTCATCGAAGACGACTGAATGTGGTCCATCCATCACGGCGCTGGCGACTTCAACGTCACGGTCAGCGGGAAGCGGATGCATGTAAATCGAATCATCCTTGGCAAGATTCATTTTCTTTTCATCGGTGATCCAATGTTTGTACTTGTCAATGATCTTCGCACCTTCATTTACGTCTTCTGTCGTCATCATGGCTCCCCACGATTTGGCGTAAACGACATCCGCATCCTTGAAGGCCTTTTCCATGCCGTTCGGGTCGGAAATAATTTCAAAGCCGGTGTGAAACTTTTTCGCCTGTTCTTGTGCCGCGTTCACAATATCAGGCATGAGTTTGAACTCCGGTGGATGAGCCAACACAACGTCCATGCCGAAGCGAGGCATTTGAAGAATCAAAGATTGCGGGACAGAAATCGGTTTCTGATAGGAAGCCGCGTAAGCCCATGAGACAACCATCTTCTTCTTGCGCAGGTCGCGGCCTTTCTTTTCGATGATGGTCATCAAATCGGCCAGGCATTGGAAGGGATGATAGATTTCGCACTGCATATTGAACACCGGCGAGCGCGAATATTTGGCGACATCGTTGATGTATTTATTGCCGATCTTCCAGTCCACATGACGGATGGCGAGACCATCAAAATAGCGGCCAAAGATTTCGCCGATTTCAACCGGCGTATCGCCGTGTGCAATCTGCGTCGTCTTGCTTTCGATGAAAGCCGCATGACCGCCGAGCTGGTCAATGCCGGCTTCAAACGAGCCGCGCGTGCGTGTGCTGGAGAAGAAGAACAGCATCGCCAGTACTTTGTCACGCAGATAAGCATGGGGTTCGCCAAGGGCGCGCTTGCGCTTTAGATCGAACGCCACATCCAGAACAGTTTCAACTTCCTCTTTACTAAAATCAAGATCGCCGATCAAATCTCGGCCGCGTAAATTTGTTTGCATAAATTAATCTCCTTATCCATTAAAACCTAACCCCATTCCCCTTCCCTGAAGGGAAGGGGCGAAGAGGATAGGTCAATAATTTATTCCATCGCGCCGAGCACGAGTGCCAAAAGCGCCATGCGCATCACCACGCCATTGAACGCTTCCTGCCAGTAACGCGACCAATGTGTGATATCTACATCGGTGGGAATTTCATCCATGCGCGGCAAGGAATGCAAAAGGATTGCATCGGATTTGGCTTTCGTCTCCAATAGCTCGCGCGTGATCTTATAATTGGCAGGCGTCAACCCGACATCCTTGCCGGAACGTTCATCGCGCGATTTGGTGTAATCGGGTTGCACCACAGGCTCAACCAAAATCACATCGGCTTCACCAATCGCCTTTTCAACGTGATCAACCACTTTATAGTTCAAGCTGTAGTCCTTGAGTTCCTTCTTGAACTCATCGGTTAGGCTCATCTCGGGCGGCGAGACAAAAGTGATTGGGCAATCGAATTGAGTCAACGCATATGCCAGCGAATGCATCGTTCTCATGCGCATATCACCAACAGCCAGCCACTTCAATCCATCAATGTGGCCCTTCTCGCGCCAGACCGTATAAAGATCAGTCAGGATTTGAGTCGGGTGCTCGCCCCAACCATCGCCGCCGTTGATGATCGGAATGCTTGCCCACTTGGCGGCTTCGTGCGGCGCGCCCTGCTGAAAGTGGCGCATCACGATCACATCGCCATAGAACTCCAGCATCTTGACCGTGTCCTTGATCAACTCCTGATAGAAGTCACCAGCACGGGTGTTTTTGGCATCCGAGAAACCGGTCACGTGTCCGCCCAGACGATGCATCGCACCTTCGTGAGCGAGACGCGTGCGTGTGGACGGTTGGTAGAAGGCTGTTACCAGCGTCTTCTCCTTGAGTAAATCCACGTTCTTTCTGGACCTCGCGATGGGTTCCATTTTCAGTGCGACATCGAGCACCTGGAAAAACTCATTGCGCTCGAAATCCTTCAGTGACAGAATGTCACGACCTGCAAAACTACGCATACGAACCTCCTAAACCATTAGTTGATATTTTGACGTTAAAGATTTCAAACACTTCAGTGTTTCCTTCTTTGACGTCTTACTCAGTCATCAAGTTCAACAGGTTTCAGAAACCTGTTCGACTTGCTGGACTTTCATTGAAATAAACCCGTCTGGCAATTCATCCTCCCACGCGCCGATTGACGTGAAAGTGGAAATATCCAGGAATAAAATAACTGGAGGAATAATCAATCACTTTCCCGGCAGAGGCATATAGCTGCGAGGTAAATTGAAGCAACACATCACCGCGCTGGATTTGGAGCGTCTTTGCGACCTCGGCAGTTGCATCAATGGCCGAGATCGCCGCACGCGAGACTGCAAGATGATCGCCGCGATCAATCAAAAAATCCAGCACCGACCCTTTGAATGAAACAGGCAACTGCGAAGGCTTAAGTACCTCTTCGGGAAGCACATCGACCAAATACGCCACTGGCCGGCGATCCTCGCACATCACACGTCGAACGCGTGTGAGTTTCGCCGAAGGCGATACGTCCAACGCCGCGGCATATTCCTTATCCGCAGGAATGCTTTCGACACGCAAGTCCGTCACCAATACTTCCAAGCCGAGCCGTTCAGCCATCGTATCCAGGCTCTCGAGCAATTCCAAGCCGGCATCAATGACGGGCACTTTTCCGACGACAAATGTTCCTGCGCCTTGTCGACGTCGGATCAACCCCTGCGTTTCAAAGGTACGCATGGCCTCTCGCAAGGTAGCGCGTGAAACCCCCATTTGTTTCGCAAGATCAGGTTCCGATGGAAGACGGTCACCTGCTCCGGTTTTGGAAATCAATGCGGCAAGATCTGCTTGTAATCTTTGGAAGGGAAAATTTGACATGGATACCTCTCTTTGTGACAACGTACGTCGTTTTTAGATTTTTTCCAACACAGGCACAAAATCGAATTTCGTTACATCAACGAGACCTTTATCGGAGATACGCAGCTCGGGAATGACGACCAAAGCCAGTAGGGATAACTGCATGTTGGGATTGTTCAGCTTACAACCACATACTCTGAAACCAGCCAATACTGATTCAGCTTTCTTCGCGACCACTTCGGCCCTTTCCGTGGACATCAGGCCCGCGATGTTTAATTCAACCAACCCAATCACGCGGCCATCTCTCACAACCACTTGTCCGCCGCCGACTTCTGCGAGCTTATTCCCGGCAATCGCCATATCCTCATCATCCGTGCCAACGATGATCATATGATGGCTGTCATGTGCAACCGTCGAGGCAATCGCACATTTCTCGGTAAAACCAAAGCCGCTGACGAGTCCCACCGTAACTCCACTCATGCCTTTATGTCGTTTTACCAGCGCAATCTTGGCAACATCCGTCGATGAATAACGAGTGATCTGTGAGGCGAGAACTTCATCATTCTCCACAGGAAGAGTCATCATCAGGTGACGCGTCGGAGCCTGATTTTCAATGACGCCAATTACATGTGCTTTAACGCTGCCGGTATGTCCCTTCGGGGCGCGCAGGATAAAATCCTTCGCTTCCAATTCTTTCTTAAGGTGCACTGAATTCTTCACCCAGGCCGGATAGGAAAAACTAGGCAGTTCCATCTTCCACTTGCCACGCTCGGCAATGACCATGCCTTTCGCAATCACTAAATCCGCTCTGAAGTCATGCAAATCTTTTACGAGAACCACGTCTGCCCAACGGCCGGGAGCGATCATGCCCATCTCACGCGTCAGCCCGAAATGTTCAGCGGCGTTGATGGTGCACATCTGAATGGCAGTCATTGGTTCCAGTCCGTGACCGATGGCGTGACGCAAGACACGATCCATGTGTCCATCCTGCGACAAAGTTTGGGCGTGAGAATCATCGGTGCAAAGAATGAACCGCCTCGGGTCCAGACCCAGCTGCGTGATCGCGCCCAATTGAGATTCGACGTCATGCCAGGCCGATCCATAACGAAGCATCGCTTTCATTCCTTGACGAACGCGTGCAACCGCATCTTCGAGGCGCGTGCCTTCGTGATCATCTTCCGCACCGCCGGCCACGTATCCGTGAAACGGCAGTCCAAGATCAGGTGAAGGATAATGACCGCCGATGGTTTTATCCGCTGCATGTGTGGCGGCCATTTCAGAAATCATTTTGTCATCGCTATTGAACACGCCGACGAAGTTCATCATTTCGCCCAGGCCAATGATGCCGGGCCAGGTCATCGCCTCGGCAACCTCCTCCGGGCCGATGGATGCGCCCGGTGTTTCAAACCCCGGTGAAGACGGAACACAGGAAGGCATCTGCACCCAAACATGGATGAGCTGTTTGGCCGCTTCATCCACCATTAGCTTGACACCTTTGAGTCCGAAGATGTTGGCCATCTCATGCGGATCAATGAACATGCCGGTCGTTCCATGCGGCACGACGGCACGCACAAACTCCGTGACCGTGACCATGCCGGATTCAACGTGCATGTGCGCATCGAGCAGACCGGGGACAAGATAACGTCCGTGCGCTTCGATGACTTGCGTACCCTCACCCATCGTGTGTTTGGCATCCGGCCCGACAAAGGCAATATGTCCGCCGACAATGGCAACATCTGTATGAGGAATGATCTCGCCCGATTGCACACAGACCCATTGACCATTGTGAATCACAAGATCAGCGGGTTTCCGTCCCATGGCGACATCCACGAGGGAATAAGTCAGTTTGGCAGAATTAGGCATAAAGAGTCTCCATTTGCATATCACGCTGAACAGTGCGAAGCATCTCACATTTAAGCACGAGACTCTTCGCTTCGCTCAGAGTGACAATCATGCAGTTAACAACCTTTTTGCAGCTTGATTATGTTGCTCAACTAACTTACGTTCATCCACTGTTACCAACTTGCCTTCTTTCACAACAAACTTCCCGCCGACCAGCGTGTAATCCACTTTGACCGGTTGGCAAAAGACCAGCGCGGACACCGGATCATGCAATGCACCCGCAAAGTCGAGTCGATTCACATTGACTGCGAAGAAGTCGGCGCATTTGTCTTTTTCAAGTGAACCAATGTCAGTGCGACCAACTACTGCCGCCCCACCGCGTGTCCCAAGCCACAAAGCATCGCGCGCCGTCATCAATTTGCGGTTGGGGTCATCCGATAAAGAATAACCTGTAATGCCTTCTTTGACGCGTGACAAAAGCATTGCTTGTCGCACTTCAGCCAGCAAATGCGAACCATCGTTCGAGGCGGAACCGTCCACACCGAGGCCAACATTGACGCCAGCTTTGCGATATTCTTTGAGCGGTGCGATGCCTGAAGCCAGCCGCATGTTCGATGTCGGACAATGCGCCACGCCACATTTATGTTTCGCAAATGTTTTTATCTCTTCACCATTGACCCACACCGCATGTGCGAACCAAACGTCATCGCCGACCCAACCCACTTCCTGCATATATCCTACCGGACGATGACCAAACTTCTGCAGGCAGAATTGTTCCTCGTCTTCGGTCTCGGCTAGATGCGTGTGCAGATGAACTTTATATTCGCGCGCCAGCTTGGCGGCTTGCTTCATCAGTTCACCGGTCACGCTGAACGGCGAGCATGGCGCCAAAACAATTTGCACGAACGCGCCCGGTTTTGAATCATGATATTTCTGGATGAGCCGCTGGGAATCTTTTAGAATGGAATCTTCGCTATCCACAACGGAATCCGGCGGAAGTCCGCCTTTAGATTCGCCGAGCGACATCGAACCGCGCGAAGCCTGGATGCGGAGTCCGATCACTTGCGCAGCGGCAATTTCATCGTCGAGCTTACAGCCGTTGGGGAAAAGATAAAGATGATCGGAGGCCGTCGTGCATCCCGATAAAGCCAATTCCGAAAGCGCGGTCTGAGTCGAAATGAAAATATCATCGGCGTTCATGCGCGCCCAAATGGGATATAAAGTTTTGAGCCAGTTGAAGAGATTGGCATCCTGGGCGGCAGGGACGGCGCGCGTGAGCGTCTGATAAAAGTGGTGATGCGTGTTGATGAGGCCAGGCAAAACGACAAAGCCTTTGAGATCGAGCACTTCATCGGCGGACAAAGGCAGTTCCTTCGCCGCACCGACCTGTTCGATGAAGCCGTCGCGCATGAAAAGACCACCTTCGGGAATTTCCCGCTGAAGGTCATCCATCGTGACGATATAAGCATTCTTGATAAGAAGGGTAGACATACGATTTGTCAAGTTGTCTGACAACTTTATTATAGTGCGGTAGAAGGAAGATGTCAAATGGAAATTTGTCACTGTTTGCTGATAGCTTTCAGCAGGGAAGGATTCGAGTGTGATTTGGTGTCACGTGGAGCTAATGTGGAGCTACCGTGGACCTACCGTGGAGCTAGCCTGAGTGCAATCGGGTGATGGCAAGAAAAACGATAACAAGTTGAGTTTTGTAATTCACTATGGACCAAATCTTCAAAGAAGATTAATTCAAAGCAGTCGTTATAATGAGAATACATCCGACAACGAAAGCGGAGTTTGAGTTTGAGTCTGAGTGAAGGGATGACGATCCTAGTCCATTTCCATCAATCGCATTACCGCGATTTCAAAGCCTACTACACGGGCTATGTGTTGGAGCGATTGCGCAGTGAGTTTCCAGGCTTGGTCAGTTACACACGCTTCGTAGAGTTCGTTCCGTCCGCACTGATTCCATTATGCGTGTACCTACGGAGTTCCTGTTTGGGAGCTTGCACGGGCATTTCCTTCATGGATTCCACCGCCTTGGCAGTCTGCAAGAACCCGAGGATCCACTCTCACAGGGTCTTTGCAGGACTGGCCGAACGTGGGAAAACTTCCACCGGTTGGTTCTTTGGCTTCAAATTGCACCTGATCTTCAATGACCGAGGTGAGTTACTCAATCTGATGCTTACCCCTGGCAATGTCGACGACCGCCAACCGGTTCCCAAGATGGTCCGCAAACTATTCGGAACACTATTTGCTGACCGAGGCTACATTTCCAAAAAACTGGTGGACGAACTGCTGTGGACTTTCAATGTTCAATTGATCACTGGCATCCGCTCCAATTCTTGCATTAGATTTTGATAAGGATACAATTAAGAATATAATAAAATCCAATACACAACTCCAGTATTTGTTACACCCAATCTAAAATCGACATTGCGTCGGGATTTTGTTAGCTTGCTCTTCCTGCTATAATAAGGTCAGAGCAAGGAGCAAATTATGGTTACACCTGCGGTAAACACCATCTTGAAAATGATCGAACAGTTACCCGAATCCGAACAGGATCGGGTTGTTGAGCACTTGCGCGAATACCTTGCTGAGTTGGAAGACGAAGAAAAGTGGCATGAGATGTTTTCAAAGTCACAGAAAAAATTGATTTATGCCGCCCGTGAGGCACGCAAGCAAGTCGCGGAGGGAAAAGCCAAACCGATGGATTTCAAGAAGTTATGAAATCCGCTGTTCTGCCATCGTTCTGGGAAGAATATAAATCGCTCGACAAGAAGGTTCAAGAGAGAGCCAGAAAAGCATTTGAGTTATGGATTGAAAATCCATTCCACCCTTCCCTGCATTTCAAGTGCATCAATTCAGAAGAAAATATCTGGTCAGCCAGAATCACAATCAACTATCGCGCTTTAGGCATCCTTGATGGCGATACCGTGACTTGGTTTTGGGTTGGCAGTCATAAAGATTATGAAAGACAATTCTAACTTGCCCCGCCTCACGGCGGGGTTTTCTATTTATAATACTATCGTTATCTATACTCATTGCGGAGGGAACATGAAAATCCTTGCCATGGAAAAAGAGATCGAGGGCATAAAGCCTGAACAATTCACGCCGCATCTCAAGGCGGAAGCTGCACAACTCTGGAAACTGGTCCAAGACGGATTGATCCGCGAAACGTATTTCCGCACCGACCGGACGGAGGCTGTTTTGATACTCGAATGCGCTGATCCATCTGAAGCGCAACGGGTATTGCAATCCCTGCCATTGGTCAAAGAGGGGTTGATCTTCTTCGAGGTCATTCCGCTCAAACCTTATTCTGGCTTTGCCCGATTGTTTGAGAACGAAGTACAACGATAATTTTTGACTTGACAACATTCGTAAGAATCGTAAAATAGCCGCCATCTCTATAAGTATATGAATAACTTCAACTTTTGCTCCTGTCTCAAGCGGGGCTCGTAACCACCGCCTGAGATCATTCGAAAGCAGTCAACGGCTCTCAACGGTGGACGATTCCCGCGCACACAATTGCGCTGGCGTTTTGTCCGCCGTTTTTTATCCCGGTTTGTTTCGGGATGGTCTGGCCGTTGACTGCTTTTCGTTATAATCAAAAATAAAACATTTTAGAAATAAGAGGATACAAATATGTCATACGCTCACCCTGAATATCTGGTCGATACCGAATGGGTTGCAGTCCATTCCAAGGATGCTAACGTCCGCATCATCGAATTGGACGAGGACGCACTACTGTATGCCACCGGTCACGTTCCCGGCGCGGTGCAGATCGATTGGTTCTCCACGCTTCAGCACCCGCTCCGACGCGATTTCCTCACCAAAGAAAAATTCGAAGAAGTCAATTCCAATCTCGGCATCAGCAACGACACGACGGTCGTCTTCTATGGCGACAAGTCCAATTGGTTTGCATGCTATGCCTTGTGGCTCTTTCAATATTATGGACATAAGAACGTCAAGATCATGAACGGCGGACGGGCCAAGTGGGAACAGGAAAAACGTCCGCTCACAAAAGATGTTCCCTCTTATGCTCACACCACTTACAAGGCCAAAGAAGCGGATTCGTCCATCCGCGCCTTCCGTGATGAGGTGCTGAAGCAAAGCAGTTCAAAGAAACCGCTGGTGGATGTCCGCTCGCCGAAGGAATATTCCGGTGAATTGATCTCCATGCCCAATTATCCGCAAGAAGGCGCCTCGCGCGGCGGACACATTCCGGGCGCGGTCAGCATCCCGTGGGCGCAGGCGGTCAATGAAGCCGACAGCACCTTCAAGAGCGACGAGCAACTGCGCGCTCTTTATGAAGGCAAAGGCATCAAGCCGGATGGCGAGGTCATTGCCTATTGCCGCATCGGTGAACGTTCCTCACTGACGTGGTTCGTGCTGAAGTACCTGCTGGGCTATCCAAAGGTTAAGAACTATGATGGTTCCTGGACTGAATGGGGCAACCTCGTCAACGCGCCGATCGAAAAATAAAACCGTCTCTCAACACAAAGGACACTAAGTGCACAAAGTTATTAATTCTTTTCCTTCGTGTCCTTTGTGTTAAAAAATATTGCATCTTATTATGTCTAACCTTCCTATCAAACTACAAGAGATTGTGGATGATTTTGCCAGCATGACGCGCCAAGAAAAGGTCGAATCTCTGATTGCCTATTCCGAGTCTCTTCCGCCATTGCCCGAACGTCTCCAAGCCGAACGCGACAAAATGGATGCCATTCCCGAATGCATGACGCCGGTGCAATTGATCGCGGAGAAACAAGCCGATAATGGGATTATCTTCCATTTCGACATTCCGCCTCAATCGCCGACCGTGCGCGGGTTGGCCTCCATCCTCGCCAACGGCCTCAACGGTTCACAGGCCGAAGAGATTTTGTCTGTCCCGACGGATTTTTTCGCGCCGATGAGACTCGAAGAAGCCATCTCGCAACAACGCATCAACGGCTTCATCGGAGTGCTGGCACACATGAAGCAAGCTGCGCTCAAAACGATGAGTTCAAAATGATGGAGAAGCCTTCGGCTACCACGCCGAAGGCTTCTTTTATTCATTACCTTTGGTGGATAACATCTCTCCGACAAAACAAGTACACTGCAAGAAATTCAAATCAATGAGGAGAAAATAACATGCCGACAGACACAGAGATGATCCACAACCTGAGCAGGCGCGTCATACAACTTGATGGACAGGTTGCATTTTTATACAAACATCTGGGCGTCGAGTTTGTGCCGGAATCCGCTCCGACCGATGATCCACGCATCATCGAATTGCTCAAAAAGGGAAATAAGCTGGAAGCGATCAAACTTCACCGAGAGATTTATAGCTCGGGTGCGCAGGATGCCATTGCCGCCATCAATGAAATGCAAGGCCGCCTCGGGCTATAAATCGTTCCGAGGCGTTTTTATGCAGGTCATCCTTCGCCTGACCATCATCACGTCCGTCCCCCTCACGGTGGGGCGCTCTATTTATAATGCTATCGTTATTCATACTGATGCGGAGGGAACATGAAAATCCTTGCCATGGAAAAGAAATCGAGGGGACAAAGCCAGAACAATTTGCACCGCATCTGAAGGCGGAAGCGGGTGACCGTTTCCAATTCGAACGCCAGGGATTTTATTGCGCCAACCCCGACTTGACCCCCGATAAACCTGTTTTCAACTTGACCGTTTCACTAAAAGACACTTGGGCAAGATAGAGAAGAAAAAATAATCAACATGTCGTTGCGAGGAACCCAGTGACGAAGCAATCTCCGCCAAGAAAGAAGATTGCTTCCTACGCTCGCAAGGACATGTATGTTTACATCTTCTCCAATATTTCCATCGCTTTTCTCAGTCTTTCTAAGGTCTTATCTTTGCCAATCACCTCGATGCTTTCAAATAACGGTGGGCTGACCTTTTGTCCTGTAACGGCAACGCGCATAATCCCAAACACTTGATTCGGCGTCAATCCTGATTGCTCCACATAGGCGCGCATTGGTGGCTCGGCAGTTTGATGATTCAAATCCGGCAAAGCAGAAAGAATCTCAAATGCTTTGCGCGCGATTGCCGCAGATTGTTTCGCGTCCAATCCTTTGGCGATCAATTCATCTGTTGTTGGCTCAACACCATCTTGGAAAAAGAATCCGGCAAAGGCAACACAATCGTCCAATGTAACAAGTCGTTCGCGGATCAGCGGAGAAATCTTCAACAACAAATCATCGGTGACAACAAGGCCTGCTTTGATAAAGAAAGGCTTGACACGCGCAGCCAGATCCGCATCCGATAAGAGCCGGATATGAGTCCCGTTAAAATGATCGAGCTTGGTAAAGTTGATCGCCGCGGGAGATGGAGTCAGGCTGTCAATGCTGAAGCGCCTGACCATTTCATCAAGAGACATCACATCATCTTCCGGCACTCCCCACCCCATCAATGCCATCCAGTTCAACACGCCTTCGGGAATAAAGCCCAGCTCTTCCATATCTTTAATGAAGACCGAATAACCGTCCTTCATCGCATGTTCAGCGTCGCGCTTGCTGAGCTTTCCTTTGCCACTTGGCTTGAGAAACACAGAAAGATGAATCCAAACGGGTTCATCCCAGCCAAAGGCGCGCACCACATTGACATGAAGCGGAAACGTGCTCAACCACTCGGCGCCGCGCAATACATGCGTGATCTGCATCAAATGATCGTCCACCATCGCGGCCAGATGATAAGTGGGCAAGCCGTCTGATTTGACGATCACATAATCATCCATATTTTTATTCTCGATGGAAATGTCGCCACGCAAATGATCGTGCGCAATCGTTACACCGTCCTTCGGCATTTTAAAACGAATGACATGCCGCTCGCCATTAGCAACGTGTCGCGCTGCTTCATCAGGATCAAGCCTGCGACATGTGCCATCATAATGGAGCGACTCTTTGTTCGCTTGCTGTTCCTTCCGTACCTTATCGAGCCGCTCCGGCGTGCAAAAACATGGATAGGCATGTCCTTTATTGATTAAGATGATTGCATGTTGCTGATAAATCTCGCGTCGTTCCGTTTGACGATATGGCCCAAAAGCGCCGCCCACATCCGGACCTTCATCATAATCAAGACCGAGCCAGCGCAAGCCATCCATGATTTCCTGTTCCGCACCGGGGACGGTTCGTTTAAGATCCGTATCTTCCACGCGCAAAATGAATTTCCCGCCGGTTTTTCTGGCAAGCAAATAATCATATAACGCGGTGCGCGCGGTTCCGAGATGCATGTGTCCAGTTGGGGATGGAGCCACGCGCACACGCGCAGGTTGGGTGTAATCCGTCATGAAGAAACCTTTCTTAAAATAATTGCAAAATTCTAAAATTCCATAGGCTTGTGCCGCATCACCACGCTTTCCACAAGTCCAACGGCAAGCATGAGCGAAGCCAAACCGCTTCCCCCGTAGCTGATAAATGGAAGCGGTAAACCTGAAACAGGAATCAACTTTAAGTTTACGGCGATATTTGCCATCCCTTGAAAGAACAACAAAATCGCGACACCATATGCGATCATCGCGCCGGAAACGTCGCGTGCTTTTTGCGCGGCGCGAATACACCGCCAGATAATGAAGACTTCAACCAGGATTACTAGAATCCCGCCAATCAATCCGAACTCTTCTGAAATTGCAGAAAAGATAAAGTCAGTGTGACGAACCTTAAGAAACCGCAATTGTGTCTGCGTGCCATGACCATATCCTTTGCCGAATAATCCGCCTGAGCCGATGGCAATTAAAGCTTGCTCAACATTGTAGGTCTCACCATAACTTACGTTCGGTTGAGGCAAAATAAAATTAAGCACACGCGCCTGCTGATATGGCTGGAGAAATGGAAAGGCAATAAATGCCAAGCCGAGCACTGATCCACCGATAATTAGCAACTGCCGAATTTCCAATCCATTGATCCATAGCATCGCAAAGAAGATGACCATAATTACGATCACGTTACTTAAGTTCGGCTGAAGCAGGATCCAAATCATCAAAAAGAAGACCCACAGAAAGGCTCGTACAAGCCAGGGAATATTACGCCGTTCGTTCTGGGTATTGTCAAAATAACGCGCCAGAATCAGGATGACAACGATCTTGGCAAATTCAGTTGGCTGAACAAAGAGCACACCCACCTGAAACCAGCGCGCCGCTCCAAACACCGCCTGGGCACTCAAGAACAAGGCGATCAACAAAAACATCATGACAATGTAAATGGGGCGATACAAAGCCAGCCAGTAGTGATAGTCCATGGCTGCGACAATGAAAATGGCAATAAGCCCACCAATTGCGAAATAGATTTGCCGGCCAACTAGGGGAGCTAAGTCCTCATTCCCCGCCACCGCCGAGCGGATCATTGCCACGCCGAAGGCAGTGGCAAGCACAATTGCGCCGAGCAAAAGGAAATCGAAATTTCGCCACGAAAGACCGCGCGTCATAACTAGCCTGTGCGACGGCGCGTCACGCTCCGCAAAGGAATATCCGCCACTAATCGCTGAATACGGCCGTCGTGTTCCAAATCAATTTGCACGGCATCTCGGTCAATATCAACGTGACGGGAAATCACCTGCAGTAATTCATCCTTCAACTCATTCAACTCTGCGGACGTCAAATCTGTGCGATCATGGATGAGCACCAACTGCAAACGTTCTTTCGCGCTCTCGGCGCTTTGCTTCCGCCTAAACCATGTCATTATCGCCTCCCCGTCATCTTTTGGATCCGATCCCATAAACCGCTTTGCTTATCGAGATCCATAAACGGAACTTCCTCGCCCTTAAGACGACGCGCGATATTACGGAATGCCTGCCCCGCGCGGCTTTTCGGGTCCTGTGCGACCGGCACGCCGCGATTCGACCCAACAATCACACCCTCGTCTTCGGGCACGATCCCGATCAATTGAATACCGAGCAAGTCCAAAACGTCTTCGGCAGACAACATATCATGCTGCTTGACTAACTCCGGATTTAAACGATTGATCACCAGTGCGGGTGAATGCTTCTCTTCAGATTCAAGAATCCCGATCACGCGATCCGCATCTCGCACCGCGGAGACCTCGGGATTGGTAATCACCAGCACGCGGTCCGCGGGAGCGATAGCGTTGCGAAAGCCTCGTTCGATTCCGGCGGGAGAGTCGATCAGAATAAAATCGGCCCCCAATCGAAGCTCATCGCAGATACGCTTCATGTCGCTCGGCGAAACCGCATTCTTGTCCCGCGTTTGAGCCGCAGGAATAAGATATAACTCAGGCAGATGCTTGTCGCGTATCATGGCCTGGCGCAATTTACAGCGTCCTTCGATCACGTCCACAATGTCATAGACGATTCGATTTTCAAGCCCCATCACCACATCCAAATTTCGCAGGCCAATATCGCCATCAATACAAACAACCCTGCCGCCATCCGCCGCCAGCGCGACGGCAAGGTTGGCAACCGCAGTTGTCTTTCCAACGCCGCCTTTTCCAGAAGAAATTGTTACAACTTGAGCACTCATAATTACCTATCCCTTATGAAGGTTTCCACGGCTCGACCACCACCCGCCCCTTACGGATGAATGCCATTTCAGGACCTGAGTTTTCTTTTTCTTTTTTGATATTCACCGCTTCTTCCGCAACCCTTAACTGCATCGGCGCAAAATCAAGTGCACACACCTTTGCGCTTTCATCGCCCTTCGATCCAGCATGGACGGCACCGCGCAGTCTTCCCCAAATGATAATATTTCCTTCTGCAATGATTTCTGCCCCAGGATTCACATCACCCAATAAAACAACGTGACCGGGAAATTCAATGCGCGTCCCAGAACGAATTGTTTTATTTATAAAAAGAGCTGTTTCATCATCCAGGTCTTTGGAAGTAAAGCGTGTCTCCTCCGGTCGCGGCTTGGAAATACGCGTCGCCAATCCAAGCAATTGAGCAGTCTGCTCGGTGGTCGGTGATTCACTGATAACTGCCCACAATACAACATTTCGTTCTGAAAGCCGGTCGCGCAGTTCAACCATTTCATTCACGTGCAAAACTTGCGAGCCAACATCCAACGCCAAGCGCGCGCCTTGAAAAAAAGATGGTTGTTGATCCATCTGCATTAGCAAAGCAGACCGCTGGTCCTCCCACGCAGCGTCGTGAAGAGAAACCAATAAGCCATCTCGCAAACCTTTGATTTGAACAAGAGAATGTAAATCGTTCATAGAATGTTAACTTGCAGTAAATTATAGCATGACTGTGAATATAAAAATCAACGCAGGATAGGCAAAATTGCCCATCCCGCGCCATTCACATTCCTGACTAAATCAACCACCTCCGTTTTGTGCCAGGTCAATGGACTTAAGCTCAAAATATGCGCGCATCACTTTTTCAACCACCGGTGCGGCAACCACGGCACCTTCCCCGCCGTTATACATAAAAGCGCCGATAATAATTTCAGGATTGTCATAGGGCGCATACGCGATCGTCCAGCCATGAACCGGCCATTCGCCAAACTGACACCGGTTCTCCGCCAGCGCCACATCGTCACAATATTCTGCACTGCCGGTTTTGCCTGCTACAGCGACGGGTAAAGGATTATCGCCCATAAAGGTGGGGTGAAGCGTACCCTGAGGGTCCGTCACAACCAACCGCATGCCCTCTTGTACTTCCTTGACTACTGTCGGGCTTACGGTTTTATAAACGCCGGTTGGGTTGCCGCAGGATCCGCCGCATCCATCATATGTATTGATTTTCGGATCAGTGGTTATATCCCATTTCATATTTGGAACGAATGGTGAAATCTGATAACTTCCAGCGGGTAATTGGCTTGCAGTGATATTATCCGTCAAATCCATCCAATCATGATGTACGTTTCCCTCGTTATCAGTCGTTTGATGAGGAATCCAAAGCGTAAAATCATTTGGACTAAACCAAACGGTCTGCACCTTGCCGTCGCCATTCGTTATTTCCTTGACAATAGTCGGTTGCATCACCTTGCCGTTATCTGCGAGCGTTGCCCCAGACATCAACACCTGAAGCGGCGTTGCAAGCACATAACCCTGTCCCACCGTGGCAATGTATGTATCGCCAGTGGACCAATTCTCGCCCTGATTAATACGTTTCCACTGCGGCGATGGAATTAACCCATCTGTCTCACCGGGTAATTCAATTCCTGAAGCCTGACCGTAACCGAGGGCACACGCGTATTCATCCAGGCGGTAAATTCCCAACCCGGTTCCGGGAATCTCATTGCCATAGCCACCGCCCACTTTGTAGAAACAAACGTCACTCGAAAAGGCAATGCAATGCAAGAAATCAATATCGCCAAATCCCTGAGGCCGTGTATCAGTGATCCAGTCTACGAACGGACGCGTATTGCTCGGTCCGCAAGCTTCATTCGGCGTGAATTGCTCACACAGATAGAGCGTACCCGGAGCATTAATCACTTTATTGGGCGTAACCACGCCTTCATTCAGGGCACCAGTCGCGGCTGAAAGCTTGAAGGTTGAGCCAGGTGGATATTCGCTTTGAATAATATTATTCAGCAGTGGATGGCGAGGATCCTGGGTTAATTGATTGTAATAATAAGCCGGAATAAAACGCGCCATCCGATTATTTTCATAGGTCGGGTAGGAAACCATCGCGAGAATTTCACCGGTCTTCGGATTCATTGCCATTACAACGCCACTAGAAATTCGGATGCGCGCAAAATAAGTATTCCAATAGTTAATCTCAGATATAAGAGCGGCTTGGGCTGCAGCCTGCAGACGGGTATCAATGGTCAATGTAACGTTGTAGCCAGGGACAGCCGCAACAGGCCGCTGGATATTTCCAAGTGCCTGACCAGCCACATCAACCTGTATAACCTGTTTTCCATTTTGTCCGGCAAGAACGTCCTGAAGAGAATCTTCAACGCCTGCGTAACCAATCTTATCTCTGTTTGCTACAAAACCCCGCACACCCAATTGATTCTCTAAGGACGCAGGAATGGGACCAAGAAAACCAATGACATCTGCAGTTAATGATCCAGTTGGATAATCACGAATGGGTTGAATTTCAATGCTCACTCCGGGCCACTCGGCAGATCGCTCACTGACGAGACGAGCAATATCCTCGCTAATATCGCACGAAATTTCAACCGGCGTATAAGGCGCAAGGGATTCACCCAGCGCAACTAAATCAGCGATCCCCGGGCCGGGAACACAAGGAGCATAGTTCTTAGCGTTATTCAAAGACGCATCAGTAACGGGACCGCCGACTGGAACTCCCGTGATCGCGGAGACATCTCTGTAAATCCTTTCAATGTCTGCCTCGTCATCCGGAAGATTGGCAGGGGTGATGGTTAGGTTGTAAGATGCAACATTCCGCGCCAGCACATAACCATTCCGATCATAGACGATGCCGCGCGGCGCCGGCAGACTGATCTCATTGGTGTAATTATCAATGGCGCGCGCTGTCCAGTTTTCACCTCCAAGAATCTGCAATGACAAAAGCCGGCCTAACATCAAGGCCAGAATCAGCAGGCCGACAATATAAACGACGAGCAGTCGTCTAAAATCAAGGTTAGATGAATGCGGCGAAGATGAAGACCTCACGCTTCCTCCGGAACCGGAAACACCCAGTTCGCCAGATCACGCATCAGACCATACATCGGAATCGAAAGAAGGAGATTGAGCAAAAGGCTTGGAAGTGTAATCAGACCCATTGAGTCGCCGAACGGCAAAGGGTCGCCTGAGAAGCGCAAATAGAGATAAGATAAAAGGTTCATGAACAAAGTTCCTAAAAATGTAACGGTGAACATGGCCAATAAGGGTGCCTGCCAAACGCGATTCTGCAGCAATACTGCGAGCAAAACCACACCTATATAGCCAATCAAAGTAACGAACCACGGCATGCGTGAGACAGTGCTAAGCATGATGCTCGCCAAAAATGCCCATTGAAACGCAGTGGTAACCCCTTTTTGCAAAGCCCAAGCTGCAAGCATCACGAGAATAAGATCAGCGTAACCGGCCAGTAATGAAAACTGACTTACAATCGTTGACTGCAAAATCACCGCCAACGCCAGCAAGGGAATCGCTATAATATTACGCATCCACGCTACGGCGACGGTGTCGGAACCAGCGGAGTAATATCCACTGCCTGAAAATTGGTTATTACGAGAACGATATCGAGGCGCGTAAAGTCCACGGCGGATTGAACGGTGGCTTGTTGAAATAATTCATAATCCAGTTTGCGGACATTGATTACCTGCCCCACAATCAAGTCGGGTGGATAGCCTCCGCCCAATCCCGAAGTGAGAATCAGATCGCCGCTTTGAACCGTCGCGCCTTGGGCGATCATGTCAAGCGAAATATCGCCCGTCACAGAGCCGAGAAGAATGGCATCGGTATTGGCGTTCTTCAGCTGAACGTTCACCGTTGAATTCGGATCGGTGATTAGCTGGACGCGCGCAGCATCGGCAATGACCGCATCAATTCTTCCGACCAAACCTTGATTGGTTACAACCGGCATACCTCGAAGTATGCCATCATTCGAGCCGCGATTGATGATAATATAATGAAGAAATGGACTGGGGTCGCGGCCAATGACCGAGGCGGCTTTGTAGCTGCTCCCCGGGTTGGCGCGTGAAAAATCCACCAGCGCAGCAAGGATTTCCGTCTGGCTGACGCGTTGTTGCAAATCAATCACTTGGGTTTGCAGTTGGGAAATCTCAGTTTCCAATTCCGCGTTACGTGCGCGCAGAGTAACAATGTCGCGCGGCGCCGACAGGAATTGTTGAACGGCTTGATAGCGGATCGCAAACCAATACTGGGCGGAAACCAGTCCACCTGTGAAACGATTGGATGCTGAACTAAAGAAACCGCCAAAAGCCAGCGCTAAAATTCCCCCGACGATTAAGAAAACAATAGTAGTTTGCAACGAGCGAGAAAACAAATCTTTCATTTATATTATGATGAGAGCGCACTGGAATGCGCAGGATTGCACATCAACGATTGTGGTGTGTACTACCGCGCTCCAAGCCGACCAGAAAACGGCTCAGATGATCATAATCCTCATACATCAAGGCGGCACCCCGCACCACACAGGAAAGTGGATCTTCAGCGACCCACACACGCAATTTAAGTTCATCCGTCAATCGGTCAGCCAAGCCCTGTAATAACGAGCCGCCGCCCGCCATGCAAATTCCAAGATCCATCAAGTCGGCAACAATTTCAGGTGGAATTTCATCCAACGCATCGCGCACCGTATCAATAATCACCTGCACGGATCCAGCCAGAGCCTCACGAATTTCGACAGACGACAACTCGATGCTTTCCGGCAATCCGGTCACAAGATTGCGACCGCGCACTTCCATCGTCTTTTCGGGTTGAAGTGGATAGGCAGAACCGATCTTCCATTTTAACTTGTTCAGCAATTCCCTCACCAACCAACAAGTTATATTTATTTCGCACATACTGAACAATATCCTGATCCATTTCGTCACCGGCCACACGCAGTGACCGCGAAGCAACCACGCCGCTCATGGACATGACTGCAACTTCAGTCGTGCCGCCGCCGATATCCACGACCATGGAGCCGCGCACCTCCCCGATGGGCAAACCCGCTCCTAGCGCCGCCGCGATCGGCTCTTCGATCAACATGGCTTGACGCGCCCCGGATGCCATCACAGCATCATAGACGGCACGTTTCTCTACTTCTGTTACTCCAGTGGGAATCCCAATTACAATACGCGGCCTGGGCAGCGGTACGACGCTCTGTTCATGGACTTTACCAATAAAATATTCCAGCATAACCTGCGTTACATCAAATTCAGAGATCACACCATCGCGCACTGGTCGGACGACCAGCACGTTGGCCGGCGTGCGCCCGACCATTTCCTTTGCTTCCAGGCCAATGGCCAAAGGAAGACGCGATTTCTTGTCTATTGTTACCCATGAGGGTTCATTAATAACTATACCCTTGCCGCGCACGTGAACAAGGGTGTTCGCAGTGCCCAGATCAATGGCGATGTCTAGAGAAAACAGGCCTAGCAGCCAGTTTATGGGGTTGAAGGCCAAATTATAGGCTCCTCGATGAGAATCTGCGCAAACCTGCGGCTTGCTGAAATAATTATATCATACCGCAAGGATTTGCTTTTGAGAGACTCGGCACAGTGTGCACGCAAAGGTTGTCGTAGAAGGGAGCCTCAGGTAGGATAGTAGTGTTTACGACAAAACCAACCTACCGGAGGCTCGCGATGAAATATAACATTGAAAAGATAAACCTGATAGCGCAGAAATTGGCAGAAGTAGTGCAAGAAGCGATCGCTGAGGAAGGATCGGGGACGGAGCGCATCGGGGAGGTAGAAATGGTGCTGCGGGAAGGCTTGCGGGAAATTGGGCAAGGAGCTCTGAGATGCTACTTGGAGAATGAAGATGGAGAAAGGGAGGCAGAGATCAGGTGTGCCTGTGGGGACAAGTTGAAAATATCAACGAGAGCGGAAGGCGACGATCTGGTCGGTGTTTGGGAAAGTAACCTATGTGCGAGCCTATTATGCGGGCTGCCAGTGTGGAGCGGGACGAGCGCCGGTGGACCAACGCTTGGGCATTGAACCGGGCAAGGTCACGGCTGGATTAGCTCATCTGATTGCGTTGAGTGGGATCAACAAGGCGTTTGAGGATAGCCGGAAATGGCTAAAGGAATATTTGTTGTTTGAAGTATCGGAGAATACCGTGCGTCACGAAACCGAGAACATGGGAGAGCTGCAACGAAAGGCAGAGCTGGAATTGATCCAAGGCACGCAGAATGAGGCCAGTCTGCAGAAGCGGGAACAAAGGGGTGTGCCTGCAGCGGAAATCCTGTACGGCTCGTTCGATGCTGCCAAGGTGCGGATTGAACCTCGCGCCGAGCAGGAAAAAGCGGCCGAAGGACGGGAAAATTGGCGGGATTTGAAGGCCGGTTGCTGGTACGAGGGAGAAATTGTGCCCCCTCGCCAGCGTTCGGTTCGGCAGAAGAACAAGGCTCAACGCGCAGGGACCGTCTTGCGCGCCAAAAACAAACGATACTTTTGTGACATTAAGCCTGCCGACGAGTTTGGCAAATTGCTATGGGCCACGGGTTGTGCGGTCGGCGCCGACCGCACCCGACTGCTGGTCTTTGTCTGCGACGGCGCAGTGTGGATCTGGAATTTAGTGACTCAATATTTTCCCCATGCGATTCAAATTGTGGACTGGTACCACGCGGCAGAACGCCTGAAACGAATCGCCGAAGAGGTCTTCCCCAACTTGGATGAACGTCATGCTTGGTTGGACGTAGTCAGCGAAGATCTATGGCAGGGCAGAGTCGAGCAAGTCATCCAAGCCTGCCAGTCGCTTGCCAAAAAATCCCTCCTGGCCAAACAGTCCCTCACTTACTATAGCAACAACATCGAGCGCATGCGCTATGCTCAATTTCGTGCACAAGGTTTGGTGATCGGCAGTGGCACCATTGAAAGCGGTTGCAAACAGATCGTAACTCAGCGCCTCAAGCTGCCCGGCGCACAATGGAATCTGGACGGCGCCATTCTGACCGCCAAAGCTCGTGCTGCCTGGCTGAGCGGTAATTGGCAAACATTGGTATCCGCCCGCTCACTTTTGCCACTCGCCGCCTGACACCTTTTGCGTGCACACCTCGGCACAAGTGAATAGTGTAAAATATCCAGATGAAGAATTCACATTCGCTTGGGAGAAAGCATGGATAAGATAGCCCTTGTAACGGATAGTACCGCCTACATTCCAAACGAACTTGTCAAAGCCTATCGTATAACCGTAGTCCCTCTCATATTAATTTGGGAGGAAAAGAGTTACCGGGATGGAGTAGATATTCAGCCCGGCGAAGTTTATACCCGGCTGAAAACTGCCAAGGCCATGCCGACCACTTCACAGGTCCCGGTTGCTGCCGTGCAAAAAGTTTTTCAGGAACTGGTCGATCAGGGCTTCGATGTGCTGGGCTTATTCCTTTCTGCCAAACTTTCGGGAACAATCCAATCGGCCATCAAGGCGCGCGAGTCTCTCGGATCCGCCGGAGAAAAAGTTCATATCATAGACAGCAATGCCACTGCCATGGCAATGGGTTTTCCCGTGTTGGCCGTAGCGCGCGTCGCAGAACAAGGCGCCAGCATGAATGACTGTATTGCACTTGCTGAGGAAGCCTGTCGGCATGTAGGAGTTTACTTCGTGGTCGAAACGCTTGAATTCCTACATCGAGGCGGGCGCATCGGCGGCGCAGCACGCTTTATCGGGTCAGCGTTGAAATCTTAAACCGATCCTCGAGTTGAAAGACGGACGCATCGTAGCGCATGACCGCGTCCGCACAAAAAGCAAAGCGCTCGACCGCGTCCTCGAATTAGTCGAGGAACAAGTCAAGGGCAAATCAAAAATCCGTCTTGCTGGGCTCCATGCAAATGCCGAAGAGGAAGCCATTCAATTGCTTGACCGCGCCACCGCCGAGCTAAGTGCGATTGAAAGTATTCTCACGACGGTCAGCCCTGTGGTTGGCGTTCATGCCGGCCCGGGGACAGTTGCATTAGCTTATATGACAGATATCTAGAAAATCAAAAATTGACAGGCACTTCGGAAGTGCTGTCAATTTTATACGGGTATAATTCAACTGTGCAGCATTCCAACCCGCTAGTCATCGGAATTGCAGGCGGCTCCGGTTCAGGCAAAACGACTGTTGCCCAGCAAATACTGAACCGCGTGGGAGCAAATCGGATTGCCTTTATTCAACATGACTCATATTATAAAGACCTCAGCGGACTTCCTCCGACGCAGCATGCGAGTATCAACTTCGATCACCCCAATTCGCTCGATACCGATCTACTGATTCAACATATCGTTTCTCTACGCGACGGCAAGCCGGTTGCGGTTCCATTTTATGATTTCTCCACTGACAGCCGCACCAATCAGACTTTTAAGATTGAGCCGCGCCGCGTGATTATCGTAGAAGGAATTCTGATCTTCGCAGAACCTGCCTTGCGCGAACTCTTCGATGTGAAGATCTTTGTTGACACCGATTCAGATATCCGCTTCATCCGTCGGCTGGAGCGCGACATCACCGAACGCGAACGAACTACAGAGTCCGTGATCAAACAATATCTAGCAACGGTCCGGCCCATGCACCTTGAATTTGTCGAGCCGTCCAAGCGTTACGCCGACGTCATCATTCCCGAAGGCGGCTTCAACACTGCCGCCATGGATATGGTGGTAGCGCGTATCGAAGCATTATTAAAATAATTTTGTATTTCAGGAGATAAAATGGCAAAACAATGGAACACCCCACCCGCAATGACTATTGATCCAAAGAAAAAATACAAAGCCCGCATGGAAACCGACAAAGGCACAATGGTCATCGAACTATTTGCAGACAAGACTCCCAAGACTGTAAATAATTTTGTATTCTTGTCGCGTGAAGGTTTTTACGATGGCATCATCTTTCATCGTGTCATCAAGGATTTCATGGCACAGGGCGGCGACCCAACCGGCAAAGGCACCGGCGGTCCCGGTTATCGATTCGCCGATGAGTTTCATCCGAGCCTGAAACATGACAAGCCGGGCATGCTTTCCATGGCAAATGCCGGACCCAATACAAACGGTTCGCAATTCTTCATCACACATGTTTCCACGCCCCATCTGAATAATAAGCACACCGTTTTCGGCCAGGTGGTGGAGGGCATGGATGTGTTGATGTTCATTCCGCCGCGCGATCCGATGCGGCCCGAGTATCCCGGCGTAAAGATTCTGAAAGTCACTATTGAAGAATCCGCCTGAAGAACCTTCGAGGACCAAATCGCTTTTCCGTTCAACCATTGCAATTAACATCCTGCGTGTGCTTGTTTTGCTGGGCGTTATTGGGATCACTGTTTATATTTTTGAGATCCGCGACCAGGCCGCAAAGTTTGCCGAGTATGGGTATCTGGGCATTTTCTTGATATCCATACTCTCCAACGCAACCATCCTGCTTCCGGCTCCGGGACTTGCCATCGTCTTCGCGATGGGCGGTGTTTTCAATCCATTGGTTGTCGGGCTGGTGGCCGGAGCAGGCGCGGCCATTGGAGAGCTATCCGGCTACATGGCCGGCTTCAGCGGTCAGCCGGTAGCGGAGAAAACAAGAATCTACCAACGCATCCAGAACTGGATGCAAAGATATGGGATGCTGACTATTTTTGTATTAGCCGCGATTCCCAATCCATTTTTTGATCTGGCGGGAATGTCTGCCGGCGCGTTGAAAATGCCGCTCTACAAATTTTTGATGGCGTGTCTGCCCGGCAAGATCATTAAGATGTGCATCTTCGCTTATGCAGGCGCATATTCGATCAATTGGCTATTCAATATTATGAAGTGAAGCAAAGCTGGAAATTATTTCTCAAAGACTGACGCATCTAAGATTTTCTATTTCTTATCGCCGGTCTTTGCAACCTTTGCCTTGGATTTCTCCTTTGTAAAGATAAAGACTCCACCGGCTTTTGACCTTTCAACTCTTGAACTTCACTTTCGTTCAAATGACGCCATTCGCCCGGCTTGAGATTTCCAAGCAACAAAGTACCGATGCGGATACGGACAATGCGGACAACCGGCAGTCCCAATAAAGAACCGATCTCGCGGATCTGCTGCTTGCGTCCTTCTCCCATAGCGACTCTTAACCACGCGCCTTTTCCCGCGCCCGCTTCGACATAAACATCGGCATGCGCGGTTTTGTATCCATCTTCCAGCACCACGCCGCGCCGCCAAGTTTGGATCTGTGCCGGGTCGGGACGACGCGCAACCAGAACCTTGTATTCTTTTTTATGCCCATAGCGCGGATGTGTTAGTTTATTCGTCAAGTCTCCATCGTTCGTCATCAGGATCAGTCCCTCGCTATCCCAATCCAAACGACCGACCGGATAAAGCCGTTCAACTTCAGGAATCAGATCGCGCACGGTCTTGCGTCCTACTTCATCATCCACCGAAGAAATGATGTTGCGCGGTTTATATAGCGCAATATACGTCAACTTCTCACGCGCGGTGAGAGGCTTGCCATCCATCGTGACCTTATCCACGGCGAGATCAGCCTTCTGACCCAGTATGGCCACTTTTCCATTGACGCGCACACGTCCGGCTATGATGAATTCTTCACAGGAGCGGCGTGAGCCGTAACCAGCTTGTGCTAAAAGTTTTTGTAGGCGTTCCTGCATATTTAGATTAGCCTCAATCGTACTATAATAATTATCGTTACATTCTACTCTGTTTATAGCATCGCACATAGTTGGAGATTGCCATGTCAAAACAAGCCAGCCCGCTCATGATGATCGCCTCGTTCCTTATGGGCATTGGTCTCTTTTCAATTTTTTATCCAATCTTTATCAAGTTGTTTGCACCGGCACACGCTTGGGCAAGTTATCAATTCTATTTGCTTGTTGGCGGACTTATTCTTCTTATCATTTCGTTCATACTTTTTCGGATTGACAAATCAAGAAATAATCACAAATAATCCAAATCGACCATATCAAGCGAAAACATTTCTAAATGAATAAAAACAACAAAAAAGTAGCACTGATCACAGGCACATCATCCGGAATTGGCCGCGCTACCGCACTCGCATTAGCAGACGCTGGACATATAACGTTTGCAACTGCCCGACATGTAGAATCCATTAATGATCTTAAGCAACAAGGTCTTCAAACACTTGCCCTAGATGTGATCAACGAACAATCCATGACTAAAGCGATAAGTACAATTGAATCGCAGACAGATGGAATTGACATACTCGTCAACAACGCGGGTTATAGCGAGATGGGACCTATTGAAGAAGTGAGCATGGAACGGATACGCCTTCAATTTGAGACGAATGTTTTCGGATTGATTCGCCTTTGTCAACTTGTTTTACCTGGTATGCGTCACAAGCGCAGTGGCTACATGATAAATATCAGTTCCATGGGAGGTGAATTCACAACTCCGCTTGCAGGTATTTATCATGCAAGCAAATATGCCGTGGAATCCATTTCAGATGCTCTGCGCTTTGAAGTACAACCATTTGGAGTCCACGTGGTCATTGTTCAACCCGGAGTCGTAAGAACACGCTCTGCGTCAACAGTAGCACAAAGTTTGCGATCAGATAAATCTAGCCCTTACTTTGCTCAAATCGATGGCTTCAAACGTTTTCTCGAAAAGAATACCGCCGAGAGTGATGCATCGGCCATCTCAGCTGAAGCCGTTGCAAAAGTAATCGTCGACGCGATTGAAGCACCGCAACCTAAAACACGATACAAAGTGGGCGATGAGGCTGAACAGCTTCCTCGTCTGCGACGCACTTTATCTGACCGCGAATGGGACGCCTTGTTTTCAGATCAATTCGGTTTAGGGAAATAAGATGTGAAGAGAAATCCCTGCCCAAACATCGACTACTAAAGTCTGGAACTGCTATCTTGACAAACAAATGATTAATAGATAAAATCCTTTTATTAGTTAGCACTAACTAAATAAAAGCCAATATGGATCATATAAAGCGAGATATACATAAAAAGCAATCCAGAATGCGAGGAGATGAGCGCCGAGCCTTGATTCTGATGCAGGCAAAAAAAGTCTTTGCCCAGAAAGGCTATCGCGGAGCCAGCACGGGAGAACTTGCACGCGCAAGCGGGATCACTGAACCCATTCTTTACAAACACTTCGGCAGTAAGAAGAAGCTCTATTTGGCTGTCCTCGCCATGCTCAGTGAGCAGTTCATGGAACGCTTTCAAGGCTTGGTCGAACGAAGAGCCGAGACCGACCTATCGGACAGCCTTACTTGCCTCCTTATTGATTACCGCAATGCGGCCATGAAGGAACACGATAATATCCATCTTCTGTTGAATGCCACGCTAGAGTCAAATGATCCAGAAGTCGCAAAGCTCACCCAGGCACATAATCGTGAAATGTATGCGCTGGTCCATGGTCTTTTGGAAAAGGCACAAAAACAAAAGCTGATATCCAAACGACTCAATCTTTCCGCCGCCACCTGGGGATACTTGAGTTTCCTGTTTGCACTGCAATACCGTGGAAGAGCGAACATGTTTAGTGAATTTAATGAGCAGACCATCCGTGAGATCAACCGGCTCTGGCTTCAGGCTCTTCAGACCGGATAATCTCTTTTTTTATCTCAATATATTAGCTAGCGTTAACTAGCTTTTATAAAGACCAATTTATTCAACAAAAGGAGTGCGTCAAATGAAAATTGCATTTCAAGATCAAACTTTTTCGTTCGAATTTTTGCGAGTGCTAGGTGAATCGATCCACGGTGGATCAGACATCAACGAATGTTTTGCCACCGCATCCCGAATCACGGAAGGAGATTTTGAAGGCTGGTACCAGGAATGGAACCGGACAGCAGAACGGATCCACAAGATCGCGGAGAATTCCCTTACCCATCACCATAGGGTGAGTGCCAGGGAAGCTTTCTTAAGGGCGTCCAACTATTATCGTTGTGCCGAATTTTTCATGCACATTGAAATTGGGAAAACAGACGCGCGTGCAATGAGCACTTATGAAAAGAGCGTCATCTGTTTCCAAAAGGCAACGCAACTTTTCTCGTTACTGCTCAGCCATCTTAGCGGTTATGAAAGCAGGGATGAAAGGTGTGCCGATCAAAGCTGAATAAAGTGCGCCCAGAATCGGTTGTTCGTTTTTGTGTGCAGTGGAGATGTAGCTACGCACCTGACAAAAGGCGGTTGAGCCGTGGTCACTCCGAAAGCAGCCGGAAATTTTCTGTTTCAACTTGACCATCCGAATATCGCGCTCGGCCTGGTTATTATCGAACGGTACATGAAAGTCATACATAAACGCCAGTATTTTTTCGGGGTGATCTCTCAGTCGATCCAGCAGGTTTTTGGAAGGCGTTTGTTTGACTCGTCCGCGCCGCCTGGCGGGTTCTTCGGTTCGTTCGGGGGATGGGTTGGCCGATAAGCCTTCTGCCACGATCTGGTCGTAACGATTTTGGAAGTCCGTGAGTTGCTCGGGAAAGAACGCCTCCTGCCCCATGGCTTTTGCGGCGGTCACGGCCTTTTGGATTTCCGTCAGCAGTTGGATCATGGCTTCAGCCCAAGTCTGCTGGTAGTTCTCAACCAGAAAGGTCAGTTCGCGCAATAGGTGGGCGCCACACAATCCGTGCTTGGCCTGAGTGTATTTCAAATAGGGTTTCCAGTAATCATGCATGCACCCACCCGTGCGTTTGGGCAGGATTCCGATCTGGTCCATCGCTTCGGAGCCGCGTTTGGGATGAATGACGAAAAAGGTCACTAGGGCCGTGCTCATCGAATGCAGCCAATTCAACTTCCCCTTCACGCGAGCTCCAGTTTCGTCAAAATGCACTGCTTCTTCAGTTTGGATCAGATGCTCTTTGATCTGTTCCATCTCCGGTGCCACTTGCCGGGCGACTTCCTGGACCGCCGCCAACACGCTTCCCTCAGACACCGGTTGATGATAGAGATCAGCCATGATCTCAGCCGTGCGTTCCAAGGGCACAAACTGGTAGGTATTGAAATACACCATCTGCGCCTGCACCCGCGGACCATACTGTGTTTCCTGGGTCACCCCTTCTGGAAACTCACCTTCGTTCACTGCTCCACATTGCGGACAATTCTTGATCTCGGCCCGATGCTCCGTCACCTCCAATTCCACGCTCTCAGGCAGATCGAACACTTGGCGCTTCTCATACCCCTGTGCAGCCACTTCGGTCAACGAGGCTTGGCAATGACGACAATCTGTAACAGCATGAATTTCGATCTGGTCCGGCTCGGAGACCGGTTCCAGCCGGTGTCCCTCATGTCCCTTCTGACCGCCACTCTTCTTCCCGCTCTTATGGCGCAATCCGTGCTTGTGCCCCTTTTTCAACCCGTCACTCGTCGGCGGCTTGCTGCTATTATGACTGTCTTTATTCAACCGGTCTTCCAAGACTTGGATTCTGGCTTCCATTGCCCGGTTCAGCCCCACCAGTGTCTCAAACAAAGCCACCACCGCCTCTTCCCCTTTTTGATAGGCAGCTCGCACTTCCTCTTGCGTGGGTAGGTGTGTCTCACTCATGCTTCGCATTTTACCTGGCATTGGTATGAACTACACTAACCTTTCGTTAGAGCCATTATGGGCTGAGTAGTAACCTTTTCTCTTTCGCTTGCGAGCAAGTGAAAATTCCTTATGAGGGGACAAGCCTTCCCGGCTATTTCTACAAGGCCGATCGTTCTATCGCCCCTCGCCCCACTCTGTTGATCCACGGTGGTTACGACTCAACCGGAGAAGAACAATATTATGAAACGGTGCCGGACGCATTCGAACGCGGCTACAACTGTCTCGTCTTTGAGGGACCCGGACAAGGCAGCGTGATTCGCTGTCAAAATCTGCCCTTCCGACCAGACTGGGAAAATGTAGTCACGCCCGCGGTGGATTACGCCTTGACGAGAGTAGAAATCGATCCGAAACGTATCATTCTGATCGGGAAAAGTCTGGGAGGCATGCTGGCACCCCGTGCGGCAGCTTTCGAACATCGCCTAGCTGCCTGCATCGCGGTGGATGGTGTGTTTTCATTCCTTCCTACCCAGTACGCACAAATCATCAAAGAAGCCGCATCGTCCCTTTCGGAAGAGCAACTGAACGCATTCTTTCGTAGAGAGATGCAAGAGAACAGCTTTGCGCGCTGGTCCATCAGCCAGGGGATGTGGACGTTGCAAGCCAATTCGATGTTCAACTTGGTACAGAAGATGCAACAATACACGCTGGATGGAATTGCAGGACAGATCACTTGTCCAACTTTAATCTGTGATGCCGAAGAAGATCACGCCTTCGCCGGGCAGCCCAGAATGCTTTTTGACGCGCTCAGTTGCCCCAAAACCTATCTCCTTTTTACAGCTGAAGACGCGGCCGAGGAGCATTGCCATGCAGGGGCAACTCTTTTTCTCAACCAGCGCATATTCGACTGGCTCGACGAAACGTTATAGAATCTTCGCCGCTTAACGAGTGAAACATGAATTTGCGATATTTCATCGCATAACCTGAACTCACGTTAAGATGATTAACGTGAATATATGCAGGAGATATCCTAATTATGTTCACAAGGAAGCAAGGCAGGCTCTTAGGCGTTTAAGTAACTAGCAGCAAGGGAGCAATATCGGAAAATCTACCTTTTCGATTATTCTTTGCATCAAAACTCAACTGAAATTGCCGTTGCGTTTTCTTTTGTGAGTGAGAACGATTTGTATATTCCACTGTACACCAATTCATATTCGCCCAAAAATCCGGAGAATCTTATTTTGCCGTTGCTGTCTGTAGCAAGTTTAGTGGGCGCTGACCACCATTCATCTTTCACAAGTTTGAGAAGTGCCTCATAAGCGGGTTTAGTGGAGCCATCTTTCCGAATTAAACCGGCTGGGGCATTGAGCCAGCCGCCATCAGAGAGATCCCACCAGGTGACGCCCTCCACTAATGGATGGGCAAAAAGCGTTTGGTAATGTTGAAGTACTTCTTGCGCTTGACGGTCCTCTCCTTGGGGCGTAGTGGTCCACTCCGACACCTGATAATCATTCAGATCCACAATCTCGGGCGGCATGAGATGCCCTGAGACAAGAGTCGTCTCTGTAAAATGGATGGGCAAATTGAATCTGGCGAATTGATCTAAAACCTTCAACGTTTTCTCCACGCCCCAATATCCTTGATGCATATGAGATTGAATGCCGATAATATCAATTTTGATTCCTGCCTTAAGGCAGCCTTCGACCAATATATCGTAGGCAGGAGAAATGTCGAAATCATTGAGCAATAATGTTGCCGATCGGTTTTCGGCGCGCGCCGCATCGAACATGGCTTTGATTATGTCAATGCGCCCCATCTCCTTGCCTAGACGCGTAATGCCATTGTCATCCTTGTCGAAGATGGGCATGATGACCGCTTCATTAACGACGTCCCACATATCAATCAAGCCACGGAAGTTCGACACGTCGCGTTTGATGCGCGCAGCCTGTGCTTGCAAAACTTCAGGATTCGTCATCGAAAGCAGCCAGCCAGCAGTCAAAGTGTGCCAGCAAAGCGGATGACCTTTGACGAGCAAGTGATGTTCAATACACCATTGAGCCGCGTTTTTTAATTGCTTTGTCAGCGGCTTGCCGCGTTGAGGTTCGAATTTTTCCCAATAAAACGGAAGCGTTGCCGCATTAAAAAGGGCCGTAAGCTTTTCGGCTCGTTGCTCGGCTTGCTCCTTCTTTTCTCCATCATAATCGCCGTTCGAAAGCGGGATCAGGTCGAATGCAGCAGTGCCAAAAAGAAATTTATGCCTGATCTGAGTGATCGCCACTTCCTGGTTTACCAACGGTTTTTTATCGGCCTTCAACATGGTGATCGTGGCGTCGGCCATTCGGTTTTTTCTGATTTCGGTGTTCATAACTATTTCCAATCGAAGAGTTTTTTATTTGGAATGTAATACAAAAGAGTTGGATTATCCAGACAGGCACCCCATAGGAATAGTGACGCAAATCTTCTAGTCAAACAAATCTTGGACAGGAAGTCTTTCGGGTTTCATGTTACAAGCATCTCAGGGTCTTCCTTTTGTCGGGATGTGACTATGATTCGTTTGGGCGATGGAGCACTTCATTCTGGTAAACCTTAAATTAAGTTGACTTTTTCACAATATGTGTAATAATAGCGGTATCGTTACCGGTAACGATACCGCTATTTTATCACTTTCCACGGGACTGATATGCAGAGAAAGAAGAAACGGACAGTGACAATCCAGGATGTTGCGAAGACCGCGGGGGTGTCGGTTTCCACGGTTTCGCGCGTTCTAAATCAAAGAGTGGATGTTGCGACCGATACGCAGGATCGCATCCTGTCTGTGATCGACGATTTGGGGTATACGACTAATCTTGCTGCACGAAGTATGCGGAGTCAAAAGAAAAACTTGATCGGCTTGATTATGCCTGATATTGCCTATCCTTTTGCAATTGAGGTGATGAAAGGGGTGAATCGTGCCATTGCCGAATCTGAATTTGATCTTTTGGTTTATACGACAGGCGATGTGCGGAAGAGTGGCAGAGCCTCGCATGAGCAAAAGTATGTTTCCCTTCTCAATAACTCCGTAACAGATGGCGTTCTTATCGTCGCGCCTGTAACGAGCGAGTTTTCAACAGAAGCGCCAATCGTTTCTGTTGACCCGATCATGAGCAATCCAAATTATCCTTCCATTCATGCCACCAATTATCAGGGAGCCGTGAACGCGATGGATTATCTGCTTGATTTGGGCCATAAACGCATCGGCTTTATCAGTGGACGCGCTGAATTGGAAAGTTCAAATCGCCGTCTAAAGGGTTATCGTGATTCTCTTGATAAGGCTGGTATCCCGGTAGATGAGAAATTGATTGCACCCGGAGATTACACTACCGAGACGGGTATCATCTGTGCAAAGAAATTGCTGTCACTTGACGAACCTCCCACAGCCATATTTGCTTCCAACGATCAGACCGCCATGGGTGTTTTTCAAGCTGCACAAGAGATGAAGATGCGTATTCCAGAAGACATTTCGGTGATAGGTTTCGACAATATAACGGAATCCAAATATATGGGATTGACAACTATGGACCAGTTCATTTCAGAGATGGGCTTTGTTGCAACACAAATGTTAATAAAACTAATCAATGATGAGTCCCTCGATGCCCAGACTTACAGAATGCCGACCCGGCTTGTTGTCCGTGATTCCTGCCGGAAATTATCGGTAACTGCATAGATTGAAGAATTAACGACGCGGTGATGTTATTGAAAATTCGCTTTGTGAGAAAGGAGGTGAGGCTTGTATTGCTACCAAAATAAATAGCAGGTCTTCTCTTCAGCCCTGAACAGACAGAAAGAAGACCTGCGCAATTGTGAGGAGCGTTGCTCCGCACAATGTGAGTATAACCTACTTGCACTTTCATAGATAAGGAGAAGAAAATGTCTCGAAAGATTTACACAATTTTGAGTTTGGTGCTCATTGGCGCTTTTGCCTTAGCTGCATGTGCTGCACCGGCAACAAGTGCTCCTACTCAAGCTCCTGCCCCGACTACGGCGCCTGCCGCCGCACCGACAACCGCACCCGCCGCAACGAACACCGCCGCCCCGAAGCCAGTAACCATCAATTGGTGGCATATTTCAACCGCTGACCCGGGTCTGTCATTCTGGGCAGGTTTGGCCAAGCAATATATGGCCGCTCACCCGAATGTCACCATCAACATTACAGTGTTGGAAAATGAAGCCTTCAAAACCAAGTTAACCACTGTTTTGCAATCTGGCAATCCCCCCGATATCTTCCAATCTTGGGGTGGCGGCGACATGAATTCCCAAGTCCAGGCTGGCCTGCTGCAGGATATTACTCCCGCTCTCGATGCGGATAATGGCGCTTGGCGCAGTACGTTTGGCGCTGGTGCATTGTCTGTCTACGCTTACCAGGGCAAGAACTATGGCGTGCCGTGGGACATGGGCATGGTCGGCTTCTGGTATAACAAAGACCTTTTCACCAAAGCTGGAATTGCTAATCCTCCTACAACTTGGACCGATTTCCTAGCGGATGTAAAGACCCTCAAAGCTGCCGGCATCACCCCCATCTCCGTGGGTGAAGGCGACAAGTGGCCTGGCATGCATATATGGATGTATCTGGCCACCCGCATCGGCGGCGAAGCTGCCTTTGATGCAGCTTATACCCAGAAGGGTTCATTCACGGATCCGCCATTTGTCCAAGCCTTCCAAGACCTCAAGGATTTGATCGCCCTCCAACCCTTCCAAGCCGGCTATCTTGGCGCCACCCATGATGATATGGAAGGCGCCTTCGGTAACGGCAAGGCTGCCATGGAACTCACCGGACAGTGGGGGCCCTCGGTCGAATCAGCCGACAGCGCCGACAAAAAAGGCGTTGCCAATCTGGGCTTCTTCAACTTCCCATCTGTTGAAGGCGGCGTTGGCAAAGTTACGGACGTTTGCGGCGGCGGCAACGGCTTCGCGATTGGCAAGAATGCGCCCCCAGAAGCTATTGATTTCGTCAAGTTCCTGACCAGTGCCACCAACGAGGCTCAAATGGCCAAATTGGGTATGGGCATCCCACCAGTCGTGGGCGCCGAATCCGGCCTGACCGATCCCAATATGCTGGCTGTAAAGCAGAACGTAGCGAATGCAACCTACTTCCAGCTGTACTACGATCAGTATCTGCCTCCGGCGATGGGTTCCGCCCTGAACAACTCCGTGCAGACCATCTTCGCCGGCACGGCCACGCCTCAACAGGCCGCTCAGGCGATTGAAGACTCGGCCAAGCAGAATCTAACAAAGTAAGATAAATTCTTTCGAATATGCGGGGGTCGGGTTCAAAAATACCCGATCCCCGCACTTTTGTGAGACAGAAGGATAATTATCATGAATATATTTCAGGCCAGAACCAACGACTTGAAAACAAACAAACGGACTTATTCTCCTCGGCGCGTTCAAGATTACGTAACGATTGCGTTCTTTTTAGCACCGGCTTTTATACTTTTTCTCGTTTTTCTCGTTTATCCTATTTTTCGCTCCGTTTATTTCAGTTTGTTCAATTGGAATGGCTTGGGTCCTGCAGTTGATTTTATTGGATTGAATAATTTCAAGCAGATCCTGACCGATACAATATTCATGAAGGCGGTGGGGGACTGCCTCTTGATTGTAGTGCTCTCCTTGTGCATCCAGCTGCCACTGGCGCTGGCATTGGCAATCATGGTGGGACGTGATCTGCCTGGGCGCGCCATCTTTCGCACGATCTTTTTCATGCCTTATGTGCTTTCCGAAGTTATTACTGCCATTATTTGGTTAAGTCTCCTCAACCCTGACCCATCCCGTGGTTTTATTAATGCGCTTTTGATTCTTATTCCAGGTGTGCAAGCCCAAACGTTCCTAAGTGATATCCATGAGGTTATGGCATGCGTCTTTATCGTTCTCACCTGGAAATATTTTGGATTACACCTGTTGCTATACCTAGCCGGCCTGCAAAATATTCCCAAGGAGGTCGAAGAGGCTGCTCTTATTGATGGTGCGAATAAATGGCAATTGACCACCAACATCACCGTGCCCTTGCTTGGCAGTACCATTCGCACAACTATCTACCTGTCCGTTTTGGGCTCGCTTACACAGTTTCCACTGGTCTGGATCATGACCAAGGGTGGGCCGGTCAACGCCAGTGAGGTCATGGCTACTTACATGTATCGTTTCGCCTTTGTGCGTTTCCAGTTAGGATACGGCTCAGCTGTGGCACTGGTGATGTTGCTAATCTGCTTGGCTTTTTCGGCAGGATTCTTACGGCTTGCTCGCCAACCAGACTACTTGGGCGGCATTTAGAAAGGATTGACCATGACAACCAAGCCATTCCGCCGAAGTAGCACGTTCAAAAAATATCTACCTAGGTTCTTCCAATACCTGGTCCTCTCTTTGGTCACGCTAATCTTTGTAGTGCCTATCGTGATCTTGGCTTTTGGCAGCCTCAAGACGCGCGGTGAGATGTTTTCGTTTCCATATGCTCCTCCCAATCCCCCGCAATGGGATAACTATGTCCAGATTCTGAGTATGTCTTCGTTCTGGCTTATGCTACGCAACAGCGTTATCGTTATGCTGTTATCGACGGCTGGCGTGTTGATCATTTGCAGCTTGGCTGCCTTTGTATTCGCCCGAATACAATTTAGGGGCAAGGATCTGGCTTTCAATTTTCTCACCCTAGGCCTCATGTTCCCCATCACTGTCGCTATTATGCCGGTATACCTCGTGGTGCGCCAGATGCACCTGATTGATACTCTCCTGGCAGTCATCCTCGTGCAAACCGCGTTCGGACTATCCGGGAACATCTTGATTCTGCGTGGATTCTTCCTGGCCGTACCGGTCGAGTTGCAGGATGCCGCATCCATTGACGGCTGTACTTCATTCGACTTTTTTTGGCGCATCCTGCTCCCGCTGGTGCGTCCGGCGCTGGCAGCGGTCGGGGCATTGACCATGATTGTCAGTTGGAATGATTTACTCACCCCACTTGTGCTTCTCAATAGTGACAAGCTCTGGACCCTGCCGCTCGGCACCATGCAGTTCCAAGGAGAGTACAGCTCAAATTTGGCGTTGATGTCGGCTTTTGTGGCTTTGTCCGCTGTACCAGCGATTGTTTTCTATCTGTTTGCCGAACGGCAAATTGTGGCCGGATTGACGGCTGGTGCACTCAAAGGTTGATAGTTCTACTGGCGATAGTGGTGTTGAGAATAGTAAAGTTGTTTTCACTATAGCAATTTATCGTAATTCGAGCATTACTAATCTTTTTTTATCGTCCATCTACGGCTGTACGAGTATCTCTTTGATGCTTAAACGCGTCGAAAGCTGAAAGTTTTTATTGTCTGGTTTAGATCCGTGGCTTCTAAAATTTGAATGTCCCGACCAGTTACTTTCGAATTGTGGTTCGGTAGGTGACGAAAAATTCAACTCCAGGAAATAATGCATAATGGAATCTATTGAACAGCGCACAAATAAGTTACTTTCCCAAATGAGCTTGGACGAGAAGCTCGCCCAGATCGGCTCTTATTGGATGTTCGATCTTCAAACCAACGGCGTGCTTGATTGGGAAATGGCTGCAGATAAACTCAAAAATGGTATCGGGCAAATTACGCGTATGGCAGGTGCCTCCACTCTGGATCCTGTGAGCGCAGCGAAGGCCGCCAACAACTTGCAAAGATTTCTCATACAAAAGACCCGGCTTGGAATCCCAGCCATCATTCACGAAGAATGTTGCTCAGGCGCGATGATGTTAGGCGGAACGATGTATCCACAGATGTTGGGGCTTGCCAGCACTTTCCAACCCGAATTAGCCGAAGCGATGACATCTGCGGTTCGTCAACAGTTGCTTGCGATTGGCGCTCGGCAAGGACTCGCTCCGGTGCTGGATGTTGCACGTGACCCACGCTGGGGTCGCGTGGAGGAAACTTTCGGCGAAGATCCCACGCTCGTTAGTCATTTTGGAATGGCTTATATCAAGGGTTTGCAGACCGATAACCTCGCACAGGGCGTCATGGCAACAGGCAAGCATTTCATTGGCCACAGCCTTTCACAGGGCGGTCTCAATTGTGCGCCCGTCCATATGGGTAGGAACGAGGTCCATGATGTCTATCTCGCTCCCTTCCAAGCGGCGATACGCGATGCGAAACTTGCCTCCGTGATGAACGCTTATCCAGAGTTAGATGGGGAAGTGGTTGCCGCCTCACGCCGCATTCTGACTGATCTATTGCGCGGTCAACTGGGCTTTGACGGTTTGGTTGTGTCGGATTACGAAGCGATCATCATGCTTCACAATTTTCATAAGGTTGCCGTAAATCCTGCATGTGCGGGAAGCATGGCGTTGAACGCAGGCATTGACGTTGAATTGCCATCCATTGTTTGTTATGGCGAGCCGCTCAAATCCGCGCTGGAAAGCGGCGATATCAATCTCGAACTTGTGGATATATCCGTTGGGCGTCATCTGAAAAAGAAGTTCGAACTTGGATTGTTCGAGAATCCATTTGTAGATGAAGGTAAAGTATTGGAAATCTTTGAAACATCTCAGCAACGCAAATTGGCTCGTGAGATTGCAGTGAAGAGCATGATCCTGTTGAAGAACGATGGCCTGCTTCCCCTTCCGAAGACCATCCGAACCCTTGCAGTGATCGGCCCCAACGCGAACGAAAGTCGTAGTCAACTCGGGGATTATTCCTATACGGCAATGAGGCATTTGATGCAATTGAAGGCTCCTGAAAATTCTGCGTTTCACGATATCAAGATTGATGAACTGGCAAAGCATGATGTAAAAATCATAACCGTACTTGAGGGTATTCAGTCCACTGTTTCCGATGGAACGAAGATTCTGTATGCTAAGGGTTGTGACAATCTCAGCAATGATACATCTGGTTTTGACGAGGCGGTCAATACCGCGAAAAAAGCCGATGCCGTTATATTGGTGCTTGGCGACCGTTCAGGGTTAACTCCCGATTGCACAACAGGTGAAACACGCGACAGTGCAGATTTGAAACTGCCAGGCGTTCAAGAGGATTTAGCCAAGGCGCTTCTCGTGATAGGGAAACCTGTCGCGGTGGTTCTTATAAATGGTCGCCCTTACGCCTTTCCTGCGCTGGCTGAGAAGGCAAATGCGATTCTTGAAGCATGGCTGCCGGGAGAAGAAGGCGGCTCGGCTGTGGCAGACATTTTATTCGGCGACGTAAATCCGGGCGGGAAACTGCCAATTACATTTCCGCGCTCGGTAGGGCAGGTTCCGATTTACCATAATGCCAAACCAGCGGGGACGAGATCTAATTGGTACGTGGATTATGTCTCCGAGAAGGTGACGCCGTTATATCCATTCGGGCATGGATTGAGTTATACGTCATTTGAATATAGTAATTTAGTGATCAAACAAAAGCGGGCTACCGTTGGTGAAAAGGTAGAAATATTGTTGGACGTGAAGAATGTCGGCAAACTTGCAGGCGATGAAGTCGTACAGCTTTATATTTACGATGAGTTTGCTTCCACGCCGCGTCCCATCAAGGAGTTGAAGGGATACCAACGCTTATTATTGAATCCGGAAGAAAAACGGAGAGTCACTTTTGATCTTCCTGTGAATCAATTGGCGTTCTACGATAACGATTTGAGTCTCGTCGTGGAGTCTGGTACAATAAAAGTGATGGTAGGGAGCTCGTCAGAAGATATTCGTCTGAGGGATGAGTTTGAAATCATTGGTCAGAAAAAGATTACGGTTAAGGAACGTGTATTTGTCTGTCCGGTAACCGTGGAATAATAAATATTTGGGTTGAGGATTTATGAAAACTGTGGAATTTTTGGGGCATCAGTGTTGTGCGCTGGAAAATGGAACATTGAAAATGCTGGTAGCAAGTTCCATTGGACCTCGTATTTTGTCTTTTGGGTTCAAGGAAGGCGAAAACCTGTTTGCTGAACTGCCAAACGTTGTAGCCGAACTGCCAGGTGGAGGTGTATTCCATTTTTATGGCGGGCATCGTTTATGGCACGCGCCGGAGGAACTCGATCGCACGTATATTCCCGACGATTCACCGGTTGACATTTCTGAATTGGAGAATGGCCTGGTCGTAACGCAACAGACCGAACTTCAAACCGGTCTGCAAAAATCAATGGAGATTCGTCTGACAGGCAAATCACAGGTTGTCATTACCCACTTCATTACCAATCATGGACTTTGGGATATCACCTGTGCTCCTTGGGCAATCACCCAATTTAAAACGGGTGGCACGGCGATCTTGCCACAAACACAAACAGATGCAGGCATGTTGCCGAATCGTTCGCTGGTATTGTGGAGTTACTCCGACATGTCGAACCCGAACGTGACATGGGGAAGCAAGTTCATTCAGATATGTACCAATATGAATTCTCCTTTCAAGATCGGTTTCCCCAACCCACGTGGCTGGCTGGCATATTGGTTGAACGGAACATTGTTTGTCAAACATGCGGAATACAAGAGTCAAGTGGAATATTATGACTTCGGCAGTTCGAGCGAATGCTATTGCAACAGTCATTTCCTTGAACTGGAGACGCTGGCCCCCATCAGTGTGATTGAGCCCCATGCAACCATATCGCATATTGAAAGGTGGGATATATATAAGGATATCGATTGTCCACGTGACGAGAATCAAGTGCAATTGCTAGGAGAGAGATTGGGATTGGAGTAAGAACTCAGATAGCGGCATAAAGCCGCTTCACTCTGCGGCAGTGCGTGGACGCCACAAACTGCCGCTTACGTTGAATACAAATCTAAAGTGCGAAACGTAAAATAAACCAGTTTTAGTCGGATGAATCGTCTTTAGAAGATTTGAGATGTGTGGTTTAGTTTGCTGAGGTGATATTTCTGAGTTGCAAATTGCAAGGTTTCCAAATACTCAAGGGTAGATAAGAGAAGATCACATACAGTTTCTATTACAAAACGCTCTAATAATTTTTACAAAGAATTTACCTACTTATAATTGTGCTATAACCACTAAGGCTGAAAATATATTTATGCATATAGCGCCAAACCTTCATGAGACTTGGCCCTTACTAGTATGGAAAATAATGTGTTAAAGCAACCGCATTCGCATCTAATTTCTGCCATGGTGACCATCCTGCTGGCTTTGGCAGTATTGGCATTTGGAACCGTCTACGCCCAATCTCTCGAAGATAAATATGTTCACGTTCTAGCTCCGTTGATGTTACCTCAGTCCAACACGGGCAGCGCGCTGCAACAAGCAGGGTTTCAACAGCCCGATCTGTTGATGGTATATGGCAGTTCGGAAATGCTAGTTGAAGACGTAACGATGACGTTGACCTATGGCACTTCTACAAAAATTCCAATTGAAAGTTCTTCATACGGGGCTACCCAATTCTTCAAAAATTATCCGACCGGTTTCACTGTTTATGAAATTGCCAAAGGTGGGGCTTACTCATTGGATATTGCCCAAGACTTGGCGGCGATTGGTCCCGAATTACGCGGGAAGAAGGTGGTGTTCTCTTTTACACCTTCGATGTTCAATGAACCCGAGGTCACGCAGTTGGCATATGCCGCGGACTTTTCTTTGCTGCACGCCAATGCATTGGTTTTCGATACACAGCTGGATTTCGAAACCAAACGAGTCGCGGCGCAACGGATGAATGATTACCCCGACACATTGAAACCAGATTCAGTCCTTCAGTTTGCCGTTCAACAGTTGACCTGCAAATGCTGGTACGGATCCTATCTTTATGACCTGACCGTTCCGCTTGGTCAATTAGATACCCAGATCATCCGGCTGCAAGATCACTGGGCAGTCATGAATTACGTTTGGAGTCATCCAAATTTGAATCCCCAAGTCGTGCGCAAACCGGAGCAAGTCAATTGGCCCGGAGTAATTTCACAGGCAGCGACATCCGCGAAGATATATGCGCATAACAATCCATATGGAATTCCAAATGATTCATGGAATGCCTATTTTTCAAAGATCTTGGTTCATCGGAGAAGGCTGGGATCTGCCGATGCAGGGTTCGTCCAAAGATTGAATGATTCAAAAGAATGGGAGGATTTTGATTTGGTTTTACAGATACTGAAAGAAATGGGGGCGCAGCCCATCATTTTGAGCCGCCCGATCGACGGTCCGATCTGGAGCGCGATGGGCTTGTCTCCGTTGGGACGTCAAGCGTATTACATCAAACTTCAAAATGCGGTCTTACCCTATGGCTTTTCCTACATAGACTTTGCCAATCACGATGGCGACCGTTATTTCAGTATCGATCCAGGAAGCCACACCAACCGCGAAGGTTGGGCATATGTGGACCAAGCCTTGGACGCATTTTTTCATGGGAATGTTCGATGATCTGGTTCGAGACTCTGTTAAATATCGGCCTGGCAAAAATACAAACCGCCTCATGAAGGGGCGGTTTGTATTAAATCACGGTTGGGAAGTCGGTCCGGGCGTAGGATGAATCGGCAGGATGAAGGGAGTCCGAGGTACTTGAGTGAAATCGAAATCACTGATCAGGTTACCGAGGATGGATACATCCTCGCGCACATCGGGACGCGGATCGGGTCGGCCATCGGTCGTGGGATCGATCCGTTGTTCATTGATGAAAATATCTTCGATGAGCTTTACATAGGCATCATGACTCAGGGTTTGGTGGTCAATGTAACCTTGCTTGGCATACGGGCTGATGACAATTCCCGGCACGCGTAAGCCATATCCGTTTTCGTCCACATGCGGCGGAACCACATGATCGTAAAACCCGCCCCAATCATCCCATGAAAGAAAGATCGCGGTGCTGTCCCAATCCGGTCCCTGCATCACGGCATTGATCAAGCTGGCTGTCCAAGCCTGACCATCTGTCAAGAGAGCCGGTGGATGTTCGCTATTCCCGCCGCTGGGCGTGATCCAACTTACAGCAGGCAGGGTTCCGTTCTTGGCATCCTTATAGAAATTTGTTACATCGGTGATGTTCTTAAGCTGTCCATCCTGTTTGACTGTATCGAAATAGGGCAAGGGATTCCAGATGCCGGGGGTCTTCGCATCCTGATGCACGGGAGCACACTCTGCCTCATCATCTTCGCAATCAGGCTCGGTGCCGGTTTGAACATAATAGTTCCAACTGACTTGATTCTTGAAAAGCAAATAGGTCAAATCCGTCCAAGCGTAATCGGGCGCCGGATGCAGCGGTATGCCAAAGTCAGGAGGATTTCCAGGGGACTGCAAGGCATTGATGCAACTCATCGGATCGTGTGCAATACTACACTTGGCCGACCATTCCGAAACCATGAAGAGATGAGCTGGCAAACTCCAGGAAGAGTTCGGCTCGAACAGGTTATCCTGCAAGACAAAGTTTTGTGCGAGCGCCCAGTAATTTGGAATCTCGCGCGCATCATGATAACCCATCACGTCGGTCTTGCTAGTACCGCCGCCGCAATCTGGATTGTCGGTTGCTGCGCAACCGGCTTTACCCTTCTCCGCTTCCGCAACAAATCCATCCATTTTGCCGTTATCGACATCTTTGGTGGCATCAACCTGGCTATGTGGACCGCCATAATTTAGATTCGCTGGATCATGATAGGGATAGACGCAATTTCCAGTCGCCGGGTCATTCACGCAGGCTGTGAACGTGCCATTGGATGTTGGAAATCCATTCGCGCCGGGGTATGTTCCGAAGTACGAATCGAATGAACGATTCTCCTGCATGATGATCACGATGTGCTTGATCTTCTGACGAGCGATTGCCAGAGTTTCAGAAGCTGTCGGCGCGGGAGACGCAGCTTGCACGGTCGGTGCCGGTGATGTCGCGGATGAAATTTGGTTTGGAGTAGCTGTCACAACCACGACCACCGGTGTTGAAGTTGGGACCAAGCTGCTGACAGCATTGCAGGCAAGCAGTGCCAGAACAGATAACGCCAAAAGAAAATATTTAATCGGATTCATGAACGATCTCCTCGCCATGAGATGTTAATCAAGTTGCATAAGACCAGTATTAATGGGATTTTATTGTGGCCGAACTGGCGTGCTGGTTACAGGGCTCATCTGTCTGGATGATCGAAGGAAACGATGTACTCATTCCCCAACTGCAGGAGACTGCCGCCGCTGTTCACGCTTTGCTGCCATAGGATTCTATATCGAGAGACATCACATCCAACGAAACCCCACGTTCAGTGCGACTTTGAACCGTCTTGAAGCCTCGTTTCAGGAATAAACCCTGGGCATGGGTTGTCTCTAAGACAATTTTTCTACAACCTTCTCTGTGGGCAATCTCAATAAGTTTATCAAGTATAAGTAAACCATAGCCTTTATCCCGATGGTTCGTTTTGACAGCCATCGCTGTGATACAAAATATTCTACCGTCAGCTTGGTGGGTCGTCATGGGATTCTCGTCCAAGCCCGGCTCACGCTCAGTCAGCCATTTTTCCGAACAAGCATAGGCCGCAATTTCATTATCTGCCACCAGAATAATAAAACCGTGTGGGAATGCCGTCAGTCGGAGCTGAAACGTTTCGAGCTTTTCTGCGGTCCCGTAAGGAGAGAAAGCTTCAGCATCGATTTCTTCAACTGCCGGAATATCTTGATCTCTGGCATTTCTAACAAGTATCTTCGTGTCATCGGACATGGTCTAATTCCTCTCGATGTTCCTTTGTTATCACAATTACCTCTACAATAAATTCCCCTCCCCCAAATCTAAGTGCAAATTTGTAGGGGCTGGGAAGGGGCAAGCGTATTTTAATAACGCCTTTTCAAACTTCTTTTTGGCATCCTGCCATTCGTGCTTGACCATCGCTTATTATGAATGGCGCATAATACGCTTGAAGAACATGCTTAGCATAATCCCCGCAACTATCAGGGTTATCCAGTTGATAGTAATAATGGTCACTTCAAATCTATATTCTAAGTTTTGCCCATAAATCAGAGTAAGAACAATGAATGCTCCGATTGACATCAAGGAACTTAGAATGAATAGCCATCGTATGGCGCTCACAAGCCTTTCATCTTTGACAAAAACTATACCGGCAAAGAGAAACGCCAAGCTCATCATCAAATATCCCAAGTCTTCAAGAGCGATAAAGATGCCGTGAGGATTATATTGCGAAAAAAGTGCAAGGCCCTCTGTTTCTCCTTTTAGTAGACTGGGTTGTATTACGGCAATTTGAATGAAATAATCCGTAGTAATCGCAACCGCAGAGATTAATGCAAAGCATAATCCTATCTGGCTGAAAAACTTTTTTTCATCGTCCACATAATAGTGGATACATGTCATGAGGATAACGAACATCGGTGTTAAAAGAATTCCCGGATACATCCAAATATAATCATACGGAACGAATGAGACTACGTTGGCATACGGATATGTAACGCATCCACTCTGGCAAAAGGGACTGGATATCGGCGGGGTCGCAACTGCGATTGCGAAAGCGGTCACAGCGGATAGAGCCGTTAAGATAGCAACCCAAAATCCAAGTCTGCCCGCCATCTTACGGGCTATATCTTGAGTTTCAGCAGTATTCATACCTATTCTCCTTCCACAATCTTTATCTTACATCCCCGCATTTGGGGACATCCTCTGACAACCCATACATCCTCCCCCAAGTAGTGACCAGTTGATCAATTGCCTTGTCTTTTGTTTTGGGCATTATATTCCTATTCACCAATTGGTTAGATGGTGCTATCCATGTGTGAGAAGAGCAACTCCATGTTTCCAAATTCTCGGAAATAGTCCGACGGCTCTGCGGCTGTCCTGAGGCTGAGGTTCAAGCAGTTGATTCGGTCCTTCGAGATCCTTTCCTCGTGGTGCTCCAAAATATTCGACGAATCCGTTCGGGCTAATGAAGAGGCGCAAAGTGCTGTCTGATTTTTCATGCAGTGCCGCAGCCAGCGGATGGATAATCGCCGCCCGGTGGCATTGCACAAACTCCTTGCGCATTGCTTCTAGAAGACAGTTTGTAGCGAGATCGCTACAAATCTGCCGGGCGGGATTGTCAAGAATACCCAAAGTTAAGACCTCAATATTTCCTAGCCACCGGACAGTTTTAGGAACGAGCATAAAGTGGCACCGAGAATGAAAGCGAGTGTAACAGTTTTCGATCTATGAAGCGCAGACCAATTTGGAACAGGCTGAGATCGCGACGATCTTTGCGATCCACGAGATGACGCAGGCCTGCGCGAATAGTCTGGCTACCCACGGAAAGGAGCCAGTCGTAGAGGAACGCCACCGCTAACGTAAGGCGAGACAAACGAGCAGCGTGATGAAGCATAGTTCCTTCTAAATCAAAGCCGTGTTTTTTGCGAAGTGACTGCTCCTTCCAGTCGAAGTCTCCAAACATCTCTTCGATCCACATCCTTCTGCGGTAATATCGCACGGTCAAAGTTGCATCGGGCAGATTAGTAGCGAGGCACCAGGGTTCCTTTTCACCGACTTGCCAGTAAATCAAAACGGACACCGGATACATTTCTTCCTGGGTCAAATACGCCTTTGGACACCAAGCGGATTGTCCAGCCTGTTGAACAAAGCTACTTAATTCTTGCCAGCCGGTCTGCTCGTTGAGCCACAACCCAGTGTTACCTTTTTGGCGCAAGACATAGAACTTTAGTTTCCGCTAACTGGATTAGATAAAGAAAGCGGTAATGACGTAAAGCGTGGTAATCTTATTTTGTGAAAAAATCCCACAACGCCATTACCAAAACGAATCATACCATAACCGTTTTGGACGAACTACTTGAAGGGTTGCCCATTGGAACAAATCTTGCGATGCTGCATGTGTTCTGGGCGTTTTTGAGCGGGCAGTTGTTACCGAGTCGCGGCGCATTGTTTCCTGCCTTGAAAGCCATTGGCTTGGAAGATAAAGCAGTACGCAGAGCTTGGGCAGCGACCAATAGTGGCGTCTGGCAAACCACAACTCTGATAGCGCAATGGAGCAAGCATGTGGAAAGCTTGCCCGAGTGGCAACGACATGAATATGAAGGATACAAACCTGTGGTAGCCGATGTGACCGCTTTTTGGCGTCCGACCTTGAAAAACTGTCCAAGCAAACATTATCATCCAGCCGCTGGGCGTGCTTTGCCAGCGGTTATCTTTGGAGTGGTAGGTAAGGTGGGAGAAATCAACGGACAGCGGATCGCATTGCCGCAGGCGTTTGAACGCGTTCACCCCAAAGATCCGAGTGAAAAGCGGTTATGGAGGATCATTCTCAAAAACATCAAGAAAACGCTTTCCCGGACGAAATTGTGGTAGTCGACGCAGGCGTGAAGGTGAGTGACCTACAAGAAGCCGAGATAGTGCAGTACGAGTTGCGTTTAGCAAGCAACTTTACAGCCCGCCGCAACGTGCTCCCGAATTATTGTGGCGTGGGGCGCATGCCTGTCTACGGAGAATTGATCCGTCCGCTGGCACGCGCGCATAAAGGAAACGTGATCGCCGCAACTGCGCCGGATAAGATACAAAGTTGGGAAGAGCAGGGTCATGTCCTGCGAGCAGAGATTTGGTGTAACTTGGTTTTACCTGACTGCGCGCCGAATGCCTGCAATCAAACCTTTGATGTCTACGCCATCTATGATCCCGATTTTGATACCCCTTGGTTGTTAGCGACTCCTGTGGTTCTCAAACCGATCAGTGTCAGCAACATATACAAAGACCGTTGGCCGGTCGAGCAAGTCCCTTTGAGCGCTAAACAGATGATTGGCGCTCATCGCCAATTTGTTCATGCCGAAGAAATGATCCAGCGTTTGCCGGAACTGGCGCTCATGGCTGGTTCTATTCTAAGTTTTCTCGCAGCCACCACACCCGCCACCCCCACAGGATTTTGGGATCGAATACCCAAAAGAACCCCTGGTCGTTTTCGCCGCACACTGGCAGGACGCGCATTTCCCGAAGTTGTCAATCTTTCTGGGCGACTTCGAAAAAAGAACTCGGTCACTGCTCATTTACCCAAAGGGCACCTCGCACGAATAGCAAAAAGCACTCCAAGAACCCCTTTTTCCGCTTTATGTTAGCGGAAACTAAAGATAGAACCAATGCCACAAATCGAGTTGCCGAAGTACGAAAATCGAGCCAAATTCGCTGTCTCCAACCACAAAAACGGGTGCTTTTGGAGGAAGCAGGCTACGCACATATTTCAACAACTTCACCTGCCGTTGGCCCGTGCTATGACCGCGAACGTACGGGATCCAAGTCCAGGCCATCGGAATGGCTCGGTGGCGAAAGGCTAGAGAGACCATGAGCAACTGATGATTGAAACCAATTTTAGTGCCATCCATGATCAAACGGATTTCGCCGACCCGTTCAAACTGTGATTGCAACCAGCCCTTTGCAATCGGTTTATACCAACGACGCACATCCACCGCAGGGTTCGCCAGAAATCGGCTCAAACGTCGGATCGTACTTTCGTTCTTCGCATCGCTGATCACGTTTCCGGCAATCTTACTCAAGTGCACAGAGTGACTATGATAAATTCCTACGATCAACCATACAAAATTCTGAACTTGGGTGATTCGTTGTTTTGGACGCAGTTCACAAATTCGCTGAATCCAAGTACGATAGGTCTCGTTGATCGGCATTCGAACCTCCGGGCAAAATGTTGGTCGCAAAACAACTTTACCCGATTTTCCTTGCCGATCAACTCTTCTTTCGCTAAACTGTCAGGTGACTAGAATATTTCCAAATTTTTCGCCAATCCTCGAAAGGACACACTCGCAGAACTGTTGCACATTCACTCCGGTTTTTCTGAGAGGAATGCGCACAAAGGGCCGCTCGCCGTATTCATCCTGATGAGCATAATGCACAACATCGCTCATGGTCGCTTCGATCATCACACGCCGACCGGTCGGCTGGTCTAGTTCGGCGCAATCGATAGCCAGATGGGAGTAACCGTAGCTTCCGGTCATTCGGTCGATCAGCCTGCTTTTTATATTGCGCGGCACGAAAATGAGCAGGTCGCCTTCATGCTCCTCGCCTGCTGGTTGAACGGTCCATTGGGCTTGGTGCTATCAAGCGCAGGCTCCCAGTCAATATAGGCTTTACTGAGACGCTTATCATTTCCTAGCGATATGTTCATGAGGGTTCCTATCTTCCTTCCACCATCTTTATCTCATCCTCTGACAACCTATACAACCCATCGACCGGCTCGTCGATCATTGATGATTGCGTTCAAGCAGTCCACCAATGATTGGCAGTGTCAGGTGCAGGCATGAGTAGATTTTATCCTATTCCCGATTGATATCGATAAATCAAGCATAACTCCAAACTATTTAGCGCGCAACCCCGCCCACCTTGTCCTCCCCCAAATGTAGTTTGCATTTGAGGGAGGTGCCGCCCGAAGGTCCGCTGTTCTATGCGGAGAGCGGCAGAGGGCCAGCCGAGGCGGCGTCATGCCGCCGTCGGCTGTTTCGGAGCCTCGCGGCTCCGAAGGCTTACTTCGTCGTCTGCGCAATGTGTCCCGGCAAGTCCTGAGCCGAAACCATCAACTTGGAAGTTCCGCTGGCGGCCTTCGTTGTGGTGGACTTCCACCACAACCCGTCGTTGGATGCAGCCATGCCCTGCTACAGCACAGGCGCTCTCGGCCACGCCAGGAGCCCAGGAGGCCATGCCGAAGCTGTCGAAGAATCAACCCCGCCAACGCGACAGAATCAGAACGCATTTCCCTTGGGATAAGGAGACCATCATGATAACCAAACTCAAATAATCATGACTTAAAGGCTATTTTCTTGTTCCCAGCTAAAGCATACAATGATGATGATTTATTTCACAGAGGAGAAAAAATGAAACCCAAAATGTCAAACCGTTTTGTCTGGGCGTTGCTAATGCTCTTTTTGACCATTATGGCTTGTTCCGGAACGAGCAAGCCCACCGCCGCCCCGAGCCTTGCGCCGACAGTCAGTAGCAGTCCCACCCCACCCATTGAGCCGTCACCCGCTGCATCGCCAACTGCTCAAGGTGTTTCGCCAGTTGACCTGCCATCTCAGCGTCTCGATCAAAATGACGATGCAAATTCGTCCAGCATGGCAACTGCCAAAAGCGTTACGACCGGCGATAATTTTGTACAAGGATCGTATGAACGGCCTTTCAATGCCAACACCATGGACACCTATTTCCCCTACATGGACATTGTCAACATTCAAGGATTTAAAGACGATACCTGGGGGTACGCGACGATTGCCATGGTCGGCACCGACCAGAATGGACATCTCTCTGCCGAGTATGCAGTCGAGCTGGACCTGAATAAGGATGGCCACGGTGATTGGTTGATCCGCGCCTCTAACCCATCTTCCCCTACCTGGACCACGCAAGGTGTTCAGGCTTGGAAAGATACCAATGGCGATGTTGGCGGAGCCGTACTCATGGTTGCAGATAACAATCCTAGTGGCGGCGATGGATATGAAACCCTGGTCTTCGATCAAAGCAAAGGCAGTCTAACCGATGGAGCATGGGTGCGCATTTCGCCCAACGATCCGAACACAGTTCAAATTGCATTCAAGCTTTCCATGCTCGGGAACCCATCTTCGTATGCCATGGGCGGATGGGCCGGAGCTGACATTGATCCATCCATGTTCGATTACAACGATCACATGACTCACGCCCAAGCCGGTGACCCCAATCAAGCTAACCCTCAGGTTTATCCCATCAAAGCCTTGGCCGAGATTGATAATACCTGCCGGATCGCTATAGGCTTCGTCCCTACCACTAAGGTACCAGGACTCTGCACAATTCCCACGCCCGCGCATGTGGGAGGCGGTGGTCAATGTCCACCCGGAAAGACTTATTCATGTAGTGGCGGAATCGCCAGCTTTCGAAGCTGCGGTTGCAAGTAGAAATCGAGTAGGGAGCGGCGGCTAACCGCTCCCTCTCACACCACCGGACATGCGGGGCCGCATCCGGCGGTTCACCGAGAATGGTACAGAAATTCTTGAACTGGATTTTCCTCTGTCTCGTGCCGGGGATGGCTCGACCCTCTGTGCAACTTCCCATAGGCTTCACCCATTTCGTTTGCACGGCAGTTCTTCTATTCGAAGCATTCGGTCTTCTATGTTCATCCCGCGAACTACTCATCGTACTCATCCTCTCGATGTTCAGCCCTTCCTGAAAAATAATCTCAGTACTATGGCCTCGGCTGACTCCTGCCGTCTCAATCTGACATCCTTGCCAGGGTTACTTTGTTAGCCGGACGACAGGCCTCCCCAGGTAAGAACGTTGACTTTCTCTGCATCCCTGTCCCATTTACTGTTTCGGCCCTTGATTGCTTCGGGCTTCGTTGTCACTTGCCAACTCGCCCGACCTCACAGCCTCTGATGGGCTTCTTGTTCATCAGGTCGCAGATTTGCTTCCAGCTTCCTTCAGACCTCACCTCGCAGTGACGCCCTTGCCTTCCGCTAATGGTTGGTGCAATCAACCTCCATAAAGGTCTTTCACCTTCTAGTCAACGCCCATGCTGGGCGCACAAGAAAGGCGAACGATTAATTCGTTCGCCTTTTATGGAGATTTGCCTATCGTGGTAAATATGCAATAACCAAAAGTACTATGACTTAAAGGTCATTTTCCCCTTTCAAGCAAATGGATACAATGTAGATGTTTAATATCCAAATAGCTAAAGGAGAGAAAATGAAAATCAAAAAGTCAACTCACTTGGTCTGGGCATTGCTCATGCTCTTTCTGACCATTGTGGCTTGTGCCGAAACAAGCAAGCCTACTGCAGTCCCTACCCTTGCGCCGACAGTCAGTGATCCCCCCACCGCAACCATTGATCCACCACCGACTGCTCATCCAGGTGTCTCGCCAGTTGACCTGCCGTCTCAGCACCTCGATCAGGCGGATGACTATAATTCATCCAGTATGGCCAATGCGAAAAATGTTCCAGGCGGTGATAGCTTTGTTCAGGGTCTATATGAGCGGCCTTTCAACGCCAATACCATGAACACCTATTTCCCCTACATGGATATCGTCCATATTGAAGGCTTCAAGGATGATACCTGGGGATACCTAACTATCACACTTGCCGGCACCGATAAAAAAGGAAAACTCCCTGCTCAATACGCCGCAGAACTCGACCTCAACAAGGATGGCCGCGGCGATTGGCTCATCCGCGCTTCCAATCCATCCTCCACTTCCTGGGCCACCCAGGGCGTTCAGGCTTGGAAGGATACCGATGGCGATGTCGGTGGAGTCGTCGCGATGGCGGCAGATGCCCGGCCCGATGGCGGCGACGGATATGAAACGCTGGTCTTCGACCAAGGCAAAAGCAACCTTACCGATGGAGCTTGGGTGCGCATTTCACCCAACGATCCAAAGACAGTGCAGATCGCATTCAAGTTGTCCATGATCGGGAATCCCTCTTCCTTTGCGATGGGTGCCTGGGCTGGAGCCAACATTGATCCATCCCAGTTCGATTACAACGACCACATGACCCATGCCCAGGCTGGTGATCCCAATCAAGCGAACCCTCAAGTTTATCCCATCAAAGCTTTGGCTGAAATTGATAACACCTGCCGTCTCGCCATGGGCTTCGTCCCTACCAGCACCGTGCCCGGCCTGTGTGAAGCTCCACAAATCCAACACAACGGTGGCCCGGGTGCACCTCCGCCTCCACCACAACAACCACCATTTCAAATACAATAACAGGATGAGGAATCAATTACCCTCTGAATAAAATTTAATAAACTAAAGGCAAGCGAATTTCGCCTGCCTTTAGTTTTATGTTTCCCATTTGTGGGGAATTGTACAAATGTTTATTTTATGGTAGATTCAACTAAACCTAGCAAAGCGAGGGCACAGAATGAATGCAGATAAGGTTCCTGATATCATTGTTGGGCGGCTGCCCATCTATCTCCGCGCACTGCAGCGCATGGCCGAGAAAGGAATGAAGACAACCTCCTCACAGGAATTGGGTGAGCATGTTGGGATTTCCGCAGCGCAGATCCGCAAGGATATTTCCCAGTTCGGCGAATTTGGGAAGCAGGGCACGGGATATCCCATTTCTTTTCTAGTTGACAAACTGCGTGAGATACTTAAAGTTAACCGGCTGTGGGATGTAGCTGTGATTGGCGCAGGCGAACTTGGACATGCGTTGTCCAACTATCAGGGTTTCACTAATCGGGGCTTCCACATCGTAATGCTTTTTGATAATGACCCGGCCAAAATCGGAAAAAGCATCGGCGAATTTGTTGTAGAGGATTCCGTCAATATGGTGGAACGCATTTGCAATGCAAACATAAAAATCGCCATGCTAACCGTTCCCGCCGCCGCCGCGCAGGCTACGGCAGAAAAACTTGTACAAGCAGGCATCAAAGCTATCTTGAATTATGCGCCCATTAGCTTGAATGTACCCAATGCCGTCCACGTTCAATATATTGATCCTGCCACCCATCTTCAGAGAATGACCTATTATTTATAGGAAGAAAATACTTGATGAAAAAAGGCGTCCACATGTGGACGCCTTTTTGTTTTCGCATCATTCTCGTTAGACCTGAGGCAGGCTCCGCTTTAGAATGTTCATCATGCCGAGTCCGCGTACGGCGCCTTCCACCACGCAGGTCATTGGATTGTCAACTAGATAAGCCGGAATGCCAAGCGACTTGGTCAATAATTTATCCACACCCCGCAGAAGCGCGCCGCCGCCGCACAAAGCAACGCCGCGATCAATGATATCGGCCACCAGCTCGGGCGGAGTCTTCTCAAGAACACGGCGGCACGTCTCTGCCACTTCCTTAAGCGGATCCTGTAACGCTTCAACGATCTCGCCGGTCACCAATGTAATGGGACGCGGCAAACCCGTCACCTGATCCTGTCCCTGGACTTCCATGCTGTTTTCCGTATCCTGCGGAACCGCCGCGCCGATCTTGATCTTAAGCTGTTCGGCTGTAGCCTGACCGATGATCACTCCATATTTGCGGCGAATATAATTGATGATGGCTTCATCGAAATCCATGCCGCCTTTTCGCAAAGTATCCGCTGACACGATACTATACATCGCCATGACCGAAGCTTCCGTGCAACCGCCGCCAAGACAAATCACCATGTTGCCGGAAGGCGAACCAATCGGCAGATCAATGCCGAGCGCGGCCGCCAGCGATTGTTGAATCAGCGAGGTCTCGCGCGAACCGGCTTCCATCACCGCTTCATAAACCGCGCGCCGCTCCACGCTGGTCACGCCATAAGGCACGGAAATCATCGTGCGCGGACGAAAGACGCGTAATGATCCGCTGACCCGCTGAAGCAAATAGGAAAGCAAGGTTTCGGTGATTTCATAATCAGCGATCACGCCGTTCCGAAGCGGACGAGCCACCTCGATGCTATCCGGAACACGTCCCACCATATCACGCGCCTGCTGACCAGCCGCCACCATCTTTTGTTCTTCCACTGCAATAGCAACAATTGTTGGCTCCTGGAGGAGCACTTGCGTGCTATCTGCAAGGCGGGTAAACATGGTTCCTAAATCAATGCCAAGGTCTTTGGAAAAAACTGCCACAATCCCTACTTTTCTGAAATCAGTGTATACCTGCCGAATTTGCGATAAGGCGAGCCTCATCTTAATTGCAAATCGGGGCACCCCAATACCACTTTAATATTCAATAATACAACCGCATAATAATACTTGAAAGAATCCATCTTGTCCAGTTACGTATCATTTTGCTTAGGATAAATGTAAATTACCTGGAGTCGACCTACGGTTTTTGCTCTTGTTGATAATTACCTCTACCAACCGTTGCCAAAATTCGAGCAGCAAGTCTCTCGGCAAAAGTTGGATTTTCTCTGGTTTCATCTAACGAACGAATCTCGGTGTTTAGCTCATCTCTTTTCCAAAATATTGTGTTGTATTGGTCAACGTCAAAATGAATTCTGGCTTTTGCGTCTGCGTTTTCCTCACATGTATGGATTACAGGTTTATTTTCCCCATAAGCCATACCTGCTTCCCAATACACTCCTCCACGGACTCCGTTTTTTATTTTCCCATCAATATTGGCCTCTGGTCTGGAAGTAAAATCGGCAACCAGAAAACGGGCTTGTTTAACTAAAGACACAACTTGATCCATAACAAAGCCGTTATATTCTTCTTGATCTACGATCACGGGCTTATAACCACAATATTCAACAGCAGGAATTACTGCCTTGCGGTATTCCTTTGTAATATCGCTAAACCACATCGCAATAAATGCCGAATTATTCAGGATTTCAGATTTAAGTATCTCATCAAGATACAACCATCCTTGTGCTGTGATCCTAGACATACTATCGAGATAACCTAATTGGCGAAGAAGGTTTGTTAATCCATTCAATTCGCTCATATTGCTTGCTGCGATTTCCGCAATCAGATAGGGCTGACCTGAGGTAATTTGCCCTAGATAATCTCCTTTGATGCTTTCGGCATAAGCCTTAAGTAAAGCATCCAATTTAGTAATAGTTGTTTCAGGAAAGCCCATGTGTTTAAATTGATCACTCCACCACCCAGGCGATGATAATTGTTCTCGCGTTGCTCCTTGACCAACAACAGGTGTGATACCTTCTTTATTCTTACGCCTTATCCAAGCACTAACTAAATGTCTTACTTCATACCAGGCTCCTCTAGTAAGAATTGTTAAAGCATTGTCGATGACATATTTTCCACATCGTTCACAGGTAATTATTGATTGAGGATATTTGGCAGGTATCTCCTTTACTTTAAATTCTTCGCAACAAATCGGGCAAAGACTTGATTTATTTTCATCGGCCATAATTAACTCCCTAGATATTATCCTATAACTTGCAACTCGCGCGGCATATCGCTCAGAATTTCCACGCCGTCTTTCGTGACCACCACGTTATCTTCGATCCGCACACCGCCGCGCTCAGGCAAATAGATTTCCGGTTCCACCGTATAGGCCATCCCGGGATAAAGCATTTGCATGTTATCACCGCGCATATATGGCTCTTCATGTCCTTCCATGCCAATGCCATGACCCGTGCGATGCGTAAAATATTTTCCGTAACCCGCTTGCTCGATCACGGCACGCGCGGCTTTATCCACGTTCGCACACGGGACACCGGGACGTCCCGCCGCACGACCAGCTTCATTTGCCTTCAATACGATCTTGGCAATTTTCTTGAACTCCGGCTCGACATCCCCCACCGCGAACGTGCGCGTCAGATCAGAGATATAACCATCCACGATCGCGCCCCAATCCACAATCAGCAAATCGCCGTGTTGAAGTTTTCGATCCGATGGAGACGCATGTGGATTCGCAGAATTTGGTCCAGCAGAAACGATCGGTGGAAATGGTAATTCGGATTCAGAGCCATGCTTCAACATTTGAAGCGTTAACTCCGATACGATTTCTTTTTCGGTCATACCAACTTTAATGAAAGGAATTGTCGCTTCAAGCGCATCCTGCGCGACTTTGACGGCCCGCCTCATCGCCTCGACTTCGGAAGCATCTTTGCGCAAACGTAGAGACGCCAGCGCCTCTGACGCATCCGGAAAATCCGCTTCGGGAGCGCCAGCACCGACATGACGAAATTCCAGCAAACGCAGTTGACGCGGCTCAACGCCAATTTTCTTTCCATCGAGGTCAAGCGATTGAACCGCTTTGCGAAAGACGACGTCCCACTCAGATGGATTCTCACCATAAGCAAACGCATTCACTTTATAAGGAAAATGATTCACCTTCGACGATTCAAGTTCAGGCAAAACAATGACGGGATCTTTTCCTTGAGCCACCAGCAACACCACCGGTCGCTCCATAAGATGGAATTTCAAACCCGATAAATAGGTGAGAGTCGGCCCGGGGTTGATGACCACCGCGTCCAATCCGGATTGAGCGAGCGCGGTATAAAGTTTTTCGAGTCGGGTTGAGTCCAAATGTAAACCCTACTTCATTTCAAGCTTATGATTTCGGCGAACGAAAAATTGTTTTAAGAACCAATCCACCAAATTCGGAAACAGAGCATCAAATCCAATGACAATGCGGTACCACCACGGAATGATCACCACCCGGCGCGGATGTTTTGCCAGTTCCACGACGCGGCGAGCCACATACTTGGACGTCATGGATAAACCTTTAAACATATCCAAACTGCGTTTGGTTTTGGAATTGCCCGTATGTTGCCCGAACTCGGTCTCTGCAGGTCCGGGATAGATCCCTGAAACTTTGATTCCAAATGGAGAAACTTCGCGGCGCAAAGCATCGGTGAAAGCACGCACACCAAATTTGGTAGCGGAATAAATTGTATAAAGCGGCGCCGCAATCCAACCTGCAACGGAAGACATATTGATGATGTGTCCGTATCCCTGTTTCAACATGTACGGGAGCACCGCGCGCGTCACCTGAATCACGCCCAGCAAATTGACATTCACTTGAGTATCGATATCGCGTCCCATATCCAGATTTTCGAGCCAATCGAGTTCGACCAAAGCCCGCGTTGTTGAAAAGGACATCAATCTGGCCGTAAACATCCAACGCGGATTGCACCATCACTTCGATCTCATCGCGCTGGGTCACATCCACCGGAACCGCGAGCGCTTCGCCGCCTGCTGTTTGGATCTCCTCTGCCAGCTTTTGCAGGCGATCCAAGCGGCGCGCGGCCAGCACAACTTTGCATCCCTCTTTTGCAAAGAGCCGCGCCGTGTCCTCGCCAAAACCGGAGGATGCGCCCGTGATAAGAACAACTTGACCTTTGAGAGAATTCGACATCATAACCAATCCAAACTATCAGAGTGATTGATAAGTCCTTCCAAAATTATTCCGGTTCTTCAGGATTCTCTTCATTCGTTCGTTTACGCGGCTTCGGCGGCTCAATGACCGCCTCAGGCGCGATGGAAAGTTCTATCACTTGATCCATGTGCGTGACTGGAATAATCCTCATTTCGGACCGCGCTGCTTTTGGAACCTCATATAAATCCTTGAGATTCTTTTCGGGGAGCAGAACCACTTTCAATCCTGCGCGATACGCCGCCAAAACTTTTTCGCGCACGCCGCCGATTGGCAGGACGCGTCCACGCAACGTGATCTCGCCAGTCATGCCAACCTGATGATAAACGGGGCGACCCGTCAATGCGGAGATCATCGCGGTTGCGATTGTGATGCCAGCGGACGGCCCGTCTTTTGGGATTGCGCCTTCGGGCATGTGCAAATGAATATCCATGCGTTCGAAGACTTCCATCTCGATGCCAAGCGCTGCGGCGCGTGATTTGATATACGTAAGCGCCGCTTGCCCCGATTCTTGCATCACGTCCCCGAGCTGGCCCGTCATCTGCAATGAACCCTTGCCTTCGAGCACTGCAACTTCGACCGGCATGATCTCGCCGCCATTCTCCGTCCACGCCAGCGATTGAACAACCCCGACTTCATCCTGCTTCTCCGCTTCGGGCGGAATGTATTGCGGCGGGTCGAGAAATTTCTCAATGAGATCTGCGGTGATCTTCGTTGGATATTTTTTCTCTTCCGCTTTGAGCCGCGCTACTTTGCGGCTGATACGTCCGATCTCGCGTTCGAGGTTGCGGACGCCCGCCTCAAAGGTATACTCGCGGATGATACGTTGAAGCGCGCCAATCTCGAATGTTAAATCAATATCGGCAATCCCGTTCTCATCGATCTGACGCGGGATGAGATAACGATTCGCAATCTCAAGTTTTTCTTCCTCGATATATCCAGGGAACTCGATCACTTCCATGCGGTCAAGCAACGCGGCGGGAATCGAGCCGAGATAATTTGCCGTAGTCACAAACATTACTTTGGAAAGATCAAAGGGCATTTCCAGATAATGGTCACTGAACGAATTATTTTGTTCGGGATCAAGCACTTCAAGCATAGCCGAGGCCGGGTCGCCGCGAAAATCAGAATAGAGCTTGTCAATCTCATCCAGCATGAAAAGCGGATTGGCCGTCCCGGCGCGCTTGATCGTTTGCAGGATTCGTCCTGGCAATGCGCCAATGTATGTGCGGCGATGTCCACGGATCTCGGCCTCATCGCGCACGCCGCCCAACGAGACGCGTGCGAACTTTCTTCCGAGCGCTTCAGCAATGGAACGACCTAAGGATGTTTTGCCGGTTCCGGGCGGTCCGACAAAACATAAAATGGGCTGACGATCTTTCTTTGGCTTGAGCGAACGCACCGCGATGTATTCAAGGATTCTTTCCTTGGCTTTCTTGAGTCCATAATGATCGCGGTCGAGAATCTTCGCAGCATGTTTGACGTCGAGATTATCCGGCGTGGATTTTGTCCACGGCAAATCCAGGATCCAATCAAGGTAGGTGCGGATAATGCCAACTTCCGGCGCCATCGGCGGCATTTGATTCAGCCGTTCCAATTCTTTCACGGCAACGGCTTTCGGTTCTTCGGGTAGATTCGCGGCTTCGATTTTTGCCTTCAAATCTTTTACATCACGCGTGAAGATATCGCCCTCGCCCAATTCGTCCTGGATTTGTTTCATCTGTTCGCGCAGATAAAACTCACGCTGACTTTTATCCACTTCGTTCTGAACGCGCGAATGGATTTCGTCTTCGAGTTCCAGCACATCCACTTCCTGCGCCAGGATTTTGTTGACGGCTTGCAATCGTCCGCGTGGATCGAGCAAAGTCAACAGACTCAACTTGGCTTCAAAATTCAATGAAAGCGACGTGGCGATCATATCCGCCAGCCAACCCGGCTCAGCGATATTCATCGCAAAGAGATGCGCTTCTTCGGGAATGGCGCGATCCAATTCAACGCAGCGATCAAACAGATCAAGCACGGAACGCATCAAAGCCTGCGTTTGACGGTCAGCCGTGGTCGGTTCGAAGATGATGCGGGCGCGCACCTTCATGAACGGACGCGTGCGCGTAAAGTCCACAATCTCGACTCGTCGGCGTCCCTGCACCAGCGCCGACGATGAACCATCGGGCATCGAAAGCAACCGCCCCACCGCCATCTCGATGCCGATGGGCAAAAAGTCGGAAGGCTTCGGATCATCCACTTCGGGATCTTTTTGCACAAGCCCGATCACGGTTTGATTTTTTGCCTGTGCATCCTGCACCGCAACCAGCGATGATTCGCGCCCGATAAAGATCGGCGCGACCATGCGCGGGAATACCACCAGATCGCGCAGCGGCATGACCGACGCTTCGATCAAGCCGTCTTCACCCGCCTCGTAGTTGGGAACCCGATACAGTTCCTCCGTGCGCTGCGATAACGCTAAATTAAAATTGTCTTCTTCGTTCCAATCGTTATTCATTCGCTTCTCGTTTTTTCCATGCCTTCATGACTTCTGCCGTTACGAACATCGAACCAGCGGATAATACAATGCTACCATCTTTTTCAGACAAGTCCAGCGCCCGCGCGAACGCGGCTTCGACGGATGCCGCCGCTTCATTCGGGATTTCAGCCTGCCGCGCCAACTCGATGATTTTCTCCGGCTCAAGCGCGCGCGGATGATCTGCGCGCGTGATGAACATTTTCTTGACCCTCGGCTTAATCTCCGCAAACATACCGGGAATATTTTTATCTTCGGACGCGCCGAAGATCAGATAAACCAGTTTGTTCGGAAAATAATCATCGAGGGCCTGACAAAGCCGCACAAATGAATCCTGGTTATGTGCCGAGTCAAAGATCACGGGCGGATCGCGCCGCGTGACTTCAAAGCGCGCCGGCCATTTGACTTCGGCAAATCCTTTGCGAACTTGATCGTCTGAAATTTTCAAACCGCTGGCTTTGAGCGCCGCGTACGCTGTGGCGGCATTTTCAATTTGATGAATGCCAAGCAAGGGAATACTCAAACGCAAACCTGAAATCTGTAAACTCTGTCCATCCAGCGAATGACTTAACGGCTTGAAAGCAATGTCGCGACCGACTAAAATAAAAGGCGCGTTTCGTTCTTTAGCGATTCGCACCAATACTTCCAAGGCTTCATCCTTTTGCGGCACAGAGACGACTGGCACGCCGGGCTTAATGATACCGGCCTTTTCACCAGCGATTAGCGCCAAAGTATTTCCCAAAACTGCCATATGATCATACGATAGCGAAGTGATGACTGCAACGTTGGGCGTGACCACATTCGTCGCATCGAGGCGACCACCGAGTCCAACTTCAATGACTGCCGCGTCCACATTTTGTTGAGCAAAATATAAATAGCCAAGCGCAGTAGTGATTTCAAAAGTTGTGAGCTTGGGAATCTTCGCCACCACTGGTTTGACTTGTTCAACCAATTCCACCAAGCTTTGATGCGAAACTAGCTGACCATTGATTTGAATTCGCTCGGTGTAATCCAACAAGTGCGGCGAAGTATACAAGCCAACTTTATATCCAGCGGCTTGCAATGCCGATGCACACAAGGCGGAGACTGAACCCTTGCCTTTTGTCCCAGCCACGTGGATGATGGGATATTTGGCTTCGGGATGACCGAGTTCAACCATCAGCGCGCGCATACGGTCGAGGTTGAAATCTGCCTTGGCAAGCTCGGACGAATGTTTGAGGCTATAATCTACAAACGAGTAGAGATAATCGAGAGCAGAGTTGTAGGCGGTTTCGATGTTCATAGATAGTCATTTTAGTCGAACTGGTCTAAGAGGTCTAGAAGGATACGAACATGCAAAATTTCATACCAGATGAACCTACAAGCAATGACAGAGAAAATGATGATGGTGGCATAGATGATAACAACGATCTGGAAAGATCGGGGTGGAAAGTATATATATTGCATCTAACTAACTTGCCAATGACAATTGGTATTTTATGGTGGGTCGGGTTCGGAATTCTAGCTTACTTATCGCCTTCAATGGTAAATAAAATGAGCAACAATCAATTTTATTTATTTTTTGCGGTTCCGGCTCTTTTCTTATTTGGCCTAAGCGGTCTAATCGTTATCATTAGAAATGAATACGTAAAGGTTAGATATATTTATCATGGATCCTACGCTTTCTTTCAGGGAATATTTAGAATAGCATTTGGTTGGGGAATATGTATTTATTTCCTCTTTAATATATTCAAATAGAAATGCTCGCCACCCTCACCATTCATCTTCATCTTCCCGCGTGCGCTTCGCTCAAAGAAAAACGCAGACGAATCAAGCCGCTGATCGCCCGTCTGCGCCGCGAGTTCAACATCTCTGCCGCGGAAATGGATTTGCAGGAACTCATGGCAGGAAGCCGTCATCGGTTGTGCGATGATTGGAAACGATCATGTATATCTTGAACAATCCATGCAATCTGTGGCAAAATGGGTACATGCGAATTGGCAAGACGGTCAAGTCATTGATGAAAAAATCGAAATCGTTTGAGGCGAATCAGGAGCAGATATGAAAGCTGTACGTATTCATCAGTATGGAGGGCTCGACGCCCTTAAATATGAAGAGGTCCCTCTGCCGGAGCCGAAGGAGGGCGAAGCGCGGGTGAAGATCGAAGTCAGCGGAGTCAACTTCATTGACATCTACCACCGCCTCGGCCGCTATCAGAACTCCGCTGCCGCTGACGCTTGGGCAGGAAGCGGCCGGTACCGTCGAGGCGGTCGGCCCGAATGTTAAGGATATCAAGCCGGGTGACCGTGTCACCTTTGCCAGTGTGCAAGGCACGTATGCCGAATATGCAATCGCACCTGCCTGGCGGCTGATTCAGATCCCAACGGCTGTGAATCCTAATCAGGCGGTCGCCATCATGGTTCAGGGCATGACCGCTCATTATCTTACTCACAGCACCTATCCGCTGAAGAAAGGCGAAACGGCACTAGTCCACGCCGCGGGCGGTGGTACGGGACAACTGCTAGTGCAGATCGCGAAATTGTGTGGTGCACGCGTCATCGGTACCGCCTCCAAAGTCGAAAAAGCCGCGCTTGCCAAAGCGGCGGGCGCGGATGATGTGATCATTTACACTCAGGCTGATTTTGAAGTCGAAGTCAAGCGACTTACAAACAGCATGGGCGTGGACGTGGTTTACGACTCAGTGGGCAAGGATACATTCGACAAGAGTTTGAACTGCCTCAGGCGGCGCGGATACATGGTTCTATACGGCCAATCCTCCGGGCCGGTGGCGCCGATCGACCCGCAGACCCTTAACGTGAAGGGTTCCATATTCCTGACCCGCCCCTTTCTGGCCCACTATATCGCCGACCGCGCCGAGATTCTCGAACGAACCGGTGATTTGTTCCGATGGATCATGAACGGTGAACTAAAGGTACAAATTGACCAAACGTTCCCCCTCTCGCAAGCCGCCGAGGCCCAGCGCTATCTTGAAGATCGTCAATCGAAAGGAAAGATTATTTTGGTTCCATAAATTGCAGATTTCCACACCTGCAATGACAAATGAAATCCAAACATAAGCAGAAACAAATGAAAGATAAACCGGATGCAAAAATCCGGTTTATTTGTGGTTAAATACTGCTCATGAAGAAACTTTCCTTCCTCACCCGCGTCTCGCTCCTGCTCGGATTCTTTTTCACACTCGATAAATTGCTAGCCTTTGCGCGCACGATCATCATCCTGCGCCAATTCCAACTCTCTTCCCAATTGGACGCTTTCTATTTCGCCGATCTCCTGCCAAGCTGGGAGGTGGCGATCTTTTCGGGCAGCGCTTTAGCGATGGCAATGATCCCGGTTCTGACTCAAACCCTGACTTTGCGCGGACGCGAATCAGCATGGAATTTATTTTCACGCGTCGCCAATCTTGCTTTTCTCGTCACCGGCATCGGCGCCGCGCTGGTTGCGATTTTTGCAGAACCGATCATCCGCTTGTGGATCGCGCCGGGTGTCAGCCCGGACGAACAACATTTCATCGCGAGTCTGATGCGTATTGACCTGATCGCAACTTTCATTTTCTCTATTAGCGGCCTCGTCATCGCGGCCTTGCAAGCCAATCAACATTTCTTCCTTCCGGCTCTGGCTCCAATCATGTATAACATCGGGCAAATATTCGGCGCGTTGATTCTGGCGCCAAACACTCCTTATGCATTTGGGCCAATCAAACTCCCAGCTTTTGGCCTCGGTGTTTACGGATTGGTCTATGGCGTGATCCTCGGCGCGGCGCTTCATCTCGCCATTCAAATCCCCGGCCTCATCCGATATGGATTCCATTGGACTGCCTCGCTCGATCTTCGTGATCCGGCTTTGATCGAAATGTTCAAGGTGCTCTGGCCGCGCCTATTGACTGTGCTCGGCGTGCAGTTGATGTTTATGGTACGCGCAAATCTCGCCTCACGGCTTGGGCAAACCGGCGCGTTCTCGGCCATCACCAACGGCTGGATGATCATGCAGGTTCCTGAAACGTTACTAGGAACCGCGATTGCGACCGCCATCCTTCCAACTCTTTCCGAACTCGCAGCGCGCGCCGACTGGAACGGATTCCGTCAAACGATCGAGAAGGCCCTCCAGGTTTTGATCGTGTTAACTCTGCCCGCGGGTGCGATCATGGCTGCGGGAATGCATCCGCTGATACGCGCGGCATTCCATTTGGATGAAGCTGGCGCAAACTTGCTCACCGCTACTGCCCGCGTCTACATGCTGACTCTCTGCGGTTATGCGATTCAAGAAATCGCGGCGCGAGCATTCTATGCGCGCAAGGAAGCGCAGATTCCGCTAGCTACCATTGTTGTGCGGTTGGTCGTTTATATGGCCATCGGTATTTCAACGCTGGTCTTCTTTGAATCAATCGGCGCGCCGGCAATCGCCTTTGCTGAAATTTCATTGACCGTTGAAGCCATCGTAATGTTGATCATCCTTAGCCGCCGCATGAAAGAACCAATTAAGATTGACGGTTCATTAATCAAAGGGCTGGTCGCCGCTTTTTTTGGCGGCGGCGCGGCCTACGGTCTGGCCGTGATGCTTCCAGGTGGCGCGGTGATTACCGCCATCCTTGGAATGATCATCGGCACGATCATCGCGCTAGTGATCGTCAATGGAGAAGTCCGCCTATTCTTGAAGTTAGGAAAGGATGAGAATAGCGAAAATCCAAATACCGTAGAGTATAATAATCGCCATGTCTGAAAGCATTGGAAACACTCAACCCCTCAAACCTGTCAAGAAAGCGCCGCGTTGGCGATCCATTTTGATCGGCGTCCTCGGCGTAATCGTTTTGCTGGCATTGGCCGCGTTTGGCGGCTATGAAAGCGCAATCGCCACCCGCGTTGATGCCAAGACGCAATTAGTTAATCAACAATTGATGGACCAGTTCCAACGCGCGTTGGTGGATGAGCAGTTCAAAAATTATGATGATGCGAAGCAGCGTCTCAACTTTATCATACAGAACGATCCATCTTTTCCGGGCGCACAGACTGAAATGACCAAGCTGCTCATTATCATGAGCGTTCCAACCGCCACCCAGACGCCGACTCTCACACCGACCCCCGATGTGCGTGACCAGCAGGCGATGTTTAGCACTGCCCAGCAATTGGTCGCAGCCAGCAATTGGGCCGATGCCCTAACAGAACTAGATCAGCTTCGCAAGAAGGATCCGTCCTTCAACGCCCCACAGGTGGACGGCATGTATTATTATGCACTCCGCAACTATGGCGTGGACTTGATCACCAAACAGGGAAACCTCGAAGGCGGCGTTTACGAATTGGATCTGGCCTCGCGCTTCGCTCCGCTTGACCATGACGCCAAGTCTTTGTACGATGGAGCAGAACTCTACATCGACGCCGCCAGCTTCTGGCAGGTGGATTGGGCCACCGCGGCCAACGAACTGGCCCAGGTTTATACTGCTTATCCGGCGATGTGGGATGGTACGATGTCGGCCGGCCAGCGTTATCAAATCGCAGCGGAGCGTTACGGCGATCAACTATTTGCACAGAGTCGGTTTTGTGATGCGGTCAAACAATACCAGGCGGCACAGGCCATCGGGAATATGGATCAAACAGCGTCAAGGAATTTCACCCAGGCATATACTAAGTGCTATCCGCCAACCGCGGTGCCGGTTGCACCCGCTGCGCCAGCTATTCCGACACCTTAAAAAATGCCTACCATTCCTGATTGGGCTCTAACATTAACGTTCTGGATTCACTTCCTGGCCGCGGTTACTTTAGTCGGGAGTTTGGTCGCGACTTCGATCCTCGTCCTGCCCGTCGCGCGGACTCTGAACCCATTGGATGAGTTGAATCTGATTGCTGCCATCCAAAAGCGGATGGAACCGGCCGTATGGTTCAGCATAAGTCTATTGATCATAACGGGCTTGTTCCAGATGAGCCTCAATGTTCATTACAACGGTTTTCTTTCGGTAAGCAATCAATGGACGATTGCCATTTTGGTCAAGCACATTCTGGTGGTAGGGCTGATCGTGGTCAGCGCGGTGCAAACTTGGGATGTCTTTCCGACCATTCGGCGCCTGTTATTGAGAAAAGATAAAGCAAGCCAGGATGAGGTAGTGAAATTACAAGGCCGCGCAGCCTGGCTTTTGCGCGCCAATTTGATTCTGGCGATACTAATCCTTGGCGCCACGGCGTTCATGCGAGCCGCATAAACCCTAAATTTGGATCAGCTGTGGAACCGGTACAGCAGTCAAGTCGTATGCCATTGCACCGCTGATTTTTACAGGCACGATCTCGCCCACCTTTGCTTTTGCTTCAACCAACACCATGCCGTCGATTTCAGGCACGTTCGCGATACGAGCGTCCAATTGAAATTCCGTTATCGTAGCCTTCGATCAAAACATCCAACGTCTTACCCACATATAATTGATTGATTTGAAGCGAGATGGACTGCTGAAGTTCCATCAGCCGCTCATAACGTTCCTGCTTGACTTCAGCCGGAACCGGGTCACCGAGAGGCTCGGAGGTCGTCCCCGGCTCGAAGGAAAATTGAAACGTTCCGACGCGGTCGAAACGAATCTCTTTTACGAAATCAATCAAAGCTTGAAATTCCTCTTCAGTCTCACCGGGATAACCCACAATAAACGTCGTGCGGATCGCCAAATTGGGAATGGAAGCGCGCATCTTTGACAACGTTTTATGCACCCATTCAATATTCGACGGACGCTTCATGCGAGATAACGTATTAGGATGAGCATGTTGAAGCGGCATATCAAGATACGGCAGAGCTTGTTTGCGTGTTGACATGACCTCAATCAGGCGGTCAGTGACATAGCCGGGATAGGCGTACATGATGCGGAGCCAATCCATCTCCGGAACAGTATCCGTTAATTGCTCAAGCAGGACCGCAAGCCCATCCTTGATTCCAAGATCATGACCATAATCAGTGGTGTCTTGTGCGATGAGAATCAATTCACGCACGCCGCGATTACGCAGACGACGCGCCTCGTCAAGGATCGTCTCAATCGGACGACTGACCGCCGTGCCTTTGATTAGTGGAATGGCACAGAAGGCACAGGGACGACGGCATCCATCAGCGATTTTGAGATAAGCTGAAGCGCCAGCAACGCTCGCTCGAACGATATCCGCTTCAACGCCCTGCGCCCTTTCAGGGTCGATCCCGACGGTGGCGGCATCCGTCGGCAAATGATAAAGTGTCTCAGGATGCGGTCCCTTACGCAATTCACGCACGACCTGCACAATGTCCATCCAGCGCCGCGTGCCGAGAATGCCATCAATTCCTTGAACTTGTTTTGCGACCTCTGCCCCATAGCGCTGGGTCAAACATCCGGCCGCAATCAGGAGTTGACCGTTGTGTTTCACTTCCGCCAGCTCGCGCAAAGTGTTAATGGATTCTTGTTTGGCCGGGCCAATAAAACCGCAGGTGTTAACGATCAAAACACTCGCCTGCTCAGGCCGGTTTACAGCACGGTAGCCATCACGTAACAATAATTGAGCCATCAGAATCAAAATCAACGGTGTTTTTTGCACAACCCAAAGACACTAAATGAAAAGTTTTTGAATTCAAGATTATTCTCCAGTAGGTGTAGGTATTAAAGAGGGTGTAATGGTCGGCGTGGGCGAGAAACGAGGAGTCGCGGTGCCCGTAGGCAAAGGCGTAGCTGTTGGAGTCATGACGCCTTGTGCCGCATAAATATTATCAACGACTTGACCAAAGTTGCCCATCAAGCCGAGGTTGCGGCCGTTATATGTAATGGAAAGCGCCGAGGCGCTCCCGACCAGAATCTCCACTTGGTTTTTTGCTTCATACGGATAGGCCGTACCTGGAACGGCCTCCCCATCGAATTGAACTTTTCCGTCCGCAGTCACGCGCATATAAGTGCGCTCGACCGCGACAACATTAAGTTCTACATTGACGTTCGCAGGCAACGTCGCAGTGATGGATGTTACGGCAGGCGTGGCCGTCGAAGGAGTATCTTGCGCAGGGATCAGAGTCACTCCTTGGGCTTGAGGAATGGTAGGTTGGAAAGTCACTACTAGAGCATTAGAGATCTCGGGCGCGGTCGCCTGCGGATAGAACTGGGCATGCATTACCACCACGCGGCTTACACCCCAAATCGTAAAAAGGATTAGAAGGATGATCATGCCGCCGCCGATCAACAAATCCCCGGCGATGAACGTACTCAAGGGCGGCACTTTATCATTGACTTTGATGGATCTGCCATGCATTGGTTTTTGCGGATGCCGTTCGCGATGCCGCACTTGCAAGCCCTCTGCAAAGCGCAACATAAGCAAATCAACATCGAGATCCAAAAAGCTGGCGTAGTTGGAAAAAATTCCGCGCGTCTGCACCATTGAGGGTAAGTCCTCCAGCGCCCCGCGCTCCAACGCATGTAGAAACGCGGCGCGCACGTGGATGTGCCGTTCCACTTCTTCAGTGGTAAGACTGAGCATCTCGCGCCGTTGTCTCAATTGCTGACCTAGATCGCTAAAAATCTGCTGGGACGATTGTGATGAGTTCAATAGATGGGATCGGCGGATTGAAATCCTGAATATTTGATTCGGCGGCCGCTTCGGCTTCGGTTCCTAATTTTTTCTCTGCCTCTTCCTGAGCGCTTTGCCATGTGCGCGACTTAGGACGGTTCAATGATTCTCTGAACCTTAATATCCACGCTGAGAGCGCGGCGCGCCCAACAGCGATGCGGGCTTCCAGGTCCAGTGGCGCGGCAGGCTGAACTTCGCTTTCAATATTTACTTGCGGGACTTCTTCGAGAGCAGGCGCTTCATCTTGCCGCTTTTCATCCAAGGCGATGGTTTGGCCGGCCTGCGATTCGGTTTCATCAGTCGGCGGCACGGACGACAGAAACTCGACTTGCGCGGCGAGAACACGCGTCTCGGTCGAGACTGGTCCTTCAACGATATTTTCTTCTTCAGGGAGCTGATTTTCCGCTAAGGCAACTACATTATCTTTTTTTTTACTTGCGTTTTTCTGCCTGAACCCGTCCTGGATGATTTCGTTTTTTCAGCCTTTGCTCTCACTGGCTTTTTAGTGGATGTCTTATTACTGGAAGCTTTCCGAACTCGCGCGGGTTTTGCGGCTGGCTCAGATTCAGCAATGGGCTTCGTTTCAATCTGGCTGGATTCTTCGGGCGCTACGGGCAATTCTTCATGTGTGCGAACAGGAACGAACACTTCGGGCTCTGGTTGCGGCGCAGACGGAACGGAAGATTCCAGTTCAGGAGCCACAGCTTCGGCCGATGGACGCCGCGCCAAGCGATCACGCAAGCCGCCAAAAAAACTTGGGCGTGGCTGGGAATCAGATGCGGATAAATTGGATTGAGTAGGAGCCGCTATAGGTTCCGCAGTCGAAGCGGCTGGTGAAGCTGGTAATTGCGCTTCTTCGGATGAACGCGCCGTCGAAGATAACTCATCTAGAGTCAAGCCAAGAAACTCAGAGTAGTTTCGCAAAAAACCGCGTGCCTGCACCATGGACGGGATCGCCGAAAGATCATCGTTCTCGAGCGCCTGAAGATAATGTGCGCGAATCCGCGTTTGTTCGGCTACCTGCTCGATGGAAAGATGCCGCGCTTCCCGCCTTTGTTTGAGTGTTGATCCGATAGATTCAGTCATGAGATTCCAAAAGACTACATTATTATTTTTAACACAACATCACCGGCTCATTCGAAGCCGGTGATGGATTTCTTTTTAATTACGATCCTTACTCTTTAGGCGCAGCCTCATCCGCTGGCTTTGTCTCTTCGGCTTTCTTTCTGCCACGCGGCGTGCGCTTCGGTTTTTCTTCAGCCTGCTGCGCGGTTTCCGCTTCAGCCTCTGCCGCTTCGCCTTCGCGGTGAACGATGATTTTGATCTCAGGCATGAGATCCATAGTCAAGCGGACATGCGCTTTGAATTCGCCTGCTTCGCGGATAGGTTGCATATCAATCTGCTGGCGCTTGACTTCGTAACGCGTCTGTTCCTGAATTGCTGTGGCGATATCCTGTGTCGTAATCGAGCCGTACAGTTTGCCTGTTTCACCAGCCTTGGCAGAAAACGTCAGCGTGATGCCATTGATATGATCAGCAAGGTCCTTGAGTTCCGTGTTAAGCGCGGTGCGTTTGACCTCAGCCTGCTTGCGGATTTTCTCGGCGGTCGTCATCGCACCGGGCGTGGCTAACACAGCCATTCCGTGCATCAGCAAAAAGTTACGGCCATAACCATCTGCGACTTTCTTCACGTCCCCGGCACGTCCCAGTTTGTAAACGTCCTTGATCAACAATACTTTCATTCTATTCAAGCCCTTTCTGGAAAAAGATTTTTTGTTGCGCGAAGGGTACTACGCTCAACGGGGGGTGATTGTAACAGAAGGTTGCATTCTTGCCAACCTTCCCAACAACGGGTAAGATAAAGGCATCATGGGTCGCTTTTCGATCAATCTGCGCCGCATCGCTGTGTTTGCCGGGATTTTATTCCTGATCCTGGTCATCATAGATTTCAACAATCGTTTGGAGTCCCTGAACCGACTCCAAAAACAAGACGGCGTTCTTCAAGCCCAGGTAACTCAAGGGATGCAAACCCATACGGCATTAGAGGTACAAGCGACCTATGCCGCATCAGACCAAGCGGTGCAGGATTGGGCGCGTGAAGAAGGACGTTATGCTCAACCCGGTGATCAATCTGTGATACCGGTTGGCAAGGATGGCGGCGCACCCGTACAAGAGTCTGAGCCCACTCCTTCCCCAACTCCCGTGCCCAACTGGCAAATTTGGTGGAATCTATTCTTTGGCAGTCAATAAACCTGCGCCATTCTTGATCTCTGATCGGCTGGCGCTGTTCCCAGATTCAACTCGCATTCGAAATGACTCCCTGACCATCGCGGGACACAACCTCGCGTCCCTCGCCGACCAATACGGGACTCCGTTATATATTTATGACCGCGCCACCGTGGATGACTCCGTTGCCGCATACCAAGGCGCGTTGAAAGCATATTATCCAGCTCCGGCGGATATCACTTATGCGGGCAAAGCATTCCTTTGCAAAGCCATCGCACAATGGACTCAATATCATCATTTATGGTTGGATTGCACCGGCGAAGGGGAAATTGCCATCGCGGTCGCAGGGAAGGTGCAACGTGAAAACATCCTTGTGCATGGAGTGAACAAATCCGCTGCTGATTTAAAATCTGCAATTCAACATGCAGGCGCCATCGTTGTTGACAACCTCGCCGAACTGCAGCGCCTCGCAGAACCATTCTCTATTCACCAATCCCCATTCCCCAATCTTTGGCTTCGGCTCCAACCCGGCCTCGCAGTTGCAACCCATCATGTTCATACGCAGACTGGTCAACAGGATAGCAAATTCGGGATGACGTGCGAGGAAATCATCGAAGCTGCCGTGTTCTGCAAACAAAACAATTTACCGCTAAAAGGAATTCATTTTCATCAAGGTTCTAATTTCCGAAATCCTGAGCCATTGATCCCGGCCATCGATTTGGCATTGGATTTATCCAAACAAATTGACTTTGGAGACCCGTGGCATTTTTGTCCCGGCGGAGGATGGGGCGTGGCATATCACGAAGATGAATTGCCTCAGCCGGAGATCGAAGATTATGTACAAGGTATTGCAGAAGCGATCATTGAAGGATGCAAGGCGCGCGGCTTATCGCTTCCACATCTTCACCTTGAGCCGGGTCGAAGCTTGATCGCGCGCGCCGGAGTTGCTATTTATCGAGTCGGTGCGGTGAAGAGACGCGGCGAAAAAGTTTGGTTGCTGACCAACGGCGGTATGGCAGATAATCCGCGGCACGCGTTATATGGTGCGAGATATTCTTGTTTAACGGTAACCGGCTTCGGTCGAGATATGAGCGAGAAGGTTTCCATTGCAGGACCATATTGCGAATCAGGCGATGTCGTTATCGAAGATTTGTCCATGCCTCAAGTTGAAGAGGGTGAATTGATCGCGATCCCCGTTAGCGGCGCATATCACTTGAGTATGGCGTCCAATTACAATGGTGCTCGGCGCCCAGCAGTATTGTGGCTCGAGGAAGGCCGCGTCAATGAGATCGTCCGCCGTGAGACAACGGATGATTTGCTAAGGCGGGATAAGGGCTCATTTTATAAATCCATCATGAGCAAATGTTAAGTGCGTGGACAGGCACAGGCGGAAACATGTATACTTGCCCCTGCTTATTTCTTTGAACTTCGGCATGCATTCTTAAAGGAGCATTCCATGAAAACCATCGCGACAAAATTCCGCCTCTACTGGCATCTGATCAAATCATTGCAAACCGGTTTGCTATTGATGACCGGCATGGCAGGTTATTTAAGTGCACATGCTGATATTCATTGGAATAGTTTTTTGCAAATGATCCCAAGTTTATTTCTTGCGATCAGTGGCTCGACCATTCTGAACATGTGGTGGGATCGCGATATCGATGCAAAGATGAAGCGCACGCACAAGCGTCCGACTTCAGCCGGGCAGGTAACGCCGAATGAAGTCCTGCGGCTTGGATTGATCATATCCATCATCGGAATCGGCTGGGCATTTTGGGTGAATCTTCTTTATGGGCTGGTGGTCTTCGCTGGTCTATTTTTCGATGTGGTGATTTACAGCATGTGGCTCAAACGCCGCACATGCTGGGCTATTGTTTGGGGCGGGATTTCAGGGGCGATGCCGGTTCTTTCGGGACGCGTGCTCGCTGTTGGCAGAGTGGACCCGATTGGAGTTCTGCTTGCGGCGGCAATCTTGTTCTGGATCCCGACGCATACTTTGACCTTTAGTTTGAAGTTCTTCGATGATTATAAAAACGCGGGCGTTCCCACGTTCCCATCCACGTACGGAAATCAATTCACTCGCGTTGCCATTGCGACTTCAAGCATTATCGCTGGTCTCGCCATGAGCGTCGCATCGATTTGGATTGGCGTCGCAGAAGGCATTCTTGCATTGATTATTGTATTGAGCGCAGTTTTGCTCTTTCTTTCAGCAACTGTGGTTATTAATCCATCTGATCAAACCAACTTGCGACTTTACAAATATGCATCCATTTACATGCTCAGCACCATGATCCTAATCATTCCATATCACATCTAAACTCAAATGAAAGACCTACTACAATTAGTAAAGATGGATTCAATCGGCTCGAAGGACTCGCCCAACAACGGCAAGCAAGTGTCCAGCGAGTAGAGTAACCATCTGGCAAGCGGGAGCAGCCGCCAAGCGATTGCAAGGAATCACTCGGCGACCGCAGGATGAAGACTTCTTTGCCCGGATGACGCTTACTGTCCGTACTCGTGGGTATAACGGTGGTGCAATTTGGCAACATTCTCCGGTGCGATCTCATCGGGCTGGCCCATTTGCAGGGCAATCCAAACCGTATGAGCCACATCTTCGACCATGACCGCGGCCTTCACGGCCGCTTCCGCAGAGGGGCCCACCGTGAACACTCCGTGGTTCTTGAGCAGCACCGCCGGAGAATCGCCGATGGAATCAACCACCACTTGTCCAATGGCCTCGCTGCCGATCAACGCAAAGCCGCCGCACGGGACGGGCCCGCCGAACTCATCGCCCATGGCCGTGAGATAAACCGGGATCGGCTTGCCCAGCGCGGCAAAAGCCGTCGCATAGGGCGAATGCGTGTGGACTATGCCGTTGATATCCGGGCGATGGTGGTAAATATAAAGATGGCTGGCAGTATCCGAGGAGGGTTTCAGATCGCCCTCCACGCGCTTGCCATCCAGATCCAGAACGACCATGTGCTCCGGGCGCAGCGCTTCGTAACGCAGACCGGAGGGTTTGATCACGACAAAACCTGTCAACGGGTCACGCGCACTGACGTTGCCGCCAGTCCACTTCACCAGATTATTCTTTGGCAGTTCAAGATGAAGTTCGTAAAGCTGCTCTTTTAATTTTTCAAGCATAGTCATCTCCAGATATCTAATACTCGATATTCGAATGATCGAATGTCAAATCACTGCCTTGCTTCTTTATCGTATATCTTCTACTTCAGCGCGTCCACGGCGGTTCTTTCTATGATTAGTCCATTTTTGTAACGTTCCATAAACGCTGTAAAGCTAGTGACATCGCCTCGATCGGGGGCTATCGTCGTGCCATTTTCCCCGGCAAAGACCTTGTTGGAGAGATAGGCTTCCAGGGGTTCATTCTCTGCCTTATGGATCATATAGGAGGCAAGCAAGGCAATCCCCCATGCGCCGCCCTCGCCGGCGGTCTCCATCACAGAAACGGGGACATTCATCGCCGCCGCCATGATCCTTTGACCCACTTCCTTTGTTTTGAAGAATCCACCATGACCGAGTACCTTGTCGATCTTTACCCGCTCCTGTTCAAAGAGGATATCCAATCCGATCTTCAATGTGCCAAGCGCCGAGAACAAATGCGCACGCATGAAGTTCGAAAGTGTAAAACGGCTTTCGGGCATACGGACGAACAGTGGCCGCCCCTCTTCAAGATGCGTAATAGGCTCGCCCGAAAAGTAATTGTAGGCGAGAAGCCCGCCGCCATCTGCATCGCCTGCGAGTGCCTTTTGATAAAGCATTTCAAACAATGCAGATTGATCGGTCTTCACGCCCAGCGCCTCGGCGAATTCCCGGAAGAGACCAAACCATGCATTGATATCGGATGTGCAGTTGTTGCTATGGACCATGGCCACAGGCTTGCCTGTGGGCGTCGTCACCATGTCAATCTCGGGATAGAGTTTCGACAAAGCTTTTTCCAAAACGATCATGGCAAAGACGGAGGTTCCCGCGGAGACGTTGCCGGTTCGTACGGCAACGCTGTTAGTTGCGACCATGCCAGTGCCTGCGTCGCCTTCGGGTGGGCAGAGCGGGATGCCAGCTTGTAGTTGACCCGTGGGATCAAGCAGCTTTGCCCCTCCTTCGGTGAGAACGCCAGCAGCATCTCCAGCCACAAGGACCTTGGGCAGAATGTCCTGGAGTTTCCAAGGAAGCTTTTTTGCTTTAAGCTGTTCATTGAACAGCTTCATCATGCGTTTATTGTAGTTATTAGTCTTGCTGTCAATAGGGAACATACCGGAGGCTTCGCCAACGCCCAACACCTTTTGTCCGGTCAGTTTCCAATGTACATAACCTGCCAGCGTGGTCTGGTGGTCGATATCCTTGACATGGGATTCCTTATTCAATATCGCCTGATAGACGTGGGCTATGCTCCAGCGCTGAGGAATGTTGAATTGGAACAGGTCCGTGAGTTTCTTGGCTGCCTTCCCGGTGATGGTGTTTCGCCATGTACGAAACGGGACGAGTAGGTTTCCATCCTTGTCAAACGCCATATAGCCGTGCATCATCGCACTGAAACCGATGGCGCCAATGATCCGGAGCGGAACACCGTAATTCTGGAAAACATCGTTGCTCAGCTTCCGATAGCTTTCCTGCAGGCCCATCCAAATATCTTCGAGACTATATGTCCAGACGCCGTTTTCATATCGATTTTCCCAATCATAGGTTCCCGATGCGATCGGCGTGTGATCCTCGCCGATTAGCACAGCTTTGATACGGGTCGATCCGAATTCGACGCCAAGAATAGTCTTTCCGCTTTCAATTGCTTGTTGGATATCGTTTCGATTCATATTCATCTCCCATAAATGGAATGCAGATGGGCAACTTTCAATTGATCTCCAGGATTGCCGGCCGTTCAATTTCTTGTCCGTCCAAGCTTACCTTCAGCGTCGGCCAGCCTGAGATGCTGGTAAGCACCTCATTTCTCTCCGAGCCAATCAAAATAGTATCTTCGGACTTAGCGCCAGCGATGGAAGGGTTCCAGGCAAATACTTGACCAACCGATATTACATTATCCGAGGTGGGCGTGCCAAAGGACTCACGCGGCTCATATCCTGCCAAGCCACCTTGATGGTGCAATTTCCATTCGTCTGGAAAACCCTGCTCGCTATAAGCTTGAGCGGCTTCGTTAAAGACATCGCAGAGTTTTCTTCCGGGGCGAGTGGCCATGATCAATCGAGCATCAATGGCTGCTACAGCTTTGGATTTGCGTTGCACTTCGTCTGGTAGATGGCCGAAGTAAATCAAACGAGTGATCGAACAGATCAGGCCCCACTTTCGACCGCACAATATCAACATGGCATATTGGTCCAGCTTTTTCTCGGTCGGCAGCGGATGGCGAAAACGAAAGATGCGTTCGTCAGTTGCAATCAGGTTGACAATCGGCTGTACGCCGCGCTGCTGGACCGTGTTGCCCAGGATTCCGGCAATCTCATATTCAGTCATTCCCGGACGCACCGAACGGATGGCTTGATCCATCGCCTCGGCACAAAGCGTGCTGAGCTTTCGGAAGCGCTCCCCCTCTTCGGGTCCCAGAGCCGATCGCATCTGAGAAATCTCAGCGGAGAGGTCCACCGCGCCCGGATGAGGAGAATCCGCACCGAACTTCAATGAGTGCGTCAATTGGGCAACCGCCTCATTCGTTTCATACCACGGCGAAATGCGAAATTTCCATCCCTGCTCTTCCAAATGTTCTTCCTGCTTCAAGCGGCCTGCCTCCATGTTATCTGTAATGACATAGCGCCCTGAAGGCGTAATTAAAAGTGAGGCTGCTCCATTCGTTGCCGCCGTGTTCACATAGGAAGACGCGCCACAAGTTGCCCACGCAAAACTCCCCACCTGACGCAACAGCAAAGCACCAAGATGATGGCGCTCTATAAGATCCTGAATCTTCCTGCTTTTCAATTCAAATTCTGTCATCAAAAGTCCCTTGTCTTTCGGATCATGGTCCTATCCGTCCTTCATCTGCAATGTTTACCAATCCATGCCGATACCGCGCAGAGAAATCACCGACCTGATCGCTCAAGGCTATAGTAGAGATCATTCCACCGCAGTTCTTTCTTGAATTCCGATAACTTCGTTTCGTTATCAATCAACAGAAATTCCATATCGGCCATCTCGGCAAAATCTTCAAGGTGCTCTTTAGTCACAGATTGACTAAAGCCAGTATGATGGGCACCACCGGCTAAAATCCAAGCCCCCGCCGCCGTTTTGAGATCAGGCCTTGGAATCCACACCGCGCTCGCAACCGGCAGCTTGGACAAAGGTTGATCGGGTTTAACAACATCCACTTCGTTGACAACCATCCGGAACCAATTCCCCATGTCCAGTACGGTTGCGTTGATTGCCGGTCCTTGCCGAACGTTGAACACCAATCGAGGCGGGTCAGCTTTGCCTCCAATGGAAAGAGGATGAACTTCCAGTGACGGTTTTTTTCCAGCAATCGATTCGCAAACTTCCAGCATATGAGCGCCAAGCACTTTGGGCTTGGTAGATTTGAAGTCATAAGTGTAATCTTCCATGAAGGAGTTGCCGCCCTCCAGCCCGCGGCTCATGACCTTCATCGCCCGGACCAAAGCCGCGGTCTTCCAATCGCCTTCCGCTCCAAATCCATAACCATTGGCCATCAAGCGTTGTACGGCCAGACCTGGCAGCTGGGTCAGGCCATGCAGATCCTCGAAGGTAGTAGTAAAGGCTTTGAAATGGCCATTTTCCAGGAAGGCCCTCATCCCGATTTCGATTCGAGCGGCCTCGCGCAAGGCTTGACGCTGCGCGCCATTCTGGCGCAACGCATCAACAAGAACATATTGATCCTCATATTCAGCGACCAGTTTATCAATCGCGGCATCCGTCGCTTCGTTGACATATTTGACAAGCTCTCCTACGCCGTAACCGTTCACTGAGTAACCGAAATGAATCTGTGCCTCAACTTTATCACCCTCGGTCACTGCAACATCACGCATGTTATCGCCAAAGCGGGCAATTTTCGCACCCTGCATATCGTGCCAAGCACAAGCCGCTCGCATCCAAATACTTAGACTTTGCAAAACTTCTTCATCCTGCCAAAAGCCGACTATCACCTTACGATTCAGTCGCATTCTGCTTCCGATGAAGCCAAACTCGCGGTCGCCGTGAGCGGACTGATTAAGGTTCATGAAATCCATGTCGATGGATGACCACGGCAAATCACGGTTGAATTGAGTGTGCAGGTGAACGAAGGGTTTCTTCAAAGCATGCAAGCCGGCAATCCACATTTTCGCCGGCGAAAAAGTGTGCATCCAGGTAATCAGGCCGACACAATTCTTCGAATTATTCGCATCCAAGCACAACTCGTAAATTGCTTCCGGTGTGGTGACCACTGGCTTGAAAATAACTTTGACAGGGATTTGTTTGGCCTTGGATAAGCCCTCCGACATTTCTTTTGAATGTTCTGCCACTACTTTCAACGCGGCATTACCGTATAAATGCTGACTCCCCGTGACGAACCAGACTTCATATTCTTTTAGATCTGTCATAATGAATTCTCCTTGAGAAAATAGGGTAATATAATTATAATATGCTGGCATCTAAAAAGGCGTCCCAGCCGCGCAGGCTGTTGAGTTGCAACTGGCAAAGTTCGCAATGCCAAATGTGGGGATCGTCGGATTAACCGCCACCCATTAACCATTTTTGGTTTTCCCTGCAAACTCATGTCCCAGTATAAATGGATGTTTCAGTTTCGTGTCGCCACTCCCATCTTCAGAGAACCAGCATAGATTCAAGTTAGACATGCCAATCGCCTTAGCGGATAACCTCTCGCCTTCACGCAGATTGCAGGGATAGGTTCATCCTAGTATCTTAAGTCTCCAAGTGCTTACAGGCAGATAACCTTCACCTATCCAATGTCTCATAAAATATTTTTTGTTTGATTCCCGGCCATTCTTGTACAAGAATGGCCAGTCTTCTTATTTTATGATTACCGATTTGAATTTTAATAATCAGTCAATCTGCCATTTAAATCAAAGCTTCATCCTTTTGTTCGCCAACCAAATTGGAGCGCGTCAGGGTTGGATCGGAAAATAATTTGCGGACGCGCTCCAATTTGGTGCTGAGTTCCACTTCAGTGACCATACCTTGCATTCATAGCTTATTTAGATGGGGTTTTCCTAACGTAGAACAAGCTTTGAATTCCGATCGCGATCAAGGTCAGCAGGCCAACAGCAATCCTAGTCCACCATGAGCTCAATGTGCCATTGAATTCAAGAATGGACACAATCGTACCATGGATCATTACGCCAAATAAGGTGCCAAGGACATTGCCGAGGCCACCACTTAATGCAGTTCCTCCTATCACTACCGCGGCAATAGAGTCAAGCTCCATACCGGTTGCAAACTGCCCATAACCTGCCAGCAATGACATGCTGAAGACAATTCCTGCCAGAGCTGAACATAAGCCGCTGAACGCATAAACCGTAATCTTTGTACGAGCGACCGGCAGACCCATTAGCAGCGCGGATTGTTCGCTATTGCCCATCGCATAGATCGTGCGACCAAAGCGTGTGAAAAAGCTCAGGTAAATCGCGACTAACAACATAATGGGACCAACCAAAGCTGTAGGATAAACATACACTTTTGGTAAGAACGGAATATAGATCGGTGTCAGCGCTATCTTTAAATAAAGGTCGTTTGTAATGGTCACAGAAAGCAGGCTGATGATATAAGCCATGCCGCGTGCAAAGAAAAGGCCCATTAAGGTCGCAATGAAAGGCTGAACCTTCAGCGTCTGAATAATCCAACCCATCAGAGTCCCAATCGCAATACCCATAATGATCATCAACGGTATGACAATGTACGGGCTTACTCCGTTCCGAAGCAATACTGCGGAAGCAGTGCTAACCAGGGCAATCATCCCGCCCACCGAAAGGTCAATCCCGCCGGTAAGGATCACCATCGTCTGCCCAATCGAAACAAGTAGCAGACTGTTGTCATTAATGAACAGATTGAAAAACACCTGTGGCTTCTGCATAACGGGATACAGCTGACCGCCTAAAAAATAAAGCACGATGAAGACCGCAAAGGTTAATAGTAGTGCACCATATTGCAAAACGAAGGTTTTAATTCGCTGTGTCATGTTGAGAACCTCTTCTTCGCTCGAATATTTGATTCATCAAACGGCGGGAGTAATCGGAGTAGAGCAGAATAACCAGCAAGACCAACACAGCCTTGGCAGCTAACAATGTATTGGCTGGCACACCCAGGCTATAGAGTGTGACGGTAAAAGTCCAGATAACGACCGCTCCAATCGCACTGGCAAGCAGGGAGAATCGCCCGCCTGTCATCAAGGTTCCGCCCATAACGACCGACAAAATGGCATCCAACTCATAGTTCAAACCATTGTTATTTCCGTCTGCGCTGTGCGTAAAGGAACTGAGGATCAAACCGGCGACCGCGCCACAAAGCCCGCAGAACACATAGGCTAACAATTTGACGTTCTGTTCGCTGATGCCGCTATAGTACGTCGCTTTGGCGTTGGTTCCAACCGACTCAATGAACAAGCCGATGGCGGTCTTTCGCACCAATACCCAACCCAAGAGCAATACTACCGCAACAATATAAATCGAGACCGGCAAACCCAAAATAAAACCATTTCCAAACCAAAAATAGGGAGTATAGTAAATGGTCATGATTGCTCCGTTGGTGATGAGTTGGGCAATTCCACGACCTGCAACCATCAGGATCAACGTGGCAACCATCGGTTGGATTCTCAGTCTGGACACAAGCATTCCGTTCCATAAACCACAAAGCACGCCGGCTCCCAGGTCAGCCAGGATGATGAATGCCAATGGAGTATGCGTTATATTTGCGGCTGCAATCGTACTAAGGACCAGTGTATTGCCCAGCACCGGGTTGATCAACACAGCGCCCATTGCAGCCGAGATCGCGATCACGGCACCAACAGAGAGATCAACGCCGCCAGTGGCAATCACCAATGTCATTCCAATTGCCACCAATATGAGTGGCGCGGCGTCCGTGAAGATATCAATCAGATTACCGTATAAATGAGGTCCGTACAGAGGGTCCTGCATGATACCAATTTTGAAGAACTGTGGCTCAAGGATAGCATCAAATACCAAGATAAGAATCCAAGCCACCAGCGGCCAGAATATCTGGTTGTTGCGAATGCGATTAAGTCAGATTCTTCATGAATTACCTGCCATAGTTTGGATAATGGTCTGATCGATCACATTGGTCAGGATATTTCGCCGCCTTGTTGTGATTACGCATCACCGCCATGCGGCTGCTGATACCCACAAAGAAGAGTTGATTCTTAGTGATCTTTCTCCCATCAAAAGAGTCTTTAGACTTTGTCATTGCAATTCACTTCCAGCGATTGCTTGCATGACTTTTTGTTCATCAACTTCGCCACTAAACTCAGTAACCTTCTTCTGATCACGTAATACAATGATACGGTGGCTGGTGCGCAAAACCTCATCCAACTCAGACGAAATGAATACGCAGGATTTGCCTTCCTCGGCGAGCGAAAGCACCAATTTTTGAATTTCGGCCTTTGTGCCCACATCAATGCCTCTAGTGGGTTCGTCCAGAATCAAAAGCCGAGGGTTCGTGGCAAGCCAACGAGCGAGGATCACCTTTTGTTGGTTACCGCCGCTCAGGTTTTTGACTGGTTGATCGGCTGAGGGGGTAGAGATATTCAGCAGCTTGATATATTTGTCCGCGATCTCATATTGTTTTTTCAAGCTCATATACTTAAACCAGCCCAAGTGGGCTTGCATAGCCAGGATGATATTCTCCCTCACGGTCAAGTCGGGAATAATCCCTTCGGCTTTTCGGTCCTCCGGGCAAAGTGCCACACCCCGCTCGATGGAATGAATCGGGGAGTAATTCGTAACCTGTTTGCCATCCATGGTGATCGAACCACTATCAGGCTGGTCAAGACCAAATAAAAGCTGTACCACTTCGGTACGCCCTGAACCAAGCAGGCCAGCCAGACCAACAACTTCTCCCCCATGCAAATTCAGGTCAAATGGTTTTATGGAACCTGTACGGCCAAGTCCTTTCGCCTCAAGCAGGGCATCGTCTTTAATAATATGTCGTCTGCTTTCAACCTTGAGCTTTGTCATGTCTTCAAGATCGGTCAAAGTTCGTCCGATCATTTTCGTAATTAATTCAAGAGGCGGCAGGGCCGCCGTATCATAAGTTCCTACTAGTTTCCCGTTTCGCAGCACAGTAATTCTATCGGCAATCTCGTATACCTGATCCAAGAAATGGGTAATGAAGATGATAGCCATTCCTTCACTCTTCAGCTTCCGCATTACGTCAAAAAGCTGCTCTGTTTCATGGACAGAGAGACTGGAAGTTGGCTCGTCCAAGATCAGGATCTTGGTGAATGAAACCTCGAGAGCCCGCGCAATCGCCACCATCTGCTGGATCGCGACTGAAAAGGAACCCAATGACCGGGTCACATCCACTTCAATCCCGAGTTGCCCAATCGCCCGACTGGCTAGCTCATTCATTTTTTTCCGGTCAATACTGCCAAAACGATGAGGCTCACGGCCTAGCATAATATTTTCGGCAATGGAAATATTGGTGCACAAGTTGACTTCCTGATACACTGTGCTGATGCCTATTTCCTGAGAGTGCTGAGGAGACCGCGGCTGAATGGCTTCACCGTTCAATTCAATTTTTCCCGTATCAGGGTGTTCAACCCCGGTCAGTACCTTAATCAGGGTGGATTTTCCAGCCCCATTCTCACCTAACAAGGCGTGAACCTCACCTCGTTTCAGGGAGAAATCCACATTCTCCAAAGCATTGACGCCTGGAAAAAATTTCGAGATGTTACTCATGGTCAAGATAAAATCGCTTGCATCTGTCATAGGTTTATCCCTTTTTGAGGATAGGACTATTTTTTAGCTGAGAAGCGGCGTTTCACAATGCCGCTTCTCATTTATACGCTTGTTCGAAAGGACTAATGTCCTAGGAACTTACTGACGGCCAGAAAGATTTAGTATTGGCGAGTCGGCAGTAATTGTTGAGCTTGCCACGGGAAGTATACGGTTTCGTTGCTGAGAACTTCATGAGGTATATTTTGGCCGTTCATGAGTTTCAAAGCCATATCGAATACCTGCGGGCCAAGCAGTGGATTGCATTCAACGTCAGCTTGATACCAGCCATTCACCATCTCTTGGAATCCAGCGCGGGTACCGTCGAAGCCGATGATATCGAGTTGACCGGGTGTGACACCAGCGGCCTTCAACACTTGGACTCCGCCCTCGCCCATATCATCATTCTGGAATTCAATGCCTTGGTAATCTGTGCCGGCTTTATATTTCTGCGTGAAAGCTTGCACCACTGGAACAGCTTCCGCACGGGTAAAGTCACCTGTCTGAGAATCCAAAATCTTGATGTTAGGATTGAGGCCTTCCTTCATGCCTGTTGACCGGCCAACCGCCGCGCCAGAACCCGTGGTACCAGAGACTTCAAGAATAGCACCACCATTCGGCATCAGGGTGTTGAATACCGCGGCGCCTCGTCTGCCTTCCAATTCAAAATCGGAACCAATGTGAGAGGCCCACAAGTTATCAGGAGCACTCGCGGTGCGGTCCACGAGAATGACCGGAATCTTGGCATTCTTGGCTTCGGTGAGGACAGCCTCCCAGCCATCTTCAACTACAGGGGGCAGAGCAATTACACTCACGCCCTGTTGGATACAGGCACGGACGGCAGAGATCTGGTTTTCCTGCTTCTGCTGCGCATCCGAGAATATATACTGCTTGACGCCCAACTTTGCGGCGGTATCTTTGAATGAAGCCGTGTCAGCCGTGCGCCAGTCGCTTTCAGCACCTTCCTGGGGGAAGCACATTACCATATCTTTATATTGGCAATTGGGTGCGCAGGCCGCTTTGGTTTGGGAAGCGTCGAACGTAGGCTCAGCAGTTACGTTAGTCGTTGGGACAGGGCCAGGCGTATTATAGGGCGTCGGGCCAGAAGCAGCCGGGGCAGTCGTAGCAGCCGCGGCGGGGGCAGTCGTAGCAGCCGGGGCAGTCGTAGCAGCCGGCATTGCCGGGGCAGTCGTAGGAGCCGGGGCGGCTGTTGGGGCTGCTGTTGGAGCCGGTGCGCAGGCGGCTAGCGCCATTGCAGCAACAACAACGAGAAAAACGAGTGTCTTTAAGCGAAACATGATCTTCTCTCCTAATTAGAGGGTTTGGTTTCTCCTTACGGAGATGCGTAGAGCAAAATGAGTCAGCGACGATGCTCTTGGTATATCCAAGAGCTAAATCGCAGACTTGGGGATGCTTGCTTGGAGAAATTAATCTCTAACAAGCGCTTCCTCATTTTTATCGAACTTCGTCATTCGTTTGCCAGATGCATCACCTCCTTCGTCACTGTCACTCTGGGTAAGGCAAACCGAACTTCGCCTTACGACTAATGCTGGCGCAAGCTTGATTGATTTGAACTCGATCAATTCCACCCCCCGCCAGCCCAATTCGATGATTCTGATGATTTCTTCTACTGCTACCTTGGCGACAGCATATTGATCCTGCTGTACGGTCGTTAGCGCCGGCCAGAAATAGGCTGATTCAGCGATATTATCAAAGCCAACGACCCCAAGGTTCTCGGGGATTTTCAACCCTCTCCGATAAGCGGCTTGCAGAACACTCAGGGCCATTTGATCATTGGCAACAAAGACCGCATCCATGCCGGAATATTGTTCAAAGAGTTTTTCGATCGCCTGGGCGCCGCTGGCAGGAGACCAATTTCCTTCCACCCAGAACTCGTCACGACACTCAAGGCCGGCATCGGCCAAAGCATCTTTCCAAGCTGCCATGCGCTGACGGGCCTCCCACCAATCTAGCGGACCCGAGATATGCCCGATATTTCGAAATCCCTGTTCGAGCAAATGAGACATCGCCATTCTTCCCCCAAGATAATTATCGACGGAGACGATGGAGATATTCTCTTGAGGCTCCATGGTCAAATAGACAATAGGAACTCCCGGATCCAAGGATTGCTGCTTGATCCAATTTCAATTCTCCCCAATCTCGGGCACAGCCCAGATGATTCCATCGACATGGCGCGAAAGCAACGCTTGGAATATTGACAACGTATCATTTGCATCAGAACTAAGAAGTTCCTTTAATATTAGTGAGTATCCGGCTTCTTCCGCCACGCTGGCAATTCCGCTTAATGTCTGGGATGGGCCGATAAATTTCAAGCCAGTAGTAACGACCCCCAACGTGTAGCTACGCTGATGGATTAGGCTACGAGCGAGCGCACTTGGCTGATAACCCAGCTTTTCAATCACTTCTTGGATGTGTTTACGGGTTTCAGCTGAAACGTCGGGCCGATCGTTGATCACACGCGACACAGTTTGTGTAGACACCCCTGCTACAGAAGCCACTTTCTTTATGGTCGTTCGTCCTGTTTTCGTATACATCGTTATCGATCCCGTTATCGATCCCGTTATCGATCCCGTTATCGATGACATTCTAATCAAGCACTAATAATCTGTCAAGAGCACCCAATCTTTTGTTAGCCCAAAGTAGGAGAGTCCCCTTTTACCAAAGGTAAAGTGTCCCTTTTCCCCAAAGTTATAATGTCCCCTTCCAGAAAGGGACAGAAAGTGGATGAACTACTAAACATGAGCACAAAAGAATTAAGCAGATTGCGGAGTGACTGCTCCTTTCAGTCGGAAGTGATGCAGCGGCTGGCAGAAAAGCGGCTGAGACAGAAGGAGGCCGCCAAGATGTTGGATCTCAGTGTGCGGCAAGTCAAACGATTGCGAAGCGCCTATCGTCGCTCGGGAGCGGCGGGCTTGGTGTCGAAACGGCGGGGACGAGCCAGCCCCAACCAACTGAACGAGAAGCTAAAGCACAAGGCGTTCAACTTTCTACATGGGAAATATAAAGGCTTTGGTCCGACCTTAGCCTGTGAGAAATTGGGGGAGGTGGAGAAGCTCTCGATCTCGGATGAAAGTGTGCGCCAGATCATGATCGCGGAGGATTTATGGAAGCCTCGTAAAATTGCGAAGCTCGTGGTGCACCAGATGCGCGAGCGGCGAGCTTGCTTTGGGGAACTGGTGCAAATGGACGGTTCGCCTCACGCTTGGTTCGAAGATCGCGGGCCGATCTGCACATTGCTGGTATTAATCGATGATGCCACCGGAAAACTTCTGGGACTGCTTTTCGTGGACCAGGAAAGCTTTCACAATTACGCCCGCCTGGTGCGTACCTATCTGGAGCGCTTTGGCAAGCCCCTAGCCTTCTACACGGACAAACACGGCGTCTTTCGGGTCAATCAGGCGAGCCGTGAAAGGGGCGATGCCCAGACCCAATTCGGGCGGGCTATGCAGGAGCTGGGAATTGAGATCCTGTGCGCCAATTCGCCCCAGGCCAAAGGGCGGATCGAGCGCGCCAACCAGACCCTGCAGGATCGCCTCGTCAAGGAAATGCGTTTGCTCCATATTTCCAACCCTGAGCAAGGCAATGCCTATCTTCCCAAATTTCTCGAAGATTTCAATGCTCGATTCGCAATCTCACCGCGCAGTTCTAACAACGCTCACCGCCCCCTCACGGTTCGCGAGAACCTTAACCACATCCTCAGCTGGCAGGAATCCCGTTTGCTGTCCAAGAACTTAACCCTGCAATTCCACAAGGTCGTCTATCAGATCCAAACTAAGCCCGGCAGTTATGCGCTGCGCAACGCCCAGGTCACCGTCTGCGAAAATGCTCAGGCGGCTATCTCCATCCTCTATCAATCCCGAGAACTCCCCTTCACGATTTTCCACAAGCAGGAACATTTGGCCGAGATCGTCGATTCCAAGAGCGTCGATCTGGTTCTTCCCGCCAAGATTTCTATCCCCGCTCCGGACCATCCATGGCGCAATCGCCATCTATTCTCCACCCCCCAACCCGCCAGCAGTTCGTAACGCCCGCGGTGGGTAAGTGGATAACTCTCCGCTACGCTCCGAGTTGCCCACTTACCCACCGCCACTACGGCGTCGTCGAGGGGACATTCTAACTTTGGAAATCAGGGGACATTTCTACTTTGGGTTGACAGAGCACCCAATCTTTAGACAAGAGAGAAACATCATACGCAGAATCATACACAATGAAAAGGGAATTCTTTTCGTGAAGCAAGCTTTGAAACATATAGCCGACTTGGCAACGATTGTATTGATATTTCAATGTATCGCCCATTTACGATGATAGTAGAATGAATGTAGTGGACTCAAGATGCCATCCAATAAGTAACAGCATACGTATAAAATGAAATCACAAAGAACTCCAAAAGGGATACTTATCACAGCCGCCATAGCAGTTTCGGCGCTTATGTTTCTTTGCGCAAGTATTGCACTCGCCTACAACATAAATGCACCTGCGCAAGCGGCAAGCCTTCCTGATATGCCCACTTATATATACTCTACTTCTACACCAGTTAGTTCGTACCCGGCAACGGTTGCGCCCACGAAAACCATACAATCAGTGAATAAAATCGAAAAACAAACTGCGGTTCCCTTGGCGAACACCCCCACCCCTTATGAACCCTTTATGTTCATTATCCAAACTGCCGTTCCACTGGTGAATACACCCATCTCTAACGAATCCATTATCTCCATTCCTCAATCTGCCATTCCGTGGACGAACAAACCCATCCCTAATGGATTCCCTGCGCCCATTTCAAATTGCAGAAATATTCTTTACCCGGTCAAACGTGGACAGGTATGGAATTATCAAGCCAGCGCGAATAGTCACTCGGGGGATGTCCGTATGGCGATCATTGCCAATAGAGATTCACGAGGCTTGATCGGGGTTGCCAACCAACCGAGCACCCTGAGCGGGGGTGCTTTTGTCACATGTGACAGGGATGTAATTCTTAATTCCCTTGTTTTGAATGCCAAAGGTTTATTGGGCGGCACCTTGAACGGCACAGTGAAAGCGGATTACATGAGTGGAGTTCTTGCGCCCAACGAGTCAGCATTCACAAGAAACAATTGGGCTTTATCCTGGTCAACTAGCTATCATATCTATGGAAGCGGTTCAATCAATTATCATGGGTATAACTTTTCTCTCATGCTCAACCCATTTGATATGAGGATGACCTGCCAGACGTTAGCTACTGGTGCTGCGGCTTTTGAAACAGTAACCGTCTCCGCCGGCAAGTTCTACTCACTCAAAGTGATTTGTACAATGCACGGAGTGAGCACAGGCACTTTAAATGGAATCCCTTTTATAGGTTCAATCAGCGAGCAATCTACACAATGGTTTGCCCCCTATATCGGCCTAGTCAAGATGCAATCGAATAGCATCAATATTAAAATATTTGGCGTCACGATTCCGTTCGGACCTAGCAGTTTGAGTGAACAGGCGGCATTGCTAAATTTTGTGCAAAGCCCATAAGGCCAATTGGCATTTTTGCAACTTTTTGTCTAGGTGCGCATAAAATAAACTCAGACAAAAAACAGCCTTCTAAAGGCTGTTTTTCATTTTTCAAACTTCAATTCTTGAACAATCTCTAGTCTGTTTTAGAGATACTGTAAATCTTCCCACACCCCGCGCGGATCATCGCTATGAGATCGCGAATTATTACTCGCGACTCTTCTCCTGCGCCAGCTGGATCAGGAACATCATATGCAACTCCTTCGACGACACTGGAAAGCAAATGCACTTTATTCCGTGCGAACGGAAATTCGACCTGGATTGCTTCCTTGTGCCCTTCCTCCATCACCAACACTACATCAGAGTCCTTCAGCATCTTCGCATCCAATAGCCGTGTTAGGTGACCGCTAATATCGACCCCAAACGTACGAGCTAATTCTGCTGCATCGAGAGGGGCATGCTGTCCTGAAAAAGTCCATGTGCCCGCGCTATTCACTTTGAACTGTGCGCTGTGTCCATCCTGTGCAAGCTGCATACGAAATACTTCTGCCGCGATAGGCGAACGATATTGATTGCCTGTGCAAACGAATAGAACTGAGTACATAGAATTATTTTACATCCGTTTCTTGGTCGTCATCCTGGCCAAGATACCAAGTTATGAATTCGGTTCTTGCTGGCCGCTGTCCTTTTGCGCCTTTTATGTAAACTGGTTGATATTCATCCATTGGTTTTCTTGGCTGGGTGATCACATTATAGGATGCAGGCATAGGCTCCGATGGAACATAGATATCTACATGATTCCGCAATTGTTCGCTATTATGGAATTGCTCCGTGGGCTCATTCAACTCAACATGTAAATCTTGTGGTTGGGAATACGGTGGCAGCTCTAAAGGCTGGCTTTCAGCGTTCAACTGTGGAATTTCTTCCTGTGTATAGTAATTGCCGCTATACTTGTATGGATAATGATGATAATAGCCGCCATAGGATTGGATGTCGTTCGGGATTTTGTTCAACACAACACCCAAGGTCCACGCCTTAACAAGATTTTAACTGTTCCAAGGCTGCGAGCGCGGTATCCGCGTGAGTAGACCGGGGCTGAATAACAAGTAGGACGCCATCCACTTTTGTTGCGAGAACTTGAGAATCAGCCACCAAGAAGGGAGGGCTGTCTAAGATAACAATATCCACTTGTCGGCTTGCCTCCTCTAAAATTTAATTCATTCTTGCAGAGGCAAGCAATTCGGTGGGATTCGGCGGCGGCTTTCCACTTGTTATGACATAAAATCCCGGGCTTCCGATCAACTGACGCATCGCGGAATTCAACGACATTCGTCCACGGAACAAAGTGGTCAGGCCGACTTGGTTAGAAATCTTGAGAATAGAATGAATCCTTGGCCGCCGGAGATCAGCGTCGATAAGCAGGACGCGCTTTCCTTCCTGTGCAATGATCGCAGCAAGATTTATCGAAACAGATGTCTTGCCCTCTGCCGGGCCAGGACTTGTGATGAGAATCTTGGTTAGCGGGCCGTCCACATTGGTAAATTCCAAGTTTGTACGCAACGAACGATATGCCTCTGCCACCGGGGTACGAGGATAATGGAGAACGTGGAGATCATCAACCTCGTTACGCACAGTCCGCATGTCCCTAATGTAGCCCAACACTGGCAGCTTTAAAATGTGTTCTATATCTTCTGGCGTTTGAATTTTGTCATCGGTATAATCAATAAAAAATCCTATCCCGCCAGACAGCAACAATCCAACGATCGCGCTCAACCCAATGTCTATCACTGGACGAGGCCACATAGGAGATGTAGGCACAGCCGCAAATTCAATCTGTACGATGTCCGGCGTGTTCTGTAATTGTGCCAGGCGAATATCTTCAAGATTGTTTAGTAGATTGGTATTAGTTTGTTGGTAAAGTTGTAATGAGGATTGCAGTTGGGAGGATGTTGTGCTGCTTCCCGCGGCTGATTTACTAATCTGAGATTCCGTCTGGGCAATCTGGGCCTGCACCTCTTTGATCTGTGCCTGAATATTTTGCTGTGTTGAAGTATAACGTCCGGCCTGAATAACTTGATTTTGAGCGATGAGAGCCTGAACCAGTTTATTTGCGATATCAGAAGCGCGTTTTGCGTTACCATCTTGAACCGTCAATTTGATGGTTTGGGTAGCCAGTACTTGTTGAACACTGATCTGATTCAGATCAATGCTAAAACCTAATTTGGCAGACGCTTCTGCGAGCACAGGCTGGGTGGTCGCCAATTGGATATAGGTATCCACCGATTGCTGATCCGTTAAATAGGTGTAGTCGGTGACTTGTTCCTGAGGCGGTCGCATCACTAACATACACGTAGAGGCCTGATAAATCGGAGGCTGGAACAAACAGATCAAAACCCCAATCAGGCCGCCCAATATGAATCCCAAGATTAGGAGCCAAGACCATCTACGGATCATGGCCAAATAATCTACTAGTTCCATGTTGGTTTTTAAATCCTGTTCTTTAGGCATATGGAAAAGTCTATCTCATTTCATTCCTGCAATCAGCTTCTGTACTGCAATTACAACGATTTCAACATCGCGATCTGACATGGCTGGGTAGAGCGGTAAAGTGACTTCGCGCTCCCCTACATTTTCGGTGACCAGAAGAGGTGTTCTCAAGAATTCCGGATGTGACTTGTAATCACTGAAGCGATGCATGGGCGTATAATGAACGCTGGTCTGGACACTTTCCGATTTCATTCCCTCCATAAAATCAAAACGGTTCGTGCCTTCAGGAAGCAAAACCGGCATGATGTGATAACACGAGGTGCCGCGTGATCGCTGAAAAGGCACGACGATTTCAGGTGCAAGTTTGCTTAAAAACTGGCGATACAATTGTACGCGGCTCTCGCGGCGTTGGTTAAAGCCAGCCACCTTTTTTAATTGCACACGTCCAATCGCCGAGCGGATCTCGTCAATGCGATAGTTATAACCAAGATCGACCACATCGTAAGTCCACGCATGACCCTTGTGTCTATCCCATGACATCGAAGTCATCCCGTGTGACCGCATAACATGTAATTTATCGGCAAGCAGAGCATCGTCCGTGACCACCATCCCGCCTTCACCCGTGGTCATATTTTTGTTGGAGAAAAAACTGAAGCAACCGACTTTCCCCCATGTACCAAGTTTCTTGCCGTTCAATTCGGAGCCGATCGCGTGCGCCGAATCCTCGATAACTACGAGGTTATGTTTTCTGGCGATATTCAAAATGGCAGACATATCGCATGCATAACCAGCATAGTGCATCACCAGAATCGCACGGGTTTTTTCAGAAATACATTTCTCAATGGAAGCAGGCGAGATCGTCAACCAATCTTCGCTCTCGATATCGGCAAATACAGGCACACCTCCCACATATCTCACTGCATTGGCAGTGGCTACAAATGTAAGCGAAGGAACAATGACTTCGTCACCCGGCCCAATCCCAACAGCCAGACAAGCCATGTGAAGTGCAGCAGTACAATTAGCGACAGCTAAAGCATATTTCACACCGATAAAAGCCGCGAACTCCTGCTCGAACTGTTGAGTTTCCTCTCCCATGCTCAACCAACGGCTGCGTATGACTCGGAGCACGGCTTTTTCTTCCTCCCTACCAAAGTTAATGTCAGCCAATGGGATTTTCCAGGTCATGGTTTAATCCTCGAGCAAAAACTGCGAACGCATAGCATCAAAATCCAGTGAGGCTTGTTCATAATCATCGGCGCGGCCAAGGTCCTGCCAATATCCATCATATGGCAGATGAACGACTTTCTTACCGGCTCTAATCATTTTTAGTATTAAGTCCGGAAAATCAAGATATTTATTTTGGGGGATAAAATTCAAGGTCGCCGGATCGAATACATAAACTCCCATGCTTACCAGATATTCAATGGACGGCTTCTCAATATAACCGGCCAATTTGAAACTGTTTTTCTTAGTATGCAATACTCCAAAATCAATCTTAACCGTTCGATGATACGCTGCGATGGTGGCGATTGCTTTTTGCGACTTATGAAATTCCAACAACTTTTTGAAGTTCAATGTGGTTAATACATCGCCGTTCATCACAAAAAACGGTTTATCCAAGCCGGGCACAAGCGCAAGCGGTCCTGCCGTGCCGAGCGGTTTATTTTCATAACTATATGTGATATTCAAGCCAAACTCGCGCCCATCCAAAAAATATGTCCTTAACAATGCCGCCAGATGTCCAACGGTGAGAACAATATCTTTTACACCCGCCTGTTTTAATTGCCGCAACAACACTTCAAGGATAGGCATATCACCAATCGGCATAAGAGGCTTCGGAAGGATCTTGGTATAAGGCGCAAGACGCGTACCTTTCCCGCCAGCCAGAATCACAGCTTTCATGGCTTGCCCATCCTAGAATTCATATTTGCCAATCTGATATAAATCAAGGTGTGAACGAATCCACTCGATGGTGCGCACCAACCCTTCGTCAAGCGTGACGCGGGGTTGCCACTCAAGCTTTTGCTTGGCCAGGGAATTATCCGACAGAAGACGTACCACTTCCGATTTATCCGGGCGCAAGCGCGCCGCCTCTTTCTTGACCCCGACTTGCCTGCCAATCATTTGCATGATCTTCTCTGCAAGTTCTCCGACGCGAATCTCCTGGCCCGTTCCCAGATTGAAAGCCTGCCCTTCGATCCCGGGCGCTTCGGCCGCTTTTATGAATCCATCTACGGTGTCATCCACATAGGTAAAATCGCGACTAGTATCAAGATTACCAAGCTGAATCGATTCGCCAGCGAGTGCCTGCGTGATGATCGCGGGGATGACTGCGCGCCCCGATTGCCGCGGCCCGAACGTATTGAATGGCCTCACCGTAACAACAGGCAGACCATATGCGCAATAAAAACTTTCGACAAGTTTATCGGCGCCGATCTTGCTGGCAGAGTATGGAGATTGTCCTTGTAAAGGATGCGATTCATCCATTGGGGCATAACGCGCGGTGCCATAGACTTCGCTCGTAGACGCATGGATCGTGCGCGCCGTTTTATTTTGCCGACAGGCCATCAACACATTCAACGTGCCGAGGAAATTACTCTCCGCAACTTCGCGCGGATGGAGATAGGAATATGGAATGGATATCAACGCGCCAAGATGAAATGCAAAGTCAACGTTTTGTGCCGCATCCAGCACCGCAGATGAATCCCGGACGTCGCCACCGATGATCTCCATCTTCTTTATTGCATCCGCGGACAATTGATTCAGCAAGCCAATATCGCCGCGCGAATTATATCGAACAAAGGCGCGTACCATTGCTCCTTCAGCTACCAATCGTTCGACAAGGTGGCTTCCGATAAAACCGCCTGCGCCGGTCACGAGAACGATTTTTCCGCGCCAAAATTCGTTCATGGATCAATCAATGCCGATTCGTTCAGGCGAGTGTTTAAGCCATTGTTGAAGCGAGTTCATCATATCTGCGATCCACACAAGGCGCACATGATTTGCTGAGCAAAGTTTCAACATGCGCTGACGCTCTTCGGCAGAGAGGTTGGTCATGGCAAGCATGATCAACCCAACATCATGTTTTTTAACAATATGCGTAATATCCGCTGAAGTGCCAATCACCCATGCTCCATCGTAACGCATCCCCTGTTTTAACGGATCATCATCCACCAGTCCAATGATTGTGAATGCCTGGTGAAAAATCTCGCGGCGCAAGATCCAGCAGGCCAGTTCGCTGCCATCGCCGGCGCCCATGATCAGGACGCGTTCTCCCGCTGAAAAAGTATTGCGACGCGACATCCAAAACGCGGAAAAATCCGCTAACAGCCTCCAGCGATAACGCGCCGCGATAAATCCCATTGCCGTGACGATACCGATAAATAGCAACATGGGAGCTGGCAATTCACGCATGGAAGCAATAAAAGAGTTAAAGATTCCCATCAGGGTAATAGCGATGCCGGAGGAAATGATAATCCCCAAAATATCCTCGGGCACTGCGCGCGACCAAATCACTTTGTTCAAACCCAACAAGGTATTAATCATGCCAAAGGTAAGAGAGGCCTCCACCGCGAAGCCCAGCGCGCGGGGCCATCCCAGGTTGATGGGACCGGTGGCGCGCCACATCACGCCGACAAAGCCCACCGCGATGAATGCAATCACAAAATCCATGACAAGCCAGCCGATATTAAAATCGGACAAATCGAGAGATGGGACCGCCGAACAAGTTTCCTTCGGGAATACGTGTCGCTGCAATGCGCGGGAGCAAAACCACCAGAGTCCAGAAGATAATATCAATATCGCCTAATAATGTACGATGGCGGACATAAATGCGGTCGAGACGCATCTTATCCGGAAGGATGTGTTGATAATACGTTGTCATGAAATCATCGCCCGAAAGCATCTTTTCTTCATCACGATAGATAATGCTGGCGGGACTGGTAATCCCCGGGCGCACCGACAGAATCTCGTCTTGCGCGTCTTTAGGCCATTTCATTGCGATCTCATAATTTTCCGGCCGCGGACCAACGAGGCTCATATCGCCCATCAGCACATTCCACAACTGCGGTAATTCGTTGATTTTTGTATCGCGCAACCAACTTCCCAGCGGAGTGATGCGCTTATCATCGGCCGCTGTGATGCGTGGCCCACTGCGGCTGTCGGGTGTTTCGACCATGGTGCGGAATTTCCAGATGATGAATTCCCTTTTGTCTTTCCCTGCCCGAAGCCCGCAATAAAAAACGGAGCCCGGCGATTGACGCTTGATCAAAACCGAGATAATCAGAAAAACCGGGGAAAGGAAAACCAACCCCAAAGCGGATACAACGATATCAAACAAGCGTTTCATCGGCGAAGAGAAAAAACGGCCAAAGCCATTTACTTTGATCTGACGTGCGCTTGACAATTCGCTGATTACGCTCATTTATTTTCCTCAGAGGGATTCGTTTATCCACCTGATTTTACGCCTGTAAATTTGCGTAAAGCTTACGGCTTCATTTCAAGTTCTATATCACGCGCCGCGTTCTCTATTCAGAGTATAGACATACTCATTCATCCTGCGCCCCTCAGTCGTGATATATTCTTTCGACAGCAGAAACTTCATGCTTCGATAAAAACGATTAACCGAGTCATTCTCCAGCGCGTCGGTGGTAAGGGAAACGTTCACACACCCTCGTGAATTGGCTTCCTCCAAAAATTTTGACACGAGCTGACGTCCAATCCCGTTTCCCTGCTGGTTAGGAGTGACCGCGATGGACATTAGTAAAGCATCCCCACTATCAAACCGAGTTCCGCGCTTCGCGATCAATCTTCTCCAAAGTCTGATCGCCATCATGGGATTCTTTAAGATTGGAAGAATGGACGCAATTACAAATCCCCGCCAGTTCTGTTTCAAAGCACGGCCATAAAAACCGACAGGATGCGTAGAGCCAGCCACGAACCCCAAAACTTCTCGTTCATTCGTGCAAACAAAAGCAATGTGAGTTTCATCCATGAGGATGGATTTATACAGTTCGCGCAGGAAGCCCGCGCCCAAAGATGAAAGAAAGAAGAACGTGAAAGACACCAAATGCACATCCACCACGGATGGAACATCGTCCAAGATCATTTCACAAATGTCATTCATGGTTATTCGCCGAAAATTCGTTATACAAATTCCACGTCTGCTGGAACATGCGCGAAAGAGTATAGTCGCGCAATACCAATTCGCGGGCAGATAAGCCACAGCGTATCGCTAACTCTGGCTCACGTACAAACCGCATAATTGCGTTCGCAACTTGTTCGGGAGAGCGCACGTCCACAAGCAGGCCCGTTTTCTCGTGCTCGATCAACTCCGCGTTCGGCAGAATCGATGTGGCGACAATCGGGCGGGCGGCCGCCATCGCCTCCAATAAAGAGATTGATAGACCTTCCCATAATGAGGTATTAATAAATATATCCATCCCCACTAATAACTTAGGGATATCACGGCGAAAACCGACAGAATGAAATAGATTCCCTATGCACAGTTGACGAGCCAAGGACTCAAGAACAAAACGATCGGGGCCGTCTCCAGCAATTACGATAGCAAATGGCAGGTTGGGTTGAATTCGTTTTAGCTGAGCAGCAGCGCGCAAAAGAGTTGAATAATTCTTTTGGGCTGACATGCGACCAGTCGCGCCAATGATAATCGTCTCCTCCGAAAGGCTTAATTCTGAGCGAAGTGACCCTTTGAAACTATCGGCCTTTAAGAAATTTTCAGAGTCGATTCCATTACATATTGTGACCAGCTTATTGAGAGGGGCAATGTGCAATGGGGCTGCTTGCTGCGCAACTGCGTGGGAGACGCAAATTCCACGCGTCGAGACAAGCGTAGCGATGTATTCTAAAGGCGTATAGAATATTCTTTCTTTCCAGGAGGAAAACTCTGTAACGGTCCAACCAGCTTGATGATGAAATATGGCCGGCGTTCCCGAAAGACGTGCGGCAATCCTGCCCAGCATACCTGGCGCGGCTGTATAAGTATGCACCACATCGTATTTTTCACGCGCGAAAAGCTCCAATAATTTCATCAACGCGTTCACGTCAGAGCGCGCATTAATTTCACGCGGAATATAAACATCGTCAATCACTTTCACTTTGGGAATCTTATGCAACAACTCGACGGTGAGCCCGTCGGTGCTCAAAACGTCAACGCGACAACCCCGCGAAATCAGATATTTGGACCATTCTAGAATCAAATAGGTCGCACCCCCATACTTCGAATCACCGACCAACTGCAATACTTTCATCGCAACACTTTGAAACAGATCGCCAGTATTTTTTCTGACACCTGCGACCAATTCCTGTTTTGAAAATAATCTACGTAAAGCGCGTTTCCAAGCCGAACGGCCTGATCTGTGTCTGTGAGCAAACGTTCCATCGCCGCCGACAACTGCTCGACTGATTTGGGCTCAATCAAAATCCCGGTCTCTCCATCTGTGATTTGCTCCGGGATACCGCCGACGCGTGTGGCAATGACGGGAAGTTTGAACGCCGCTGCTACAGGGATCACACCGGATTGTGTGGCACTTGTATAAGGCAACACAACAATACTTGCCCTCTTGAAGACGTTCGCCACTTCATCCTCAGCGATAAAACGATTTGTCACATGAATATGTTTCAAACCTTTAAGCATTTCCGCAAATGGAGATATATCTCCTTCACCCACAATCAACAGTTCCACGTCCTCGCGATTCTGAACGGGACGAAATGCCTTAAGCAAAACATCCAGTCCTTTGTATGGAGCAATCCTGCCAAAGAATAACAGCGCCTGTTTGTTCGCAATGCCAACTTTACGAGACCATGAAGATAGTTCTTGATAGTATGATAATTCTCCAAGAGGGACGACCTCAACGTTTTGCGGCGGAACACCTCGCAGATAAATATCCTTGCGAAAGACTTCGCTAAATATCACACAACAAGCTGCCCACCTGAAACAAATGTCCTCCAGCACCTTGATAACGGAAGGAATCAAGCCGGGATGAGAAATAGGATCGTGGACAAAAACAATGGACGGAATACCTGCGAGGCGCTTTTGCAGAAAAGGCACCCATAGATGAAACATGGGAAAGAGTAAAATATCCGGTTTTTGCGCTTTGATGTGATGCGCCAAGGCGCAGAGTTTTGGAAAGTTCGCAATGCTAAGAAGTGCAGACACCCAACCATCAAACGTTTCTGTTTCCACGCGTGGAATATCAGATTTCCGCCATAACTCGATATTATCTGCCTGGGTGGACACTACTACAAAGATATCGGCTTTATTTGCAAGGTGATTAGCCATTTCATAGGCAATTGCTGCGCCCGCGCCGCGGCGGCCAAGGTAAACAACACCAATTTTCATTTTTTGACCTTGAACAATTGCCGATTGCTTCTTGAATTCAATACGCGCCAAATGGCATGGTCGAATGGGAGCAATCCATAAAGAAAGGAGTTAACAGTGTACTTGGCAATATAGTAATTAGCCCAAAACTTTCCGTGATAACGCAATAATACCTGATAGTAATCTTGCATTCTTGTGCGCGTGCTGCTGCTTACACCGCCTGCCAGCGCATGTGCAATGACGCCTTCCACATAAACGCCGCGCACGCCTTTCGTGGTGATACGCGCATAAAAATCATAATCCATCGCCACCTTAAACTTTGGCTCAAAGAGACCGTGTTCTACATACACACTCCGGCGAACAAATGATGAGATATGATAGAACAACATTTGCTTTGTGGCATAAGGAGCAAGATCATCAACTGTCACGCGTGGATGCACAGTGATCCAATGCATTGGATAATGCAAAATTATGCTCCCGTAAGTGAATCCCGTCTGCCGGCTTTTCTGCAATGCCGTTACGGATCGCTCCACCGCATCGCGCTCCAGCCAATCATCCGCGTTAAGGATGCCAATGATTTCCCCGCTACTATTTTGGATGCCAATGTTAAACGCTTCACTAATGTTCGAACCAAGGGCTTCAATCACAAGCAATCCTGCTTGACGGGCAATATTTTGCGAGCCATCCGTTGAGCCACCATCTACGATCACGTGTTCGCAGGGATACGTTTGAGAGGCGACGCTTTCCACGCAACGAGGAAGATATTTTGCGCCGTTTAGAACGCTAGTGACAATTGATACCTTCATGAGTTTATACCTGTCCTACTTACAATAATGACATGTATAACTTCTTGATATTCCTGATCGTTTGAGCGGGTTCCAATTCCGCGCGTACGGCGGATTTGGCATTTTGGCCAATCCGCTGATTCGCTTCAGGATAGTCGAGCAGGAAGTTCATGGCTCGGACAAGAGATTCGGAATCCCGCGGTCGCACCAATAAGCCTGTAACGCCATCCTCGATCATATCGGGGATGCCACCCACGCGCGTGCCGATCACGGCAGTCCCAACAGCCATCGCCTCATAAATTGAATTTGGGCTGGTATCCATATAAGAGGGATAAGCCATCATGCACGCCTCCGCCAATCGTTCGGCAATATAACCTACAGGCTGTAATCCTGAAAAAGACACCCATTCGGCCAAACCCAATTCCCGCACCGAAGTTCGCAACTTGATATCTTCAACCCAGTCATGAATCGGCCCAATAAATTCGAGGTTGACCTCAGGGTGCTTGTCATGGATTTTAGCGAAGGCATGAAGAAGTTCAAAGACGCCTTTCTCTTCTGTAACCCTACCGACAAATAAAATGACGCGGAGCGAATTCACTGGTTTACGCCCGGTTTGAAAATACAACCGGTGGATCAGGTTTTTCATCCGATGAATTTTAGCAGACGGGTTGAGGCGGCGTACAAATTCCTCGCTGAAAGACAACTCGGCAACAAAGTTGCCGGCCATCCTTACAACATTTTTTTCAGTAAACTGGGTCACGAACAGGCGTAACCAATTGAGGTTGAATTTGAGATGCGTGGATTTGACCAGTTCACTCACCACTCCTTGCATATAAATAATGGATGGGTGACAAAATTCCGCCGCGGCGAGGGCATACGGTCCCTCTGTTCCGAAAGCCTGGACGATATCCGGATGAAGCCAGTCAAGCATCGAGATGAGGCGGTTTTTGTCGAGTTGATAAAAGGTAAGGATTTGCAGGCTTAATCGTCCGCCGCGTAAAAGATGATAAGTCACGCGATCATTTTCAATGAGGTAATCTTTTTTCAAGTGCGGGTGGAGCGTTACAACATGGACATCCAACTCTTTATCGAGCGCGAGTTGCGGCGCAAGGTTGACTAATGGAGAACTGGGGTGTTCAAAGGAAAAGGATGTGGTAAATTCGAGTCCTTCGTCAAACTTAGAGCGTACAGGAAAGGTTCCCAGCAAAGCGATGCGAACAGGCCTATTTATCATACGGAGGGCGAGGCAGGTTGGAGACGCATGATATGTACAGCGAACGCGGCTTCAAGCCCGACCGCTTCCCAAAATAAAAACGCCGGGGATGAATACCGAAGCACTTCGCCGATAAGAGAAATAACAATGGTTAGGATGCAAAACAATACCACCCCGGAATAACTTCCTGCCAAGCGGGTAGGCGCCACTTGCATGATTCTACCAACAAGAGCGTACCAGCGAACGAATAAGATCAAAACTATGAATAATCCAACTGCACCAAATTGATATAGAAATTGAACCAGAAGATTGTGGGCATAAATCTGGTCCAAGTAAACGTATGTGCCTGTGCCCGACATGAACAAGTAACCACTTAACATGCTGCCAAAACCCGAACCGAAAACAGGGTTTTTCTTCCACAGGTCAATGATCTGGCCCCAAATGGCAAAACGATTACCCGAATAATCCTGCACCGCAAAACCCTCTTTCAAATATTCATAGCGAAACATACGGTAAAAATAATCGTAGTTTGTCGACAGGAACAACGCACTAAACAAAACGATTAACAAGATCGCTGGAATCATGCGTTGCAATTTTTTCCAGAGGGGGATCTTTGCTTGATCTTGATGCACCGGCAGGAAAAATGTCAGCAACGGGGCAAGAACAAAGCCGAAGACTACAGGTTTCCAAAAAGCCTGAAGGATGCCAACTGAGACGATGAGCAGCGGAATCAATGTTTTTCCAAACGATTCTTCCTTCAAAAGGAATCGCATGAGAAGGATGCAATAAGGAAACAGCAGAGCGTGGGCGCCCCACCCGCTGGCTTGAATACTTAAAGAATTGACGCCCATCAATACGGCGATGCGGATGAGCGTCAGGCCAATGGCCATCACAACCGAGGCATTGATGATCTTGTCTAGCACAAGGTTAATATTCGAATCCAATGCCAGACGGTAGATTGCAAACGCCAATACCGCGCGCAACATATAGTTGCGGATATCCGCTGGAAGATAATAAGTCTGGTTCAGAATGCCGACAACCACAGCCATGATGCAAACGATCCACCACCATCCCAAAAGTGAGCCACGCTTTGCTTGGGTATCATTTCGCCCAGTCGCAAAGAGTGCAAGAAACAAAGCCAGCGGCACTAGCAACAGGTCGGTTGGATATAGATTATAAGGCGTTAAGTTGAATATGAACAAACTTCTATTGGTCACATAAGGCGTGATCACATCGTAGAATACACCCTCAAGCATGGCAAGGATTACAAACAAAGCCAGCCAGTTGTCAAACCTTCCTTTAATCTGCGATTGGCTGATGGCATTGTGATCTACACTTACTGTCTTGGACTGTATATATCTCGTGGAAATGTAACGTCGTTTGTACAAAATATCTCCTGTAATAGTTTTACCAGAACATCAGGAATTAAGAATTACAAACTCAGTTCAAGATTTACCGGCTGTCCTAATTCGCTCGGCGACAGATTTCAACAAGACTTTGGACCAGTCATAACCGGGTGCGAGATTGGACACTAGCAAATTATTTTTTTGGAGTCGTTTTAATTTCTCCCAATCAAACTCCGGGTCGTTAAGAAATTTCATAAATCTGTCTTTGGCAACTTTGTAAACTTCAATATCAATTTCGTTCAATTCTAAAATTTTGTCCAGATGACGTTGGGTAAATTCAATCCGCTTCGTCCGGCTCATTTGATTTTGGGGAGCATAGATCGGAATTTTCCAATTAAACGCGGATGAAAAAAGGATTAAGCTTTCGTCAAAATATTCTGCAAGACCAAATAAAGCGATCCCGTTAAACAGGCTGTCAAACGCCTTGTTTTTTGCTTCAGAAACAGATATACCAACCAGCGATGGCAATGACGGAAACTTTGGATCCCGAATTAGCATTTTAGTTTGAAGGTTATTTAACTCTTCATTTCCGCTGCTTAAAAATACATCCAAGTCAAAATTCTCTGGCGAAAAGGTTGTTTTCAGATAGGGACTTTTACCTTCGAAAACATGCTGACAGAAAGATTTGACCCGGTCAACTGGGTTTCGCAAAAAGGTGATTGTTGTGGCAGTATCAGCCTCCACAATGCCAGTCAGAAGTGCAGCATGTCCAGTGAACAACGAAGTGGCTTCTCTATCCTTCACAGACATAGACTCAAATCTCTTTGAATCCATGCGCAGATCGCCAGTGAATACAAATCTCTTTTTTCCGAATCGCTGACGATAAAGAATGGATGTAAACGTACTGCCCGCAGTTTTTGGGATATGCAAAAATCGAAATCGTTCCATTTGAATATTTTCTATCAAACACAAAACCGGTTGAGAACAAATAAATAGAATTTATTCATAACCAAAACATTCCAAATAACTCTATACTGATCTAGCAAGGACAATAAGGCTGTTACTTAACTTGGGAAATAAGGTTTTAAGTATCCGTTCTTCGAAAAGGGCGCGCAGGCCGCACTCATGAAAAAAAGAATCTAGCCAGCCCAAATAAGGCAAATTCTCGTATAGGCGGACGCAATCTGGGCTCCATTCAACAATCTCAAATTTTAAAATATTTTGGAGAAGATTCGCCAAATGGCCGTGATTCCAGCCGCAGGTATGGCCGGCGTTACACGGGATGATACTGCGACCGATATCCAGAAATGGAAAACTAGATAGATTAGGTGTGGCAAGCGCGATAAATTTGGAAGATAACCAACCAAATTGTCCAATACACTTTTTTGGATTTTCAAGGTGCTCAATCACATGCAGGGATATCACCACATCAAAATTCTTCTCCGGATAATAGTTTGTAATATTTTCAACGTCACCTTCCTTGCAAGTCCCATATTTTGAGCTGAGTTCCACGCAAGTCCGGTCGGCGTCAAATCCTTCAACCTGGTATCCATTGTCTCGTAATAATTGCATCATCTCGCCTCTTCCGCTTCCTACATCCAAAACGCGGGTATACGGCCTCTTTCCCTCGGGAATATATTTATTAATCATTTTAAGACAGGCCAGTTTCCAAAGCATTTCATAACGCATATATTTGGTAGCGCGGTCAAATCTATAAGGTAGATGCTGTATTTTGTTCATTCTACTCTCCAACTAAACGAATGATAATATTTTTTCGCAAGAGTCCCCATTTCGGAAAATGATATACAAAGAAAGATATAAGAGGTGGAAAATAATGTAAAGGCTATGAAAGTTGACAATAAATAGGATGACACCAACGCTCAAGTCAGGTAACTAAACAGCATAGGAAATATTAATGCAATAAGACCTAACAGAAAAGGTTTCCCATTTGTGGAAATATATTCGCGCACGGAGACTTTGAGGATATTGAGCGCATAGTAAATGAAGATCACGCCAAGGATCTGGGTCACCAACAATGCGACTCCGGCTCCAACAATGCCCATTTGCCGGGTCAATGGATAATAAGCGATAAGGGATATAAACAAAACACCAACTGAAAATCGAGAAATCAATTTCACTTTTCCAAAACCCTGTAAAAACTGGGAAGGTATGTTTGTCATATTTGAAATCAAATAGGCTAGTGAGCACAATATCATCAGCGCATGGCTTTCCTCGGCAATTTTTGGGGAAAGCCACGACGTTAAAATCAATTTGGAATACACAATCACAAAGAAATAAAACGGGACGATCAAAAAACTAAAATACCTTGTTGTAGTTAGGAATACCCGCCTTATTTGGTGAACACTAGACTTTGTCTGCAACTCGCTTGCAAACGGAAATAATACTGCACTCAGACTGCTTGCCCCGGAGCTAAAAAATCCGATCAGCCGCGATGGAATACTGAAGAAAGCTACCGCGCTGGGTCCAAGGACAATGCCGATAATAATTTCGGCTAGACGCATATTAAATAATTGTGAAAGCTGAGAAATAAAGGTGTACATGGAGTATCCAAACATCCTCCGAAGCATGGCAAATGCTCCAGAGAACTTCAATTCGTAGTGTTCCATCGTTTTGTAAAGGAGATAATGACCTATACCTATGCATAGTATGTCTACAATAGCGCTTGAAATGACCAACCCCATAATCCCAAAACCAAATTCCAGAAATATGATGCCGATAAATGCCGACAGACCAATTTGAATGGTGTTTAACAGGTTGGAAAATAAATAATTTTGGTCTCCGATAAATACTGATACATATATACTGGATACCAGAAGTGCTGGAAAAAAAATAGCCCCAATCTTGAACGATATTAATGTCTGGCTATAAAGATGTTCAGGTATATGAAATACGGAAACTATATAAGCAGAAAAAATATACAGAACCAGGCCACCGATAATTCCTACAAGGGCGGAAAATATCAGAGCAGAGTTAATGATATCGTTAATTTCGTCTTGATTTTTTTGGGCTTTAAACTGCGCAATAAACTTAATGACAGCTGGACCAATACCAAATTGCAACAAGGAGAAATATCCTGTGAAACTGCCAATCAGAACCCAGACGCCATACTCATCCGTCGATATCTTGGACAAAAAAAGAGGTATGGATAGTAGCGTGATCCCGATTGATGCAATCCACCCAATAAAGTTTATAGTTGAATATCGGATGATCCGAGTTTGAGCGTCTATCATATTAATTCCATCATTGCTTTTCTGCTCTCCCACATGAAAAGCAAAGTTCCGAAACTTTCAAGAAACAAGAGGGCGGCTCGTGAAAATAAGACCAAGAAAGTAAATATCCCTCCGAGAGATACAGCTCTTTCCGATTCGTCCCGTGCGTCAAAGTAAAACCGACCGCCTATCATTAACATCCCGAAAGGCAGCATGAGGTTCAAGAATAGTCCGACAGAGTTGCTCAGTCCCCAAATGCCATATTCATCAGGCGAAAGATAATGGACATATACAGGCAGGAGTATCAACCCGAGGAAACGCAAGATCAGATTTCCGAGAAAAAAGAGCGCCGTGCGGCCAAAAATTTGTTTCATTGTTTTGGTTATTTTAGTATCCCCCCGCGAGAGAACATTTTTAGTTACAGAAGGCTTGCAAAAAGAAAACTCAGCCGCGCCACAGGCCGAGAGCATACGAGCTGAAAGTCTAATGTTCTTTGTGAAACAACTTTTCTCCGGCACGGATCGGGACTTTGAGCCGGTTCTCAAACGGCGTCAATGGACAAGACCAATTCTCATTGTAAGCACAATATGGGTTATAAGCCATATTGAAGTCAATCAGGAACCGACCGCTGGGCAAAAGTTCCGGTTCAAGGTAGCGGCCTGCCGGATAGGTTTCCTTTCCCGCCAGCGAATCGACAAAGGGCAGAAAGAATCCATTCGGACCCTCATAAATCGTTAGCTCGGCCCCCTGCTCGTTCACGCGGAAACGGAATCGGCTGTGACGAAAATAGATTTGGACGTCGCCGCTTGAGGTCTGCATTTCGACGCGTTCCTTGTTTGGAAACTCTACGGCTTTGATTTCCAATCGCAGACTGGGATCTTCAGGAAAATAATTCAGCCCTTTAAATTCCATTTTCTGTTCACGTGTCAACGGACTCTGATGGTCATGCCCGAAGAAATCGTCCTTCTCCACGCGAAAAGCCTCCAACTCATTCATGCTTCCTCTATTTTTCATCGTATCTTACAGACAGCCAAATATCGAAAATCCTTACAACATCCTCTTGCTATTTCGGTTATATTATGCTATTTTTGATGCGGATGCAACCATGGCAATCAACCCCAAAACTGTGATGATCGTCGAGGATGAACCAGACGCCGCCGAACTTTTTGCGGAGATGATGCGCGTGAGCGGTTACCATGTGCTCAAAGCGCATGCAAGCACGCTTGCCATCAAGCTGATCGCTCAGCACAAACCGGATGCGGTCATTCTCGATATTATGATGCCCGATATCTCTGGCCTTGAGATTTTGCACTATATGCAGCGCGAAGCGGACCTGGCGCGAATTCCGGTGATTGTCGTCTCGGCTAAGAGTTTGCCATCAGATATCCAGGAGGGATTGGCGGCAGGCGCTTCCACTTATCTCACCAAACCGGTGGGCTTCGCAGATTTGAAAAATGCAGTCGAGCGCGTATTGAAAGATTCGTAAATCAGCATGAGTATTCTGCGCGCATTTATCGCGGTGGAAATCCCATCGTCCCTTCAAAATAAAATTCAGGAATCGACATCCGGCCTGCATCAAACGCTCGGCAACGATCTCATTCGATGGGTGCCACCGCAGAACCTCCATTTGACATTGAAGTTTCTGGGCGATGTCTCCACCTCCAATTTGGATTTGATCAAACAGATGTTGACCACGGAAGTCGTACAACATCCGTGTTTTGAAATGCAGGTGGAAAGCATCGGCTCCTTCCCGAACTCGCGGCGGCCACGCGTGATCTGGGTTGGTCTCCACGCCCCAGCCGCGCTGGAATCGCTTCAGCGCGGCATTGAATCCGCATCTGCGAGATTGGGTTATAGGCCGGAGGAAAAAAGTTTCTCGCCGCATTTGACCATCGGGCGTGTCAAACAAAATTTATCCGCGCCTGAAATCCAACACGTACGCGCTGCGCTGGAAGAAACGAAAATTGGTTTGCTTGGGATTGTGCATGTGGATGCCGCCCATCTTTTCAAAAGTGACCTGCAACCCGCTGGTTCAGTTTACACAAGATTGTTTTCCGCAAACTGCGGCGGACTTTCAGCGCCGATTGGAAAAAGATAAGATGCTGTCAGCAAAACAAAGAGGTGAATCCTGAACGCACTCGAACTGGCTCATACGATTGTCAATTCGCTCGAAGATAAAAAAGGCGAGGATATTCTATTGCTGGACATTCAAAAGATTGCATCGTTTACTGATTACTTTATCTTATGTACTGGCACCAGTGACCGCATGTTGGACGCGCTGGCGGACGCCACTTTGGAATCCGTTCGTATCTCGCATCGCAAGAAGGGCAAAAAACAAGGCGAAGCGCGCGATGGCTGGGTCGTTGTGGATTATGGCGATGTGGTCGTCCATCTCTTTTCACCTGATCAGCGCGATTATTACGACTTGGAAGAGCTTTGGGAAGAAGGCAAAGTATTGTTGAGAGTGCAATAGTGCGGAAACTTTCAATCTCGTGACGTGTTATCCATGATAAGCTTATAATAGCGCAATCCAAGCACTCAAAGGGAAACTCATGGCAGAAAACAAAACCTTCATTCGTCCGCCCATTTCAACATTCCGACAAATCCTATTGAGCTTCTTCTGGTTCTCGACCAATATGCTTTGGGCAGCAACACTGCTCATCACCATGCCGTATCAAGTCAAAGCGGCGGTGGGCAATTCAACCAAAGGCACGGATCTTGGACTCGTTCTCGCAATCGGCGCATTGATTTCACTAATCGCCGCGCCGGTCTTTGGAGCGCTCTCCGACCGCATTCGACTCCCCGGCGGCAGGCGCAAGCCGTGGGTCGTGATTGGAACGGTTGGAAATGTGATCGGTTTGGTCGGCATGGCATACCTGATCCAGCCCAATCATCCCGAATCTGTTTTTCTGTGGACGGTCACCTTTTTAGTTGTGCAACTGTTCAATAACATGGCTACCGCGCCATACACCGCCTTGATCCCTGATCTTGTCCCCACCGAACAACGCGGTTCGGCTTCCGGCTGGATGGGTTTGATGACATTGTTGGGTAATTTTGCGGGCGGGCTGATGGGCTTTCTGGTTGAGCCATTGGGGATTGCCGCAATTTATTGGATCATGATGGGCGTGCTCATTCTCGGCGCGATCGTTACCTGGTTCGGCATCCATGAGCTTGAAGTTCCGCACGAAATCCCGCCATTCAAGTTCCGCGAATTTATGCATGGCTTGATTGAGCCGTTCAAATATTCAGACTTCACATGGGTCTTGATGACTCGCTTACTGGTTATGATGGGAATTTACGTGGTGCAGGAATTCATCCAATATTATATGGGCGACGTGATCGGTGCGCCGTTTATGCTGGCGGGATTTGGCAAAGTTGCGGACACCGCGGAAGCAGCTGTATCGTTCTTTATTCCAGCCTTATTGATTGGAGCGGTCATTACCACGCTGATAGCGGGCGTGCTTTCCGATAAATATGGACGCAAGCGAATGGTATATCTAGCCGGTGCTCTGATGGGAAGCGTATGTTTTGTGTTCATATTCACTCATTCATTTACATTGGCTGTGCTGATGGGCGTTGTCTTTGGCCTGGGTTACGGAGCCTACACCAGCGTGGATTGGGCTTTGGTTTCGGATGTCCTGCCCTCCGTTGACGATTACGCCAAAGATATGGGGATATGGCATGTCGCTGACGTTTTTCCACAAGTAGTCGCAGGATCGGTCGCGGGGATTTTGCTCGACAACTTCCAACGCATCGGCGCGGCGCACAATGCTCCAAACCTGGGTTACACCGTAATCTTTTCGATGTCCGTTGTGTTCTTTATTCTCGGCACTGTGTTTGTTGCAAAAATTAAAAGGCGTGCGATAAAAAAACAAACTATCCTATAATAAAAATAATCCCGCATTTACTGCGGGATTATTTTTTACTTTTCAAAAACCCATCTATCCACTTCGCGCTTCCAATCCACCAGCTCTTCCTTCTTGAACCACAAAGCAACTTCTTTCTCTGCGTTGGATGGTTCATCGGACGCATGAGTCAGATTGCGACCAACTTCAAGTGCAAAATCATGACGGAGTGTACCGGGCGCGGCCTCAGTCGGGCGCGTCGCTCCCATTGTCTGACGGACAGCGGCTACTGCGTTCGGACCTTCCCATACCATCGCCATCACCGGTGCGGAAGTAATGTAAGAGATCAAGCCATCATAAAACGGTTTGCCTTTATGGATCGCATAATGAGTCTCAGCCAGTTGTCGACTGACGTTCATGAATTTAGCGGCGACCAGTCGAAGTCCGCGGCGTTCGAGGCGGGATATAACCTCGCCAATCAGTCCACGTTGCACTCCATCCGGTTTGACAAGCACGAGAGTTCGTTCCACAGATTTCCTCCAAAATAAAATTAAACAACAAGGCAGAGCATTGCTCCGCCCTGCATGTTATCGAAGCAATTCTTCCGCTTTGGTATATGCGTCCAGCGCTTCCTGCAAACGATTGGAACGCATGTACGCATCACCGAGCACCTGCCAAAGCGAAACCTCAACGGGATAACGATAAAGCGCTTCACGCAGGTCGCGAATGATCTCTTCCAGTGATTTTCCTTTGTGGATGAGTTTGACATAAACGTCAATCGCTGCGCCTATGTTGCCATGCCCCATTTCCGATTGCGCACTCTCAAGAGATATTCCTGCTTCCGGCTTGCGAGCCGGCCTTGGCGGTTTCGGCGCAGACCGTTTCGGCGGTCGAGGCCGTTCAACCTCAAAATTTATTTCGCGCGTCGAATTTTTTGGCGGCGCAGTTGGCTCAACTGGAACGGACCACTCGGCTACTTGATCTGGCTCAACAGATTTGGGTTCAGCTTCAACGGGATGCCAGTCCCGCGCTTGCGTTGGTTCAACGGCTTGCGGTTCTGCCTCATTCGCCAACCAAGCGGGCAATTCTTCAGTAGACGCGGAAGATGGCGCCTCAGTGGATTGTTCGTCATCCAAGCTGGCGAGCCAGGCTGGTAAATCAACTGGCTGAACGGAAGTGGAAGTTTCCGATGGCGTAACTGATGCGGCGGGCGGTGCAACCGGTTCAGCGAGCTGGGCAGGCTGTTCCATTCCACGCAACCAAACCGGTACGTCCTCCTCTGCAGATTGAGCAGGCGCGGCCTGCTTATCATCTTTCAACCAATCTGGCGTATCTTGCGCATCCAGAGTAGACGCCTCTTCAGAAGGCTGAGCGGGCGCGGGTTGCATATCCTTCAACCAATCCGGTGTGTCTTGCGCATCCAGAATAGATGCCTCTTCAGAAGGCTGAACCGGCGCGGGTTGCATATCCTTCAACCAATCTGGCGTGTCTTGCGCACCCAGAATGGGTGCCTCTTCTGCAGGCTCAACAGGTTCATTTGAAATCCGCGCAAAAGCGTTTGGATCAGAAAGTCCGCTCAACCAATCAGACGGTTCTGAAGCCTCAGAAGATTCTGGTATCTCCTCTTTCTCAGCAAAGCCTACCGCCTCATCAGATTCAAGATTGCGGAGCCACATGCCGGTCTGATCATCAGACTCAATAGGAGGCTGTTCAACTGCCGGAGCAGGCGTAGCTGCCGGAGTCTCGCCAAATGTTTTCGCCTTATCCACCCAATCCGGTGCAACATCCGTACGCGCATTCGGATCTGTAACTAATTCCTCTGCTTTGGCACCGTGTTTCGCGGCAAGGCTTTCCAGCCAGGCCATTGCGTCATCCTGCTCCTGCACACTTTTGCCAAGCCCGCCCAGCGGATCCACATTAGTCGTTGCGACAGGTTGAAGGTTGGTAACAACCGGTTGATTAATAACAGGTTGTTGCACTGCAGGTGGCTGAGACTGAATCACTGGTGATGGTTTTGGTGGAGTCGCCGCCGCTTGTGGTTGAGGAGCTGAAGCAGGCGCCGCCTGATTCACCATAGTCTGTGGTTGAGGAATTGGCGCGGCTGGTTGACCTTTATCAGAGATTCCCCAACCAATCAGGCAGATCATTCGATGGCGGAGTTGATGGAGGAGTTTGTACAGACGGAGCCGGCACGGCGGGCTGACCTTTATCAAGGTTCCGCAACCAATCAGGAAGATCGTTCGATGACGGAGTGGTTGTAGGCGTTTGCGCAGGCGGAGCCGGAGCAATGGGTTGAACTCTTATCAAGGCCCTGCAACCAATCGGGAATGTCCATAGGAGGTGGAACAGGAGCATTTGCGGGTGTTGCCGGTGGAGTTTCCGCGGCAACTGGAGCCATGGCTTTCACCCAATCAGGTAAATCGGCTTGAACCGCCGGAGCAGTTTCGGCTTCATCAGCGGGAGCAGATGAAGTGGCAGATGGACTTCTTGAAACGCACCACTCGACCCTCCCCAACCGGCTTGTCGGAGAAAATCTGGGATTGGTTCCTGGCTTTGAGGAGCGGGAGCTGCTTCTTCATCCGGAGATGAGGCGGGAGCAGCGGCAGCTTGTTTGAGCCAATCCGGTTGCGAAGATGAAGGCGTAGTGACAGTCACATCGGTCGCGAGTCCAATTCCCAAATTGCCGCCCCAGTTCGCACCCATATCCACAACCTGACCTTTATATTCGAGTTGTTCCAAATTCACTGCCGCATCGGCCACTTGATCCGGATGCAACACGGAATCCTGTGCGAATGCACAATACGGTTCGAGCTCGATGACGCGTTGACGATATACCTGCGTGGACTCTGCACTCTGAGAACTGCGCAAAATTTCCACCAGTATGCGGCAGGCATCGAAACAATACGGATTTCGTTTGAGAAGCTGCGAACATGCGTCGGTTGCATCGGCCTTTTGCCCCACGTGGTAATAGGCCTTGGCAAGAAGCACCTGCATATCAATCCGTTGAGGATCATTCGCCAGTACAGCGCGGATTTCAGATACAGCCTGAGTATATAACTCGCCTTGAACATACATGTGAGCGAGTGCGCCGCGCGTCAAGCAAATCTTGGGCGGCTCGACTCCATCGCGGCGGCCAAACAACCGCTGGAGTTCGCCCTGGATAGCGGCATTGGATGGCTGAGTCTCAAACGCACGCTCCATGTGCCAGATGGCATCATCCAGTTTGCTCTGATCATCGGCAATAATGCTCAATCCGACATGGGATACAAAATCGTCCGGCACGGACATCAACACACGCTGAAAAATATCCACCGCTTCGGTATAACGCTTGGATTCCAAATAAGCCTTGCCCAAAAGGCGATACGCTTCAATGTACTTGGGGAAAGTCTGGAGAATGTGATGACAATGCGCGATGGCCTCATCGTGCTGACCATTCTCGACCATATTCTCGATCAAGCGATTGTAATTTCGCAGGGAAATTTTAGCCATGCATGTTCTCCGCCCTAAGTATGCCCTAATCTTAAAAATTACGCAAGCCTATGCGCCCGTTTGGTCATAAAAAAGCAACAAAGGAGCCGCTGGGGCATCGCTGAAGACATGCGCGGCAAGAACCTGTGCACGTGCTTCCACTTGCTTTTTCTCATCATTGGCATGGACGGTGAATAGCGGTTCGCCCTCTTCAACCTTGTCTCCCACCTTATGATGAATGACAAAACCCACAGCGTGATCCACCGGATCGGACTTTTTAGCGCGGCCCGCACCGAGACTGATAGAGGCTTCGCCCACGCTGCGCGCGTCGACTTGAGCCAGCCAGCCGCTTTGAGGCGCGTTCACCACCTCGACGAATTTTGCACGCGGAAATTTATCGGGCTCATCCACATAAGACACGTCGCCGCCTTGGGCTTGAACCAGCACGCGGAACTTTTCGAACGCGCTTCCATCGGCGATTGCTTTTTCGGCCATCTTGCGACCTGCGTTCAAATCGTCCGCGCGCTTGCCAACAACGAGCATATGTGCGCTTACGTGCAAACAGTGCTCGCGAAAATCATTCGGCCCGCCACCTTTTAGCGTATCAATCGCTTCGATCACTTCCAGCGCGTTGCCAACCGCGTGACCAAGCGGCTGATTCATATCGGATAAAAGGCAAATCGTTTTGCGTCCGGCGAGGTCGCCGATCTAAATCATCAAATCAGATAACTTGCGTGCATCATCCAACGTTTCCATGAATGCGCCTTTGCCCACTTTGACATCCAACACAATAGCATTAGCGCCCGCCGCGATCTTCTTGCTCATAATGGACGAAGCAATCAACGGGATGGACGGCACGGTTCCGGTCACGTCGCGCAGCGCATACAGTTTTCCATCCGCCGGCGCGAGGTCGAGGGATTGACCGGTGAGGACGATTCCTTTTTCTTTAAGTTGTTTCTTGAATTCATCTACATTGAGATCAACTCGATAACCGGGAATCGATTCGAGTTTATCAATCGTACCGCCGCTGAAGCCGAGTCCGCGGCCGGACATTTTTCCAGCCGGCAATCCGCGCGCCGCGACGATAGGCAAAACTGTCAGCGTGGTTTTATCACCAACGCCACCGGACGAATGTTTATCCACGGCGATATCAACAACACCTGTCAGATCAAGAATGCGCCCCGAATGAACCATCGCCAGCGTGAGATCAGTTGTTTCGCGGGGCGTCATGCCGTTCAGCAAAACAGCCATTGCCCAAGCCGAGACTTGATAATCGGGAATGTCGCCTTTGACAAAGCCTTGCACAAAGAAATTGATCTCTTCTTGAGTCAACTCTTCGTGATCGCGTTTCTTGATGATGATATCGGTAGCACGCATATGGTTCTCCTTGCGTCATGATTCTATCACCCCCTCCGTCTTGCGGACATCTTCACCAAATCATTTGGACTTGGGAAAAGCTGAGTAAGGATTCAACTCTTCACTAACTTCTGCCCATCCTTCGTGTCCTGCACAGTCCAACCCAGCGCGGCGATTTGCTCGCGCAATTTATCAGACTCAGCCCATTGTTTGTTTGTGCGCGCAAGTTGTCGTTGTTCCAGTAAATCCAAAACTTTCTCAGACGGTTTATTCTCTTCCACGGGCGGAGCATGGACAACCAAATCCCAAACTTCGGGGCGAATACCGCGCTCAATAGGATTCGGCAGGTTCAATTCACCTAATTCACTCAAATCGAATTTTGCGCCAGACGGATACATCTTCGGATCGCAATCACGGACAAGAGATATCGAACTCACGCCGTTCACTTCGCAGGTTCCGCTTGCAAAATCAATGATCAAACCCGTATGCTCATCAAGACCAATCGTGGTATTTTCTTCAGGCAAACCTTTGCACCACAGATCGAATCGCTCCATACCGATGAAACAACGGCTGGTATCCAAATCATCACCGCCATCGGCGTTGTTCCAATGCGGGACCAATGAAACGTGCATTCCAAAATCTGCAAAAAGATTCAATCCAGTTTTCGTGTGAACGTCTTCACCCACTTTATAAATCTCATACACAGGGATTGCCCATGCACCGATGGAAATCGTCGCCGCGGAAGCAAACGCCAGCGTCGCGCCGAGGCGATGACGAGCGCGGATGATCTCCCATGCCAGCGAATCTTTCAATTGCCGCGTCGCATACGTCGGACTGCCCGGACCCATGAAGATCAGATCGGCATATAAGAGCGGCCTGACAATCTCCACTTCATCCGGACTGAATGGCGTGCCGCGTTTACGCGCCGATACCACATCAATGATCGGAGTGTAGTTTGCCAACCGGGTTTTGAGAAAGTCCGCCACCTTTCCCGCGACTTGATGCGAGTTCAACTCAAAGCCAGCGGGAGTTTCCAGAACGGCAATCCGCAAAGACTGAGGCAAGGCGCGAGCCAATCCTTCAAACACGCGCCCACCCGCTAATGAAGTCTCACCTGAACCGAGGAAAGCAATTTGTCCTAAAGTCATTTCACTTGGATGACGCGTTCAACTCATCTATTACATCGAGCAGGATTTTGTTTTCGGGAATATCCGACATGGACTTTCCTTGATGAGCATAACGAATCATACTATTTGCATCCACGATGCAGACCAATGGCATGCGTCCCATTTTGAAAAGATTGACTTCCTGCCGATACCGTCGCGCCACATCGTGACCTGGATCGGGCAAGCCGATAAATGGAAGTTTTTGCTCAGCCCAATACTGACGAAATGCGTTCTCGTCATCGGGGCCAATGGCGAGAATTTCCGCGTTGCGATTCGTGAATTGTTGATATTCATCGCGTAAGCGCACCAACTGCGCGCGGCAATACGGTCACATGAAGCCGCGCAGGAACGCTAGTACAATCGGCCTGCCGTGAAATTCCGAAAGGCGGACGAGTTGTCCTTTGATATCTTGAAGCTCAAACTCAATCGCGGGTTCACCCGGACTTGCCAAATCAGTCATTCGAAATCAACTCGTTCGCTTTCTTCCAAATCTCATCGAACATCTTCACAGTCAATTTGCCGGTCAACGTGTTTTGCTGACTGGGATGATACGAACACAATAACCATGTTTCGTCAGTCAGTTGATAGGAGGCGCCGTGAGCAAATTTCCATTTGAAATGATGCGCAGAATATATTCGTAGGATTCTCTCAAAAGCTATCCGACCCAAAACCACGATCACTTTCGGTTGAAGCAGTTGAATCTCGCGCTCCAGAAACGGCTGACAGTTGTTCAGCTCTTCAGCGGTCGGCTTGTTGCCGGGCGGTGCACAACGACCTGACGCCGTGATAAACATGTCGTGCAGAGTTAGACCGTCGTCTCAACTCGTTGCATCGGGCTGGCTCGCAAAACCGGCGCGATGCAAAGCTGGATAAAGAAATTTGCCCGACCCATCGCCAGTGAATTGTCGTCCCGTTCAATTCGATCCATGTGCGCCGGGTGCGAGTCCGACGACAAGCACGCGCGCCTTGTAATCACCAAATCCAGGAACCGGTTTGCCCCAATATTCCCAATCCTGGTAGGCTTTGCGTTTAGTCTGCGCTACTTCTTCGCGCCACTGCACCAGCCGCGGACATTTTCGACAGGCAATGATTTCCTTGTTGAGCGAATCAAAATCCATTTTACCCATTTTACTCCACTTGAAATTTGTCCGTTTTTGGTTACACTATATGCAGACATAAGGAGATCGTATGCAACCATTCCGAAAAAATCTTGCCATTGCCATTGATGGCGGCGGTATCAAAGGTGTGATGGTCACGAAGGCGCTTTCGATGGTCGAGAAACAGTTGGGCTATCCGCTTCACCAGCGGACGGGACTCGCTACCGGCACATCTACAGGTTCGATCATCGCGGCCGGTTTAGGGCTGGGATTGGATGCGAAGACGCTTGATGACCTTTATCTCGAGCTCGGCAATGAAATCTTCCAAAAGAGTATCCGCACCTTATTATGGCCGCTGTTCAACTACCGTTATTCAAGTGCTCCGCTGAAAAAAGCATTGGACAAATATTTCGGCGAGAAAAAAAATATGGCTGGAGTATGGAATGCCAGCCATCCCATTGACATGGTCATCACTTCCTTCGATGTTGTTGAGAGACGCACGCGCTTCATCAAATCTTATAAGAGCGACTATGCCGACTGGCCAGTGGTTAAAGCAGTCATGGCCTCAGCCGCGGCGCCGACTTATTTTCCGTCCATAGACGGACGCTTTGTGGATGGCGGCGTTGGCTCGTATGGCAATCCATGTTTTCTTGCCGCGTTCGAAATCTTGTTCATCTTGGGATGGAAACTGTCAGAGACCACGCTCATCAGCATCGGCACCGGGCGTGACCCCAATGACATCAAGCCTGGCGAAGTCAATCAGTTCCTTCCGCTTCAATACATCGACCCAATTCTGAATGCATTTCAAATTTCCACCGCCGATCAGCAAGTGGGAACTCGTGAATCAACTCTTCAACCGTCTGGACTTCCGCCGCTTCCAAGTGGACCTCAAGACGAGCATCCAAATGGATGATCCGTCCAGCATCCCGGAACTGATCCACTATGGCGAAAAGCTGGGAGAGATGATGTTGAACGATAAAATGGATCGCGCCATGGACCTGGCGCTCGAGACGATTCCCGGCATCACAAAATCAACATAGCGTCGCCAAACGAATAAAAGCGGTAGCCGGTGCGGATCGCGGTTTCATACGCTGACAATGTCCGCTCGCGCCCAGCGAAGGCGCTGACCAGCATAATCAATGTTGATTTTGGCAAATGAAAGTTGGTGATCATCGCATCCACGATTTTGAATTGATAGCCGGGAAGAATATAAAGAGATGTGGAACCGATAAAGGCCGATATTCGGGAATTCAAATTTTCGGTTGCCGCTGATTCCAAAGTTCTTACGGATGTAGTTCCAACCGCAATCACGCGTCCACCTGATTGTTTTGTTTGATTGATTAGATTCGCGGTCTCTTGATTCAACTCACACCACTCGGTGTGGATTTTGTGTTCCTGCGGATTAGATTCTGTCACTGGTGCAAACGTATCCAGCCCGACATGCAGTGTGAGATAAGCAATCTTCACACCTTGCTTTTGTAATTCACCCAATAAGCGCGGCGTGAAGTGGAGTCCAGCCGTTGGTGCGGCGGCGGAACCCGGTTCGCGCGCATAAACAGTTTGATAGCGTTCGGGGTCTTTCAACGATTCATGAATATACGGTGGCAATGGCACGTTGCCGATCTTTGGAAAATATGGCTCAATCGGTTCAGCGAATTGAATGAGTCGTTCCGATCCATTCAACACCTTAGCGATTTCTGCTTGCGGCCCATCTTCGATTTGTAGCTTTGTGGCTACGCGTACACCTTTTCCACCCACCAGACATTGCCAAGTCAATTCATCCTCGCGGCGAAGCAAAAGCAATTCGATTCGTCCGCCCGTGGCCTTGCGCGCGAAAATCCGCGCCGGAATGACACGCGTCTGATTCAAAACCAGCAAATCATCGGGATGAAGATATTCGCCAATCTCGCGAAAGATTTTGTGTTCCAGCGTTCCTGTATCGCGATGTAGCACAAGCAGACGCGAAGAATCGCGCGGCTCGATAGGCGTCTGCGCAATGGAAGATTCGGGGAGGTGATAATCGAAGTCGGAGGTGTTCAATTACCAGGGCCAATGATGCAAGTTAAAATCTTTATCAGCATGTCAAGAGATTGAAGCATATTCGTTGCAATTTGCTTTGCCGTAACATAATTCTTTACACCATAAGTATGAGCTACTCCTATGGGATTAGGTTTTGCTTTAAAGACTGCCATTCCAGGAACATTCGATAAATGGTTGTGAGTTAAAATCTGTTCTAATTCTATGAGCATCTTCATAAATATCAGATTTGATTAAAGCTCTTAGGCTTTCACAAAGACCTAAATCTTTATCTTTCAATCTTTCAATTGCAGTTCCAAAATACACTTTATTTTCTTCTAAGCCCAATCTATATCGCCAATTAAGTATATGCCCTATAGTATCAAAAGCCGAAAAGAGTTGATAGTAGAAGGCATCAGAAAAATAGTTAAACCATCCCTTCACATGCCAATCATCTTGCTTAAAGTCAGGAAACCAATAGGTTGTTCCATTTTGTTGCGAGGTCTCATGCGACCTATCATCGGGTATGCCTTTTTCATAGTAAAACATCATTAAGATATAACTTCGTCCTATATAGCTCAATCGTTGATAGAGATCGTTGGTGTAACCAATTACTCCAGCGACTGTCATAAAATCTGAACTCTCTTGGGTCTCATAAACTTTTGTAACAAATTTATCCACAAGCGAAAAAATTCCTTCAAAAGGAGATGCATCGTATATTCTTGACCAATCTTCTTCTTTTGGGAATCGAATAAAGTTATCTACCATATCTCCTCCATGTTGCTATAGTGATTTTAAACAAAGAATAAAAGTGTCAATATATCAACGGTATCAATCTCCACGTCTGCTTTCGGTATTCCGCATAGTCGGCATTTGTGGCTAGCAGCATTTTCTCTTCGCTTTGGATTCGATAAACATAAACGTTGAACATAACGATCAACACAATCAATAGGACGATCCAATTCTGAGTTGAGGCCGCGACGCCAGACCAAATCAGGATCGAGCCGAGATAACCGGGGGGACGGATAAGGCGATAAGGTCCCGCGCGAACGATGGATTGATTCTCAGTCACTTTTAAGGTGCGCGTATAAAACTTTCCTAGCACGCTCATTGACCAAACGCGTAATCCAAAACCTGCCAACGCGATGATAATCCCTAGCCAGCCAATCCACGACGGAAGCAAACCGACGTTTAATCTGCCACGAAACGAGGAAGAGATCAGTGCTGTCCCGCAAACAACGTAAGCAATAACGATGAACATCATGCTGCGCTGGTCGAACTGACCTGCCTGCCAGCTTTTCGCCTCGCTTCCACTGCGCAGGCGAGTTTCAAGAAAAAGAATCCTACGATGATGAGAATGCCGAGAATAACAATAAACATTTCACAATTTCCTATTTACGAAAGAGACGAACAATGATATTAAGAATGATCGTCAATACCACCGAAATCAAAATCGAGCTCGCCAGCGGAAAATAAAACGTGAAGTTTCCATTTTCAATGTGAATGTCGCCGGGCAAATGTCCAAGCGGCAGGCCGAACTTGGCGGCGAGATACACTCCCCCGCCAACTAAAATCAAAATGATCCCGCCGATCACAAGATATTTGGCAAGATTTTCCATGCCGGGCCTAATCTAAATTAAACGAGGTTGCGGACCTTCGTTATACGGCAAGTTGAGATGCTCGTATGCAGACTTGGTCGCCACACGTCCTTGCGGCGTGCGATCCAAAAATCCCAATTGCAACAGATACGGCTCCACCACATCCATGATCGTATCCTGCTCCTCGCTGATGGACGCGGCAATCGTGTTCAGCCCCACCGGCCCGCCGTTATATTTTTCGATGATCGTTTTGAGCACACGCCGGTCCACGTCATCCAACCCAAGCGGATCCACCTGCAACAGATCAAGCGCTTCTTTCGCGACATTTTGCGTGACCGTTCCATCCGCGCGGACTTGAGCATAATCGCGGACGCGCCTCAACAAACGCAATGCAACGCGCGGCGTGCCGCGTGCGCGGCGACCAATCTCTTCGACGCCGCCTTTGTCCACATGAACATTCAAAAGTTTCGCGGCACGCGTGACCACGGCTTTCATCGCTTCCAAATCATAATAGTCCAGGCGATAGACGGCTCCGAAGCGCGCCCTTAGCGGCGCAGTAACCAGTGCCAAGCGCGTCGTCGCGCCGACCACGGTAAAACGCGGTAGCTTCAATCGAATGGATCGCGCTGACGGCCCTTTGCCGATGATAATATCCAGCGCGAAATCTTCCATGGCAGGATACAAAATTTCTTCGACCGCGCGTCCAAGGCGATGGACTTCGTCAAGGAACAACACATCGCCGGCGCGCAAATTCGTGAGGATGGCGGCCAAATCTCCGGCGCGTTCGATGGCGGGACCCGATGTGATTTTGATGTTGACGCCCATCTCATTGGCAACGACATGCGCCAAAGTTGTTTTTCCCAAACCTGGCGGGCCATAGAACAAAACATGATCCAATGCTTCGCCGCGCTGGCGCGCCGCAGCAATCAGAATACCAAGATTCTCCTTGACCTGATCCTGCCCAATCAACTCCACCAGCTTTTGCGGACGCAGAGCATTGTCGACGCGGTCATCGGGTTTCGCTTCGGGATCGAGCTGTCTTTGATGAGTATCAGCCATAACGTAATTATAACCTTATAAAACGCGCGCCCGCTTGAAGTTGAAGAAAGAAGCGTATAGTTTGATTCATGTCATTGCGAGGAGCCGCTTCGCGGCGACGTGGCAATCTCATCTAACTGCCAAGTGCGAGATTACTTCGCTTCGCTCGCAATGACATCCGCATTACATCACTTCCACATCATGCGGACGAGATTCAGCGAGTCCCACATCCGTAATGCGATTAAAAACCGCCTTCTCATAAAGTTCGTCAATCGTGTGCGCGTTCGTGTAACTCATACCTGATTGCAATCCGCCGATGAGTTGACTTAGCATTTCGCGCGCCGAGCCGCGATACGGAACTGCCGCTTCAACTCCCTCCGAAACATAATCCTCGATCTCTTCCTGTGTAATCTCGCCTTCGCCCTCGCGAACTTTGCGCGCCACATTGGCTTGAAGCGACGCCATACCGCGCGAGACTTTATAGCGATGACCTTTGCGCGTCATCAACAGACCCGGGCTTTCATCGGTGCCCGCCAGCAGACTGCCAATCATTACCGATGAGGCGCCCGCCGCCAGCGCTTTGACTACATCGCCTGAAGCACGAATGCCCCCGTCGGCGATGATTGGAATATTTTGCGGACGCGCCACTTCCGCACAATTCATCACCGCAGTTAATTGCGGAACACCCGCGCCCGCCACAATGCGCGTGATGCAAATCGAGCCGGGGCCTACACCGACTTTTACCGCGTCCACTCCGACATCAATTAATCGCTGTGTGCCTTCCGCCGTCGCAACATTGCCACCGATAATTTGCGCGGATGTAAATTGTTTTCGGATGGAATTGATGACGTCCATCTCAAGTTTCGAATCGCCATGCGCGATATCCACGACGATGCAATCCGCGCCCGCTTCGAGCAACCGTTCGACGCGTTTGATCTCCGTGGACTTGACTCCCACCGCCCCGCCGACCGCCAGCCGTCCGCGCGTATCTTTGGTGGCCTTGGGATATTCGGAAATTTTCATGATGTCTTTCATCGTGATGAGACCCACGAGCTTTCCATTTGAATCCACCAGTGGTAATTTTTCGATGCGATGCTCGTGCAGAATTTTTTCCGCCTGTTCGAGAGTCGTGTCCGGCGGCGCAGTGACCACGTCGCGCGTCATGATTTCCGAGAGCTGTTTATGCGCATCTCGTTCAAACAAGAGATCACGTGTCGTGATGATTCCAACCAATCGTTCATTGGCATCCAAAACCAAAATCCCGCCCGTATAGGTTTCTTCGACAATCTTCTTGACATCGCCGACCGTATGCGAGACCGTGAGCGCGATCGGATGCTCTACAATGAATGATTTGGCTTTCTTCACGCGCTCGATCTGCCGCACCTGTTCATCAATCGTCATGAAGCGATGGATGATTCCAATCCCGCCTTCGCGCGCCATGGTAATCGCCATTACACTTTCGGTCACAGTATCCATGTTGGCTGAGACAATCGGCGCCTGCAACACAATCTTGCGCGTCAACTTGGTTTGCGTGGAAAGCTTGCGTCGCGAAGCCACATCGGAATATTGCGGCACCAGCAATACATCGTCATACGTCAAAGCGACATCAGGTAATATTTTCATAACGATCTCCTCTTCGAAACACGAAGGGCATTAAGCCACAAAGGTTTTAAATTCTTTTCTTAGTGTACTTCGTGTCCTTTGTGTTTGATAAAAACCTCGCTGATTATATGGCGCGCTTTCCGTTCCTACAATGCTATAATCATATTCATCCAATCAAATGTCTGATGACTTGCTGGCTCTTTCTCCGCTCGATGGACGTTACATCGCTGAAACCCAATCGCTCCGCGAATATTTCTCGGAGTTTGCACTAATCCGAGATCGCGTCCGAATCGAGATTGCTTATCTGATCGCACTTTCACGTGACGCTCATCTTATCCGTGATTTAACTTCTGCCGAACTGAATCTTCTTAATCCCTTGTCCGATTCATTTTCATTGGATGATGCGCGTCAAATTAAGGACTTGGAGCGGATCACGCGCCACGATGTGAAAGCCGCCGAAAACTTTTTGCGCCTCAAACTCGCCCCGACAACTTTATCCGACCTTATCGAGTTTCTTCACTTCGGCTTGACATCCGAAGATGTGAACAATATTGCGCAAGCGATCGCATTACGCGATTCACGCGATCAAGTCATTCTGCCCGCACTCGATAAAACCCTGAATCAACTCGCTGACTTTATTCAAAAATATGAATCCACTCCGATGCTGGCACGGACTCACGGTCAGCCAGCGGTGCCGACCACATTCGGGAAGGAGATAGTCGTTTTTTATGCGCGGCTCAAAAAACAATACGCCGAATTAGAATCTCAGCGCTTTGAAGCCAAACTAACGGGGGCCGTTGGAAATTTCAACGCACTTGTTTCCGCCGCGCCGCAAATCAACTGGTCAAAATTTAGTCAGAAATTCATTCAAAAATTGGGCTTGGAATTCAAATCTCGTTACCACTCAAATTCTTCCCTATGATAATTGGATTGAATATTTCAACACACTCCATTTGGTTAATTCAATTCTGATTGATTTCGCACAGGATATGTGGCGATATATCAGTGACGACTATCTGAAATTGAAAGTGGTTGCATCCGAGGTCGGCTCTTCAACCATGCCGCACAAGGTCAACCCGATTGACTTTGAGAATGCCGAAGGGAATCTCGGCGTCGCGAACGCCCTGCTTGAACAATATGAGCGCAAGCTTCCCATCTCACGCCTGCAACGCGATCTATCCGACTCAACCGTCCGGCGCACATTTGGCGTCGCACTGGGACATTCGCTGATAGCATACGCGAGTCTGACCAAGGCGCTGGAAAAAGTCGAGGCGAACAAGTCCTCCATGAGGTCGGAGTTGGAATCGCATTGGGAAATTGTTGCCGAGGGCGCACAGACCATTTTACGCGCGGCGGGTATCAGCGATGCATACGATCAATTAAAATCAATTGCGCGCGGAAAGCAAATCACAAAAGATTCCTTCACCCAATGGATCGAAGATTTATCAGTTGAAGAATCAGTAAAAGAAAAACTGCGCGCATTGTCGCCGTTAACGTATATCGGCTTGGCAGAAGAGATTGCCAAGAAATCATTGAAAGAAAAATAATAGTCATCAAAAGGAAGATACATGTCTGTCACAGTCATTCTTGGAACGCAATGGGGCGACGAGGGCAAAGGCAAAGCCATTGACACCTTCGCCGGTAATTTCGATTACGTGGCGCGCTACAACGGCGGCAACAACGCGGGACACACCATCGTCAACGAACATGGCACATTTAAAATTCATCTCGTGCCATCTGGAATTTTCTATCCGAAAACAAAATGCTTGATCGGCGGCGGCGTGGTGATTGACCCGGCGGTGCTAATCGAAGAAATGAATTCGCTTTGCAACGCGGGCATCAAGCTAGAGAAGCGGCTATTGATTTCGCAGCGCTCGCATCTGATCATGCCGTATCACAAAATCCTCGACGGGCTTTATGAGGAAGCCAAAGGCACAGGCGCGACGGGAACCACGCGGCGCGGCATCGGCCCGACGTTTGCGGACAAGATCAGTTACAACGGAATTCGTTGGAGTGATTTTGCTAATCAAGAAATATTTACAGGCAAGTTACGCGTGCAATTGGAATTGAAAAACAAAATCATTATTGCGTTAGGCGGATCGCCACTCGACTTCGAGAAAGTCCGCGATGAATATCTTGGATATTATTCTCAAATCAAACCGTTCATCACGGAGCTATTCCCCATCGTCCAAAACGGATTGAAGGCCGGAAAGAATTTTTTGCTGGAACAAGCCATGGGTTCGATCCTCGATCCCGATTGGGGAACGTATCCATTTGTCACCGCCTCGACCACGCTCGCATCGGCTGCAACTGGCGGAACTCGGAATCCCACCGCGGGCGATCAATCGCATCGTCGGCGTGACCAAAGCTTACACCACGCGCGTTGGCGCGGGACCCATGCCCACCGAGGTCAAGGATGATCCGCACGCGGAAAAAGCTCTCAGCGAAGTTGCGGCCACAACGGGACGCGTCCGCCGCGGCGGCTGGTTCGATGCGGAAGTGGTTCGAATTCGCGTCACAGGTCAATGGCATCAATCAATTGTTCTTAACCAAGCTCGATATCTTGAGCGAGTTCGATGAGATCAAAGTTTGTATAGGCTATGAATTCAACGGCAAGCGCGTGCATTATTATGATCTTGATTCGTATCAGCTTGATAAAGTCAAACCGATTTATAAAATTGTAAAAGGCTGGAAGGAAGATATTCGCGGCGTCCGTAAATATAAAGAATTACCAGCGAAGGCACGAGCATATGTTGAAACGATTGAGAAATTAGTTGAAACAAAAATCGACTGGGTGGCGAACGGCCCCGAGCGCGAAGCGGTGATAAAAAAATAAAACCTGCATCCCCAATCTGTCCTATATGCTTAAAACTCCATTGGCATTATGATTGGCGAAATTTAGATTGGTCGAGGAGAAAAACATGCCTGGCAATTCATCTATTCGCGCATTCAAATGTCCAACCTGCGGCGCACCGCTCGAGCCGCAAGCCGGCGCATTGACAATGAAATGCACCTATTGCGGCGGGACGGTCATCATCCCTCAATCCATGCGGACGCCCGCACCCGGATCCTCTTCAGCCGTGCCGCAATACAGTTGGGGCGGCTTGAACTTAAGCGAAATCATGGGCGAAGCGATGCGCCTGCCGGAAGCGATCTCGCTTGCCGAACAAGGTCGCATCACCGAAGCCGCGCAGTTATACAGTCAGATCACGGGCACGTCGCTCGCGGACGCCACAACGGCGATCAATCAAATCGTCGCGGGCCAGGCTGTGAGTTTGGTCCCGGGACAAAGCGGCATGCAGTGGGGACAGACACCACCTATTTATACTGGCGGATTTAGCCAGCCGGGTTCTGTTCAAACCCTCGGTACTTTCACAACAGGCCACTCAGCGAATCCGAGTCAGCCGCGCGGCTTTGACTTTGGATATTGGATTGGATCCAAACTTCCCATCATCATTGGTTTAATCGTGATGTGTTCGCTCGTAGTCGGTTTCGGCATTCCCTTACTTGGCTTCCTGCCAGGCTTGGTTTCATCGTTCACTTCATCGGATTCCAATTCTTCGTCTTCCAGCCCAGCCAGTAATCCAATCGCGACCTTGATTCCACAAAGTTTGAGTTCGCTTGGCTCCTCCGGCTTTGCAACTCAAACTCTCAGCTTTGGCTCAAAGGGAATCGGTGAAGGCATGCTCAACGATGCACGCGCCATCGGCGTAGATAGCAATGGCAACATTATCGTTGCCGATTATCAGGATGGGCGCGTCCAAGTCTTTGACCCGACCGGAAAGTTCGTCTCCACGTTTTCATTGGGATCGAAAGCGATCATCCCGGCGCTGGCTGTCAGCCCGGACAACAAAATTTATGTTTCGACCAGCGATGGTATTTCGAGCTTCGATGAAAGCGGCAACCAATTGGGAACGATCCAGAAAGATTTTATTTTTTATAATGATCTTAAATTCGGCGACGACGGATTGCTTTACGGCATTACCGAAGATAACACAATTGATCGCTTCAATTCAAAGGGCAAGGTTGATCTCGAAATCAAGCAGGCATTCGAAAACATCACCGGCAATCCTGAAACGATCCAGCACATTGCGGCGGACGGCTTAGGCAATATTTATATCCTCGGCGCAAATAATTACCTTGTGCTGAAATATACATCAGAAGGCAAATATGTAAACCAGTTCGGCGGCGAGGCCAAGGACCCTGCGAGCCCTGAACCCGGAACATTCGTCTCGCCTGAAGGTATTGCCGTGGATGGCTATGGACGCATTTACGTTGCCGATCCTTTCATCAACGTGCAAGTGTTCGATTCGACCGGCAAGTATATTGACTCCATCCCGGTCAACGCATTTAATATCACCATTGACAACCAGAATAATGTATATGTAACGCTCAGGGATAAAGTGGAGAAATTCCAGGTACAAAAACCGGCTGGACAATAACCTATAACATCAATCAACCATAACGGAGATAAGTCAACTTATCTCCGTTTTCTTTTCCTTGCGTGATAAACGATTCTCCTTTATGCTTGCGATATGACAACGCTTAAGTTTCCGAACAATTTCGTGTGGGGCACGGCCACATCTGCATATCAAATCGAAGGCGCGTGGAATGCGGATGGCAAAGGGCCATCTATTTGGGATACGTTCAGTCACAAGCCGGGCAAAATCATCAACAACGAAAACGGCGACGTCACCGTGGATCATTATCATCTCTACAAAGAGGATGTGAGGTTGATGGCTGACCTGGGTTTGAAGGCTTATCGCTTTTCGATTGCATGGACGCGCATTCTTCCAGACGGCAGGGGCAACGTCAATAAAAAAGGCTGGGCGTTTTATGATCGCCTGATTGATGAACTGCTCAAGCAGGACATCGAACCCTATGCATGTCTCTTTCATTATGATCTGCCGCAGGCTTTGCAGGATAAAGGCGGATGGCCGAATCGTGAAACGGCTTATGCGTTTGCGGATTATGCTCGCGTCGTTTCGGACCACATCACGGATCGCGTTAAAGTGATCTTCACTCATAACGAGCCCTGGGTCACCGCAGTCCTCGGATATTTCACCGGCGCTCACGCTCCGGGCATCAAGAACCCTCCAGCTGGAATCAAAGCTCTGCATCATCTCTTGCTGTCACACGGACTCGCTTACGAAGCCATTCAAGCATCTGCTAAACAACCAGTTAAGATTGGCATCACATTGAATCTCAATCCAATGTATCCGGCGACGGAATCTAAAAAAGACCGCGATGCAGCTCGACGCGTGGACGCACTCCTGAATCGTTCGGTTCTTGATCCGCTGCTCAAAGGCACATCGCCGATTCAGGAATTTGCTTTGAGCAAAATACTATCGGGTCCGGTAATCAAAGCGGGCGATCTCGAAAAGATCAAGCACGTTGACTTGTTAGGCGTTAATTATTATTCGCGCTCGGTGCTAAAGCACGAAGCAAAATTTCCACTCGTATTCGCCGCGCAGACTTTCCCCGAAGGCAATGAATATTCAGGCATGTGGGAAATTTATCCGGAAGGCATCTATGAAATCCTGATGCGGATATGGAAAGATTATCAACCATCCTGTGAATTGATGGTGACAGAAAATGGCGTGCCCGTTCCCGATGGACTCGACTTCGATGGTCGCGTGCGCGATGAAAGGCGCATCCGATATTTACAAAACCATATCGCACAGGTCCATCGCGCCATCAAAGATGGCGTGCCGGTCAAAGGATATTTTCATTGGTCGCTGATGGATAACTTCGAATGGGCGTTGGGTTACGGCCCGCGCTTCGGCATCGTCTATGTGGATTACAAGACTTTGAAAAGAACAGTGAAAGATAGCGGTAGGTGGTTCGCCAAAGTGATCCAAGACAACGGCATTAAGATTTGACAACGTGACCTTGCATTACATCATCGGAGTCGCGCTCGGTATCCTGGGCGGGATTCTGACTCAGTTCGGACAACTCCTCGAAAAGCAAGCGGTGAACCGGGTCCGGATAGATAGCGCTGAGGATGATTTCATGCGCAGGCTATTCAGGAATCGAACTTGGATGTTGGGAGTCATCTTTGGTCTGGGCGGCGGGACAGCGGCTTACATGATGGCTCAGTCCATGATCGGGCCCGCATTGACTCCGGGTTTGATGGCTTCCGGTTTAATCGTCTTGGCAATCGGCTCGGTTCAAATGAATCATGAAACGTTGAACACATCCGAAGCTGCCGGCATCGGGTTGATGATTATCGGAATTATATTATTGGGTTTGAGTGGGTTAGGAATCAATCAGGCACAAGTCCGATCAACGCTGGCAGATCATAATGCGCTGATTAGGATTGCGATTTTCACATTAAGTTTGTTCTTTATTAGTATTGTCACTCGCAGTATTGCTCATCGCATCCATGGACGCAAAGGGATGTTCATCGCTTTGACGAATGGTTTTCTGGCGTGCTTATCGGATTTCTGGATCAATCCATTGCTCGCACTGATTGTGATTGTCTTAAGCGGCGAAGGTTCTCTCACGCAAGGAATCATTTTCGTGATAGCTGCATTGATCTTGATCACCACTGCCACTACAATCACCTGGCAAAATCAATTGGCATTCAAAGTTGCTCAAGCCAGCAACGTGGTGCCGGTGGCGCAAGTTCCGATTCAAATCTCGCCGATATTGGTTTATTTCTACATCTTTGCACTAAAGCCGCCTAGCGATATTTCCGTAATCTATATTCTTGCCGGAACCATTCTAACCATCTTTAGCGGATTCCTGCTCGGACGAAGAAAAGAAGAGCCTGCCCAATAACATTGCTAATCTAAAATATTTTATGGAACTCTTCCATACATTTGATTCGGCTTAAGCAATTCAGGGAAACGCTCACGTAAAGCCAGCCGCGCTTCATAACAAAGATGGCAAGCATCCGCATAAGCTGATTCATGCGGAAGACTGTATTCGCCGATCAATGCAACCGGTCCGCCTTCGAGCAAGGGTCCGCAAATTGGATGGGTTTCCGCATCGTAGTTTGCACAAATCTCTTTCAGCGGCTTCTCGAACACATTGCCGATCACGATTCCCTGACAGATGTGCAGATTCCCAAACGGGTCGAGATGGATGCGTTCGGGCTCGCGTAAATCCTCGTGCGGACATCGAATAAATTCATCCCACGGATGTTGATCCGCTTGCGGCGCAAGCTTAACCGCCGCTCGCCCGCGATACATGACCGCATCCTGATCTTTGACCTGGCCATGAGTCTGCGCCGCATCTTCGTCAGGTTTGGCAATGCTGATCATGCCGGTTGGAATCTTCAGCCACTTCGCCGCGACGATTGCATTCTGCAACTCTTCGCTCAACACTTCATTGCAATGATATAAGTCACTGCTGACCGTCAAATCAGACAGGCATCCCGCAAAAGGTTGCAAATATTCTACGGCTTTTGCGACGGATGTTGCCCAATAGGCATTCGAAACAATTCCAACGGTAAAGCCCATTTCAGCCGCAACCTGAACGCCTTTGTGGAGAACATCATAATAAATAAACGGCTCGCCGCCTTCGAAGTAAATCGATTCAACGCCCGCCTCCATGGCTTGATTCAAAATTTTCTCGATTTGTTCCACGCTCAATATGCCGCGCTGACGCGGACTTCCCCACACAAAGCAGTGCTCACACTCACGCGTGCATTGGTAAGTCAACAGAATGTGCAAGCCGGAAATTTTCATACGGCCTCGCTTGCTATCAGTGTACATAAAATGCGCTCGCAAGTCACGGGTCAAAAATCACCTCGCGGGCTATAATAAAGTAACCCATTCAGGAGAATGACATGACCAACGTTTTTGCTTCGCCTCACCCGCTCGTCGCTCACAAACTGTCCCGTATGCGCAACAAAGACACGGAACCGAAAAAATTTCGTGAACTGGTGCGCGAGATCGCGGCATTGCTTTGTTATGAAGCCACCGCCGATTTGTTAACCGTTCCGCGCCAAGTCGAGACTCCGCTGGCGACGATGACCGGCTCAGAACTCAAGGAGAAAATTGGTCTCGTTCCGATTCTGCGCGCGGGACTTGGACTGGTCGAAGGCATTTGGGAATTGATGCCGGTCGCGGAAGTCTGGCACATCGGACTGTATCGCGATGAACGGACTCTCAAGCCTGTGGAATATTACAACAAACTTCCCACCGAGCCGACCGTTTCCGTTTGCCTCATTCTCGACCCGATGCTGGCGACCGGCGGTTCAGCCGTCGCCACCGCTGACATCTTGAAGCGCTGGGGCGTGAAGAAGATCAAGTTCGTCGGGCTGATCGGCGCGCCGGAGGGAATCAAAAATATGCAGGAGCATCATCCTGATATCCCAATTTATCTCGCAGCGATTGATGATCATCTCAATGAGCGCGGCTATATTGTCCCCGGTCTCGGCGATGCCGGTGACCGCCAATTTGGGACAGGATAAAAATGATTCAATGGATCGTGTTCGCGCTCGGCTCGATATTTTTGATTGTCATTTCGTTGGCATCACTTCATCACCCTGATTCGCATGGTTTCTATCGCTTCTTTGCGTGGGAAGCGATTCTAGCCCTCCTTGTTATTAACGCTTCCAAATGGTTTCGCGATTGGCTGGCGTGGTATCAAATCATCTCGTGGATACTGTTGATCGCCTGTATCGTCCCATTGGTATTCGGCGTTCAATCTTTACGCACAAGAGGCAAGCCAGATAAAGAAGAGCGTCCCGATGCCCAATTGATGGCTTTTGAAAGAACAACGAAATTGGTCACAAGCGGAATCTATAAATATATCCGCCATCCCTTGTATAGCTCCTTATTATTACTTGCTTGGGGTGTCTTCTTCAAAGCGCCGACTCAAACCGGAATTACACTGGCTTTGTTGGCAACACTCTTTCTCAATGCCACCGCCAAGGCGGATGAAGCTGAATGTATTCAAGTCTTTGGAACCAATTATCAGGAATATATGAAACAAAGCAAAATGTTCATACCGTTTGTTTTATGATTCATGTCATTGCGAGGAGCCGTTTTGCAGGCGATGTGGCATCTCATTGTTGGATCAGGAGATTGCTTCGCCGTCCGCTCGCAATGACATTGGAGTAAATTTATGAAAGCTATGCTGTTGCGCGAGATCGCGTCGATTGCAAAAAATCCAAAGCCGCTGACGTTCGAGGATGTTCCCGAACCGAAGCCAAACGCAGAGGAAGTTCTGATTCGAGTCTCGGTGTGCGGAGTTTGTCACACGGAGCTGGATGAAATCGAAGGTCGGACCAAGCCATCACAATTGCCAAGAATATTGGGGCATCAAGTGGTCGGCGTAATTGAAGAGGGAAAGAATAAGGGTCAACGCGTGGGCGTGGCATGGATTTATTCGGCATGTGGGAGATGCCAATATTGTTTATCGGGCAATGAAAATCTTTGTGAGCAATTCCAAGCTACGGGCCGCGACGCGAACGGCGGATACGCCGAATACATGACAGCGCGCGCAGACTTCGTTCATCCGATTCCAGCATCATTATCGGATTCGGAAGCCGCGCCGTTGTTATGTGCGGGTGCGGTTGGTTATCGCGCATTGAGGCTGGCAAGTATCGAAGATGGTCAATCGCTGGGATTGATGGGCTTCGGCGGATCAAATCATCTGGTGCTGAAGATGACAAGAGATCAATATCCAAAATCAGATATCTTTGTCTTCAGCCGCAACGCAGAAGAAAGAGAGTTCGCCAAATCGTTGGGCGCGGCGTGGACAGGCGCGATTGATGAGACTCCGCCTGAGGCGATGAACGCGGTCATTGACACGACACCCATTTGGGGTCCGATTGTAGAAGCGTTGAAGCATTTGAGTCCGGGCGGTAGGCTCGTCGTCAATGGAATCCGCAAAGAAGAAATCGACAAAGATGTCTTATTGAAATTGGATTATGCCTCGCAGTTGTGGATGGAGAAGGAGATCAAGAGCGTGGCGAACGTGACGCGGCTGGATGTGCGCGAGTTTTTGCAGTTGGCGGCGGAGGCGAACATCAAGCCCGAGTTTCAGGAATTTGATTTGAAGGATGCCAACGCAGCGTTGCAGGAAATGAAGCAAGGAAAGATTCTCGGCGCGAAGGTGTTGAAAATACATCACGAAACGGCAAGGAGATGAAATTAGATGATCAACGAGATATTTGATTGGTGCGTCCAATTCCTCGTTCTTTGGGCGGGACGATTGGGCATGAGCTACAAAGCTATCAATGTGTGGGTGTTCGTCATTGTCTGGCCGGTATTTACGCTGTTGCTAATTGGGCTTGTCATTGCCCAGCAGGTAAAGATTCGTCGGTTACTGAGGAAGGCGAAAGAAATACAAAATGAGGATGGTTCGAATATAAAGGAATAACGCGCATTGGTGCCACCGCGACCGCAGAGATTCTCAAAGAAGCGAAAAGACGCGGCTATCAATAAACATAAGGAAAGATTCTCGGCGCGAAGATGTTGAGAGTGAGATTATGAAAAGAATATTCAGTAATATCTGGTTACAATTATTTTTGGGACTGATTGTCGGGGTTGCTGGAGTTATAGTATCCTTCCCATTGGCAATGATATTTTTAATCAAATATGCAGGTCTTTGTGTGCACGCAAAGGTTGTCGTAGAAGGGAGCCTCAGGTAGGATAGTAGTGTTTACGACAAAACCAACCTACCGGAGGCTCGCGATGAAATATAACATTGAAAAGATAAACCTGATAGCGCAGAAATTGGCAGAAGTGGTGCAAGAAGCGATCGCTGAGGAAGGATCGGGGACGGAGCGCATCGGGGAGGTAGAAATGGTGCTGCGGGAAGGCTTGCGGGAAATTGGGCAAGGAGCTCTGAGATGCTACTTGGAGAATGAAGATGGAGAAAGCGAGGCAGAGATCAGGTGTGCCTGTGGGGGCAAGTTAAAATATCAACGAGAGCGGAAGGCGACGATCTGGTCGGTGTTTGGGAAAGTAACCTATGTGCGAGCCTATTATGCGGGCTGCCAGTGTGGAGCGGGACGAGCGCCGGTGGACCAACGCTTGGGCATTGAACCGGGCAAGGTCACGGCTGGATTAGCTCATCTGATTGCGTTGAGTGGGATCAACAAGGCGTTTGAGGATAGCCGGAAATGGCTAAAGGAATATTTGTTGTTTGAAGTATCGGAGAATACCGTGCGTCACGAAACCGAGAACATGGGAGAGCTGCAACGAAAGGCAGAGCTGGAATTGATCCAAGGCACGCAGAATGAGGCCAGTCTGCAGAAGCGGGAACAAAGGGGTGTGCCTGCAGCGGACATCCTGTACGGCTCGTTCGACGCTGCCAAGGTGCGGATTGAACCCCGCGCCGAGCAGGAAAAAGCGGCCGAAGGACGGGAAAATTGGCGGGATTTGAAGGCCGGTTGCTGGTACGAGGGAGAAATCGTGCCCCCCCGCCAGCGTTCGGTTCGGCAGAAGAACAAGGCTCAACGCGCAGGGACTGTCTTGCGCGCCAAAAACAAACGATACTTTTGTGACATTAAGCCTGCCGACGAGTTTGGCAAATTGCTATGGGCCACGGGTTGTGCGGTCGGCGCCGACCGCACCCGACTGCTGGTCTTTGTCTGCGACGGCGCAGTGTGGATCTGGAATTTAGTGACCCAATATTTTCCCCATGCGATTTAAATTGTGGACTGGTACCACGCGGCAGAACGCCTGAAACGAATCGCCGAAGAGGTCTTCCCCAACTTGGATGAACGTCATGCTTGGTTGGACGTAGTCAGCGAAGATCTATGGCAGGGCAGAGTTGAGCAAGTCATCCAAGCCTGCCAGTCGCTTGCCAAAAAATCCCTCCTGGCCAAACAGTCCCTCACTTACTATAGCAACAACATCGAGCGCATGCGCTATGCTCAATTTCGTGCACAAGGTTTGGTGATCGGCAGTGGCACCATTGAAAGCGGTTGCAAACAGATCGTAACTCAGCGCCTCAAGCTGCCCGGCGCACAATGGAATTTGGACGGCGCCATTCTGACCGCCAAAGCTCGTGCTGCCTGGCTGAGCGGCAATTGGCAAACATTGGTATCCGCCCGCTCACTTTTGCCACTCGCCGCCTGACACCTTTTGCGTGCACACAGGTCTTTTTGGAGGAGCCGGCGGAGATCAATCTCCGTTAACATTAACGATTGCTTTGATATTCGGAATCCTTATTTTCATTTTCCCTACAATAATTTGGTTACTCCTTAATAGATTTGGGAGTTTGAAATCGGTTAGCCTAAAGACAAGGATTTTAACTATTATTCTTTTTCTGCCCTTAACTTTCTGGATTTATCTTGGTTTGAGTACTTTTTCAAAATTACAAACCGTCTATGAAGACTATAGTTCGGTAAGGGCTGATTGTATTATCAAAAACGGAGTAAAGAAAAAAATCCTTGACAATAATACAGAGGAAATTGAATGCAAGGACGGCATATTCAGCGGCTTTACAAGAACCTATAATTCACAAGGAGTATTAGTTTCCGAGGGAAGTTACCTAAACGGAAAGCTAAATGGAATACAAACGCTTTATTATGCCGACGGGAAAGTTGAAAGCACAACGACCTATGTAAACGGCAACAAGGAGGGCGTAGAAGCTTCTTACAATAAAGACGGAAGCACTGCTGGGTATACAATAAAAAACGAGCCGGGTCTATCAAGACAAGTTTACTATCAAGATCCAGAATATTTTCTTGTATTAAATCACGACGAATTTAGCCTGGAGAATCAAAATTACCTCTGCACGCATCAAGGAGAAAGCGGTGAGAGTTACACCTGCTTGAACAATGTTATTAACGGTGAATATATAGAATATTTAGGTGACGGTACCATCTCGAAGAAAATCAACTACAAAAATGGTGTGCTGGACGGAATTTTCGAGGATTATTCAAGTGGAAAACCTGACGCACATCTGGAGTTTAAAGACGGCAAGCTAGATGGAAAAGCGGAGGGATATGATACAGATAGCGGTGTATTAACAGATGAGGGAGAGTATACAAATGGACTTCAAGAGGGAGTTTTTAGAATGTATGATTATCAAGGAAACCTTACTTCGGAAGTTGTTTTCAAAGATGGCCAAGTTGTCAAAGTAAACAAGTAACCCTTTGAGAGTTAGCGTAACGGTTGTGCAATCATAAGCGGAATCGTGAAAAGTGATAAAAAAAGATTCACCATAACGATCTGCTGGGTGCTGGGAAAAAGAGAGACTTGCCAGCAAAAGCGCTGGCGGGATTGAACATGAACAACATAGCTGCAGAATGATGGATGACGGTGGCTGAAGTATTGGCAGCCACTTGGACCTGTTTTTTGATGCCCATCTTGCCGAGCGGGAGCGATTGCTCACTGGGCAGGGCATGTGGCTTGATCCACATAGTAGCCCAGCGGATAAAGTTGGCAGCAAAAATGGTCATGGCTTCCTGTAAATAGATGGCGGGTTCAGAACGTACTTTCAGGCGATTGAGATAGAAAACCTGTTTGGCTTCCTTGATCCCCGCCTCAATAGTTTGGCGCTCATTGTAGTGCTTGAACCAAGCGGGTAAATCCGAGGTGATGCTGGGGTCGCCGAAGTGAGCCAAGGCGCTGTGCTTTTGGGTCTGGCCCGTGTAAAAACGTTCCAGTGCGAGTCCAGCGGGTAGGGACAATGTTGAAGTTCCAATCCTGACCATGCCATCATGGTTCTGCGGAACGGAACCACCTTCTCTGCATTCTCGCCCACGTGCGTCCAAAGGGTATCCGGGGAAATTTTTTGTCTCAGCATCTCGGTGATCTTGTGGTTATGGAATTTGACATACACTTCATACCCCATTTCCATGAGCAGAGCGATGTTGTCATAGGTTCCAAAGCCAGCATCCAGACGAAAACAGGCTTCGACGGGTTGAGGGTTTTCGGCATTATCGCGTTCCAATTGTTCGAGCCGCTGACGTAGGGTTTTCTCCTCTTCCAGAGCCATTTCAATCTGTGCGAGCGTCTTTTCCAGTTTTTTTCGAGCCCTTTCGATCGACTGCTCGCGGCGTAGGCCGCGACGTTCGAGGACTGCGATGCGTTTGGACTTGGTTTCTTCTCGCAGTTGAGCGGACACTTCTTCTTTCCTGCGTTGAGCCGTTTCCAAGTTCGCCTGTTGGGACACCCATCGTTTTTCGGCAGGCGCTCGGTTTTTGACCAGCGCTTCAATTCGCTTTTGCAAGAGTTCCGTGCGCCGCTTGGGATGCTGCCCGCTGCGTTGTTCAGCGGCCCGCACCAGCCCTTCGGCTTGTGTGCAAGAAACCGTATTCCCTGCATGGTGATCGACCGAAATCCATAGCCGTCCATAGCTCGGGCTGTGCAGACTCACCAAGCCTGCCTGATATCCCAGCCGAATTTCATCGGACATGTGTCTATAGGCTGCGTTCGGATAGGTGCGGCTGGTATTGGAAACGGGCAGTCCAGTGAGATCACCATCATATTCCAACCGGCAACCTTGGGCGCACAACAGCGCCAATTCGCTTTCTAGCATGGGTTGGCTGACTCGCTCCAACACTTCTACCAGCGCATGGACTTCTGACCAAGTCAATTTCTTCAGCGTGCGGCTCATGCCCGTATAGTCTGCCCACTCCGGCTGACCCCACGCTTGAGCCGCGGCTCCATCTTTGTCTAGCGGGTGGGCTGCCAAACTGATGTCTTGCAAATACTTCGCACCTGATAATATCGCCACAAAAAATTCAATCACTTTCGCCTGCGGCGTATGCTCATATATCTTTTGATTGAGTTGGACCGCTTGGATTCCGGAGATCAGACCGATTTCCTGGGCAAAATGACCCCAGGGAATCAATAGGGCCTGTTGTGTTTCTTGTTTTTGAGCCATATCCATTCCTGCTTGCTGTGATATGGCTCAAGGGTACGCTATCCTTATTCCGTTCTCCCCAAAGCAGGCCTACGGCGAATGTTCATTTTTTTATCACTTTTCACGATTTTGCTTATGATTGCACAACCGTTACGTTAGTTTTCACTGAATCGTCTGCTTATTCAAAACGTTAGAGAAAATAGAATTTATGTCTCTTCTCAAAGACCCTGAACGAACAGAAACAAAATATCTGCATAAGTTTGTAGACCTCGCTGGCAAGCAGCTGCTGGAGATCGGCTGCGGCGATGGACGCTTGACGTAGCAATATGCCAACTGGCGCGCAGATCATTCCCTTCGAGATCAATGCCTGCCACAAAGCGCGCCACGATAATTAACGGTTCGTCCAATTAGGTTCATGCTATACTCGGGGACAGAATATTCCGGCAGGTTAATTCCATAAACCAATCAAAAGTATTCAAGTTTAAAGGTATAAAAGGAATTCGGTGGCGCAGATGACTTTACAAATGAAATTTCAACAATTGCTGGCGAAATATTTTCCCTGGTTAAAGAAATTCCTCACGCGTATTGAATATGACTACATTTCAAGTCTCGACACCAAAGGACAACTGCTGTTCATGAATTATGGCTTTGCCAGCGCAGACTCTTCCGAAATCACCGAGCAATTGTCGCCGGAGTATGAGGCGCATCGCTATCAGGTTCAGCTTTATCATCACGTTGCCAAAGCGGTGGATTGGAACGACGCAGATGTGCTGGAAGTGGGTTCCGGACGAGGCGGCGGATCCAGTTATCTGTTTCAAACTTTCAACCCCCGGTCATTCATCGGAATGGACATTTCCGAGCAGGCGGTTGATTTCTGCAAACGCCATTATTCCATCCCGAAATTAAAGTTTTGAAAATGGAAATGCCGAGGAAATGCGCTTTGCCGATAACTCGTTCGATATCCTGATCAACGTCGAGTCATCCTTATATTATCCGAGGGTGGAATCCTTCCTCCGCGAAGTGGTCCGCGTCCTAAAGCCTTCCGGACATTTCCTCTATGCCGATATCCGATTTGTAGAAGAGATTGAGATATGGAAGAAACAGTTACAGCTTCTGAAATTAAATTTGATCAAAGAGCAGGATATTACGCCGAATGTGGTCAAAGCTTTGGATTTGGATTATGAACGCAAAAAAAATTTAATAGCCAAACATATTGCCAGACCTTTGCAGGGAGCCTTTGGTAATTTCGCAGGAATCTCCGGAGGCGGGTTTTATCGCGGGATACCAGAAAGCGGCGAGCGGATTTATTTGCATTATGTTTTTCAAAAACCGGCTTAATATTCCTTTTACAGTACCGCCGCCTGAAGTATGATTTAGAACATGTCTCTTCAAAAAGACCCCGAACGAACAGAAACAAAATATCTGCAAAAGTTCGCAGACTTCGCAGGCAAGCGCGTGCTCGAGATCGGCTGCGGCGATGGACGCCTAACGTGGCAATATGCAAAGTCGGCGCGCTTGGTGGCGGGCATTGATCTCGAAGCCAATGATCTGCGTGTGGCGACGATTGACCGTCCGTCCGATTTGGAATCTTCCGTCACTTTCACGCGCGCCGATTCGGTTCACATCCCATTTTCCAAAGAAACTTTCGATCTTGCCATCCTGGCCTGGTCGTTCTGATGAATTGCGCATGAGGGCATGGTTCATGCCCTGAGTGAAATCCAGCGTGTGCTTGCGCCCGATGGAATCTTGATTGATCTGCGTCCGCTGGCGGGAAGCTGGCCGATTGAAGTCGCCTCGGCGCGTGAGATTAAGGAAGCGGGACGCGCCTCCGAAATGCTGATTGGTATGGAAGATGACCAAGCCGCGAAATCAAGCCATTGCACAAGCCGCGGAACAAAAATGGTTCATCCGTGAACGCGAGGAGTTCTTTCCATTCTTTTACTATTGGGATTCGCCGAACGAGATGAAGGAATACATTGATGACGACTGGGAAGACTTCATCAGCGTGGATGAAGTCACCTGGAAGAATGTCCGCTCGACGTGGGCGGTGGCGGATGCGGACGCGCGCTTGCGTATCCGCGTGAAGATCATGATCACGCGCTGGAAGAAGGCTTAATCAAAATGAAAAGCTCCAAAAGAATTCTATCGAAGCTAACACTGTTAATCTTATGCTGTCTATTGGTCAGCGTATGGGGCTGCGCGCCCGCGATGGATTGTTCCAATTTGCAGGCAAATGAAACATGCGCGCGCGTGCTCTTCATCGGAAACAGTTACACTTATGTCAATGATCTGCCAACCACGTTCATGAATCTCGCCAGAGCTGGAGGGCACAAGATCGAAGTCGGAATGTCGGCGCAAGGCGGCTGGATGCTGGCAGATCACGTCAAGTCGCCTGATACGATTGCAAAGATCAATTCGGAAAAATGGAATTTCGTTGTCTTGCAGGAACAGAGCGAAGTTCCATCCATTCAATCATCCCGCACACAGGAAATGTACCCGGCGGCCCGCGTCCTCGTCGACGACGTTCGACAAATTGGTGCGGTACCGATCTTTTTCATCACCTGGGCTCACCGCGACGGCCTCCCCGCAAACGGGATGCTGAACTATGTGAGTATGCAGGCCCAAATTGACAACGGGTATTTGATGACCGCGCAAGCGCTTAGCTCGCCGGTTGCCCCGGTCGGAGTTGCATGGCAGGCTGTCAGAAATCAATACCCACAAATCAATCTCTGGCAAGATGATGGCAGTCATCCCACACCGGAAGGAACGTATTTAGCTGCCTGTGTTTTCTACGCCGATATCTTTCGTCAAAGCCCGCAAGGATTATCGTATCAAGCCAACTTGCCGACGGCTACCGCGCAGGAATTGCAAAAAGCCGCGACAGATACCGTCTTCAATAGTCAACAATGGGGAATTCCATAAAATATGTCATTGCGAGCGAAGCGAAGCAATCTCCTCATTAAATGAAAGTAGAGATTGCCACGCCGTAAACTGCGCGGCTCGTAATGACATGTCGCTTATTGAATGTCCACGCCTGTAATTTTAGCCAATGCTTTATGAATTAAAAAAATCGGCACGATCAACACCGCGTGAACGGCCGCGCTCAATCCGAAAATGATAGCCGCCGAGCTGAAAAAGGCATTCAACGGTGGAGTGAGATAGGTCAGCATCCACGGACCAATGCCAGCCAGAATCGCCAACGCAATCAGAATCGCAGTCGTCACACCCAGCGGCAACCAGGCGTGCCGATCCGATTGCGATGGCAGCATCGTACTGCTGACTGCAAACGTTAAATAAAACCATAACGGGAAATCTCTGATCGTGAAAAGCCCGGTTATTCCAAACCAGAACAAACCAAGCTGACCGTTTCGCAAAACATCCCACATCGGTTGAAGATGCATGGGAAAGATCGCCACCAGAGCAACGAAGCCTCCGCCGACAATCAATGGCGCGGCGCCCACCAACAAATCGCGGGCGAAATCCGTTTTGGCGGTTTCAACATATCCCAATTGCAATCGTCCGTCATCAAGCACCTGGGGAATCAATGAGAAGCGAGCCGCTTTCACGCCAAGCAGAACGGCGACGCAATAATGACTCAATTCATGCAATAACACACCGGGCAAAAAGATGATCGAAAAGAGGGTGACGGTAAATCGTTCGCTTCGGCTCAGGATCAAAAACACAGCCTGGATTTCACGATGCAAAAGCCGCTGGAGAAATACCAGCGGCAGAAGAGTCACTACAAACCAGATCAGACCATTGAATTGCGTGAGCATGGCAATTGGTTCATGGAGGATAGATCATGGAAACGTAACCATTAACCATCCTCCATGAACCATCTTTATTTACTTGCGGCCTTTGTGATTGCGACGAACTCATCCACTTTCAAACTTGCGCCGCCGACCAATGCTCCATCAATTTCGGATTGACCAAAGAATTCAGCCGCGTTGGAGGCCGTCACAGATCCGCCGTATAAAACGCGGATGGCTTGCGCACTCTTATCGCCGAACAATTCGCTCAACGCGCCGCGAATGACTTTGCCTACCACTTCATTGGCGCCGGGTCCACTCGAGGCTTTGCCTGTGCCAATTGCCCAGACCGGTTCATACGCCACAACAATGCGCGGCGCAAAGGCGGAATCGATGTCCGCGAGGCCGAGGCGAATTTGACGCGCCACCACTTCATTCGTCTGCTTCGATTCGTATTGTTGAAGCGTCTCACCCACGCACACAATCGGGATCAAATCAATTTTTTGCGCAGCACGCAAACGTTTATTGACCGTCTCATCCGTTTCACCAAAATAGGTTCGCCGCTCGGAATGTCCGAGAATCACATACTGGCAAAGCTCTTTGACCATCGCAGGCGAAACCTCACCGGTGAACGCGCCCTTCTCCTCCCAATACATGTTCTGCGCGCCGAGGCCGACCTCGCCTCCTTTGAGCAAAGACGAGATGACAGGCAATGAAACAAATGGCGGGCACAAAACTCTTTCAACACCCTTGATCTCGTTCAATTTTGGGACCATCGAGTTGACCAGCTCACGGGCCTCCTCAACGGTTTTGTTCATCTTCCAATTTCCAGCTACAAGCGGACGTCTCATTTCATGTGAACCTTTCGATTATGGAATTTCGTTCAAATAGTTCTGGGCATACGCACGCACCCAGTCTGCGGCATTCAAGTCGCCGATCAATATTTGAAGCAACTGCTTGGCTTCAAAGGTCTTACCGTTTTTGGCATCTACCTCCGCCTGCAACAGGGACGCTTCAGGCATACCCGGCCGGATCTGCTTGACTTGATTGAGAAGTACTTGTGCTTGCGATGGATTCCCATTGTACAAATCATGGCGGGCTTCCGCTACCATCGCAATTGGTTGTTCCACAGTGCTTAGCGAAGTGAAGGGCAGATACGATTGAATATCCGGTTGAGCGGAGGCTTGATATATGGCCTGATGATAATTATTCGTCATATCCGCTGAAGGCTTTGCACCAAATCCAAGCGATTTGATCGCGCGGAAATACATGGCCGCGGCCGGAAGCCATGCCTGACGTTGTTTGAATTGGTCACCGGCATTGCTGAAGAATTGCGTATTGGTTGGCCCAGCCAAATTGGCCGCAGTAGACAAAGTTTCCGCTGACTGGCGAATCTGGCCTGCATCCCAATAAGCAAGGGAAAGATTGAGCGCGGCAGTGGGATCATTCGGAGTCTGGGTGAACTGTGCCAAGGCGGTGGCAATTGCAGGCACTTGTGTTCCCGTAATCGTCGCCGAGGCCGAAGCGGTCCCCGTTCCGTTGGGCAAAGCTGAGGCAGCCGCCGCGGTCTGCGTGACGGGCGATTGCTGAACAAGGGCAGTTGCGGTCGCCGATGCGGAAATGTTTAATAAGCGATCATTGCGCAAAATAAACAAGACAAATAAACAGCCGATAATCAATAAGATGCCACCTGCGATGAACGGCCAAGGCGATGCACGCTTCTTCCCCGGACTCTTGGCGGCCACCGTTTGCGCGGATGGAGCGGCCACTTTGAGCTGCGCGGGACGCATCGTGATGGCCGTGCCCTGCATCGGGACGCCCGCCGCGACCCAAGCCTCCTTGAACGCGCTGACCAGCGAGTCCACATCCGGATAACGATCCACGCGTTCCTTCGCCAAGGCTTTGAGCAGAACCCGCTCCACACTTTCCGGCACTTTGGGGTTGATCGAGCGCGGCAGCGGCAGTGGCGAATAAATATGATCGTGAATGATCGAGAACGGCGTATCGGCATTGAATGGAACCTGCCCCACCACCATCTCGTAGATCATCACGCCGAATGAATAAATATCGGTGCCTTCGTCGAGGTCCTTCTTCCCCATCGCTTGTTCAGGCGAAATATATTGCGGCGTGCCCATGATCATATCGGACGAAAGAGTTGATTCGCCCGATTGCGCGATGCGCGCCAAGCCAAAGTCCGCCAGATACAATTGGCCGTCGTTCGCAACCAGCACGTTGGACGGTTTGATGTCGCGATGCAAAATCCCCTGCTTGTGTGCGTATGCCAGCGCGGACCCGACCGCTTCTACAATCTTTTCAATTTCTGCGGACGCCAATGGCCCTTTGGTTAAACGCGCCTTGAGCGTATCCCCCTCAATGAATTTCATAACGAGATACGGACGGCCTTCATGTTCGGAATAATCGTAAACCGGAACAATGTTTGGATGCTCCAGCTTTGCAACCAGACGCGCCTCGCGTTGAAAGCGCGCCAGAAAATTTTGATCTTCTCCAAACGCGGGATGAAGCGCCTTGATCGCAACATAGCGATCCAGCGCAGCATGATATGCTTTGTATACGGTCGCCATGCCGCCCTGACCCAGTTGTTCGATGATCCGATATGGCCCAACGTTCTCGCCAACATTAAAAGACATGCAGGTGCTCCCAAAAAGAATTGGGGTGATTATAACGCAGTATTAAACGTGACAGTCACCCTAAGGGTGACTGTCACGTTTTTGATTCAAAATAAAAATCATTTCATTTATTCATCAACGCGGCTACACCGGGCAATTCCTTGCCTTCCAAAAATTCAAGCGATGCGCCACCGCCGGTCGAGACGTGCGTCATTTGTTTTGCGACGCCGGCCTTCTTAACCGCGCTGGCAGAATCTCCACCGCCGATCACGGTCGTCGCGCCGGATGCGGCCAGTAATTTTGCGATCGCAAATGTGCCTTCAGCAAACTTGGGCATCTCGAACACTCCCATCGGGCCATTCCAGACGATCAACTTGGCACCGTTCAACGCGGCTTTGAACGCCTCGATCGATTTCGGTCCGATATCCATGATGCGCCAGCCAGCCGGGACTTTATCGACATCCACGACTTTATTGTTTGCATTGGCATCGAACTTATCTGCAATCACTGCGTCAACCGGAAGGAGCAATTTATTACCGGCTTTTGACAGGATGGACCTTGCTGTATCGATGGATCCAGCTTCGACGAGGCTGTCCTGCATGGCATAGCCTTTTGCAGCGAGGAACGTATTCGCCATGCCGCCGCCGATGATGAGCTTGTCACACTTGGACAACAAAGTTTCCACGACAAGAATCTTGTCGCTGATCTTTGCGCCGCCAAGAATGGCAACGTATGGATGTTCAGGATTCGAAACGGCACGTCCAAGATATTCCAATTCCTGTTCCATCAAAAAGCCGGAGACAGCCGGAAGAAAACGCGCCACGCCCTCCGTCGAGGAATGAGCGCGATGGGCTGAACCAAATGCATCGTTCACATAAACATCGCCGAGCGAAGCCATCTGCTTTGCAAGATCAAGATCATTCTTTTCTTCACCGGCATGGAAGCGCGTATTCTCGAGCATTAACACTTCACCGGGTTTGAGCGCTTTGGCCATCTTCTCGACTTCGGGGCCAACGCAATCGGGCGCCATCTTAACTGGCTTGCCCAATAGCGAAGATAAAACTTCCGAGGCAGCCTTCAAGCTGAACTCCGGGTCTGGCCCGCCTTTCGGTCGTCCTAAATGGCTCATCAGCATCAAGGATGCACCTTGATCGAGAACATATTGAATGGTCGGCAATGAGGCTTTGATGCGTTTATCGTCTGTGACTTTGCCATCCTGCATTGGCACATTGAAATCCACGCGCATCAAAACACGTTTGCCTTTAATATCAATATCTTTTACAGTTTTCTTATTCATAGGTTTTTTATCCCAACCCCTACTCAGCCTTGTCCCATCTTCTTAAGAATGGGACAAGGCTGAGAAATAGTTTACAGACTCTTTGCCATCATCGCCGCAAGATCCGCAGTGCGAACGGAGTAACCCCATTCGTTGTCGTACCAAGTCACGACTTTGATGAAGTCGTTCTTTTCCTTGCCCAGAACGGAAGTGAAAGGCAGGTCAATGGACGAGCTGTAGGAACTGCCTTTGAAGTCCATGCTGACCAGGGGTTCATCCACGGCCTCGAGGATGCCCTTGAAGCGCGGCTGCTTGGCAGCATCGCGGAAAGCCTGGCGCAGTTCATCAGTGGTCGTTGCAGTTTCAATTTCAGCAGTGAAATCCACCACAGAAACCGTTGGGGTCGGGACGCGCAGAGAATAGCCATCGAACTTGCCCTTAAGATCAGGGATGACCAATCCAATGGCTTTGGCGGCACCGGTGGTGGTCGGGATGATATTCAACCCGGCCGCGCGGGCGCGGCGCAAATCGGAGTGCGGAAGGTCGAGTACCTTCTGGTCATTTGTGTACGAGTGAATGGTCGTCATGAAGCCGCGTTTGATCTTGAACTTATCATGAACCACTTTCGCCGCGGGCGCCAAGCAGTTCGTGGTACAAGACGCGTTCGAAACCACATTGTGGATCTTCGGGTCGTATTTGTCTTCGTTCACGCCCAACACAACGGTCAGGTCTTCGCCTTCCGCGGGTGCGGAAATGATGACTTTCTTTGCTCCGCCTTTGGTGATGTGATTGACTGCGCCTTTGACCGTCTTGCCCTTCTTGTTGACGCCATCTTCCTTGATAGTGAACAGGCCGGTCGATTCGATCACAATTTCGATTCCCAAACTGCCCCACGGAATCGCGGACGGGTCAGTCTCCTTGAAGACCTTCACCTTCTTGCCATCGATCGTCAGGCCGTCATCGTTCATTTCGACAGTACCGTTGAAACGGCCATAGGTCGAATCATACTTGAGCAAGTGCGCCATGGTCTTGGTGTCGCCGATGTCGTTGAACGCCACTACTTCAAGCTCTTTGGGATAGTAATCGCGGATCGCCTTAAGAACCTGACGACCAATTCGCCCAAATCCATTAATACCAACTTTTACTGCCATCTTAACCTCCAGATAGATTTAGTATCATGCCTATGATTGCATAGGCAGATTTTTTTATTTACTTGTGAATTCTAATTCAAATAAGCAGGTTTGACCACTGCAATTTGTCACTCAATGCGGTCGCTCAATGGCCCGGTTCGTTCATAAAACAAGTCCATTAGAACTTGCGAGAGCTTGACCGAATCATGCCGCCGAGGATGATCCGCGTCTACTAGATCGGCACCATAAAAGCGCAAATCGGCGCGGGACCTTTCGTCGGCACGCACCCACTCTGAGGTCGAGCCCAGATCACGCTCATAATTCTCGTTGCACAATACCACATCGAAAAAATTATCGCCCACGTGTTCTTCCAAGGCACATACATGGTCATAACAAGTATATAGATCAGTCTCGCCCACTTGTGTGGCCATATTACAAATATAAACTTTGACCGCGCGGCTGGCATGAATGGCCGCTAGCAAATCGGGAACCAGCAGGTTGGGCAAAAGACTCGTGTAAAGACTACCCGGACCGACCACAATCAAATCCGCATTAAGGATGGCTTGCAAAACCGGAGGAAATGCCGGCGGATTGTTCGGCTCCAGCCAGACCCGACGAATGCGTCCCGCTGCCTCCGGGATTTTACTTTCACCCTGCACCCTGACCTCGTTAACCGCGTGCGGCAGGAGCACATCAGCCACTAAATGGACATCGTGCAAAGTCGAGGGCAGGACGCGTCCGCTGACAGAAAGTGCGCGTCCCGATTCAGCTACCGCTTCCTCAAAGCTTCCGGTGATATCCGTCAATGCAGTGATAAAAAGGTTGCCAAACGAATGTCCTTCGAGTCCAGCTGATCCACTAAAGCGATATTGAAAGAGCTGAGTGAGCAAGGCTTCATCGTTGGACAAAGCCGCAAGACAATTACGAATGTCACCGGGCGGAAGGATTCCGAAGCTCTCACGCAATCGTCCTGAGGAACCGCCGTCATCTGCAACCGTGACAATCGCCGTGAGATTGCGCGTGTGCGTTTTCAACCCGCGCAACAATGTGGATAATCCATGTCCGCCGCCAATGGCAACCACGCGCGGGCCGCGGTCTCGTCGGCGAAAATCAGAAAGCTGATCGATCACCTTATGCCCTGGCCTCAAGAATGGGCGGAGAAGAGCCTGATTGAGTCCCCACGTACCATAAACAACCAAGCCAACACCCAATCCACCGAAAATTAATACCCGCACAAAGCGCGGCAGAAAACGCAGGCTGATCAAAGAAACAAATACAAGCACTGTGGAATTGGTCGTATCGGTGCGATACAAATCGAGCAAAAATGCCGCAACGCCCAACCCCAGCATGGTTATTCCCGCCAGAATCACTAGCATCCAGCGCTTGATGCCGAGGCCCGGCTTGAACCAGCGAGAGAAGCCCTGCGCCCATTGCCAAAAACGCTGGCGGAGGGTTAAATTTTGTGCTTTCATATCAAAGATAATAGCAGGGATAAGGAGAAGAGTCAAATCGCTAGTTAACGGACAAAAGAATATATCGTCCCGCCGATTTGATCAGGTGCGAACTTGATCCTGAACACTTCCGCTTTTCCGCAAGCATTCACGGTCCAATTCTCGATCCAATATTCACCCGCCTCGTTGATTTGGGCAACGCTGATTGCCTCGCTTGTGACATCGGCGCAATTTTCTTTGCTTTCATAGTCTAATAGAGAATTCCACACATTCGATTTGAGCAGAGCATCGCCCAATCCGCCAACTGCAAGGCCGGTGACAGGGACAATATCAGCGGAGGACGAAAATTCTTGTGAAAAGAAATCGACGGACGTCGAAGCAGGATTATTACCGGAGGAACTTGCCGTCGCGGTGATGTGATTACCGCGAATTGAATTTACAATCGTTCCACTGACAATCAACACGAAGCCAAGGAGCAAACCGATTCCACAAAAAATGAATAAAGTTCTTTTCCTATTCATATGGCATTTTATTATAAGACAAAACAGAATTCAAAAATTAATAATAAAGGTCTCGAAGCCTAAAAGGTTTCGAGACCTTACTAATTCCTATGCGCAGCGTCTGATTACGTACCTTCCTGCCATGAATTGAGATACTTCAACTGTTCATTTGAAAGTTTGTCAATCTTTATTTCCATCGCTTCCAGTTTGAGGCGGGCAATCTCCGCGTCGATCTCGGCGGGGACGGAGTAAACTTTCTTCTCCAACTTATCGGCGTTCTTGATCATATATTCGGCGGACAGCGCCTGATTGGCAAAAGACATGTCCATTACGGAAGCAGGATGACCTTCTGCAGCTGCAAGATTGATCAAGCGGCCTTCGCCCAGGATGTTGATCTTGCGTCCATCTTTGGTCGTATACTGTTCAACGAACGGACGCACGAGATTCGGCTTGCCCTTCGACATCTTTTCCAGCGCTGGAATATTGATCTCGACATTAAAGTGGCCAGAGTTGGCAACAATCGCGCCATCTTTCATGACCTCGAAGTGAACTCTGTCAATCACATTGATGTCACCGGTCACAGTGCAGAAGATGTCGCCGATCTTTGCAGCTTCCTTCATCGGCATGACTTCGAAACCATCCATGACCGCTTCCAATGCCTTTAGCGGATCAATTTCAGTGATGATGACCAGCGAACCCATGCCGCGCACGCGTGACGCCAGACCGCGTCCGCACCAGCCGTAACCAGCCACGACAAAACGTTTGCCCGCCAGCAAAACATTCGTTGCGCGAATGATGCCGTCGAGGGTGGATTGACCGGTACCATAGCGATTATCGAAGAAGTGCTTGGTCATCGCATCGTTGACAGCGATGACTGGGAAGTTGAGCATTTTATCAGCTGCCATGGCGCGCAAACGGATCACGCCTGTTGTGGTTTCTTCCGTGCCGCCGATAATATCTTTGAGAAGTTCGCGGCGATCTTTATGAATCGTCGAGACGAGATCCGCTCCGTCATCCATGGTCATCTGCGGTTTGTGATCAAGCGCTGCGCTGATGTGTTTGTAATACGTCACATTGTCTTCGCCTTTGATGGCATAAGTGGGGATTTCGTACATATTGACCAGTGCAGCCGCCACATCATCCTGCGTTGATAATGGATTGGATGCGGTCAGTACCAAATCCGCACCGCCATCGTGCAACGTACGCGCCAGGTTGGCGGTTTCCGTCGTCACATGCAAACACGCTGAAAGGCGAATGCCCTTTAGCGGTTTCTCTTTGGCGAAGCGCTCACGGATCTGGCGCAGAACGGGCATTTCACGCTCAGCCCAATCAATGCGACGGCGTCCACCTTCAGCTTGATCAATATCTTTGATATCGTAATTATCGCTCATGTTTTCTCCTTCAATTATTTTAATAGTGCGTCCAGTTTTTTCTTGTCATCGAACTGCTGTCTGAAATCTTTCAACAAATTCCTTCTTTGTATAACTGTGACTTTGCGGCCCACGACATTCCAGGCAATAGACCGCGGCCAGCGAGCCGACTTCGCCACACATCACCCAATCCCAGTTGTGAGTATAACCGGTTAAGAAGCCACCTCGAAACGCATCGCCAACTCCGGTTGGATCAACAATCTCGCGCTCGGGCACGGTCGGGATAAAATATTCCTCGCCATCCGTATAAAGATTCGCGCCATCCTTGCCACGCGTGATGACTAATACTTTGACGTGCTTTAAGATTTGCTTTAAATCCCAGCCAGTTTTCTTTGAGATCAAACCGAATTCATAATCGTTGCAGAACAGGAAATATGCGCCTTCCATATCGCGCGCCAGCTCGCTTCCTTCGAGACGAAGAACCTGCTGGCTCGGATCATATAGATATTTGATTCCCAGTTCGCGACACTCCGCAGGAAATTTCATCATGGCATCCGGCGCGGACGGTGAGACCACTACCAGATCAGGTTTATGATTCAAATCCTTAAGAGATTGAGTAGATGAATGTCCCATCGCCCCGGGGTAGAACGAGGCAATTTGCGCGGAAGCCTGATCCGTAGTCGCGAAGAAAGAAGCGGTAAATTCACCAGGGACAATTTTCATCAGTGAAGTGTCCACGCCTTTTGATTCGAGCCAATTGCGATAATCAGAAAAATCTTCACCCACCATTGCCATCACGCGTGGCTTCTCGCCCAGTAAAGCCATGGTGTATGCGATATTCGGCGCAATGCCGCCGCGTTGTTTCGACATCGAATCAACAAGGAACGACAGGCTGATGGAAGATAATCGTTCCGGAAGGATTTGTTCCTTGAACAGTCCAGGGAAAGTCATCAGATAATCGTATGCAACAGAGCCAGTAATGAGTATATCCATGAGCACCTATTTCACGACTTAAGTCGTTACTACTTTTTTGAGATTTTTTTGAAATGACGGATAAACAATTCCGTTTTCTGTGACAATTGCCGTGATCAAACGATTCGGTGTGACATCAAAGGCAGGATTGCTTGCCTTTGCGTTTTTTGGCGCGACGCGCTCGCCATGAAATTCGATGCCAAGCACTTCATCGGGATTACGCTCTTCAATGGGAATTTGCGTTCCGTCTTTTAATGAAAGATCAATCGTTGACGTCGGTACCACTGAATAAACAGGGACATGATTATCGTGTGCGGCCAGAGCCAACATATATGTACCAACCTTGTTTGCCACATCGCCGTTCGCGGCCACACGATCCGCGCCAAACAAAACTTTTTGCGCTTTACCACTATGTAGAAAATAACCTGCCATGTTGTCGCTGATGATTTCGTATGGAATGTGATATTGCTCCAGCTCCCACGCCGTCAGCCGCGCGCCCTGCAAGCGTGGACGAGTCTCATCCACCAATACATGCACATGCTTGCCTTGTTCATGCGCGGTGCGGATAACCCCAAGAGCGGTGCCCCAATCCACAGTCGCCAACGCGCCGGTATTGCAATGATAAATCACCATATCGCCATCGTTGATCAGCGCCGCGCCATGTTCAGCCATACGTTTATTGATCGCGACATCTTCATCAGCGATGCGTTGTGCTTCCTCAAGAACAATTCGACGCAGGTCATCAGCGGTGCCGGTAAAGCCGGAAACCTTTTTTAGAATGCGATCCAATGCCCACGCGAGATTCACAGCGGTCGGTCGCGCGGACCTTAAAACGGCCGCGGCGTTCTGGAGGTCGGTCAACAATTGAGGCGTCGAGGCTGAAGCAAACTCGCGCGCGGCGAGGGCGAGTCCAAATCCCGCTGCCGCGCCGATGGCAGGCGCGCCACGCACCACCATATCCTGGATCGCTTGGGCGACTTCCTTGTGTGTCCGATAGCCGACAATCTCCAGCGCATTCGGCAAAAGGCGCTGGTCTATCATCTTGAGACAGTTATCTTCCCAGTAAACAGTTCGCATGGCACAGGAAAAGGCGCACTCACGAGAGTGCGCCAGTGAAAGCGTGCTCAGTTTAACATGGGATGAATGGATTGTCAAAGATTTTGGCGAAGTTTTTCCAACTCATCCGGCGGGATGCGATTGACATGGCCGGACATGGAAGCCCTCCAGAATACTTCTGCAACATGTTCGATGCGTTCAAGATAAATCAGCACCTCATCCAAGTTTTTTCCAGCAGTCAAACTTCCGTGCTGGCGAAGAAGAATGGCATTATGATCCCGAATCCATGGACGAATCACCTCCGCATCTTCGTGAGAAGACGGCGTAGCGTAATCAGTAACGGGCACATTTTTTATGGTAAGCATAACCTCAGGCAGCATATCGCCGGGAAATTCCAAGCCCGCGACCGTCAACGCAGTAGCGAAGACCGGATGCGCATGGATCACAGCGAACACATCCGGACGTTGTTTATAAACTTCGAGATGCATCGGGGTTTCGGAGGACGGCTTGCGGTCTTTTGCCGAATCAAGCACTTTCCCCGCCAGATTCACAATCAGCAAATCATCGGGAGCCATGCGGCCCTTACAAAGCCCTGTAGGCGTTATTAGAGCGCGCCCGCCATCAAGACGAACGGAAATGTTTCCATCGTTTGACATTAACAAATTACGGGAATAACAAATCTCGCCACAGGCAATGACAGCCAAGCGTAAGTCGCTTTCGGATGTATCAGGGGAAAAATTCAGAACGTTTGTCATGATTGAGGATTGAACCTTTCATCAAGAGTTTATCATGCGCGGCAAAGATTGGCCAGAAATCAGCAGCCGATATCTGTCAAAACCCTGATGAGTTATGTAATATTCTGATTATGACATTTTCTACTTTATAGTCTCCGGATAAACCTTTACAGTTAAGGTAATCGTTAAATAGCACTAAACCAGAGAAACGAATGATACGTATAAATCGGCAAACAGACTATGCAATCCGGGTTGTTCTGGCGCTTGCCAAACATTCGGAGCGAAAACGAATCTGCACGACTGAGATTCAACGTGAAATGTTAATTCCGCCCGCATTCTCACCGCGCATCGTAGCGGAATTGGCTCGTGGCGAATTTATTGTCACCTTCCCCGGCCGGGATGGCGGACTCGAACTCGCCCGCCCTGCCGATCAAATCAATTTGCGTGAAGTGGTGGAATACTTTGAAGGGCCGATAACCGTTTCAGACTGCATGTCGGGCCGCACTCAATGTCCGTTTGACACAAAATGTCCGGTACGATGCCGCTGGGGAAAACTGCAAGCAACGATTATTCACGAATTGGAAGCTATTACTTTTGATGAACTTGCCCAGGATGCTTTAGAAGCCGATATAGTTTCACTGCCGATCTTTAACTACAACTGATTAATCCGTACGTGCGTTGCACGTACTAAAAATCATATCGAAGGAGATGCTATGGATCCACTTATTCTTTCACGATGGCAGTTCGCCCTTACGACTGTCTATCATTTTTTGTTCGTCCCGCTCACGCTTGGCTTGGGATGGTTTGTCGCATTCATGCAGACCCGTTACTACCAAACCAAGGATGAGACTTTCCACAAGATGGCCAAGTTCTGGGGCAAATTGTTCCTGATCAACTTTGCCATCGGTGTGGTAACGGGCATCGTGCAGGAATTTCAGTTTGGCATGAACTGGTCCGAGTATAGCCGCTTCGTAGGCGATATCTTCGGCGCGCCGCTTGCGATTGAAGCGCTGTTCGCTTTCTTTATGGAATCCACTTTCCTCGGCATGTGGATTTTTGGTGAAGGAAAAATTCCTGAGAAAGCTCATCTCGCCGCAATCTGGCTGGCGGCCATCGGTTCCAATCTTTCAGCGTTGTTTATTCTCCTCGCCAATGGTTGGATGCAACATCCCGTCGGTTATGTCATTGATCCGACAACGGGTCGTCCGATGCTAAATGATTTCTTTGCTCTGGTAACCAATCCCAAAGGCTGGTTATTCTTTGGACACACCGTTGCTGCCGGTTTGGTCACCGCCAGCTTCCTGATCCTGGGCGTGAGCGCCTATCATATCGTCCGCAAGCAGAATGTAGATTTTTTCAAGCGCTCTTTTCAGATGGCAGCCATTGTCGGGTTGGTCGCCGTTTTGCTTGTCATTATTGACGGAGACTCACAGGGAAAATACGTTTATGAAACTCAGCCAATGAAGATGGCATCTATCGAGGCGCTGTGGAATACAGAACAACCTGCCTCATTCTCCATTCTGACCATCGGAGACTTGAGCGGCAAAAAGGAAGTTTGGTCACTGCGTGTTCCCGGTGTAACCAGCTTGCTGGCTTGCAATAATCTCACCTGCGCCGTGCAGGGCGTATATGATATCCAAACCCAATATCAGCAACAGTATGGACCGGGTGATTACATTCCACTGATGGTATTCACATATTGGGGCTTCCGCCTGATGATGACTGCTGGCTTTCTCATGGCGCTCCTGTCCATTCTCTTTCTCTTTGCCATGCGCCGCGATATCGCCAAAGCCAAATGGATGAAATGGGTGCCGTGGGTGATCATTCTGCCTTATATTGCCAACATCTGCGGCTGGCTTGTGACCGAGATGGGACGCCAGCCCTGGATCGTGCAGGGTTTGCTCAAAGTGCAGGATGCGGTTTCACCCAATCTCACGACAGTTGATTTGCTTATTTCGCTGATCGGATATGTGGTTGTGTACGGCTCGCTGGCAGTTGCAGATTTTTATCTGATGAAGAAGTACGCCCTTCTCGGTCCGGATGCGGCGATGACAGAATCAGTGGATGCTGCGCCTTCCGTTGTCGGCGGGCAGGATTAATTGGTGGAGGTTCAACATGTCTCACGAATTTCTTCAAGTTCTATGGTTCATCCTGATCGTCGTTCTCTGGGTGGGCTTCTATTTTCTCGAAGGCTTTGATTTCGGCGTCGGAATGCTTCTTCCATTCCTCGGCAAGAAAGATGAAGAGCGCCGCGCCATTATCAACGCCATTGGTCCAACTTGGGACGGCAACGAAGTCTGGCTGCTGACTGCCGGTGGCGCAACCTTTGCGGCATTCCCACAATGGTATGCAACCATGTTCAGCGGTTTCTATCTGGCGTTGTTCCTATTATTGGTAGCACTCATCATTCGCGGCATTGCCTTTGAATATCGCTCAAAAGATGCGAACCCGGCTTGGCGCACTTTATTTGACTGGCTGATTGCGGTCGGTTCGTTCCTCGCCGCGCTCCTGCTCGGTGTCGCGTTCGCCAATCTTGCAGAAGGTGTGCCGATCAACGCAAAGATGATGTACACCGGCAACCTGTTCACGCTTCTCAACCCATATGGTCTGATCGGCGGATTAACAACCGTTTCAATCTTCCTACTTCACGGCGCGAACTTCCTTGGTCTGAAGCTGGAAGGTGAACTGCGTGAACGCGTAAATGGATTCGCCAAGAAACTCTACATCGCCGCGGTGGTATTGAGCTTGATCTTGTTGGTCACGACTTATATATTTACCGACATCTATGCTCATCTCGGATTGAACCCGGGCATCATTCCAGTAGTCGGCGTGGTCGCCTTGCTGGTCAGCGGGTATTTCATCAACCGCAAGCAGGAAGGCTGGGCATTCATCCTGGTCGCGGTCAATATCGTCTTTACACTGATCACCTTCTTCATGATCATGTTCCCGCGCGTGATGATCTCCAGCACCGATCCAAGCTATAGCCTCACGATTTATAACGCATCATCTTCTGCGTACACACTCAGCGTGATGAGCATCATCGCATTAATCTTCGTCCCGATTGTGCTGATCTATCAAGGCTGGACATATTACATGTTCCGCAAGCGCATCACAACCAAAAAAGAATTACTCGTCTACTAAATCTCGATATCCATTGCAAACTGGGGACGGCCTAAGCCGTCCCCTTCGCTTTATAATACAAATATGCATCGCAGACTCCTCGCTCTTGCCCGCGAACTCACGCGTGGCTCTTACCTTAACGATTCTCTCCGGACTTTTCATCGGACTGCTGGCAATCGGCCAAGCCTATCTGGTCAGCGCCACCGTTAATGATGTCTTCCTAGAAAAACGGACGTTGCTCCAAGTGGTGCATTGGATGCAATTGTTGTTCATCGTTATCGCCGCGCGGGGATTATTGACCTGGCTCAATGAGGTCGCGGCGAACACCGTCGCGGTGCGCGTGAAGTCGAATCTGCGCGAACAACTCTTCGCTCACATCCTTGCGCTCGGTCCCGCGTTCAGCCGAGGGGAACGAACCGGTGAGTTGACCACAGCCGCGGTCGAGGGAATTGAAGCGCTGGATGCATACTTCAGCCAGTATCTACCGCAACTCGTCATCAGCACGCTTGTCCCCATCACTATTTTGATTCTGGTCTTTCCGCTTGATCTATTATCCGGCATCATCCTTTTGTTAACCGCGCCATTGATTCCGTTTTTCATGTACATGATTGGGCGCAGCGCTGAAGGTATGACCAAACAACAATACGAAACATTGAGCCGACTCTCCGCGCACTTTCTCGACAGCCTGCAGGGATTGACCACGTTGAAGCTGTTCGGTCAATCCAAAGCGCAGACTCAGAATATCGCCAAGATCAGCGACCAGTTCCGCGATACAACCTTAAAGGTTTTGCAAGTTACTTTTCTTTCGGCATTTGCATTGGAACTGCTCGCCACCATCAGCACAGCGATGATTGCCGTTGAAGTCGGTCTGCGTCTGCTTTATGGACAAATGCAATTTCAGGAAGCGCTTTTTTTATTGATCCTTGCCCCTGAATTTTATTTGCCGCTTCGCATGTTGGGACTGCGCTTCCATGCCGGTATGGCGGGAACAACTGCAGCCCGGCGCATTTTTCAAATTCTAGATATTCCTGTTCCCAGTGAGCAGGTATCAGTACGCAATAAGCAGTCATTGCCAGAAATATCTTCTATCAGTTTTGAGAACATCACGTTTCAATATCCCGACGCAAAAGAGCCTGCGCTAAAAAATATCAACCTGACCATTTCGCGCGGACAACACATTGCACTTGTCGGCAAAACTGGCGCGGGAAAAAGTACGCTGGCGAACCTTCTTTTGCATTTCATCGAACCAACTAGCGGTGCCATAACTATTAACCATAATCCATTAACCAACCATGCTCCTGATGGGTGGCGCTCTGCCATTGCATGGGTTCCGCAAGGACCGCATCTCTTCCACGATACGATTGCATCGAATATTCGTCTCGGTAAAAGCAATGCGACCGATGAAGAAATCGCGTCAGCGGCGCGCGCCGCGCATCTGGAAGAATTCATCGAATCGCTTCCAGATAAATACGAAACCGTGGTCGGTGAAAGCGGAGCGCGTCTCTCGAGCGGACAAGCTCAACGGCTGGCGCTTGCCCGCGCTTTTCTCAAAGACGCGCCGATCTTGATTCTGGATGAACCGACTTCCAGTCTCGATCCCGAAACGGAATCCGCTTTGGAAGAATCCACTCGTCGATTGATGCAGGGGCGAACCGTCATCACCATCGCACATCGCTTGAATACGATCTTCAACGCTGATCAGATCATCGTGCTGGAAGAAGGCCGTATCGTCGAAACAGGAACGCACCGCGAATTGATTTCGCAAAACGGCGCGTATGCAAAGATGGTGAAAGTCAATGATACGTTTAACATTGAGAGTTCAAAGCTCACGCCGGACCAAGCCAAACGATCGCAAGTTCGTGAGACCACTCACCTGCTTCAACCTTCGGCTGTAAGTCAACCATCAGCCACTGACCAACAACAATCCATCTTCATGCGGCTATTAAATTTTCTCAAAGGTTCGTGGGGCTGGGTTGCGCTATCGGTCTTGCTTGGCAGTCTCACCATCGGAGCTAGCGTGGCATTGATGGGAACGTCGGCGTGGCTGATCTCCGAAGCCGCGCTGCATCCTTCCATTGCGGTGATATCAGTTGCCATTGTCGGCGTGCAATTCTTCGGCATTGCTCGCGCTGTCTTCCGTTATCTCGAACGTCTCGTTTCGCACAACGTCACCTTTCAATTGCTGAGTCGCCTGCGTGTTTGGTTTTATGAAAAGCTGGAACCGCTCGCACCCGCGAGGCTGATGGAATATCGCGCGGGCGATCTGTTAGCGCGCATCATCAGCGATGTGGGTACACTGGAAAACTTTTATGTCCGCGTGATCGCACCGCCGTTGACCGCCATTCTCGTGATGATCGGCATATCCATCTTTCTCGCCTCATCCGACCCGCGGCTGGCCACGTTGTTAATTGGCTTTTTCCTACTCCTTGGCTTGATTCTGCCATTCCTCGCACAGACAATGAGTCGGCGTCCCGGTTTAGATGTTGTTACTCAGCGTGCGAATTTGAATATCCAAGTTGTGGATGGCATTCAGGGGATTGCGGATATTCTTGCTTTCGGCCAATCCCAAGACCGGTTATATCAAATCAACGCAACCGGAAAATCCTACGGCGGTTCACAGACGCGCCTGGCCAGAATCAATAGCATTCATTCCGGCTTGTCCACGTTCATGAGCAACTTTGCTTTATGGGTTGTGCTATTTTTATGCATTCCGCTCGTCACTGCCGGACGTCTTGACGGCGTAATGCTTGCATCCTTGGCCTTGATTACATTATCATCGTTTGAAGCCGTCACACCGCTGCCGCTGGCGGCGCAAATGTGGATTAGTTCGCGCGAAGCCGCACGGCGACTATTTGAAGTCGTGGATACGAAGCCAGCCGTCTGCGAGCAGACACCAAACAATAAGAAAATTACAAATTACGAACTACAAATCAGGGATTTATCTTTCACATATCCCAATCAATCTATTCCGGCTCTTCAACATATAACCTTCAACCTTCAACCTGAAACTTCAGTTGCCATCGTTGGACCGAGCGGCGCGGGGAAAAGCACGCTCGTAAATCTATTGCTCAGATTCTGGGATTATGATTCGGGAGAAATCCGTTTGGGCGGAGAGTCGCTCAAAGCGTACGCGCCGGATGAAGTCCGCGAACAAATCGGTTACGTCTCGCAAAATACATATTTTTTCAACACATCCGTCTATGAGAATCTGCGCATGGCGCGGCGACGAGTTACCAGAGAAGAAGTCGAGGCGGCAGCACGCGCCGCGCAAATCCATGACTTTATTCTGGGATTGCCAAAAGGTTACGATACATTGATCGGCGAGCAGGGATTACGATTGAGCGGCGGAGAACGCCAGCGACTCGCCATAGCGCGCGCCATTATCAAAGACGCTCCAATTCTAATTTTGGATGAACCCACTGCCAACCTGGATACATTGACGGAAAGACAAGTGCTGGAAACATTGTTCGCTTTGATGCGCAAAAAAACTTCTTTGCTCATTACGCATCGTCTGGTTGGACTTGAAAACGCAAACGAGATTCTGGTAATGGATCATGGACAAATCATCGAACGCGGAACTCATCTATTTCTGTTGAATCAAAATGGACTTTATCACCGCTTGTGGAGTCTGCAAAACAGAATTTTGGTCGAAACTCAATCCGCTTTCCCGTTACCGTTTTCCTGAATTCAAATCAGTCGGCTTAAAAAAAGTCAGGTGTTGCAAGAGCAGATGCAACACCTGACTTAAGTTATTCGCTTATATTACGAGCCTGCCGTCTTCTGCAGGAACTGAATGATCCCGGTCACAACGCTGGACGGTAAGAAGTTGCCCATTCCCATTCGCCCACCGCCCTGACCAAAGCCGCCTCCTTGAAATGCGCCCGGCGTGCCCGCAGCCGGAGGCGTGCCACCTTGTGGAGGCGTAAAAGTGCCTCCATTGGATGAACCAAAGCCACCTCGGCCTGATCCGCCCATCGAGATTCCGGCCTGTTGGAATGCGGTGAAAATATCCTGCCCGGTTAAATTCATAGCCGTGATTGCCTGAATTTGCGCTGGCGGCATCGCCTTCTCGATCACTCCAATCTGTGCAGCGACCTGCTGTCTCATCGCCATCATCGTCGGATTGGGCTGCGGTGCGCCAAGTGTTCCTTGCGGCCGCGGTCCACCACCCTGAGGCATTGCACTTTCAATCTGCTGCAACGATTGCCATAGCGGCAAAAGCTGGGTTGCTTCCTGCGATGTGACTGCGTTGGATGTGCCTACCAGCTTCAACATCCCAGCCGCGAGTTGCATTGCAGGGAGGCCGGCTGATGGAGTCCCGTTCATTGGCGCGGAACTTGTTGAGCTTGAAGAGCTTCCGCTCGACGCGGTCGCCGCGCTGGGGGCGGTGCTCATCGGCGTTGAAGTTGATACACTCGAAGAGCTTCCGCTCGATGCGCTCGATCCGCTGCTTGAATTGGATGGCGACGAACTTGCAGCCGCCCCACACGCTGTCAACATTAGCACAAGAATGCTCGACATTGTAATTGCAATAATCTTTTTCATCTAATCTCCTTGTTTTATAATTTGAAAAGTATAACAAAGGCATTCTGTACACTGGTGTAGAAAATGTATTGTTTAAATTAGGATGCATTAATATTGCGACGATTACATGCGTGGAAATCAGGCAAAAAAATTTCAGAAAATCGCTTGCATCCCACGAACGAACGTGCTATAATGTAGTTAACTTTCCCCGATGATTGACAATTCAATTCCAAACGTTACGGTAATCGGTCCGTCCACCATCTTGTAATTGTATCTTGAGCCAATTCCCCTTTCTCCAAAATCCATTTTGAATCCAGCCCGCACCTACGGGGGCGCCGGCTTCGTCTTGACATACATCATTCTAAAAGGCATTGAACCATGAAAATTCTAGAGCTTGAAAACGAACCACTGGCAAAACTGCGAAAGATTGCCAAAGAAATGAACGTGCCGAATCTCAACCGGCTGAAAAAGGAAGCGCTTATCCTCCAGATCCGTCAGGTGGAGGCGCAGAAGGAGGGCATCGAACTACGCGGCGGAATCCTTGAAATCATGAGCGAGGGAATTGGCTTTCTGCGGGCAGCCAACTATCGCATCACGGATCAGGATGTGTACGTCTCGCAAGCCCAGCTTCGTCGTTATGATCTTCGTTCGGGGGATTTGGTGATCGGGCAAGTTCGCCCTCCTCGTGAATTTGAAAGACATTTTGGACTGTTGAAAGTGGAAACAGTCAATGGCATTGACCCGGAAGAGGCCACTCGCCGCCCGGTCTTTGAGAATCTCACTCCGATCTTTCCCGATAAGCGCTTCGACCTGGAAATTGATCACGATACCTTGGCAACACGGTTGATCAATCTCGTCACGCCCATCGGGCGCGGCCAACGCGGCTTGATCGTTTCGCCGCCCAAAGCTGGGAAAACAACCATTCTGAAGCAAATCGCAAATTCCATTTCAACCAAATATCCCGATGTGCATTTGATGGTGGCGCTGATCGGCGAACGCCCGGAAGAAGTCACCGATATGGATCGCTCCGTGGATGCGGAAGTGGTTGCATCCACGTTCGATGAACCGGTCACATCGCATGTCCGCACAGCAGAGATCGCCTTAGACCGAGCTAAGAGAATGGTGGAGATTGGCCGCCATGTGGTAATCTTAATGGACTCGATCACACGCTTGGCGCGCGCCTACAACCTCGTGGTCAACCCATCTGGGCGCACGCTTTCAGGCGGCATGGATCCGTCCGCATTGTATCCGCCGAAACGATTCTTCGGCGCAGCGCGCAATATTGAAGAAGGCGGCTCGTTGACCATCATCGCTACCTGCCTCGTTGAAACCGGCTCGCGTTTGGACGATGTAGTCTACGAAGAATTCAAAGGCACCGGCAACATGGAGTTGCTGTTGACTCGTAAATTGCAGGAACGCCGCATCTTCCCGTCCGTGGATATCGAACGCTCATCGACGCGCCGCGAGGATTTACTACTTGGCCCGGATATTATGCAGCGCGTTTGGTTGATGCGCCGCATGTACGCGCAAATGGTTTCGTCGCCTCCAGGCGGCGCAGGCATGGATCAAACCGTTGCGACCGAAGCGATTTTGCAGCGTCTCGAACGCTCGAAGAACAATCAACAATTCCTCGAGACTTTGACCGAGGACGCATAGCAATTTCAAAAAATGGAAAAGAAAATTACTTTTAGAAAATTCACTGAGTTTCTGAAAAATAATCGTTTCAATGTGATCTCCTGGGGTGTGACGGCGCTCATCGTTGCGGCGCTGACAGGATTCGGCTTCTGGTGGATTCAGATCGGTGCCGCCGCGCCCGCCTCAATTCTCGAACCGACCGCAACACCCGGCGTGGGTCAGCCATCGCTGGCATTGCCAACTTCTACGGCGTCGAACCCTGCCGTTTCCGGTTTCTCCATTGGTCGCAACCTCGAATTAAAAACAAAAATATCCGATCAAACGAATACCAACGTCGTTCAATATCAAGTGGTGATGGGCGACTCCCTATATGCCATTGCAAAACAATACAACATCAAGCCCGAAACCATTTTATATAGCAACAAAGCCAGCCTCGATGATAATCCCGAAAATCTCAAACCCGGAATGGTCTTGACCATTCCTCCAGTGGATGGTCTCCTTTATGCTTGGAAGCAAGGCGATACACTCCAAAAAGTGGCGGATGAATTCAAGGCTAAAGCAGATGACATCTTGAATTGGCCCGGCAATAATTTCGATTTGACGGATCCGGAAATCAAGCCCGGCACAGTGATTATGGTCCCCGGCGGCCAACGCCAATTGATTGATTGGACTCAATTCATCCCAACGATCTCGCGCGGCACCACCGGCGCAGGCACGGGCACATCCAACGTCGGCACAGCGCAATGCGGTGCAGGTCCCTCTGGGCCAATTTCGGTCTGGCCGATATTGGGCGAAGCGCATGTCCTCTCCGGCTATGATTATATTGTGCCAACTCACTTGGGCATCGATATTCTTGCCCATGTTGGTGATACGGTCGTCGCGGCCGGAAGCGGTGTGGTGGTCATCGCCGCATACATGGGCAGCATCAACGCTGATAATTATGGCTACGGCAATTTCATTGAAATTGATAACGGCGGCGGATATGCATCATTATATGCTCACCTAAGCGCAATCGATGTTAAAGTATGCGAGCCGGTTTACGCGGGACAGGCCATTGCCGCCTCCGGTGCGACCGGAAACGTCACCGGCCCGCATTTGCACTTTGAGGTGCGATACGGCGGCGGCAATCAAAATCCCTGGAACTTCGTTCACTAGATGAACGCGCGCGACCTTCAGGCCGCTCTTCGGGATCTTCCGTCGGGCGGCCTCCGTTTTTTTGAGAGCATCGGTTCCACGAACGATGAAGCGCTAGCCTGGGCATCGCAGGGAGCGGCTGATCTATCCATTGTTATTGCGGATGAGCAAACCCGCGGGCGCGGCCGACTCGGGCGAAAATGGTTCACGCCGCCCGAAGCGGCACTCGCCTTCAGTTTGATCCTGCGCCCCACTGCTGATGAAATCAAATATCCTGCTCGTGTTACAGGGTTAGGCGCGCTGGCATTGACTGATGCAGTCACATTGCTTGGATTGCATGCTCAAATCAAATGGCCGAATGATGTTTTACTCAACGACAAAAAAGTGGCGGGCATTTTAGTTGAATCGGTTTGGATGGGCGACGCGCTGGATACTTTTGTTTTGGGAATGGGCATCAATGTATTGGCTCCCTCCGTACCGCCCGCAGATCAAGTCTTATTTCCTGTCACAAGCATTGAAACCGAATCCGATCAAGCGATGGACCGCGTTAAACTTCTACACGATGTCTTGCTTTCGCTGATTACTTGGCGTCAAAAACTTGGCACCGATGAATTCATTAATACGTGGCAAGCATCGCTAGCTTTTCGCGGAGAAGAAATCCATCTTATGAAAGAAAATGAGCTGCCAGTAAGTGGAAAATTACTCGGTTTGGAGCCTGATGGAAGCCTGCGATTAAAAGTAAATAACAGTTCCCTTACAGTACAGATAGGCGAGATTCACTTGCGTCCAGCTGGTGATAGAATCTCTCATCAAGAGAGATAATTATGTTTGATAATCTGCGCGAACAGGCAAACTCGACTCCGTTTTATGAGGATGAGGCTCAATTTCAATCGGCGGAGGGAACCAATCCCACCTCGCCCGCCTCAAGTCGTTTTCTGGGCATGACGCCCATGCAGCGTTTTGTCATTTCAGTGATGTTGATGATGATGGTTTGTTTGGTGGGAGCCATGTTCCTGGTGGTAACGGGAAAATTCGGATTGTTCTAAAAAATTTATACAAAAATAAACTCGGAGCTTTTGAAAGCTCCGAGTTTTTCATATCAGTTTCGGCTGGTCTTCTTTTTCTTCTTCCCCATTCAGTTGAGCGCCTGCGCGCTTCAATTCTTCAGACGAGATACGCGCCACCGACGCGACATAATCGCCTTCCTGCGGCTTGATGAGATGCACGCCCTTGGTTGCGCGTCCCGATTGCTTAACATCCTTGACTTTCAGGCGCAACACTACGCCGTTTGCGGTGATGATGGTTAGTTCGTCGTCGTTGCGAACGACGCGCGCCGCGGCGATCTTTCCAATTTCATCAAATGCCTTTTGGTCAACCGTGGCAATCCCGCGTGTAGCGCGTCCTTTCGGAGTGTAATTCTTCAACGAGGTTTGTTTGCCAAAGCCGCCTTTGGTCACGATCAGAAGCGAACCATCTTTATCAACGACATCCATGCTCGTAACCAGATCGCCATCGGCGAGCCGGATGCCTTGCACACCGGCAGCCTGTCTTCCCATCGAGCGGATCTTTGTTTCGCTATAACGCAACGCATGTCCCTGCTCGGTGACGAAGATCACTTCATCTTTGCCGGAGGTCGGGCGCGCCCAGCCGAGGGTGTCGCCATCTTCCAAGTTCATAGCGATCAAACCCGAGGGGCGGACCGAAGCGAACTCTTCCATATCCACGCGCTTGACTTTGCCGCGTGCCGTGGCAAGAACACAATATCCATGCGCAGAAAAATCCGAAACCGCAATGGCGGCGGTAACGCGTTCATCGGCATCGAGACTTAAAACATTGACGAGCGGGATGCCTTTCGCGGCGCGATCCGCATCGGGGATTTGATAAACTTTTTCGCTGTAGACTTTGCCCTTATCGGAAAAGAACAGCATCGAGTCCAGACTGCGAGCGGGGATGAGCATCACAACTTCATCCTCCTCTTTGGTGGTGTGCCCCATCACGCCGCGTCCGCCGCGTCCCTGCAAACGAAAAGCGGCTGAGGCCACGCGCTTGACGTAACCGCGTTCGGTGAGGCTGATCAACACGGCTTCATCCTGAACAAGATCTGCTTCCGTGAGTTCTTCCGTTGCATCCGAGGCAATACGCGTACGGCGATCATCGCCATATTTTTCGGCGAGTTCTTTCAGGTCGGCCTGTATCAATGCAAGAATTTTCTTTGGATGAGCCAACAAGTCTTCAAGGGAAGCAATTTGTTCTGAAATCTGCTTGTGTTCTTCTTCGATCTTCCAGCGTTCGAGCGCGGCGAGACGTCGCAATTGCATATCGAGAATGGCCTGCGCTTGAAGCTCACTGAGCTTGAAGCGATTGACCAAGTTTGTTTTAGCGACATCGGCATCCTGTGATTCGCGAATGGTTTTGATGACCGCGTCGAGATTAGAAAGCGCCAACAGATAACCGTCCAAGATATGTAAACGTGCTCTAGCTTTCGCGAGATCAAAGTTAGAACGCCTGACAATCACAGCCTGGCGATGCTCGATGAAAATTTGTAAAGCGCGCTTGAGCGGAAGCGTGCGCGGCTCGCCATCTACAAGTGCCAACATCTGCACACCAAAGGTAGATTGCAACGCAGTAAATTTATAAAGCTGATTCAAAACTTTCTTGGGCTGTGCGCCGCGTTTGAGTTCGATATAAATGCTCATGCCGCGTTGATCCGACTCATCGCGCAAGTCGGCGATCTGATCAATTTTGTCTTCGCGCACGAGTTCCGCGATGCGCTCGATCAGCGTTGTCTTATTGACCTGATACGGAATCTCGGTGATGATGATCTCGTGCTTGCCGCTTTTGCCTTCTTCAATGTGCGCTGCGCCGCGCACGACGATGCGGCCACGCCCCGTTCCATATGCAGATTCGATTTCCTCGCGGCCGACGATGATGCCGCCCGTTGGAAAATCCGGGCCGGTAACATACTTCATCAATTCTTCGACCGAGATATCATCCATCTCATCGTATTTATCAATCAGAAAAATGATGGCGTTAGTCAATTCGCGCAAATTATGCGGCGGGATATTGGTTGCCATGCCCACAGCAATGCCAGACGCGCCATTCATCAAAAGATTCGGGATGCGAGCCGGTAGAACGAGAGGCTCTTCCAGCGAGTCGTCGAAGTTGGGACCGAAGTCAACGGTATCTTTATCAATGTCCGCGAGAAGCTCTTCCGCCAGCTTGTGGAGTCGGGCTTCGGTGTAACGCATGGCGGCCGGCGCGTCGCCATCAATCGAGCCAAAGTTGCCCTGACCATCCACCAGCAAATAACGCATGGAGAAATCCTGTGCCATGCGCGCCATGCTTTCATAGACCGCCGCGTCGCCGTGCGGATGATATTTTCCGAGCACCTCGCCTACAATACGAGCCGATTTCTTGTACGATGAGTTGGCGCGGATTCCCATATCCTGCATGGCATATAAAATGCGGCGGTGGACCGGCTTCAGCCCATCGCGGGCATCGGGCAATGCGCGGGCCACGATCACGCTCATCGCATAATCGAGATAGGCCGTGCGCATTTGGGCGTCAATGTCTACTTGTTCAATGTTTCCGATGGCCATAGAAATTCCTGTTCAGCGGCATAAAAAGACACGAAGGCTAGTTTTTGACTTCGTGTCCATTAAATGAAGCGAATATACCGAATAAACGCAATTATACCACCTCGACTCCATTTGGAAAACAAAAAACTCGCCTTTCAGCGAGTCTCTTTCGATGCCGAAGGAGGGACTTGAACCCTCACGACCTTGCGGCCACTAAGCCCTGAACCTAGCGCGTCTGCCAATTCCGCCACTTCGGCTTGCGAAACGTATTTTATCCGAAAAAAGCCTTTTGTCAACCTGAACGCGAATTCACAAATCACTCATTACTTACCCACAGCTTTTTCATCCAATTTCAATCCTGCCGGAATAAAATCGGGACAGTTATAAAGAACAAATTCATCGAAGTGCTCACCCAACATCGAATCCCTTTCAAGACTGTATGGTAATTTCATTGCAGTCCTGTTAGAAAAAGTATCTTTTTTCGTCGAGAGTTGTTATATTAAGCAAAGAAAGGAGTACCCTATGATTATTCTTATTGGTTCCATTTGTATTCTGCTCCTGCTTGCCTTGGCTGGCGCGAACTTCCTCGTGGACAACATCAGCCCGGATGAGTTGAGCAACATGGGTATCGAAAGGAAATCCTGATGGAAGATACCCAATCTCCCTAACCCGACGCGAATCCAAATCGCGTCGGGTTTTTGTTTTCACGGGGAATCAGCATGGCATTTATTCAGGCGAGTATAATTACAGAGTACTGCGTAAATATCTAAACCAAAGTATCCGTGTTTCACCCGTAAAAACTTATCAGGCAATTTATAGATTTATGCAAGAAGCAGTAGAAAAGATTTCGGTGAAGAAGGCAAAGGATTCAAGATTAGAATTTCCGCCTTCGATCACAGACGGGTATGCGGTTGCGTCCGGCGCGACGGGCATCATCCGCGTTTGAAAGGAAAAATAAAATGTTGGATTATCAATCGGTTCGAGAAAAGAAAGCTACAGTGCAGGATTTGGTTAAAGGCTTGACCAAAGATGATCTGCGCCGTGAACTCAATGAAATGTACGATGAGCTTCAGCGTCGCATTAGCAATGTGACAGATGCGGATGTTATCTTTGAGCCTGTTGACCCGGATGCTAACGATCCACATGCCGTAGAGGGTGAAGAAAAGTTGCCATGGACGCTCGGCCATGTCATCGTGCATTTGACAGCTTCGATGGAAGAAGCGGCGTCCGTTTCGCAGGAATTGGCACGCGGCGTGGAATATCACGGACGCTCCCGATGGGAAGTTCCGTTCCGGCGAGCGAAGACGATTGCTTTCTGCCGCGCCCAGCTGGAAGAATCGCGGCGCATGAGTCTCGCCGCCTTGGATATGTGGCCCGACGCGCCGCACCTGGATAACACATTCTCGCTCGCACTGGGCACTCCGTCCTACACAGCCATTTCAAGATTTGCTTTGGGACTGAAACATGCATCGGATCATCTCGAGCATATCGGCAAGATCTTACAGCAGGCAAAGGAAGCGGCTCACGCGATGTAACTGCACAAAATGGGAATTGGGAATATGAAATTAATTTCGCCTCCTTTCTTAGTAGATTTTCGTGAATATTGCGTAAGCTACATGATATTGCGTCAGATAAATGATGTATTTTCAATGGCAAAAATAAAGCCAGGACAAATTCCCCTTGATCGTGCTAAATTTATAAGTGGACAAAGAAGAACTTTAGTTGAGGAATATTATTCAACAATAAATTGGCAAAGTGAGGCTGATGTCAGTAAATTCTTGAAAGTTATTGGGTACGTCATTGCCCAAGCCAATTCAGATGAAGAAAGAAAAATCCTAAAAAACTTATGCGAACGAGAAGGTTTTATTTTAGACGGCACTGACGTATATCAAAAAACATCGAAGCCATCCCTCAGAAAAGCAGATGTTCCTATTGTTATTTTAACAGAATTCAAAGAACGATTAATTGAGGTGAGCAAATTAGCGCCACAACCAAAAGGTTTCGCTTTTGAAAAATTTTTAAATGACTTATTCGATGTTCACAAACTTGCGCCGCGTGGCTCTTTCAGATTAACGGGAGAACAAATTGATGGAAGTTTTGAACTTAATTCAGATATTTATCTACTCGAAGCAAAATGGCAAGCAAAGCAAACATCGCAAGATGATCTATTGGTTTTTAGAGGAAAAGTTGAAAGTAAATCCACATGGACTCGTGGTTTATTTGTAAGTGATAGCGGCTTTACAGAAGATGGATTGATAGCATTCTCAAAAGGCAAGGCAACGAATATCATTGGAGTTACGGGTCAAGATTTATTCTTTATATTGTCTGGGGAAATATCTCTTCAAGATGCAATTTCATTAAAAGCAAAGAGAGCAGCAGAAACCGGCGAGTTTTATGTCTCGGTTTTTGACTTAATTCATAGATAGTGCTTAAGCAGATTCTGTAATGGAGGAACACATTGAAAATCATAGCCTGCATCAAACAGGTCCCGGACTCGGAAGCGAAGGTCAAAGCCGACGGTGGGCAAATATCGTGGGGGGAATCACCGCTGGTCATTAATCCCTTTGATGAGTACGCCGTCGAAGGCGCGCTTCAACTCAAGGAAGCCAACAGTGGAACGGTCACTGCATTGTGCATTGGACCCGAGTCCGCCAAGGAAGCGCTCAAGCACGCGCTCGCCGTGGGCGCGGATGAAGCTATCCTCATTTCCGATGCGGCGCTCAACGCCCTTGATACACAAGGCGCGGCGCGCGTGCTGGCGGCGGCCATTAACAAAATCGGCGGCGCGGACATCGTCACGTTTGGACGCCAAACACTGGATGATGGTTCAGGTATCACCGCCGCACAAACGGCGCGCGTCCTCGGCTGGCCGATGCTTGGTTTGGTGGGCTATATTGAAGCCAAGGATGGAAGCGTGAAAGTGCATCGCATTATCGAAGAAGGAAGACAAATCGTCAGCGCGAAATTGCCTGCAGTTTTGAGCATCGTCCAAAGCATAGGCGAGCCGCGCTATCCATCGTTCATGGGAATCCGCAAAGCATCCAAAGCGACCATCCCAGTCTGGTCGTTGAGCGACCTCGGCATCTCTGCGCCAACTGCATTTGTGACACGCACCGAACTTATCACGCCGCCCAGCCGCGAAGTGGTTTGCGAGATCATCCAAGGCGACAGCCCCGAGCAAATCGCCGAAACACTGGCCGATAAAATTTTGGCAGAGAAAGTGCTATGAAAACTTTTGTTTACATTGACCACTTCAAAGGCGAAGTTCAGCCTGCTTCATGGGAAGCGCTCGGCGTTGCAAAAAGTTTTGGCAGCGCGAGCGCCGTAATCTTTGGTTCGGGATTAGATGTGCTAGTCAAGACCGCGTTTGAATTTGGTGCGGACGAAGTGCTCGTTGCAGATGATCCGGCGTTGATGGATTATCGCGTCGAGGCTTTTGCTTCCACCTTATCTGCGCTCGCTTCTTCCCGGACGCCCGATTTGATTCTGTTCCCGACCACGGCGCGCACTCGTGAACTTGCTGCGATGTCTACCATGGATTTGAATACCGGCGCGTTGATTGACCTAACCGGTTTATCACTTGAAGGCGATAACCTGGTTGCGACGCGTCCAATCTACGAAGGCAAGTTGAACGAGAAAGTTGTTTGCTCTGGCAAGCCCGTCATCGCAACTCTCCGCGCGCGCGCATTTCCACGTCCCGCGCAAGACAATTCGAAGAGTGGCAATGCGACAAAAGTCGAAGCCAAAACTGATTCACCAGTAACCGTTGAAGGTTACGAAGTTGCCGAAGCCGTTGTCAGTGTTGCCGATGCGGGCGTCATTGTCTCCGGCGGACGCGGCGTGAGCAACAATCCAGCGCTCACTCCACCCACAAGCTTGGATGAAAAACAAGCCGAAGTCTGGCGCGCACAACAAGGCTTCAAGTTGATCGGTGAATTAGCAACTGTCCTCGGCGGCGCGGTCGGCGCTTCGCGCGCCGCAGTCGATGGCGGATACATTCCGTATGGACATCAAGTGGGTCAAACCGGCAAAGTCGTCGCGCCCGATTTGTATATCGCCTGCGGAATCTCCGGCGCGATCCAACACATCGTAGGCATTCGCTCCGCCAAGCTGGTCATCGCGATCAATAAAGATGCCGAAGCGCCGATTTTTAAGGTTGCGCGTTATGGCGTGGTCGGAGATTTGTTTCAGATTGTTCCCGCGTTGACCGCGGCCTTCAAAAAGAAATTGGGAAAATAATTTACCCCTCCCCCAAATCCTTTGGATTTGGGGGAGGGGTCACACAGTGACGGTGGGGGCAGTAATAAAAACAGGGTTGCTTCTCAGCAACCCTGTTCGTTGGCAAAACAATGTTCTTACGCGATCAAGGTGACGTTGGCGGCCTGCAAACCTTTCGGCCCTTCCTCGATGGTGAACTCCACTTTCTGCTCCGGCTCGAGCTTGCGATAACCTTCCATCTGCAACGCAGTGAAGTGGACAAACACATCCTCTCCACCTTCGCGGCCGATGAAGCCATAACCTTTGGTCGCATTGAACCACTTGACAGTGCCAGTATAACGTTCGGACATCTTACTTTACTCCTGCTGAAAAATTTATCCCGTTGGATCGTACGCCACGGGACGCGGGAGCAAGATTATCATGTCCGTTTTGGAGTGTCAAGCCTGAATTTAATTCGCTTGCGAAGGGTCGCATAACGCGATGTTAAATAAATCCACGGCGGCGACCAACGCGTCTGATACTTCGCAGTGCGGATGACTTTCCGCATCTCATCCGGACCCTCGAACGGCTCCAGCAAAACCAGCGACCTTCCCAATTCGAACGCGGTGTGCGCGTCCGAGCCGACAGTGCCCGCAACGTCATATTTTTTCGCAAACTCCATTGCTCGCCGATTGAATATCGGACGCATGCAACGCGAGTTATAAATTTCAATCGCATCTACCAATGGAATAATTTCCAATAAATCCGGTTCTTCCCAACCTCCGCTCCGAAATTCATCGAATGGATGCGAAACGCTGATGAATGCGTTTTGTTTGCGCAAACGTCGAATCGTTTCCTGCGGCGAAAGCCGAGCCTGAATCTCTTCCGTTACGAACGCGGCGAGGATTTCCCCACGCGTGGTCATGATCTCCTCACCTAAAATGACAAGTTCGGGATCAATAGCTTGAGCTACCAGCGCTCCGGCAGTCGTGTTGTGGTCAGTGACGACGACTCGGTCAATCCCTTTGCGGCGGCAAACATCCACCAACTTTTGCGGAGACGTCAGCGAGTCCTTTGAGAAAACCGTATGACAGTGAAATTCAACGCGCAGCATTCCCCGATTGTACCTGTAAAGAGATTTCCCCGAATTCATATTTTCGTTATAAAATCATAGTATATGGATGAGGAGAAGCGTTTTTACCAAAAGCCCTGGTTCAAAAGCCTGGTCATGGGGATTCTGCTGCTTGGCATTTATGGCTATGAATTCAAATATCGGGGCGGTATTATCAATCTTCCCAGCATGATCTTTGATCTTGTATTGATATTTTTAGGAGTCCAACTTGTGGTGGCCTTCTACGCCCAGTTTGTGCTTCCCATCCACAAACGCGGGGATCGCAGAAAAGTCATCAGCCGATTATGGCTCCACTCGATGGGCGGGCATGGCCCCGCCATCTTCGTCAAGAACGGCCGCCTGGTTGAAAGCAAAGACGAGAGCAAGAAGAAAGGTCCTGGTCTTCTGTGGCTGGATACTGCCAGTGCGGTTGTGACGCGTACCGACACATCGATAAAGAATTTTCTTGGGCCGGGCGTTCATTTTACAGATGCAGATGAAAAGATCGCCAGCGTCATCAGCTTGCATACACAAAGTCACAGAATCGGGCCGGATAAGGAAGATGATCCGTTCAAACCTGCCACGGATTATCCATCGCCAGAGGAATACAAAAAAGTTCATGATCGGCAACTGGCGGTGAGCGCCATCACACGCGATGGAATTGTAGTTGTGCCCAATATCAGCGTCACATTCAAGATCGACGCGGCGCCTGCCAAGGGAAAGGAAAAAGGGTCGCGGTTTGGTTTCGACCAAGACTCGGTGGAAAGAGCCGCGCGTGGAGAGGGAATCAACGCCAGTTCCGGCAAAGAAGAATCAAAGCACGTGGCGTGGAATCAGCTTCCCACACTGATCGCGGCTGACTTATGGAGAGAGTATCTCAGCAAGTTCACTTTGAACGAATTGTTTACAGCCAGCCTTATCCCTCCATCCAACGCCCCACAGCCTGAAGCGCTTGCCGAAAAGGATAAAGCAAAGATTGCTGAACCAGTGAAAATCAGTCTTTTCACCAAAGCGCTCAGAGCCTTCAATAATTCATTTGAGAAGCGGCTCAAAAAACTCATGCCGGAAGAGGAAGTTATTGAAACAAAAGCGGTTGAGAAATCGGGAAGCATAAAGAAGGCCGCCGATTCCAAGCCGCAGACCGCGCTGCAAATCATCAATCAAATGATGAAGGCACGCATGACGCAAGCCGCAGTTCCACTGCTGGATGAAAGCGGACAGCCGCTGGAAGGATTTTCGATCAGCAAGGAATTCAAAACGCTGAGCGAGCGCGGGATTAAAGTTTATGGCGTGAGTGTCAGCAACTTACGTTTCAATCAGGAGGTCGAGGGCCAACTGGCCGGCCAATGGAAGACGAACTGGCTGGAGAACGCAAAAGCAGATCATAATCGCGTGGAACGGCTAAAACGCGTCTATGGCGAAAACGGAGCCCAGAAAGGACGGCAGGAACATGCGTCCGCCTTAAGTGAAGCAATTATTGATCCGCCTGATGTTACCGCGGCGGTCCGGGCTTTATTACAGCAAATCCAAGCCGAGATCAGGCAGGATGACCGTCTGCTCGCCCTCAACAAGACCGAGATTCAAGGCATCGATGAAATCATGACGTGGCTGGAGTCGAAAGAGCTATGAACAAAAAGGGCGGCAGGACCGAAAAGACTCCCTCAGCGTGGAGCTTGGAAGTAAAACGTTTCAAAGAACTGTACGAGAAATGGCTGGATTATCGCCTCAACAAGTTCTTTGATCTATCTGTCCACGGTCCTCCATATCGTTCCTTAAGAATATCTTTCCTGCGAGTGGGCTTCGTCATCGTGATATTCATTGCCTATCTTTTAACATACAGCTTCCTGGCCCAAATCTACTCACAACAAACGACTTTCTCGTCGCTCGTCATCATTGCCGGATTGAATCTTATTCGCCTGCTCTTTATTTTATGGATACCAGTTTTTATTGCCATCGAAATGGCCGGGAATTATATTACTGACATCTTTGAACTAAAGGACCCGAGCGTTGCTTGGAAGTTCATCGGTGAAATATCGCTGGGCGGCGCCAGTGAGGTGCTTCATATTCGCGATGGAAAAGTCGCGGAAGAAGATCAGGACTCGCCCATCGTGCTGATCGGCGGGCCGGGCCGCGTCGAGGTCGAATTTGATACGGCGGTTCTCTTCGAGAGACCGGATGGCACGCCGCACGTGATCGGACCCGTTGTAGCCGAGTGGGAAGAAAAGGATCCGGCGATCCTCGAAGGGTTTGAACGCTTGCGAGAACCCATCATCAACCTGCGGGATCAATATTTTGGATACAATTCCTCCGATGCGATCGCGGTCGAAAGCCGCAGCCTAGATGGAATCCCGATCAGCGCAAAAGACGTCCGCATTGTATTTAGTATCTATCGCAATGACGGTTCTGATTCACAAAAGCCAAGCAAAGAAAAGCCATTCCTTTATAATCCGCAAAGTGTTCAGGATTTGATCTACCAGCAAGCCGTTCAAGTCTTGCAGGGAGAACATTCCTCCGGTGAACCGGGTGCATGGACCGGTACGATGCGCGGGATGGTCAGCGGTGAAATCGGCGCTTTTATGAGCCAGAACAAACTGACGGAATTTCTCGCCAGTATCAGCACACCGGAGATCGAGGCGCAGGAACACCGCGAAGATACGATCTTACTGCAGACTTTACGATACTCGGACCAATTGTCGGAGTCGGAATCGGAAGCTTTCACCAAGCCAAACTTTCATCCGAGAACCGAGCTGACCGATCGCTTCACGAAGTATACCGACGGCTTTGCCAAACGCACCAACGAACGCGGCATGGACCTCCATTGGATTGGTGTCGGCACTTGGAAAGCGCCCAACGAAACCATTAACATACGGCATATGGAAGCCTGGCGGGTTACCCTTGATAACGCGGCCCAATCCAGCGACGAAGCACTGCAACAAGCCGTGGATAATGCCTGTCTTTCTGAAAAAATGCAGTTAATCAAACATGTTCCATTAGATGCGTATAAAGAAAGCCAAAGGAATCTGATTGAAAAGGAAAACCGCATCGAGGATCTCCTGCAAAATTTTTGGGAGCAGATGGGTAACGTGTTGAATTTCTACTACACCAACAACATCCAAAACAACGACGTGGATCAACTTGAGAAAGCGATCTTGAAGATCGAGAATCTTCTTAACATTCCTGGCGGCCAGCACATGGTTGGCGGAGGCACCTTAAGCAAGGTGAAGCCCAGAACGACATCTTCCATTTCTGAGAGTTCGCCACCTGCACCTTCATCCCACGATGAAGTCATTCCCTATCGAAACCTGCTATCATTAATGACAAAACTTGGCATAGATCATAAAGCCGTCGAACCAATGATTGAAAATGAAGCCAGGCGCCACCCGACCCTAACGCGCAAGGAATTAATCGAACGAATCGTTAAACGACTGGGGCGTTACGGCAAGTAAACTGATGCTTCCGAATACACCGATCTCCCAATCAGCAGAAATTGCACGCGCACTTCAAACCAACATTCCCATTGTTGCGCTCGAGTCAACCGTCATCACGCATGGACTGCCCCATCCGCAAAACATTCAATTAGCACGGGATATGGAAGCCGCGATCCTAGGCGAGGGTGCGACACCTGCCACCATCGCTTTGATCAACGGAAAGATTCGCGTCGGTCTTACCGACGAGGAATTGGTGCAGCTTGCTGAAACCAAATCCCCGCTGAAAGTAAGTCGCCGCGACTTTGCGACTGCCATCATCAAAATGGTCAGCGGCGGGACAACGGTCGCCGGAACAATGCTTGCCGCGCATCAGGCTGGCATCAAAGTTTTTGCAACTGGCGGCATCGGCGGCGTGCACAAAGAGAACGCACTCGACATCTCGACTGATTTAAGGGCGCTCGCTGAAATCCCTATGATCGTTGTCTGCGCCGGAGCGAAAGCAATTCTTGACTTGCCTGCCACGCTAGAATATCTGGAAACGATGGGCGTGCCGGTGGTTGGCTATCAAACCGATAAGTTCCCGGAGTTCTACTCGCGCGATGGCAATCTCGATGTCAGCGTGCGATTGGATTCGCCGCAAGAGATCGCGGAGTTCGCACAGGCTCATTGGTCATTGGGATTGCGCAGCGCGGTATTAGTGACGAATCCCATTCCGGTAATGGATGCCATTCCAAAGTCGGAGATGGAACCGATCATCAATCAGGCATCCAAAGAAGCAAAAAGAAAAAAGATTCACGGCCAGGCATTGACTCCGTTCCTGCTTCAACGCATCAGCGAGTTAACTAAGGAAAAATCTCTGCGAGCCAATCTGGCTTTATTGCTAAACAATGCCCGCCTCGCCGCGCAGATTTCAAAAGCGATGATTGGTAATCAACGACAAAGGATGATTTAGAAATGGAAAACAGATTTACGCTTAGTGATTTTATTGCTGCAACCCCTGAACAGATTTATAAAGCCTGGCTTTCAACAGATGGACATACAAAAATGACCGAAAGCCCGGCTGAGGTCGAGTTAAGCGTCAAAGGAAAATTTACTGTGTGGGACGGATATATTTCCGGCAAAACGTTGGAATCAAAACCTTATTCCCGCATCGTTCAAGCTTGGCGGACAACCGAATTCCCAGAAGGCAGTCCCGATTCACATGTGGAGATTTTGCTTGAATCAGTCAAAGGCGGAACAAAGGTCACAATCATCCACTCAAGTATTCCCGACGGTCAAGCGGACGATTACAAACAGGGCTGGCAGGACTTCTATTTCAAGCCAATGAAAAGCTACTTTGATAAACAACCAGGCGACAAATAAATCTGCCGCCGATTCTATTTCTCTGCGTCAAATAATTCCGATACCAATTGATTTGATATCTGGAAAGATTTATCAGGCGCGCTTACGGTGTTCCTGTAGGAAGTGAAGTCCTTGTCGGCTTCGGCGTAAGGGTGGGAGTGCTGGTCGGAGGGGCGGGCAGCGGATTTCCTTGCACAATGAAGCGGCCAAGTGTTTGCCAGTCTTCACCTACAAAAATTATGACTTCGTAATTGCCGGGTTGCCATCCATCAAGTGGACATCCAACACCATCGCAATCAGTGTACCCATAGCCGCCTGTTCCCCCGTCCCAAGCTTTAGTCTCCAAATGTACTTGTGTCCCGTCGCGATACCAAATGGATGTCCATTGTACGCCCGGCGACATTTTGTCATACGAATATATTCCCCAAAGATGACCAACGGGGTTTTTAAATACTGTAGCCGGGGAAACAGCCGGATACTTGGTCCCGCTGGTCGTAAATTGGATAGAAGAAAAAACCACTTGCGGATCAGGAGTGACTTTGCTTTGAAATAAAGCCAACACAGGTAGCGGCAAAAATGGCGTAGTGGTAGGAGTAAAGGTTGCGCTCTGCGCCGGTGTGAATGTAATTGAAGGCGTCACTGTGATACTTGGTGTAAGGGTGATTGTGGGTATTGGTGTAAGGGAAGGAGTCAAGGTAATGGTTGGCGACGGTGGAAAATATTGATATGCAACTGGTTCACCAAATACGGGCAAGGCGATTGCGAGAACCGCCAACACTAAAGCCAGCCCAAACAAACGCCAACCGCCCGCGATCCGTTGATGGCGCAGGCGAAAGAACGTCATCTTGCGCGCAGACTGGATATCGCGAATCCCACTCCACAGGCTGACCAGCGCGATGGCCACCAAGATCACAGCGATCGCGATGAAGCCAGAATGAATATCCATGCGCGGCATTATACTGCTTCTTGCTTGCAAGGTTTTGTGGTAAAACAATCCCATGCCTGAATTGGTTTTTCTTAAACTCGGCGGCTCTCTCATCACAGATAAGACTCAGCCTTATACCGTTCGAACTCGATAAACTATCCGCTCTTGCAGAAGAAATTCATTCGGCTCTTTCCGACGCTCCGAATCTGCGTCTCGTTTTGGGGCATGGCTCCGGCTCCTTTGGTCATTATGCCGTTAAAGAACATGCCCCCCACTTGCTCTCTCCCCATTTTCAAGGAAAATGGGGAGAGACGGAGAGAGGCTGGCGCGGCTTTACCGAGGTTTGGTATCGCGCCTCGCAACTCGATCGGTATGTCATCGAAGCCTTGCACCATGCGGACATTCCCGCCATGGCAATCCAGCCTTCCGCTTCCATCGTTTCAAAAAACGGAGTGATTGAAAATTGGGAAATATCATCGCTTAAATCGGCACTGAGCGCAGGCATCATTCCCGTCATCTATGGCGATATGGCATTCGATTCCATTAAGGGCGGCGCTGTACTTTCAACGGAAACGTTGATGTTTTATCTTGCACATCGCCTCAAGCCAACGCGCATTTTGCTGGCAGGGATCGAAGCGGCGGTCTGGGCCGATTTTCCAACGCGCCGGCAACGGGTCGAGAAAATGACACCATCATCATATAAAGACCTGGCGAACAAAGTCGGTGGTTCGCACGGCGTGGACGTCACCGGTGGAATGAAATCCAAAGTCGAAGAGATGTTATCGCTCGTGGAACAAATCCCAAATTTGAATGTGCAAATTTTTTCAGGCGAAGAGGCGGGAAATGTTAAAAGAGCGATAGCTGGCGAGATTCTTGGAACGTTAATTGTGGGCGGCAGGTGATGATGTTATTCGTAATCAACTGAAATTTAAAGACCGGAAGGTTTTCTTCCAGCCTTCTTTATTTATCGTTACCGCGCTTGAACATAATAAACTCCTCCCGTCTTGCCTTGGTAAAGTACCTTCAAGTTTGCAATCGCTGAAAGATCATCCGGGCTTGCGATGTTGTGATATTCATTCGGTTCATACCAAAGAATGTATCCGCCTTGCGGAGGCCAATTTGGGTCATCTTGTTTGAGAGACGCGGCTTGCGCACTGGCTGATAGTTTCGGATTCACAAACGGCAATTCCTGAACCGGATGTCCGTGAAAGAGAAACCAAACGATATTGACGTAGTTGGTGTAGAGCATGACCGTTGGCTGGTTGCTCAATATCTTTTGTCCTTCAACCGTCACGGCGCGCGTTCGGAAGTCCACTGAATTGGCGATGTTGTAATTGCTTGGCTCACCTACGACCCATGCCTCGCGCAAGTATTCTTGCATACTATAAACCGGGTAAATGAAATAAAGCAGAATCAAAAAGGATTGAACATAACCAGAGAAGGGCTTTTTGAAATTGAAATGGCTAAAGACCAATTGATCCAATGTAATAAAAAGCAAAATCAAAACGACCGGCAGGATGACGACATAATAGCGATCCGAGGTGAGATCGAGATGGTCGGCAGTGACAACCGTAACAGCCAAAGTAAAAAAGTAAACGACCGAAAAAACCATCGCAGGCCAAACATAACCGTTCGTAATAGACTTCAGCCAGTTCATCCAATGGACCCGCTTATTGATAATGATTAGAAGCAACACGAATGCGCCAATCAAAATCCACGGACGCATCATCAACTGATCGAGCGGCGGCGTGAGCGGCATAAACCACCACAGAATCTTCGTCAGCGAGAGGTTGATGTTTTCAAGCGGCAACATCGTTCCAAAGTTGCGCGGACCGAATAATCCGCCGCTGAGCGGAAGATTATGGAATACGCCCCACAGTGCAATGGGTAGCGCCGCTGTCAGCGCGGGAAGAATCACTCGAGGCAATCCCCGCCATCCATCCTCGAAAAGAACGACAAGTCCTCCAACGCCGATCAAGATCACACCGAGATAACGTTGAAGAGTCGCGAATCCCGCCGAGACAAACATCAGCCACAACATGGAATGCGAATCGTCTTTTAAATATCGCGCTGCCGAGAAAAAGAAAATCAGCATAAACGTCAAGAATAGCGGCTCGGAGGCAACATTGGCGTAGATGCGAAGCGTGGAACGCGAAAACAATAAAGCTAAACTGGCAATGAAAGCATAAAGCGGTTTTTCTTTAAAGATCAAATAAAACAACCAGCCACACAGCCAAAGATTAAGCGGATAAAGAAGGACATTCAAATACCATCCCGCTTGAAATGCACTCCATTTGGCGAGCCAACTTAATCCGGCCAGTAATAATGGATATAGCGGCGGCCATAAAACGAACGGCCCGCCGAGCATATCCACAAATCCTTTGCCTTGCAAAAGACTTTCGGCTGTGGCGAGATTGCGCGCCGCATCAGATGAAACGCCTGCCCCGTAGTGATGCGTTACCATCAAAATGAATCCCAATCCGGCCAGCGAAAGAAGCGTGAGATAGATTTTGAATTTGGTTTCGTCAGAAATATTCTTGAGCATAATGGGAATTATAATGGATAGCATGTCTGAAATAAACTTTCTTTCCATTCATGAAGCCTTGCAGGAAATGCAAGATGGAATGCTCTCGCCTCAAGCTTTGACTGAAGCCTGCTTCCGCCAAATTGAGCGACTCAACCCGAAGCTGAACGCGTTCATTACAGTGTACGATGATGTCGTTGCGAGCGAAGCGAAGCAATCCCCTGCTAATGGTGAGATTGCTTCACCGCATCCTTCGACAAGCTCAGGCTCGCGGCTCGCAATGACATTAAGTCATATCCCTTTCGCCATCAAAGATTTATTTGAAACCAAAGGAATTCGAACCACCGCTGGTTCATTGTTCTTCAAAGATTACATTCCCAGCGAAGACGCAGCGGTGATTCAAAAACTCAAGGCCGCGGGCGCCGTCATCATGGGTAAGACCAATACGCATGAGATCGCTCTCGGCGTGACAACAAACAATCCGCATTTCGGCGTGACGCGTAATCCATGGGACACGAATCGTATTCCCGGCGGCTCATCGGGCGGAAGCGCGGTCGCAGTGGCCACAGGCATGTCGTCGGCCGCGCTCGGCACTGATACCGGCGGCTCGATCCGAATTCCGGCTTCACTGTGCGGCGTGGTCGGACTCAAGCCAACTTATGGGCGCGTCAGCCTGCGCGGCGTGTTCCCGCTTTCGTGGAATCTCGATCACGTCGGGCCAATCACGCACACAGTTAAGGATGCCGCGTTGGTTTTGCAAATCATCGCGGGACACGATGCAAATGATCCGGCATCCACCAACATGTTGTTGGGTGATTATTTAAATCATCTTGAAGATGAGATCAAAGGCAAAAAGGTTGCACTGGCAGTTGGTCCATACATTGAAGACGCAGATGAAGAAGTTATAACCGCCGTAAACGAAACAGTTCAGGTCTTCACATCGCTCGGCGCAAAAGTTGAAAAGGTCGAAATGGATTTTCTGCGCGAGGCCGCCCTTGCCAACGCGCTGATGACCCAGACAGATGGCGCGGCGTATCACAGCGAACGAATGGCGAAGCATCCTGATTGGTTCGGCACAGATGTGCGCGAACGATTGGAAACGGGAAATAGTGCTACGTCAACGGAATATTCATTGGCGCGGCGCGCCCAAACGGAGATGAGCCATCGTTTTGTTCAGTTTTTTAAACAATATGATTTCCTCCTGCTCCCCACCACGCCAATTCCTGCGCCTTTGATCGAAGGTAACAACGCGGTGGAACAAGCGCGTCGTCTCACGCGCTTTACTTCGCCGTTCAACCTGACCGGCCTACCGGCGATTTCTGTTCCGTGCGGATTCAACCGGGAAGGCCTGCCGATCGGTCTGCAAATTGTCGCGAAGGCTTGGAATGAGGCCGCGCTCTTACGGGCCGCACACGCTTACGAACGGGAAACGAATTGGGGAAAGCGCTATCCGCCTGCAGTTCAATCCTAAAACAAAATAGTCTCCATCAAGAGATGGAGACTATTTTGTTTATTTTTATGGGACTGGGGCCGTCTGGCAAACAGCTTGTGATCCTTTCTCGTTCCAATGACATCCACTGCGAATACAAATTGTCTTGTTGCCACTCCATTGGTTGCACACATCGCTCGCTGGCCCGCATTGCACTGTATCTAATTGCACGGTAACGCAACCGGGACCGCTCGACTGCACCTGCGAAGGAACGCACGTCTTCTGAGTCGCATCGAATGTGAATCCAAGCGTACAACCCGGATAGGTTCCGCCAGTATTGCCCTGACAACATTGATATGTTGGACTATATGTATATCCCGCTGCACACCCTTGATAATTTTTCGATGCCAGATCAGGGTTATCAATTCCATACGGCGCATCAGCCTGACCAGTTGCAGACACGCAGGCGCCATACTGCGAATCAAAATATAGATTGGCAGGGCATTGGCCGTTTTGATTTTGTCCGATAGCGCAAATTTTCTGTCCACCACGATCAATCAGGTTATATCCTTGCGGACAACCCGCCACGCCAGGCTTTCTAGTAATTGGCGCATATGCACATGCGTTACTTGAAGCGTCAAGGTTGTAGCCTGGATCGCAGACCGGTGTTGAACTTGTTGTATTGGATGAATTACCGCAAGCCGAATTACAAACCAGTACATTCACGGTCGCATTGGCCGGACCCGTACAAGTCAAAACCCGTTGACCGTTAACTAACGCATCATCGCAACTAAAGTTTTTTGATTTCATCTGATATGTTGCGCCCTGCGGAATATCTGCTGTGGCATAGCTGTCACTGCCCTCGCAATAATTGCCCCCCGCTTGTACTGCAGGCGCTGCACAAGCCGCACTCTGCACTTGCGTTCCGCCAATAGGGAGATAGGAGGCGCTTTGACAATATGGTGCAAAGGCTTTCGGTTGATTTACCACACAGCGGAATCCCAAATCATAGTTATGGTAATTCTGCGGGGACTGGTGACGAACCGCCGAAAGAATCAGCGTAAGATCGGTTTCGAAACTGCTGCCGCGGGTCATGCGACGGCTACCAGTCGCAGGGCCGGTAGGATTTGAGGATGGAGCGTTGGCATAATAGCTTGGATCATAATAATCGTTGACCCATTCATAGACATTCCCCGCCATATCCAGCAAGCCATAGGCGCTCTTGCCATCCGGATGAGCATTGACCGGATCGATATGACCGCCGCATGTTTTGAGATCGGCAAGATCACAATTTGGACTATTGTTCCCCCATGGATATTTGTTCCCACTCGTGCCACGTGCGGCCTTCTCCCATTGAGCTTCACTCGGCAACTGGCCGCCGATCCACTGGCAATAAGTATTGGCCGCGTCCCACGTCACTCCGACAATCGGATAATCGCCAAATTGGGCAGCAGTATAAGGCGGCGCGCTGACCTCCTGCACTGGAGCGCTGCAGTTTCCGCTTGTTACGCATTGGGTATACATTTTATCTGTAACTTCGGTTTGTTGAATCCAATAGCTATCAAGTGTAAAAGTTTTAGTCGGAGCATCGCCATAACCAAGACCCATGATGAACTCGCCAGATGGAATGTAAACAAGCGTACTGCCATCCACCCATGTCATGGTTGTACCGGTGGACGGTCCAGCCAGCGATGCCGGCACGAGTGTTGGCTCGTTCGTTGGCGGCAAGGAGGTCGCGGTTGGCTCGGAAGTTGGCGGCAAGGCGGTTGGGGCTGAAGTTGGAGTCGGTGTTGGTGTCGAGGCGGGCGCACAAGAAGCCAGTAGAATCGCCATCAACAAAATCCAAATTAAACGTTTCATCAGTTCTCCTATTCGTAAAGAGAATTATACCTTCTTCACTGTCATCTCTAATGATTACGACCTTGCGTTAAGGCGCTGTCGACTAATGTGTCGGGCATTTAAATCCAGTAGGCAGGCATGAACAGAGCGTGCGGCAGAATGCATCAAAAGTTTGATTGCAGATAATGGAGTTCAACTTGCATGTATTTACGCCCTGAATCGTGCAAGCCTTCGATGGATCCACCATCACGCTTTGTTGAGCGACTGTGTTGGGAACAGAATCCGGCAGGCAGACGTAATGCTTGGGCGTATCTTCTGTAAACAATGTTCCTACCGGACAAGCCGAATAACTCACGCCCGTGCCTGGCACAACGCTGCAACATTTATTGACCGGATCGAAGTTGTAGGCAGGCAGGCACTGATTACCAAACGTAATACTTCCGTCCCATTTGCAAAGTCCGGTGGATGGATCGAGCGAATAATGCACGGCACAGGTCGCATTCTCCATGCCAGTGAAAGTACAACTTGAATTCATCACCGCAGAGGTTTGAGAGGTGCATTGATACACCTGCGGATAAGAGCCGGACAAACCGCTGATCGATGTGCAATTGGCAATACCGCCGACGGACGCCCTTGCGTCGCCGGGATGATCATCGTTAAAGGCGATATACGTGGAATGAGTTTTACAACTTTGTTGTGTGGTAATTGAAAGAACCGGACAAACTGATGTAACGCTTGAAGCATCCGGGATGGATTGGACCGATTGGCAATATGGCGCGAAATAGGTCAGATTGTAATCGTCCACTGCGCAGCGGAAGGAAAGTTCATTTGAATGGCTGGCCGGATCGGCGGAGGAACGAAGCGCAGAGTCAAGCAGATAAGCTTCCGTGTCAAACGCGGCAGAGCGGATCACGCGCTGGTCACCGTTCTGGGGGCCGAGGGGATCATCGGATGGCGAAGCGGCATAATAATCTGCGGCATACCAATCCGCGACCCATTCAAAGGCGTTGCCATCCATATCGAACGCGCCGTAATAACTTTTTCCGTTTGGATATTTTGTCACCGAAGTTAAATCGCCAACGCATTTGCCGAAGTTCAACAAATCGCAGATGGGTTTATCGTTGCCCCATGGATAAATGTTTCCATCAGGGCCGCGCGCGGCTTTCTCCCATTCCGCTTCAGTGGGAAGCCGCGCATGGGCAAAGGCGCAATATGAGGTGGCTTGATCATACGTCACACCAACCACCGGCTCATTCGCGTATGCCAAATCGCCGAAGTTCGGGTTATCGGTTCCATCGGGCGAAGTGCAATAACCGGCGTCGAAACAAAATTTATATTGTGCGTTCGTAACCTTAGTGCTGTAAATCCAAAAATCGTCGAGCGTGACCTGGTGCAGCGGATTATCCTTGCCTTTGGGATCGCCCATGATGAACGTTCCGGATGGAACCGCAGCCAACGTTGCTCCATCCACATAAAGATAACTCGCGCCGAGTTGGATAGGCGGCGGCGCAATCTTGACTGGCGTAGCGGTTGGCATTAATGGAATTTCAGTCGGCACTGGCGTGGGTGTTGATATGCGAACGCACGCAGTTAATATGAGAATGGTTGAAGCAATAATGATTAATCGTTTCATTTTTATGTTCACTGGAAGATTATATCTCGTCAGGGGATTGCTTTGGTCCCAACTAGAGGAATTACAATTTTAAGCAGAAATTTGACCTTTAGCCAGAGTTAATCTTTATGCGGTAGAATTTATCCATTCTGGTATAGGAGGCTGAAATGCCCTTTGGTATACAACCCATTCACATTGTAATCATTGTTGTCATCGCATTGCTCATCTTTGGACCGAAGAGCCTGCCCGAAGTGGGACGCTGGATCGGCAGATCCATGTCTGAACTCCGCAAAGGGTCACAAGAGATGACCACTGCCCTGCGCGAAGGAATGAACGAGGCGCAAACTGAGGAACAGAAAAACACGATTGCCAAGCCTGCGCCGGCTCAATCTGTCCCGACCAATAATACGTCTGCAAATAAGTTCTGCACAAAATGCGGCTCGCCCAATCCATCCGACGCGCTCTTCTGCAACAAGTGCGGTAATCCATTTCAGGTGCAGTCATAAATCCGGGGGCGAAGCGCTTTCATAATGACAGTCAAAAGCCGGAATTGAATCATTGGATTCGCTTACATGTCTGAGAAATACATGAGTTTTTTCGATCACCTCGAAGAATTGAGGACGCGAATTCTTATTTCCGGCGCGGCTATTTTGATCGTCACCGCGGTCGCTTTCTTCTTTTCGGATTCGATTCTTAAACTGTTGCTATTGCCCTCAGGTGGATTACAACTTAAAGCTTTCAGCTTATTGGACGGCTTCATGATCAAATGGCGGATCGCGCTGTATACGGGAATTGTCGGCGCGTTTCCAGTTTGGGCATATCACTTATATCGATATGTGAGTCCCGGCTTGAAGGACAACGAACGCCAAGCCATTTTTTCTCCGCTCCTAGCCGCATTCATTCTATTTACACTGGGAGCACTTTTCGGATTTTACTTATTGTGGGGGATGATCCGTGTTCTGATTCAACTCTTCCCAAGCGAAGTGCAGTTTCTGCCCGCTGCCGACGATTACATCTCATTCGTCATCTTTTTCATGCTGGCTTGCGGTATTGCATTTCAACTGCCAACTGTGCTGGTCATCCTCGTCCGCTTGCGGCTCGTGACCGCTACTATTCTTCGCAAACAAAGAAAAATCGCATACTTCATCTTATTTGCATTTGCAGAAATCATTACGCCGGTCTCCGATCCCATCGTCGCACCGCTGACCGTGATGGTACCGTTGGTGGTCCTTTACGAAATCAGCATCTTCGTGGCCATTCGAATCGAATCGGCACGGGAAAAGAGTCTTCCAACCAATACAATTGCTAAAGTTTGATGATTGTCTTGCGTCACAACAGTTGCTTGAGGGTGCAAAGTCATTCTACAATAAAAAGGCCCCTCGCCGTATATACCGGCGAGGGGCTAATTCTCATCCCCTATGGCAACCATTAGGGCCCATTATTTTCCCACGTGGGCAGCCACCACCAGTCGGGCTGCCGCATTGATTTTGATTCGGTAATTGATCCACACTTGAGCTGAATGAAACTGCACTACCAGGCGCACCGCTCTGCACACACTCATTCACACCGTTTATGGTCTGGAAGAACGTGCCCGCCGGACAGGCCGGAAAATTCGTACCGGTGCCGGCTGTAAATGTACAGCATTTTCCCAACGGGTCATATTGAGTGCCGGCCGGGCACTGTTGGCCTGCGGTGCCACTTCCATCCCACACACACACGCCTTTGCCGGAGAGCTTATAATGCGCCGGGCAACTAGGGTTCACCGGAGTTGAAGAGGTGCATGTTGAAGTAATGCTCACATTGAATCCACCTGAGGGTATGTTCGAACAGGTATATTCGGCATAATGCCCACCTGGCGGGTCTAAAGCACAACCTCCGCCGATAGTAATATTGGGCTTGGGGGGAACGAGGCTATCATCAAACGTGACCGTGGCATAGTTGCCCTGACCACAGGGCGGGTAAGTCACTGACACATTCACCTTCGGACAATTTCCACCGGAGGACGATCCGCCGTTTCCGCCGACAAGGGCGGTCAACTGACACATCGGTGCGAAGCCAAACGGATTCTTCACCACGCAACGGAAACCTAGATCTCGTGCGTGATCGGTCGGAAGCTTAAAGAAACGCGTCGAAGCCGGGACCTGATCTCCGTTGCTCTTATAACCAGTTGCACGCACTGAGCGCTGTCCGCCAACGCCAGCATCCGGCCCAAGCGGATCTTGAGTTGGGCTACTTTTATAATACAGCGGATCATACCAGTCGTAGACCCACTCGTAAACGTTGCCTTCCATATCCAACGCATCGTAATAGCTCTTGCCTGTCGGATAATTGATCACGTTGGTGGTGCTGCCGATATTGTTGTTGTAGTTGAGCAGATCGATTGCAGGCAGGCCATTGCCCCACGGATAGATATTCCCATCCGGGCCGCGCGCAGCCTTCTCCCATTGTGCTTCGGTCGGCAGCTGACCATTGGCATACTCACAATACGCCTCGCTTTGTGCCCAGTTCACGCCCGCCACCGGATCATTCTGCCGCTCGAAAACGGTGTAGCTCTGATTATCCTGCAGGTCAGGCGCAGTGCATTTGCCTACCGCCACGCATTGCTGGAATTCTCGGTTAGTAACTTTGGTGCTGTAAATCCAAAAATCACTGAGCGTGACAGTATGCTCGGGGTTATCCGAGCCACCATGTCCCATGATGAATGGGCCACCGGGCACCGCGACCAACAGCGTCCCATCGAAATATAAATAACTCGAACCGACCTGCATGGGCGGGCCAGCCAGATCGATCGGCACGGTTGTCGAAGTGAGGGCTGGTGCCGTCGATGTGGCCGCGGGTGACTGTGTGACCGGGGCCATAGTCGCAGTTGGCGTGCTGGCCGGTGCGCAAGCCGCCAGCAATACTATCAGCGCCATGCCTACATAAAACATTAAATGCAGCTTTTTCATAAACTGCTCCTTCCTTTGACTCTAACTTGGCGTATAAAAAGTCTTCACCATTATATTGAGATTCCAGCTTATGGTCATTCCCCCAAAAGGATGAATCCATCTCGTTGTGAAAATCCACATCGAATATAAAAGATAGGCTGCCTACCTCTTATTCCTATCGTGAGCCAAAATCTACAATCCGAAGCTCACCTGCTCCGGACGCACCAGCATCATTGGCACATGGATGGGCGGCATCTGTGCCAGAAACGGATTCGTGATATCGGCATCATAGACGGACAACCATGATGCACGTCCAACTTCTATGCTGGTTGCGAAATCCGAGTGAGTCGAGATGCAAATCTTCCCCCTTGCAAGGAATGTACCCAGCACTAAGCTGACATCTGCCATGGTACGGTTGGCTTCGTTTGGATCATAATCCAATGGATCAGCCGCTGGTGGTGCGAGATGCAAAGCAATGATTTGTGAAGTTGGAAAATAGAGTTCGTCGTACGCAGTGGATTTAGGCAGCGTTCCACCAAAGAGCAATATCTGCGCCTTCAGTAAATGAATGTAATTCGGGACGCTTTGTGTTCGCAGCCAAATACTGACGCGCACGTTCTCTTTGGTCACCAAATCGCCGCGCACAAAAGCCATAGAGGAATAAAACATCACCGTGGATGTTTTTTCATTAGGGCCAAGGTTATACATGTACGTTTCTCCCGTTGACTACAATGGTTCGGTACTTCAGAACCGTAATGGTGCTGTGATACCGAACCATTATACAACTTTGTCGTCCTTGCAACAACTTTGCTTGATTAACCAATCTCCCGTATAATCGGCGTGATGCAATCCAAACGATGGCTGATTCAACCCAGGCTCACTCCGCAGGCCGATGAAAACCTCGCGGCGTTTCCTCCAATTCTAAGACAACTACTTTTCGACCGCGGTTATGCCACAGATGCCAGTGCGCGTGCCTTTCTCAAAGCCGAAGCAAATTTTGACACCAATCCATTTCAGCTTAAGAACATGAATATTGTGATTGACCGCATCCGCTTCGCGCTCGATCAACAGGAGGCAATTGCGATCTATGGCGATTACGATGTAGACGGCGTCACTGCCACCGCCCTGCTCTTGCAGGCTCTTCAACAACTCCATGCCAATGTGCGCGGCTACATTCCGAATCGATTCGATGAAGGCTATGGTCTTAACAACGATGCCCTCGATCATCTAAAAGCGAACGGCGTTAAATTGATCATCACGGTGGATTGCGGGATCCGTTCCCCGAACGAAGCGCAGCACGCGCGGGACATTGGGCTGGACCTCGTTATTTCAGATCATCACCACCCCAGCGACGAATTGCCGCCCGCTTTTGCCATCATCAATCCAAAACAAGCGGATGATTTATATGTTGATAAAGATTTGGCGGGAGTGGGAATTGCTTATAAGATCGCGGAAGCGTTAATTGGGAGCGGAGATTTATCTCTGATTGACTTCCTAGATCTGGTGGCGCTCGGCACGGTTGCTGACCTCGCGCCGTTGGTTGGCGAGAACCGCGTTCTGGTCCGACGCGGCTTGAAACAAATCCGCGAAACAAAACGACAGGGACTGTACTCGCTTGCCAATATCGCAGAGATGTCCATCGGCAAAACTACCGCTGACCAAATTGGATTCATCCTCGGGCCTCGACTTAACGCGGCGGGGCGACTTGAGTCCGCGCTGGCCGCGCTGGATTTATTAACTACCAACGACGTGATGCTTGCAGGTCAGCTTGCCCAGCAACTCGATGTGCAGAATCGTCAGCGGCAGGTGCTGACACGCGTCACGCAGGAAAAAGCTGAATCTCTAGCAATGGCTGGTGAGAGTGATCCATTTTTGCTTTTTGCTGTTGACGAAGAATTTAATCCCGGCGTGGTGGGTCTGGCCGCCTCACGTTTGGCCGAAACGCATTATCGTCCCTCCGTGGTCGCGGCCAAAGGCGCGGATGAAACACGCGGTTCATGCCGCTCGATTCCCGAATTTCACATTACCGACGCGCTTGATCAATGCGCGGATTTGCTTGTGCGTCACGGCGGGCACGCGGCCGCGGCAGGATTCACCGTCCGCAATGAAAAGCTTCCAGAACTGGTCAGCCGCTTGAAGTCGATTGCCGAAGCGCAATTGAGCGGAAGGGATTTGCATCCCACCGTGACGGCAGATATGGAAGTCTCACTTTCGCAATTGAACTTCGATCTGCTTAAGCATCTCTCTTATTTCGAGCCGACCGGTTATGGAAATCCCAATGCTATCTTTGTATCGCGCAATGTAAAAGTGAAATCTGCGCGCACAGTTGGGGCGGAAGGCAAACATCTCAAGCTAACACTCGAAGATGAACATAGCACGGCTTATGGCGCGATTGGTTTCCGCATGGGAAGCCTGCAAGCCGACCTGCCGTCCCGCGTGGATGTAATGTATTCATTTGAAGCCAACGAATATAATGGGCGAACCTCATTGCAATTGAATTTGAAAAATGTAAAAGCAGCGGGATCAGTTAACTCACAATAAGCTTCGCAGCGCTGATGCTGCGTGATGCTGCGTGTCAACCCAAAGTAGAAATGTCCCCTGATTACCAAAGTTAGAATGTCCCCTCGACGACGCCGTAGTGGCGGTGGATATGTGGGCAACTCGGAGCGCAGCGGAGAGTTATCCACATATCCACGGCAGGCGTTACGAACTGCTGGCGGGTTCGGGCGTGGAGAATAGATGGCGATGGCGCCATGGATGATCCGGAGCAGGGATAAAAGTCTTGGCGGGAAGAGCCAGATCGACACTCTTGGAATCGACGATCTTGGCCAAATGTTCCTGCTTGTGGAAAATGGTGAAGGGGAGTTCTCGGGATTGATAGAGAATTGAGATAGCCGCTTGAGCATTTTCGCAAACGGTGACGTGGGCATTGCGCAGCGCATAACTACCGGGCTTCGTTTGGATCTGATAGACGACCTTGTTGAATTGCAGGGTTAAGTTCTTCGACAGCAAACGGGATTCCTGCCAGGCGAGGATGTGATTGAGATTTTCGCGGACCGTGAGTGGGCGGTGAACGTTGTTAGAACTGCGCGGTGAGAATGCGAATCGGGAATTGAAATCTTCGAGAAATTTGGGAAGATAGGCATTGCCTTGCTCAGGGTTGGAAATATGGAGCAAACGCATTTCCTTGACCAGGCGATCTTGGAGAGTTTGGTTGGCGCGCTCAATCCGTCCTTTGGCCTGGGGCGAATTGGCGCATAGGAGTTCGATGTCCAGCTCCTGCATGGCCCGCCCGAATTGGGTCTGGGCATCCCCTTTTTCACGGCTCACCTGATTGACCCGAAAGACGCCGTGTTTGTCGGTGTAGAAGGCTAGCGGTTTGCCGTAACGCTCCAGGTAGGTGCGGACTAGGCGGGCGTAATTATGAAAGCTTTCTTGGTCCGCGAAAAGCAGTCCCAGGAGTTTTCCGGTGGCGTCGTCGATTAGGACGAGCAATGTGCAGGCAGGCCCGCGATCTTCAAACCAGGCGTGAGGCGATCCGTCCATTTGCACCAGTTCCCCAAAGCAAGCTCGCCGCTCGCGCATTTGATGCACCACGAGCTTTGCAATTTTATGAGGCTTCCATAAGTCCTCCGCAATCATGATCTGGCGCACACTTTCATCCGAGATCGAGAGCTTCTCGATCTCCACCAGTTTCTCACAGGCCAAGGTCGGACCAAAGCCTTTATATTTCCCATGCAGAAAGTTCAACACCTTATGCTTCAGCTTCTCGTCCAGTTGATTGGCGCTGGGTCGTCCACGCCGTTTCGATACCAAGCCCGCCGCTCCCGAGCGACGATAGGCGCTTCGTAATCGTTTGACTTGCCGCACACTCAGATCCAACATCTTGGCGGCCTCCTTCTGACTCAGTCGCTTTTCTGCCAGCCCCTGCATCACTTGCAATCTGCTTAATTCTTTTGTGCTCATGTCTAGTAGTTCATCCACTTTCTGTCCCTTTCTGGAAGGGGACATTATAACTTTGGGCAAAAGGGACACTTTAACTTTGGTAAAAGGGGACTCTACTACTTTGGGCTAACACTGCGTGATGCTGCGTTGACAAACCTTCCTGTGAATGCTAGACTTATTCCTTCGATTGATATGATTCAGTTCCTGAAAACAACCTGGCATGACCTCCTCGCTCTTCCATCTAATTTCATAAGAGACCGCGACGCGCTTATCATCACTGGCCTGACGTTACTACCATGGCTACTTCTATTCATCCACGGAAGAAATTTGGATTCGCTTCAGCCGTTAGAGTGGATCTTTGCTTTCATCGCTTTCTATTGGCTGATCGGTCACGGGCGTTCGCTTCCGCCCCTGCAATTGCGCAAGCCGCGTCTCGAACTGTTCGTCGCGTTGATTCTCGTCGCAGTATGGATCATCTATCGCATCGGTGAATACTGGCATTGGTATATCATCCCGACGTTCGGGTTGAACAACAGTTGCGGTCCGATTTCCGAGACACCTTTACCGAAGATGATCGAAATGTTTGTTCTGCCGATTATCTTTATGTTGATATTGCGTTATTCATTCAGCCAGATGGGATTCAATTGGGATAAGTTCTCGTGGCTTGCCGCGCTTTTGCCAATTCTCGTCCTGATTGGTTACGGTTTGACAAATCACAAGCCGCAACCGTTGGCGATCTCTTCAGCCTGTTATTTCTTCGGTGCGGGACTGCCGGAAGAATTTTTATTCCGCGCTTTTCTTCAAACGCGGCTCGAAGCGATTTTGCGCCGCCCGCTTTGGGCAGTGTGGCTCGCATCGTTCATCTTTGGATTGTCGCATGTTCCGATCGATCTTGCCGGTAATTTGAATCACTGGCCGGATGCATTGCTGACCGCGTTCACCTATCAGATGACGGTCGGCTTTGCGCTCGGTTATGCATACCTGCGCACGCGAAACGTATTGCCACTTTCACTCGTCCATACGTTGATTGATTCCGCTCTCTAGCTTTTCAGGACGGGAATGATTTCATTTTTCAGCGCGTCGATCACGCGCTCTTTATGGCGTCCATGCATTGGCATCGATTCGATTTCATCCAATGAGAAATAACCAAAGGCAGTGGTTTCATCGCTCAAGCCAAGTTCTCCGCCGATGATTTCCGCTTCAAAACTCAAGACGACGATTTGGACTTTGTTTCCATCGCGATAGATGATTAATTGATCGCGATTGCTGTATATGCCGATCAAGCGCTTCGTTCGGACCTCGAGGCCGGTCTCTTCCATCACTTCGCGCTGACAGCACTCTTCAAGGGTTTCCCCCGATTCCATTTTGCCACCGGGCAAACACCACAAGCCGTTATCAGTTCGTTGGGTCAGCAACACTTTTTTACGCGTTTCATCGAAAATCACTGCGCACGAACCGATGCGAAGTTCCGCACCTTGGCTGATGCGATCACCATATAGAATTTGTGTCATAATAACCAAACCTCCGAGGTCTTAAAGACCTCGGAGGTTTTTATCTCCTATGATTTGATAAATGTTCCGTTACGCAACTCTACCAACGTTTGCTGAATCTCTTCCATCGTGTTCATCACGAACGGACCGTAAGGAGCAATCGGTTCTTTGAAAGGCTGACCCGCCATCAACATGAACCGAACGGATTTGTTTTCACTTTTGACGCGGATCGAATCGCCATTGTCAAACTTGACTAGGTGAACTGCTTCGATAGTTTTGTCAGCGAAAACAGCTTCGCCTTCGAAGACGTAAGCGAGCGCGGTGTGTCCGCTGGGGACGGGTTGAATGAAATCGGTATCGGGAGCCAGCTCAACGTCGAGGTAAAGAGGTGAGGCTGCGATCTCAGTCACGGGGCCGACCACGCCGTTTACTTGTCCGGCGACGACGCGGATTTTGATTCCATCCTTTTCGTAAGTTGGAATCGTCGCGGCATTGACTTCCTGATAGCGCGGCTCAGTCATCTTGAGTTTGGACGGCAGGTTGACCCACAGTTGAAATCCATAAATGTTTCCACTCTCGCCGCGCCGCGGCATTTCTTCATGCAAAATGCCACGACCGGAGGTCATCCATTGCACATCGCCGGCGTTGATGGTGCCTTCGTTGCCGAGGCTGTCGCGATGATGCGTGGAGCCTTCGAGCATGTAGGTGACGGTTTCGATGCCGCGATGCGGATGATAGGGAAAGCCACGGATCGGACCTTCGATGGGATCGTTGAAGGCGAAGTGATCGAAGAGTAGGAAGGGATCGAAAAGATTGGTTTTATGCGGCGAAATAGAACGTCGAAGCAACACGCCCGCGCCTTCGATGACGTATTGCGGTTCGATGATTTGTGAGATGGTTCGGGAAGTGATCATGTAGAATATGATGATGCAAATAGGCAAGATATTACGAGGCTCTAAACCGCCCGGTAATAGGGCTACAAGTCCATCTTTAGGAGTAGCTTCATTTTGGACTGAAGCTCTGAGAGCTGATCATTATTGATAGACCATCCTTGACTTACCAAGCTGCTTACTATATTTATAAATACCTTTTTAGATGGTGGCGGAACGTCATCAATGAGATATGCGTTATCACCATCCAAGAGAACTGATAACACTTTAGTAAGTTGAGCATTACTAACATCTATTTGAAATTCCTCTATGGGAAACGGATTATCCGTTTTGCGAAGCGATAAATTTGCCCTAGTGTTATCAAAAACATTTCCATTAATGTGATAGACCTCGTAGCCATCCGGTATCTTTCCAAATGCATTTTCCCAAATGAGGTTATGCATAAAAATAACTTTACCGTCTTTATTAGTACTATATACGAAACGCGGAATGTGTCAATGATTTGAGACAACTAATTTCAAAGATTAGTGTAGATTGGTTGTGTATTTGTAGATAGAAAACACTCCTTTCAAGTGGCGGGAAGGTTGTGGAAAAGTGGACGGAAAATCATCGCCCACTTTTCCACAGCCTCTACGATTACGAGGGGCTCAAGACCTCTGCCGGGAACGCAGCTCCCGGCGGGTTGATCCAGACCGCCGATGGTAATTGGGCGGGGATGGATATGCCCTTTACAAATCTCTCGGGGTTCTTTTGATAAGCCCTTTGCATAACTTGCTGGCGCTGATCCAACATTGCCTGGGTCCTTCCGAAATGAACGTCAGCCGGTGTCAGCAGTCCGATGCCGCTATGGTGATGTTCGTAGTTGTACCAACGAAAGAATTCTCCAGCCCAACTGCGCGCATCGGCTAAGCAACCAAAACGTGTTGGATAATCCGGGCGGTATTTCAAAGTTTTGAACTGAGCCTCAGAGAACGGATTGTCGTTCGAGACATGCGGGCGCGAGTGCGTTTTTGTTACACCCAGATCAGACATCAGAAGAGCCACGGGTTTTGAAGTCATCGAACTCCCGCGATCCGCATGAATGGTGAGTTGCTCCGGCTGGATGTTCTGGCGAACACAAGTGGCGGCGATTAGGGCTTCAGCCAGACTGGCCGATTCGCGTTCGGCGATCATCCAACCCACAGCGTATCGACTGAACACATCCAAGATGTTATAGAGATAATAATAGGTCCACTTCGTCGGTCCTAGCATTTTCGTGATGTCCCAACTCCAAAGTTGGTTCGGTTGGGTGGCCAGCAGCTCAGGTTTCGTGTAATTGGGGTGTCGCAGCTGGTTTCGGCGTTCCCGGACTTCTTGATTTTCATCCAGAATTCGATACATCGTCCGCCAGGAGCAAAGGTAGGTTCCTTCATCCATCAAGGTGGCGAATACTTCGCGCGGCGCTTGATCGGAAAAACGCTCACTGTTCAATGCTTGACGCACGATTTCTTTCTCTGCCAGTGGAAGTGCACGCGGCGAGGGATGCCGCTCCGGTTTTGGATGCGATACAACCTTGGGTCGCTTGCGATACAAGCTGCTTCTCGCAGTGGTCAACGCCTGACACGCCGCCGATACTCCAATAGTTTTGGCCAATTGCTCGGTGGTGGTAATCAACTCGGATCGTCCACCTGTACCTGCGGTACTGGCGCAGGCAGGTCGGGCGCGTCCAGGGTTGCCCCAAGCATCCGAGCAACTTTTTTTTGGACATCAATAATTAACTCCGCCTGTCGCATGCGTTCCTTCAATCGCTCATGCTCGCGGCGCAGTTTGGCCAGCTCGATAGCCTCAGGGTTCGGCTTCGGTCCGCGTTTCCGCGGCGCCAATCCTTCTAATTCTCTGCTCTCACGCTGCTTACGCCAAGTCGTTAAATAGGAAGAATAGATTCCTTCTCGACGCAGCAAAGCTCCGATCTCCCCGGTCCCTTGGCAAGCGTCCACTTCCCGCAGAATACGTATTTTTTCTGCGGCGGTGAAATGTCTTCGCTTTGCTTTAGCAACTACTTCAGTGTTGGGCACTTCTTCATTTACCTTATCGCTAGAATTTTGTACCATGTTTTCTCCACCGCCTTGCACTCTAAATTATTGGATGGAGTTGTCTCACCATTATAGTCACAGAGGGTTGTGGCAATGAGCTCCACTGAGTTTTTGATTCCTTTTGCCTTTTCATACACTTACTCCTACCCACTATGATGTGTCACTGCGAGTTCTCACTGCCTAATTACGAATTATAGAGTGAAGGTTTCGATAGTTGCTTATGTATAGATTATGGCATCACCTAGTTTTAGACGATAAATCCTGAAATTTGTTCTGAATAGCGCAATTATTGCGATACTGCCGGGCAATTCACCTTGTCTGTAGAAATGATTTGTGAGCGAGCCATCTCCTTGCCGTTCGCGTCTATGGCCGCGACTTGGAAATAACATTCGCTTGGCGGAAGATTAGAAAGATACGATTGTGTCTCGAAGTCGGTTTTTGGATTCTCCTCGATCGGGTTAAGGGATTGCGGCGAATTCCCGCCGTAGACTTTATATGAAGCCACATCCGTCGCGCCGTTCCATGAATATCCCAGCGTGAGCGTGCCATTGACAATTTTATAGGCCAGCGCAGGCGGTGTGGAAGGAGTTCCCTGCCACGGGAAACGGAAGGCGCGGTAACTGACATATGACTGGTCAAACGTCAGCTCAAAAAGAGTTTGGTTATCCGGGCTCACTTCCGTCATCGTGATAAACGAATATCCATTGGCTTGTGAGGGCGCGCCCCAACCAAGAACAGTATTCCCATCTGCCAATCTTTGTGTATTACCCATAAATGTTGCAAAGACAGGTAGTGCGTGCGTGAAAGACCAAACCTGCGTCACGGTTTTCTTGGTTTCATCTAATTTATATTCGATTCCCTCCGAAGGCACAGGAACCTGCTGAGTGCCTTGATTATCGAATACGGTGAGGTCCCCATTGGGAAGCTGCCTGACGTCATGCTGATAGGCGAAGGTCTGACTATTAACGAACGTAAACATATTGGCTTTGCCGCCCAAGCGCCACATCACCTGGCCGGTTTGAAGATTGATCTTGGTAATCTCATCGAGATTCCGGCTTGACAACAATAGATTGCCGTCATTCGTCAAAGCCAGCGAGTTTCCATGGATCAAATCTATATCCTGATCCGTGAGACTGGATGTGGAATCAAAAAACGAAAAATGATCCCAGCTTCGCCATTCAAAGATCACATTCTTGGATGGATCGAGTTCCTGAATCACCAAACCGGTAACGGTCGCGTTCGGTTTCCCGCCCGAAACGATATCGCTCATATCCACCGTCTCTGCATCGTAGATCATCAACAACGCATTGCCGTTCGGTAGAATCTGAAGCTCGTGCAAATCGGCAGAATAACCATCTCCTGCCGGATAAGTATTCACGACCTGATAATGGGAGTTCATCACATAGAAGGTCGAATTCTTTTGATCATAATAAGACAACAGTCCATTCGGTTGCTCCTTGAAATCCCATGCGTCCAGCGCATTCGCAACCGATTGATAGTAGACCAACTGCCCCTGATCATTCAGGATCAGCAAATAGGATCCCACCTCTGCTTTGGTCCAAAAAAAAGGCGCTACAAAGATATCCCCTTCTGCTGGGATTGGGGAAGTCATCGTGACAATGTAATGAGGAATATCCTGCGGCACTGTTAGAAAGTTAGGAAAGGCGCTACGCGGAGGATATGATGGGATCGGCGGTGCCGATAATTCACTGCTTCCCGGCGATCCCGGCTGTTGATTGACTGCAACCCTGAAAGTGTACGAAAGAGGAGAATAACTATTTTGCCCGTCCAAATCCAGTTTGCTCACATTGGCTGTAACCTGCTCCCCCGGTGTAAATGGACTGGCGGGTTTGAAAATAACCGTTTTCTGATCATCTGCAAGGATGGTTTGGCCTGCATGGAGGCCGCTTTTTGATCCTTGTATTGTGAACTTTATATTATCCAAATTTTGATTATTCAACACGGCGCCATAGCGAACCACAATCGTGGCATCCTTGGAAACGTATTCGGCATTTTGGAGAGGTGAATAATATTGAGGTGCGAGAGATTGAGATGAGGTAGATTGGGATAAGGAAGTTTGAGATGAGAGAGATTGGAATAAAGGAACTTGGATGATGAGGGGCGTGCACGAAGAAAGCATGATAATGGATAACAAGCCAGTCATCCATGCTAAAAATCTTGATGTCTTCATAGGGATGCGTTAGTCTCCAAAACCGTCAATAAGATAAATGGTTGTATAAAAACCAGCCATCATGATAATTGAATAATATGATTAGATTATTAAACTTTTTATGTAGAAAGTATGTGGATAAAACGACAGTGGTTTCCTTCATCTATAGATGTGCAAGGATTACCAACAAGCTTTGGGCAAACTCCAAATCTTCGTCTGACACATCCAGCCGCAATAATCTTTCAGCAGGAAGCGACGCAAGCCATTCATCCAGGAAGCGATTGAACAGCGCAGTATCTTCCGCCGAGGCGATGTTGATTTGCTGACGCGAGACTAACCGGGCGCGGATAATCTCTTCGTGGGCCGTCAGGTGGACGATGAGATCCGGAAGCGGAAGCAGGCTGCGAGTTAATTCGTAGAAACGGCGGCAGAGATCGAATTCAGAATCGCTGAGTCCGCCGTGGGCGTGGAATAGACGCGTGAAGCCGTGATAATCGAGATCGAGTCCGCCATCCATCAATCCGATCAATGGCGGGGTGCGCAATTCCTTTTCCTGTTCCGCACGTAAAAGCAAATAATCCATTTGATTGGCAAGACCGTAACGAGTATCGGATTTGAATAACGCTTGAAATGGCCGCTCGGCATGTCCCTCATAAGCCGTCGCAAATCGAGCCTTGCGGCTCAAGGCATTGACCAGAGTCGTTTTTCCCACACCGCTCGACCCGACAACCTCAATCAGCTTTCCCATCTACAACCACAAATTGATCAGCGAGGCGCCGGTCATAGATTGATCTCTCAACACTTTCCCATCTTTAACAATCGTGGTTCGCCCGCCGCCGCCAGCCATGTCAAGCAATTGGCCGCGTATAAAAACGTTCGAGCCATAACGCGCCTTCGTCGTGCCGATGCGACCAGCCAGCGCATACTTACGCCATGCCTCGCCCTCGGTTAATTCTTTAACATCGCTTGCATCCACATCGGATGGCATGGGCCAGCCGCTATAGCCGCCCCACGGCTGATCCCACACAACCGGATCGCCGCCATTGGATGGAATTGCGACTATGTCCACATCCAATTCTTTGAGCCGCACATAGCAATCGAGAAACCATGAATTGGCGCAGATCAAAATTCCAAGTTTGCCCGCGGGCGTATCGAATGAAGGCAACTGTTTTGATGATGCAGGAGTCATGAAAGGCAATTCGTCCATAGTCGGATAGGCTTTGAGAACAAGATCGGAATAAGCGCGTCCGTCCGGACCGTAAACCGGTGTCACGCCATAAAGAGGACCTTGGCCCGCGATTAATTTTCCATCACGAACTTGCGGCGCGGGTAGAACCGTCGAGCCGCCAATGACTGTGACGCGATAATTCTTCGCGATGTTTGATAACACAGAGTTATAAGTATCCGCCATCACTGGAGATTTAAATCGAAAGACGGCCGCTTCCAATTTTCCCTTTTCTTTTGCAGTGATAAGCTGCCACAAGAATCCGAAGATGTGACGAAGCACGAGTCGTTGTTCAGCAACGGCAAGCTTATCCGTTTGAAAAACGGATTCGGGTTCATTCGCCAATACCAGCCATGTGCCAAAGTATTCAGGCAGCAAGATGATCGTCTTATCGTTGAGCCAGCCTCGGCGTTTGGCTTCTGACATGTATCCATCCAATTTGGATTGCAGTGTTTGCGCTGAGGCATAATCCGCGGCAACGATATACGGCTCGATGCCTAATAAGTTTCCGCGTCCCGAGTCTTTGCCAAGTTCAACAGACTCTTCCAAATGCAAATCACTCATCAGCTTCGTATTCTCCAATGATTTCGATAGCATTACGCGAATGGATGTGCTTAATCCATCAACATACCAGCCAGCAATGCCGTTCGAGGCGCAAGGCTCGGAATATGAATGTATTCCAAATCCTTTTGATGTGCATTCGCGCCGAACGCACCAAAGCCATCCAGTGTCGGCGCAAGCTTGGCGGTGAAGTTTCCGTCTGAGCCGCCGCCGACGCGTGCCGCGCCCACTTTGAATCCAAGTTCAGATGCGATACGTTGCGCCTTCTCTAAAAGTTTAAAAGTTCCTTCTGACGGCTCCATTGGCGGACGATTGAGTCCGCCGGCGATTTCATAACGCGTTCCATTCAAAGGTTGAATTGCTTTGAGCGCGGCGTCGACGCGTTGCGCTTCATCCGCTGACCAGATGCGGAGATCAACGGCCATTTCAACGTGATCCGCCACAACGTTCGATACCGTTCCGCCTTTGATCACGTTCGGCCCAAGCGTGGTGCCTTTTTCCAAATCCTGCAACTTGATAAGCTCCGCGATCAAATGCGCGGCGCTGACAATTGCATTCTTTCCTTTTTCCGGCTCGACGCCCTGATGTGCGGCTTTGCCATGCACTTGAATGTTGTAATCGCCCACACCTTTGCGCGCAACTTTCAAGTCGCCGTTCATAAACGGCGCTTCGAGCACCAACACGGCTTTCGCACCGTGCGCCAAATTTTGAATGAACGGTAAGCTGACCTCCGAGCCGAGTTCCTCATCCGGCGTGAGAAGCAGGTCGACTGTCCATGCTGGTTTTTGATTTTGTGCTTTGAGTGCGCGCAACGCCCAAAGCGCTTGCACGAATCCGGCTTTCATATCATACGTGCCGGGGCCATAAGCGCGATCTTCTTTCACTAACCAAAGTTGATTCCACGCGCCGGTTGGATATACGGTATCCACGTGCGCCAACAACAAAATTCGTTCATCGCTTTGACCGGCAACACGCGCGTGGACCACATCGCCGATTTGATTCGGATGCCGTGTGACTTGTCCAAATTCGTTGAGCCAGCGTTGAGTCACACCCTGCAAACGATTGATGCCTTCTGCGAATTTCGAGGGCGTTTCTATACGAACCAGAGTCTCCACGTCGGCAAGAATATTCGTCGTGTGGTCTTGAAGGAACGAAAGAATGTTTTTCATGTGCGTTATCCATCTTTGAGGTGTGATTAGTTCGATTGTAGCATATGGCATAGAAAACAAAACTCCCGCAGAATACTCTGCGGGAGTGCGTCGGTGAAGATAAATGTTTATTCGCCTTGTTCGCGCCGGATCGTCCACATATCGGCGGCAAGCTTTGGATTGGTAATGTAATCGTAGGGCATCGTGAAATATCCAGCCTGACCCCAAGATGGTCCCCACGAGTTGCGGACAATGACCCGTTGAGCCGCGTCATCATAACCGACAGCCACCACGGCATGTCCGCCAACGACTTTTTCGTTCGGAGCAGGCATCGGCACAACGCCGGTCTTCGCCACACCCGGAGACTCGAAGACTCATAAACGGTAAATCCAAAAACGAACGGATATCCGGCTGCCAGGCAGCTCTTCATATCGTTCAAGGTCTGCACGCGTTGATACGACTGGATAACATGCTGGGCAGCGTTTGTATAGCAAGCCTTCGAGGGTTTATTCTCGAAATGCGAGATGACGTAAGGCCACATCTTCTCAGGACAAACGCCCTGCTTCGCCAGAGTTTTGATGCCATCCCGCAATTGGGCACCAGAATCGGATGTGACCGTATTTTCGATGAGGCGCTCGTTGTAATAGACGAAGAGCCGGCTCAAAGCTACGAAGGACACGCCGTCTTTGACCTCCAGAAATTCCAAGGCGCCGACTAATGCGTTGGCGGTGCAGGAGCCAAGTTGTTTCTGGTTTTCAATCGGTGGACATTTCGGCCGCAAATCAACGGCGGCCGGTAGTTGCGCGGCAGTCCCATAAACCGCCGAGAACAGATAGTCCCGCTGGTCGGGCAGATCGGGATGCCATCCATAATGCTGTATTTTCATAAGTTTCTCCTTTGGTTGCTAATAGGAACATATCAAAACACGGGTCAACTTTGGATGTATTTTATTGGGAATCTTCCATGCACAACATCCCTGTACAGGGCTCAGCGTTTATCTGTACACTTGAAAATACTATACAGTATTTCGAACGGGATTTCAATAGCCCAAAGGTTTGATATTTGAAATGCCGAGGATAAAGTCAAATGGGGATGAGAGGAAACGGAAATTTTTCAATCTGATAACGTATTCTAGATTCGTTATAAATAAACGATGCACCCACGCCGTTCCAGTGATTGAAGCCATGCAGGCTTGGATAAAGCCTTGTTCCACCTTAAATCAAGTTTTTCAAGGTTCGGCAGCTCTCCAATACTGGCAGGCAGAGAAGTCAGCTTGTTTGCTCTCAAATCCAAGTATTGAAGGTTTGCCAATCTTCCAATCGATTCAGGAATGGATGTTACCTTATTGTTTCTCAGATTCAACTCGGTAAGGCGGGTCAGATCGCCTATGGATTCAGGAAGCGACGCCAAGTCGTTGTCTTCCAGGATCAATTTCTTAAGGCTCGTAAGTTTTCCAATGGACTCGGGCAGAGCGCCCAATGGATTTCTCATCAAATGCAATTCCCTTAAGTTCGTCAGATCGCCAAGCGATTCGGGCAGCAAAGTTAATTGATTATTATATAGCCGGAGTTCAATGAGACTTCTCAAATTGCCCATCGCTTCCGGCAGGGACGATAACCGGTTGTCGGTTGCATTGAAATAAATCAGCTTCTTCAAACCGAAGAGTGACGCTGCCAAAGAAGCCAATCGATTATTGCTTAGATAAAGGAAGGAAAGCTCTTTTATATTTCCAAGCGAGTCAGGAATATCTTCCAACCAATTGTGGCCCAAATCCAGCATCTGGAGATTGACCAGCTTTCCGATGTGATCAGAAATTGACGGCAGTTGATTATCCGCCACGTTTAGTCTTTCAAGGCGGGTCAATTGCCAGATTGATTCAGGCAAGGACGTAAGTTGATTGTTGCATAAATCCAGCGCTTCGAGTTCTATCTGCTCCCCAATATTTTCTGGAAGGGAGGTCAGCCAGCGACTTGATAAATCTAATTCCTTGCTCATGGCTCGATTGTAGCGCAAAATAAAAGTTCCTCTCCTAACGGAGAGGAACAAGAAGTAAGCTCGTGATTCGTTTTATTTTTGGGGTAAATGACCACCCGCCTCGGCCTGTTCCAGCGCCGACAGGATCGTCTGCACTAAATCACGGGCGGCGGATTCACTCAATTCAACGGCGACCCGCGCCGAGGGTCCGAGCGATTCGTTCACGAAGTCAATGTTGAGCGCATATTCATAGGGCGCGTTGAACGGATGGTCATAGGAGACATTGGCCTGGTTCAAAGTGAACCAGCCACTCGTTCCCTTCCCACTGCCTTCGACCGTTACTTTTTTAGCAATCATTGTGCACATGATGTTCTCCTTACGCTAAATACTTTTCAAGAAAGGCAAAGACTTTTTCCCAGCCATCCACGGCCTGCGCCTGACGATACATAGGACGGTGATAATAAAAGAAGCCGTGACCTGCGCCGTCGTAACGGTGGAACTCGTAATTCTTGCCATATTTTTTCAACTCTGCTTCGTGGAGATTGACCTGCTCCGGCGCGGGGGTCGTATCATCATTGCCGAACAACCCAAGAATGGGACAGGATAAATCTTTGGTGAAATCTATCGGCGCGACCGGCGTTTTCGGCGAAAGCTGATCGGGCCGCATCACCACGTTGCCGCCCCAGCAATCCACCAGCGCGTCAAAGCCCGGAGCGCGGCAGGCGGCGAGAAAAGCGTGTCGTCCACCCGAACAGCTTCCGAAGATTCCAACTTTGCCATTGACATCTTTCAACGCACGCACATATTTCATCCCGCCCGCCAGATCGCCGACGACTTGATCGTCCGGCACACCGCCATCGGCGCGGACTTTGGCGGCGATATCTTCCGACGTGCCGTGGCCTGTGCGGAAAAATAGATTGGGGCTGATGGTCAAGTAGCCGTGAAGCGCAAACTTGAAGGTGATCTCGCGATACCAGGCGTCCCAGCCGGGCATATGATGCGCCAGCACCATGCACGGGAATGGTCCTATTCCAAGTGGACGCGCCAGATAGGCGTTGATCGAATCGCCGTTCGCGCCTGTCATCGTGACGGTTTCAGCGTAGACGCCTTCGTACATATCTGTTGTGTACATATAAGCCTCCTTGGTGGTTATAGATTTAATCGGTGGAATTGATCAAATCAATTCTCGAATCCTGACCAATACCCCTGCCAATTCTTTTTCTACTTCATCATTTCTAAAATGGACGCCCAATTTACCCCCGCGGAGTTCACGGGCGCGTTCTAGTTTTTCTGGGTTTATCTTCTGGCCGGGGATGTTGTTTTGGACGGGCATATGCTTATTTTATCCAATGTCCCCCTCCTAGCCTCATCCCCCTTTAGGGGGATGAGTTGCGCGCCCCTTTTCGATTACGAAGGGATTGGGGGTTAGGTCAATTGATGTATTCCATTATCACTTCGGATAGGGCAGGACATAAAACAACATGACCAAAAACATAAATGTGTTGCCCGCCAAAACACAGACATGCCAAATCTCATGGTTGCCAAAATGCGGTGGAAATGGATTTGGCTTTCGATACCCAAGGATCAAGGCGCCGACGGTGTAAAAAAGTCCGCCTGCGATAAGGAGGAAGATAGCCCCCATGCCAAGTTCTTTATAAATAGGACCGAGCAGGAAAATGATAACCCAGCCCATTGCCAAATAGCTGATGTTCGACATCAGAACAGAAATTTTCGTAAAGAAAATGGATTTGAGTGTGATAAAGAAAACCGCCAGACTCCAAATAATGCCAAATAAAACCCAACCGGTTGACCCGTTGAGGATGGTCAAACAAAATGGAGTGTAGGTGCCTGCAATGAGCAGGTAAATGGCATTATGGTCGAGAACGCCGAGGACGCGCAAGTATTTTTTGAACAGCAGGAAGAAGTGCAAAAGGGAACTGAATAGAAAGGACAGGAACAGGCTCGTGCCATAGATTGCGAAGCTGATGACATGCACCGGCTTATGGTCTATGGCCGCTAGAGTGACCAGAACAGCCAGCGCCGAAATGGACAATATCGCGCCAATCAGATGGCTGATGGAGTTGAAGTATTCATTGCTATCGGACGATGAAATCAATGGATCGGGAGAGGGGTTTTGCAGGCTCATATGCCGAGTATAACTTATCATTTCCCATTTCCCATCCTTCGTTCCCATCATTGGTATAATTCCCCCACTTCAAATCAAATACCTGGAGATCAAATGAGCCCCAAGAAATTATCCGGTGCGGAAATCCGCCAAACCTTCATTGACTTCTTCGTCGAGCGCGGGCATACCGCTGTGCCTTCGATGTCCGTCGTCCCCGGCGGCGACTCGACGTTGCTTTTCACCAACTCAGGCATGGTGCAATTCAAGGATGTGTTCCTCGGCACCGACAAACGTCCGTATACGCGCGCCGTCAACTCGCAGAAATGTATGCGCGTGGCGGGCAAGCACAACGACCTCGACGATGTGGGCCGCGACGATACGCATCACACCTTCTTTGAGATGCTCGGCAACTGGTCGTTCGGCGATTATTACAAAAAGGAAGCCATCGCATGGGCCTGGCAATTGCTCACCGAAGTTTGGGGACTCGATAAGAATCGTCTATATGCCACGGTCTTCAAGGATGACAAAGGCGATATTCCTACCGATGAAGAGGCCGCGTCCAACTGGGTCAAGCAACCCGGCTTCGGTTCCGATCATCTTTTTTATATGGGACGAAAAGATAACTTCTGGGAAATGGCGGACACCGGTCCGTGCGGTCCGTGCTCTGAAATCCATTACGATTTGCATCCGTCAGAAGAAAAAGTCACCGAGAAAGTTTTGGATACCGACCGGTTTGTCGAAATCTGGAATTTGGTCTTCATCCAATACAACCGCATCAGCGCCACCCAACTCGATCCGCTTCCCGCCAAACACGTCGACACCGGCATGGGCTTCGAGCGATTGGTCTCCATCTTGCAGAACGTCGACTCGAATTACAAGACCGATCTCTTCGCGAAATCGCTTGAAGTACTGCGCTCGCTCACGGGTAAGTCAGAACAAGAAATGCTCGCCGATTTCACGCCGTATCGCGTTGTCTGCGATCATGTCCGCACGGCTTCGTTCCTCATCTCTGATGGCGTCGTGCCGGGCAACGTGGGACGCAATTATGTGACGCGCATGATCATCCGACGTGGGGCGCGCTTCGGCACAAAGATTGGACTGCGTGAACCCTTCCTTGCCAAAGTGGCAGAGGCCGTGATTGCAACTTATGGCGCGTTCTATCCCGAATTGGAAAAAAGCCGCGGCGCGATCCTCGATAATTTGACAAGAGAAGAAATCCGCTTCGCGCGCACCATTGAAACGGGCACCGCTCACTTGCAGAATCTACTCTCAGAACTTGGCAAACAGAAAAAGACCGTGCTCGACGGTCGCCGCGCGTTCGATCTTTATGCAACCTATGGCTTGCCCTTTGAAATCTCGCGCGATATTGCGCGTGAACAAGGCCTCGAAGTGGATCAAGCTGGCTTCAACGCCGCGAAAGACGAACATAGCAAAGCATCCGGCGGCGGCAAAGCCATCGGTAAGATGGGCGGCGAAGATGCGGAGTTCTTTGCAGGTATCTTGAAAGACCTGCAAAAGAAAAAGAAAATCGGCGAACATGGCGTGGAATACGATCCGTATACCAGCCCGGGCGTAGAAGGTGAAGTTCTGGCATTGATTTCGAACGGACAATCTATTGACTCGGTTTCCTTCGGCGATCAAGTCGAAGTGATTCTCCCCAAGACCGGCTTCTACATCGAGTTCTGGCGGTCAGGTGAGTGATACAGGCTACATCCGTTCGGCCCCCCTCCAAGTCCCCCCATTTTCGCCGAAAATGGGGGGAGTGTCCCGACCGAAGGGAGTGGACGAGGGGGGCACTTGGGAAATCGAAGTCACTGCCATGCGCCGCGCTGCGGCAGGCGTGATCGTCCATATCGGCGAAGTGATCTCAGGCCAACCAAAGGTCGGCGATAAAGTCATCGCCGAAGTGGACACGGCTCGCCGTCACGACATCATGCGCAACCACACCGCGACACATCTCATGCACGCCGCATTACACCAAGTCTTGGGTCCACATGCGGTGCAAGCCGGTTCGCTCGTCGCACCGGATCGTCTGAGATTCGATTTCAACCACCCTGAAGCGATGACACCTGAACAGATCGAACGCGTCGAGAAAATTGTCAACGAGGCGGTCGCGGCCGACATGGAAGTCACGTCGCGCCTCAAAGCGCGGGCAGATGCGATTGCAGAAGGTGCGATGGCGCTCTTCGGCGAAAAGTATGGCGAGACCGTCCGGACAATTACGATCATGCCTATGGGCGCAGAAGCCTATGATGAAGCCGCGGTTGAACATCCAACCGCCTTAGTGGAGCAACTGCCGAAATATTCCTATGAACTATGCGGCGGCACGCATCTCGAACGCACATCGGATGTCGGCGCGTTCATTATCGTCAGCGAAGGATCAGCCGCGGCGGGCGTGCGCCGCATCGAAGCCGTCACTGGACGCGGCGCATATGAGTTGATTGTACGGCGATTCAAGATGTTGAAGCAAACTGCCTCGACATTGAAATCCGGCATTGATGAAGTCCCGCAAAAAGTACAAACTCTTGAAGAAGAATTGAGCGAGGCGAAGAAAGAGATTGCATCTCTCAAAACGCACCAAGCTCTTGCAACATTCGCAATACAACTATCCAATGTTCAAACGGTCAAGGATGTCCATGTGCTTGCCATAGAGATTGCGAATGTCGATGCCGATACATTGCGTTCGCTGGCTGATAAATTCCGCGAGAAATATCCAAGCAACGGCATCGCAGTTTTGGCAACCGGAACAACTGTCATCGCAGTCTTGACCGAGGATCTTGTCAAGCGCGGACTAAAAGCGGGCGACCTTATCACTGCCATCGGCGGGCGCGGCGGCGGACGACCTAACCTAGCGCAAGGCAGTTTGCCGGATGCATCGAAAGTCAACGACGCGTTGAGTAAAGTTACAAAAGCAGTCGAAGAGAAGTTGAAGTGATTTATTCGATTGGTTGATCTAAGCTGAGAACATGATTTCCGCCAGCCTGTTTCGCCCGATACATAACCAGGTCTGCTGCATCAACCAGCTTTATCAACGATGGGTACGATCCAGATGCACAGGCTACACCGAGGCTGATTTGCACTGTATAGTATTCTCCGTTTTCCAGTGACAATTTTGTTTCAGCCGTCGTGATTCGCATACGTTCTGCGATCATGATTGCTTCCGATATTTTTGTGTCAGGCAATATCACAATAAACTCGTCGCCTCCCCATCGTCCAATGCGGTCATATTGGCGCAGGTTCCTGGGAAGGATCTCTGCCAGTTGTTGCAATGTGTGGTCACCGATCGAATGGCCATATTGATCGTTGATGGCCTTGAAATGATCAATATCCAATAATATGACACTGAGTGGACGCTCTTTACGCCTGGCGAGGTCAAGCTCGGCCTCGGTGTATTCCTCAATAGCCCGTCGATTGAATATACCCGTCAATCCATCATGCATGGCAAGAGTTTCCATCTCATGACGGGCCTGAGTCAGTTGCTCCTCAAGCTTGAGGATACGTTCTCCGCTGGCCACACGGGCGATCAACTCTCTGCTGTCGAATGGTTTGGTCAAATACTCGTCCGCGCCGGCCTCCAGTCCCATCACTACTTTGGGTTTCTCGTCGATGGCTGTCAGCATAATGATATAGGTATAACTCTTCTGGCCTTTGGATCGGATGTTGTGAATTAAAGTCGGCCCATCCATCTTCGGCATCATCCAATCGGTAATTACTATGTGAAAAGTATCGCGTTGGAATAATTCCCACGCCAATTGCCCGTCCTCGGCCTCGATGACCTCATAACCGGCAGCCGACAGATGTACATTAACCAGTCGCCGTGAACCCGGGTCGTCCTCAGCTAATAGTACCTTCATATGGCGTTTACTATAACACGCCCCTTCAGATTAGGGAATATTTTATTCTGTTATTTCATTGCGATTGCTTGTAAAAGTTGAAATTGCATCCACTTTTTTGCCCCTGCAAAATCACGCCGCTGAAACCCTTCAGTTGAATTGTCTCGCCTGTGATTTCGTCGTCTAGCAATTTGAGAACCTCCTGCCAATTGCGGTCGCGGAATGCGACGATCTTTTCCTCATCGACAAAATTCAAAAGCACGGCTATTTCATTTTCATTTAGTCTTCGAATATAACCAAGTACTCCATCGGGTAGATCATTGATTAATTCCAGTGAGCCATTGGAGAGCGCCGGGTTTTCATTGCGGATTCTCAACAGGGTGCGGATTGTGTTTGCCAATGAATTTGCGTTACTGATTTCCTTCTCGACATTAATATCCACATAATTCGGATGCGCCGGCAACCATGTCTTTTCCGCTGATGAAAAGCCTGCGTTTTTTCCACCGTTCCATTGCATCGGCGTGCGGACTTCGTCGCGGTTGAGGGTCATGCCAAGCATATCAAAAACAAAACGAGGAATGGATTGGAATTTATGCGGAATGGGATCGAGTGCCTGCGCGAAAGGTATCTTTGCATTCGTCATCCCGATTTCTTCGCCGTAATACATGCACGGCACGCCGCGCACCGTGAGTTGAAGCAGATGCAATAGCTTTGCCTTTCGAATATCATTTCCCAAGCGCGAGATACTTCTGGCGCGGTCATGGTTGCTGAAAACATAAACCGGCATGAACGGATCGGGAAAATGCTTTTCGATGTCTTCGATGAGATTATGAAAATATCCAGCATTAAATTTGAAATCCATCATTCCGAAGTCAAACACCAGCGTCAGGCCGTCGTTCTTTTCATCTCCAATAAATTTACGAAGCAAGTCGCGCCTTCCGCTGATTTCACCCAGCAAAAGTTTTTCTCCAAATTCTTCAGATACGTCTCGAAGTTCTTTGGCAAACTCAAGGCTTTCCGGCCAATTCAAAGTATATTCTGCTTTTTGGAAAAACCCGGATGGATTGGTTTCGGTCGGGATGAGTTCAAACGTAAACGGATTGTTTCGGAATTCGGCATCTTTATAAATGACATTGAAGATGTCCAAGCGAAAGCCATCCACGCCTTTGCCAAGCCAGAAGCGGACGATCTCAAGCATTGTCTTTTTTACTTCAGGGTTTCGATAATTCAAATCGGGCTGAAAAGGCAGAAAACTGGCCCAATAATATTGTTTTCTTTCTTCGGCATAATGCCATCCGCTTCCGCCCGTCATGCTTTGCCAGTTATTGGGCTGATCACGCCAGAGATACCAATCCGCTTTGGGATTTTCGCGTGAGGAACGTGATTCTTTGAACCACGGATGTTCGCTGGAAGTATGGTTCATCACCAGATCGAACACGATCTTCATGCCGCGCTTGTGGACTTCTTCAATCAATTGCAACACGTCGTTCAACGTTCCATATTCGGGAGCGATGTCAGTGTAGTTGGAAATATCGTAGCCGAAGTCTGCTTGAGGCGAAGCAAAGAACGGCGAACACCAGATGGTTTCGAATCCCAGCTCTTTGATGTAATCCAATTTTTGGATGATCCCTTGAATATCGCCGATACCATCATGATTACTGTCATAGAACGAGCGCGGATAAATCTGATAAATGGATGTTTTGTGATACCACGGCAAAACGGGCATGGATTCTCCAGAACGATTGATTTAAATATTTTATTAGTAGGTAGAAAGATAGTACCATCGTGCTATGCCAATAAATAAGTGTTCCTCCTATAATTATCTCCAAAAGGAGAATGCTATGTCGCGCGCCATAAAATTCACACTTCTCTCGGCCTCGATTCTATTTTCTCTTGCCTGCAATTTTGCTACAAACCTTTTAAACCAAGCATCAGGTAGCAACGCGGTTAATATTCCGCTCATGCCGCAAGCTAAGGATATCGTATCGTACCAAGGGTGGGTGACAATATATCACTATGATACGACTGCGAGTCCAGAGGATGTTCAAACCTTTTATACGGATCATTATAAAGCCCTTGGCTGGGAAATAACAAATAGTTACCCAGGACTTGTTTCGGCATCAAAACTTGGTACAGCCGTGAAAAACCCGACTAACTTGGTTGGCATTAGTGGTGTCGATATCGAAACGACTCCCGATCAAAGTGCAGACATTACCGATGTTCAAATACATTCTATTTGGTTTTATCACAACCTTTTGGATAAAATATTTGACATGGTCAGAAATGGGAATCATGATGGAAATGATGTTCCGTTCATGCCGCAAGCAACCGATACAACAACATTACAAGACCAGATGACCATATACCGATTCGATACGACTTCGGCGAGTCCGGCTGATGTTCAAACCTTTTATACGGATCATTACAAAACCCCAGGCTGGCTAGTGGTTTCAAGCGACTCAACTCATGTCGAATTTGAGGAAGACGATGACGCTGAAATTGCTAATATTGAGTTCGGGTCAGATTCAAAAAATAAAAGCATTACTCAAGTTGAGGTGTCTTATTATGTGAAGACTCAATCCAAATAAACCTTCGTAGAGAGAATACTATGTTACGCATCATTAAATTCACACTTCTATCTACCTTGATCATGTTCTCTCTTGCCTGCAACTTGGCCACGAACCTTTTATATGGATCAGATCCAAACCCTTGGCTGAACTCTGAAGCGCAATTCGTCAACAGTCATCACTGCTGAGAAAGGCGATGGTCTGCTCTTTGTCAGTATTCTCAATGCATTGCCGGGTACTACTGTTTGGTTGGGATGGAACAAAAATTAGTACTATCGTCTTATGACTCATAATGAATAATTCTCTTATAATTTACTGTAAAAGGAGAGAGTTATGTCGCGCATCTTTAAATTTACACTGCTATCCATATTGGTTCTATTCACCTTCGCTTGCGGACTGATCAGCAATCCGCTTAACCAAGCTAAAGGCCTCGCATCCACCGCGGAAGCGATGGCCACCGCCCATCCGGTCTCAGTTTCCACAATAGAGGCACTGCCATCTTCCATGCCGCTATCCACGCTGGAGGCGCTCCCCTCCTCGATGCCGGAAGTCGGTCAATATCTTAATCCTACGGGAACGCCCGTGAGCAATTGGAACGATATTCCGATCATGACCCAGGCCACAGCGGGTCAGGAATTCAATAAGAATACCTATAGCTTCAAAGCTGCGGCGAGCGCCACCGATGTCCAAACCTTTTACACGAATCAACTTCAAACTCTGGGCTGGTCGTCTTCCTTCTCCGCGCTGGGCGGTGGACAAGGCGGCGTGATGCTCTTTACAAAAGGCACCAGCATTCTTTCGATCACCATTACTTCGAGTGACAAGAATGTAGTGGTCTTGTTAATCACGAAATAGTAGCCCCGCATCCCAGAACATCAAAAAGAGGCCATCCACTTGATGGATGGCCTCTTTTACTTATCCATATCAGATCAATTCATTGAACAACGACTTGAATATAAATTGTGTCACCAAACGCTTCCCCACTTGGACCGAAAGCCTGCCACGTGCTCGTATAGGTTCCCGTGTCTGACGGCGCGGTGAAGATGATGCGAAGCGTGGCCTGCGCGCCGGCCCGTGCGGGATAAAGAGCCTGTTCGGTTACTGCGCCCAGCGCGGGACCGCTTAATAACTTCAAGCGATAATTCGAATCCCAATTGCAAGTTCCGCTGTTCGTAACCAGCCATTGCTTATCAACGGATTGTCCTGAACTAAAGGGCGTGTTATCAGGGATGGTTAGGTCTTTAACAAAAGTCAAGCCGTTCGTGCATGGCGTTGGAGTGGGAGTAGGAGTAGGAATAATAGCAGTAGATGTTGGAGTAATAATTGAAGCGGGAACGCGGATGACAACTTGGGTCGGAGTAATTTCGATGAACTGCGTGGGGGGAAGGAAATAGGTCGGCGTGGATCGGGGAGCGCACGCTGTCAGCGTGAAGATAAATAATAAAACAGCGAATCGTTTGAAGGTCAAGAATGGATGCGTGATATGCACCGAACTTAAACGTCTAACCGATATCCAACGCCGCGGACCGTCTTCAGGAATTTTGGTTTCAATGGATCAACCTCAATCGCGCGCCGGAGCCAAGAAACATGAACATCCAGCGTGCGCGTGTCGCCCGTATAATTGGTTTCCCAAACTTTTTTGAAGAGGACATCCCGCTCGACCACTTCGCCATGTTTTTCCATTAACATTTGTAGGAGCATGATCAGACGAGGTGTCAATTTGGTGCTCTTTCCGAGACATCGCACGCGGCGGCGTTCCACATCGAGCCGGATCGGTCCGACGTGCACCATGTTTTTTCCATCGCCCGGCAAAAGCGGTTTAATACGGTTAACCAATTTCTGCGCAGTGAACGGCAGGATCAACACGGCATCTGCAATGTCCTTATCCACCTTGGCTTCTTTTGCAAGGATCAGAACGATTGGATACTTTGGATTTTTCTCGCGAACGGATTGGCAAATGCGCAGGCCGGTGCTTCTTAACGAAGCAGCATTGACCACGACAATGGTTGGGTTGATTTTTTCAAGACGTGAAACCGCTACGCTTCCACTGGTTACAGAATTAACTTCAAAGCCCTTCTTCTGCAATTCAGATGCAAAAGAAGGAACGTCTGCGTATCGGCCTTCAACAACAAGGAGAGAGGAGGTGGGCATGGGGTGAAATGAGTATCTTTGCAAAAAAGATGGAAACAATAATTACCCGATTGTTAAGGTGGGTCACATTATACACCAATCTTAACAAAAGTTGTCAACCCAAAGGTACTACCTTTTCGTAGAATTCATAGAATACCATTTAATATTCCTTGAATAAATTCTACAATGATATTGCATTATACTTCGTCCAATTCTAAAAATATTTAGGTGATCCTTATGACACTATCTCTCTCGGCTCAAAAGGTGCAGGACCTTTTAACATTGCAGGGATTCGATTGCAAAGTGGTCGAGTCCACTGAAAGCACGCGCACCGCACAGGAAGCTGCAGATCGCGCCGGTTGTTTGCTGGGACAAATCATCAAGTCCTTGATCTTCAAAGGCAAGACAAGCCATAAGCCGATCTTGGTTTTGACCAGCGGCGCAAATCGCGTCGACGAGAAACGCATCAGCGAATATGCAAACGAACCCATCGTTCGCGCCGATGCGGATTTTGTCCACTCCGTGACGGGCTTCGCAATTGGCGGCGTGCCTCCGCTCGGCCATATTCAAAAGATGGAAACATATCTTGATGAAGATTTGCTTCAACACAAAACCATCTGGGGCGCGGCAGGAACGCCGAATGCCATCTTTGAATTGACGCCCGATGATTTGATAAAAATGACCAACGGAAAAGTAGTGAGAGTGAAATAATGTTAAAAGATATTTATAACTTCCTGCCGCTCACGGATCAACTGCTCAGCAGTGGCATGCCGACCGCGGAACAAATGAAAACCATTGCAGAGGCGGAAGTCAAAGTAGTGATCAATCTCGCGCCATTCGACCCCGAAAAAGATTTAAAGGATGAAGGCGCACTGGTTAAATCGCTTGGAATGAAATACATCAACATTCCGGTGGAATGGGAATCGCCCACGCGCCAAAATCTCGAAGCTTTCGTGACAGCGATGGATGAAAACAATAATGACAAGATGCTTATTCATTGCCGCGCCAACTTCCGCGCCTCGAGCTTTATCATGCTATATCGCGTCCAGCGTCTTGGATGGAAACGAGACGAGGCGTTCAAAGTCTTGCGCCAAATTTGGAATCCGGATGAGTATCCGATCTGGAAAAAATTCATCGAGGATAATTTGTCGAAACCATGAAACAAATCGGGGTTGCGCTTCTTTTCTTGACCCTCAGCTTGCTGGCTTGCGCTCGAACTTTTAATTCAACCTCGATCTCATCCAATGACACAACTCGCACACTGACTTTCGGCGGACTTCAACGCAGCTACGTTTTGCACATCCCGACCACTTATAACGGCAGTCAGCCTGTGCCGCTCGTCCTTGATTTTCATGGCGGGCTGGGAAATGCCTCCACCCAAATGCGCACGTCAAATTTTGAACCGCTGTCGGATGAAAAAGATTTCATTTTTGCATATCCCAACGGCACCGGGTTGCTCGGAGATAAACTTCTGACCTGGAACGGCGGAACCTGTTGCGGCTATGCGGTAAAGAATAATATTGACGATGTCGGTTTCGTGCACGCCATCATCGCTGATATCGAAACGTCCTATAAGATCGACACCAAACGCATTTACGCAACCGGACTCTCCAACGGCGGCATCATGTCTCAACGTCTGGCCTGTGATGCGTCGGATGTTTTCGCCGCGATCGGCCCCGTTTCGGGAACGTTGAACTATCCCGAATGTCAGCCAAAAGAACCAGTATCCGTTATCGAATTTCACGGCACTGCCGATCAACATCTTCCCTATGGTGGCGGGGTTGGTGACAAATCACTGACAGATGTGTCGTTTGTTTCCGTCAAAGACACCATTGCTGCGTGGATAAAGCTTGATCAATGTTCAACCCCGCCACAGACCAATACCTTCGCTGATATTCAACACGACACGTATTCCCATTGCGCCGATGGAACTGCTGTTGAACTTTACACCATCATTGGCGGCGGCCATGCCTGGCCCGGAGGAAATGGTCCGGCCTGGCCCGGCGGCGATGAGCCGACACATACCATTTCTGCAACGGACCTCATGTGGGATTTCTTCGCTGCACATTCCAAGCCGTAAGGGAAGGACAATTTTATAACGGTGGTATAATTTTTTCAGCCATCCTATGGGCACGCTGGCGATGAGGCTCGTCAGTGGTTAGGAAAAAGCCTTTGCCGAATCCTCGACTGATAGCCTCTACCGCGACCCTGCTGGTAGAGGCTTTTTACTGCGAGCAGGTAACATCAAGAAATATTTCATCAACATGGATCATCGCATGAAAGACTTGCTCAATCCTTATCAGTGGAATTCGCTGCGGATCACGTTGCGTACGTTCGAAGAGGACCTGCGCCGGGCGCAGGAATGGCTGGACGGAAAAGAGGAACACGGTACGTTGTATCAATCCAAGCTTGTCCTGCATGCGGACAGCAGGAAACAGGCCCAGCGTGAGATCAAAAACGCATTGGATCAAATTGACGAGCTGAGCCGCTTATTTGAGATGCCGAAAGAAAATGAAAACCCTGCTTCTTTGATACGTGGGCAAATGTCCGTCAGCTGGGCTGATCTGCATGATAGCCGTACCCATAAGCTGGGAAGATATGGTAAGGTTCACTCAGAACTTTCCAATGTGCTGGATTCTCAAGTTCAACAATTAGCCGAGATCGCCCAAAACCTATCTGCGATCTTCGGCGAATATAAAAAGGAGAAATAAAAATGTCTAAGATCGTATCTGTACACGCCCGCGAGATTCTCGATTCGCGCGGCAACCCCACGGTGGAAGTAGATGTCGTTTTGGAAGACGGCTCACAAGGTCGAGCTGCTGTTCCTTCAGGAGCGTCCACAGGCGTTCACGAAGCGCTCGAATTGCGCGATGACGATAAGAAGCGATTCGGGGGCAAAGGCACGCTCAAGGCTGTGGCGAATGTCAATGGACCAATTGCCAAAGCTCTGCCGGGAAAAGAGGCGGGGAATCAGTCCGCAATTGACCAAACCATGCTCGATTTGGATGGGACGCCGAACAAATCCAAATTGGGTGCGAATGCCATCCTGGGTGTCAGTCTGGCCGTGGCGCGCGCCGCATCCAATTCGGACCATAAGCCGCTCTACCGCTATTTGGGCGGAGACTCCGCTCGAACATTGCCCGTACCGATGTTCAACATCCTGAACGGCGGCGTACACGCCAACTGGCAAGGCACCGACTTTCAGGAATTCATGATCGCTCCGGTCGGCGCGCCCAATTTTCACGAGGCGCTGCGTTGGGGCAGTGAAGTCTATCAATCGCTCAAAGGCGTTCTGAAATCCGACGGATATTCGGTCGGTGTGGGAGACGAAGGCGGTTTTGCTCCTGCACTCAAGAAAAATTCAGACGCGGTGGATTTGATTTTAAAGGCCATAGAAAAAGCCGGTTACAAACCCGGCGAACAGATCGCTATCGCGCTCGACCCGGCCTCCAGTGGTTTTTACGAAGACGGCAAATACAACCTGCGTACTGAGAATCGCAAAGTAACATCTGCCGAAATGGTCGCGTTATATTCCGAATGGGCAAGTAAATATCCCATCGTCGTTCTCGAAGATGGACTCGCCGAGGATGATTGGGACGGCTGGAAATTGCTTAATCAGAAATTGGGTCAGAAGATCGAACTTGTGGGTGATGATTTGTTCGTAACCAACGTCGAACGCATCGCACGCGGCATTAAAGAAAATGTTGCCAATGCGGTATTGATCAAACTCAATCAGATTGGGTCGCTCACTGAAACGATTGCTGCGATTGAGATGGCGCGCAAGGCGGGCTGGGGCTCAATGGTCTCTCACCGTTCCGGTGAGACAGTAGATTTGTTCATCGCCGATTTCACTGTGGCGATGGGTACGGGGCATCTCAAGACTGGCGCACCGGCGCGCGGCGAGCGCGTCGAGAAATATAACCAGTTGATGCGCATCGAAGAAGAATTGGGCAAAAACGCTGTGTATGCCGGACGCAAGGCATTTGTGCGTTAATCCTAACAAACGATAATCTACATAAACTGCGACGGAAATAAAAACCGCCGCAGTTTTTTATTTGCAATCAGTAAACCTTTGTACTGAGAATCATCTCTACCAACCAAAGGAGAGAGATATGACACAAATCGCGTCCAAACATATCTTCGGCAATACTACTTTCAATAATCTGTCTACGCGTGACGTGCAACGCACAGAGCTGAAAGTCAGAAAACGATGATGACCCTCGAAGATAAACCTGTGATTCAATCCAGCATTGAATACGCTGAATGCATTGAACCAATCCATTTCAATTCAAGCTCAATAGGAAAAAATGAATAAACTCTGGAAATTCGTTTTGATTTTTGCAACGCTGACCATGATCGTGGCTTGCAACTTACCCTCGGCGGCTCCCACACCGACCAGTCAACCCAATGTTGCCACCATCGTAGCGGGCACGCTGCAAGCAGCTACGGACGCCGCCGGAACCAGCGCGGCACAAATCACTTCAACGCCCACCTTACCTCCCACCATAACTCCCACCGCAACGGCAAGCTCCACGCCACAAGCCTTGGCTGTGAATTATGCAAATATCCAATTGACCATTCCTTCAAATTTGGCAAGTGGTACCACCAACGTGACCACAACCGATATTGAACCGCCTTACATCAATCCCTCTGTGGGACAGATGCCACAGCACACAAAGATCATCCTTAACGGATATCCCGTTCAAGGCGCAAGCTGGCAACCGCAAATCCTTGTATTCAGGGCTAACGAATATTCCCGCTATGGCGAAGGGAACCAGCAATTTATTTCCGGCCTTCGAACCATGCACTATCAACGTGGACAGCCGCTTCCGGGAGGCTTGCCTTCCGGGCAATTCAATGCGGACATCCAATCAGTCAACTTTGTAAACGGCAATGGGATTCGGTATCTCACTCAATTTGATCAGAGTCCACTTCCAGCCAATAATCACGAATTGTTCTATTATTTTCACGGTATCACCAATGATGGGAACTATTACGTGCAGGTCGTCCTACCGATCCAAGCACCGTTTCTCGCTTCTGATAACAATCCCAACTCGCCCCTGCCGCGGAATGGCATTCCTTTCCGCAGAGATCAATCTTACTTCAACGCGGTTGCACAACAACTCAATACAACTCCGCCGGATCAATTCTCTCCATCTCTTACCTTACTGGATGCACTGATTTAATCCATCATGATTAACCCCTAGGAGAGTCCATTTATTGTTAGAGAAAAGGAGTTAGAATGTCTTTCCGTCATAAGCCGGCCGTAATCCCGTATAAGCGGCAGGCGCAATTCAAGAAACCAACAAAATGACCACCCTGCTGCCTTTTTTGATTCGTCTGATCGGCTTACGCGATCCACACGCCAAAGCACACTCCGACCATGTCACCGATCTGGCTTCTGCTCTTGGACAAGCAGCCGACTTAAAGGTAAACGACTTGGAACTCCTGAAATTCGCCGCGTGCATTCACGACATCGGCAAGATCGCCATCAATGATTTTGTGATCCACAAGCCGGGAAAATTCACGGAGGCCGAATACATTATGGTACAGCAACACGCCCGGATTGGCGCAAGCCTCGTGGAAACTTTGGGCGTTGATCCTTCCATTCACGCGATCATTTTGAACCATCACGAGAACTTCGACGGAACCGGATACCCCAATGGAAATAAGGGCGAAAAGATTCCTCTGGGAGCGCGCATGCTCCGCATTGCAGATACCTACGACGCATTAACCAGCGACCGCGGTTACCGGCCCGCGTATACCCACAAAAAAATCCCTGGATATCATGGAACACGATGCGCGCTTTTTCGACCCAGCCATGCTCGACTTGTTCTTTAGAAAAGTGGTGCACAACATCCCGAGCAATCTGCTCTAAAGCTCAACAGCTTCTATGTTATTAAGAATATCTATTTCGCTGAGAGTAAACAGACATAATATAAATTACATGAAATCGCACTCAGCTATTTTGATTCTCGCAAGCGCGTTGATCTTGTTCTCCTCCGCTTGCGGGACAACCGCCAAAAGGTCCGAACCGCTAACAGTCAATGAGGCGGCGTCTACGCTCGTCGCGTTGACCGATCAAGCGGCCACGCAATTAGCCCACATCAGCACGCCGACGCTTTTGCCGCCAACCTCCACCCCGACCTTTGCCAAGCCGCTCTTATACATCAAAGATAATACACAATGCCGAACAGGCGCGAGTTCCAACTTCCAAGCCGTATCCGCGTTGAGCGCTGGCACGACTGTGCAATTGATCGGCAAAGATACATCGCAAAGCGCATGGTTGATCAAAGCGCCGAACAGCACAGGCACATGTTGGGTCCTGGCGGGCGACGGCTCCCCGAGCGGAGATTATGAAAGCCTGCCGGAAGTCACACCTCAACCCAGCACACAAAAGCTACCTGGTACTCCAGTGTTTGTTAGTTGGAATTATTATTGTACATATTCCAATGGCGTACTATACAAGGCCACAGTAAATCTTTCATGGATTGATCCGGCCAACGACGCAAATGGTTTTCGCGTTTACAGACACGGCACACAGATTGCAGATTTACCTGCTAAGACGACTTCCATAATTGATACCGTCGAGGTCGTTACTGGCACAGACTTATCCTATGGTGTGGCGGCTTATAATGATGCTGGAATATCTCCGCAACAAACAAAAACACTCCAATCAATTTGCGTACCAAATACACCAACTCCAACCAAATAATTAGCTAAGGAATCGCGATGAAAAAGCTTTTGGCAGGCATTTGTGTTTTGACAATCGCCTTATTGGCATGTAACCTCAGTAAAGAGTTGACATCTTCATCACAAAACCAATCAGGTATAGCAACCGCCGTCGCACAGACGATGCAAGCCGTCCAAAGCGCTTCACCGACTACGCCGACAGTTTTCGACACCCCAGTTTTCGACACGCCGACTTTACCAACTTTACTCACTCCTTCGCCTTCTGCAACGCCGATGGCTGTGATCAAAACAACCGCCTCTTGCCGAAGCGGACCGGCTGAAACTTATAAAAGCATCACCGATGTGAATCCGAATCAAAAGGCGGCCGTGCTTGGAAAAGATCCGACGGGAAATTATTGGCTGATTGAAACAACATCAGGAGAATGCTGGGTCGCGGCACAATCCGTCACGATCACAGGCAACATACAAACCATTCCAGAAGTGACTCCGCTGCCGCCCACACCGGCAGGCATACCTGCAAAGCCGGGAAGTTTATTCTATCAATATTCCTGCGGTATTTCCGGTGAGGTGACCACCCAGCTGAGTTGGGCAGCTGTATCAACGGATGCAGCTGGTTTTCATGTTTATCGCAATGGCGCGCTGATCGCGACTCTACCGGCAAATTCCACCAGCTATACTGATACCGCATCGATTACAATCGGCAGCACGATAACTTACGGTATTGCGACCTATAACAGTATTGGGGAGTCTGCACCACGCACTCAGAGTTTTCAGTGCAAATAGATCTGGGTCAATAAAACTTGACTTTCAAAAAAGGCCTCGCCGACATAAACCTGCGAGGCCTTTTTGGTTTCCAGCCATCTAATGCTGAGTTTCAAGGTGTCTCAGCCAATAGTCCTTTTGTGGGAATTGAATTTCTAGTGAAATATGTGATAATGATGAAAAGTAACCAAAGGAGAATGTATGAAACCCATTATTAGACTTTTCACCGCAATAATGATCCTAGCTCTTGGCGCGCTTGCCTGTAATTTGCCGTCCAATACAGGAACACAGCCAGCTGACCTCAGCAGTGCCATGACGCTGGCAGTGCAAACCATTCAGGCGGCCACCCAAGCGTCGCTAACCAGCGTGCCCGCCAACACCGCGCCTCCGGCGGCCACGCCTTCAACCACTACTGTAACGGTCAGCAGCATGACTAATTGTCGAACCGGTCCAGGTTCCAATTATGATCTTGTGTTGGTCTTTCAGCCAGGCGCGACTGCCGAAGTCGTCGGCAAAGATACGGCATCCAATTATTGGATCATCCAAACTCCAACAGGCGGTACATGTTGGCTGGGGGGAACGTATGCCACGGTGCAGGGAAATGTTGACGCTTTAGCGGAGATGGCGCCTCCGACGTCGGAGGTGGCGGCTGCTCCGACTACTGCCCCTACTTCCGGTTCAGGTTCTAGCCCAAAGCCAAGCCCAACTGCAACATCGAAGCCTATTGTTAAAAATCCAATTCTACTTCCTCCGGGCGTCATCAAAGGCTTTACATTGTCACCCGCCGCTCCATCGAAGTTAATAGTAACCACAACGTGTACATATAATATCTTCCCTCATACTTTGAAAGTTCGCACCGACCATCTTAGTTGGCCGGCCGTCAGTAATGCAACAGGCTATTATGTATATGAAAACGGCTCCAAAAACCCTCCTGGTGGTACCACCGGCACTGGTATAAATTTGATTGGGGCGACAACCACAGGTAGCGTATCCTTCGGCGTCGCCGCTTATAATTCCTTCGGCACCTCGGGAACTACTGGAGTTTCTTCTAACTGTCCATAGACAGTCTAAGCCACCCGAAGCTCTAAAACTTCGGGTGGTATGATTTCCTGCCTTTATTGGCTTTCTCGTTGGCTTGCCGTGCATTCAGGTTTTTTCAACGTCTAAACACTAAAATCTAAAATCTTCTTTTCAAAGAAGGCCGCGCGGATTAAACCCGCGCGGCCTTCTTGGTTTACCGCGACCTAATGACGAGTCTCAAAGCATTTCGACGATAGTGCTTTTGTGGGAATTGAATTTCTTACAAAATGTGTGATAATAAAGAAAAGGTATTTTATTAATTTAAGGAGAATGAATGAAAACCATTAGGAAACTTTTAGCGGTGATATTTATTCTGGCTCTCGGCGCGCTTGCTTGCAGTTTGTCATTCAATGCGTCGGATCAATCCGCCACACCGCAGCCGCAGCCCACTGACCTTAGTACTGCATTGACTCTGGCCGTGCAAACGATTCAAGCGGCGACACAACAAGCGCAATCCGGAATACCGACCAGTACGGCTCCTCCGCCGGTTACTCCGCCCACAGTCACAGTCAGTTCCATGACGAACTGTCGCACCGGACCCAACATCAATTATCAATTAGTGATGCAATTCCAACCTGGCATGACTGCAAACGTGATTGGCAAGAACACGCCTACGGGTTATTGGATTATCGATTACCCAGGTGGCGGAGGAAACAGCTGCTGGCTTTGGGGACAATACGCCACAGTGACGGGAGATACGGACGGACTGCTCGAGATGACTCCACCGGCCATGCCGCCTACACCAACGCCCCTTCCCACCGCGCCAAATGCACCCAAGGAGTTGAGTTTGAGTTGCGTTAGCGTGAACAACTCGCATAAATTCGGGAACTTCTGGATCTTCGGTTGGAAGTGGACAGTGACATTCTCCTGGAAAGACAATTCCAGCAACGAAAATGGTTTCTATGTGTATAAGAATGGATCACTGTTAGCTACGTTGGGAGCCAACTCCACTCATTACACCGATCAATTCAACGTAAATTTGATACTAAACGGAACAACATGGGATTATGGAGTCGCGTCCTTTAATAACTATGGCAGTTCCGTAATTAAAGATATAACGCTTGCACACTGCCCATAACGTGAAAGAGGATGGTCACTTTGAAATGGCCGTCCTCTTTATCACTCTCCAGACTATTTCATCACCATCCATCAAGTTTAAATAATCCAAGAAATCTACACACAAAATACATCATCTCTATATATAATTGGAGTATAGTTCGATTGGGTAAAAGGGGCATCAACGAGCTACAAGGTATAAAGGTATAAAAGAAGGAAGAGAAAAATGGCTGTAAAAAAACTTCTCGCTCTATTCTGTATTCTGGCGCTGGCGATGCTGGCATGTGGTATGACTGTTGACCTGGGAACATCATCTCCCACTAACACACCAACGGGCACACTTTCCAGTTCGGATCAAGTCTCAACATCGGTAGCACAAACCCTGCAAGCTCTCACTGAGGAGGCGCTCTTGGCTACTCCAACCAATTCCACGCCAGCCGCAACAGCAACTGTCACCAATACATCGGATCCACCTACCTTGAGCGTCAGCGTTGCTACAGATTGCTATGCCGGCCCTAGTACTCACTATGGCTTTGTGATTACGATCTATCCTGGAACGACTGTGACTATAGTTGGGAAGGATCCAGGCGACAACTACTGGATCATTGATGTCCCCGGTTATCCCGGCACAACCTGTTGGCTTTCAGGACAATACGCAAGCGTGAGTGGCGATACCACTGATCTCTCCGCGCCCGCCACGACAACGATCTTGTACGCTTTGAGCGCACCAGACAACCTGCGCATCTCTTGCAATAGACCGTCAAGACCGGCTTGGACACCTTTCCCCACACCCGGCCCCGGCACACCGTGGCCGCATCATTCGGGAAATGGGTGGCAAGGCGGAAATGGATGGCAAGGCAACGGAGGGTCAGTAGTCTTACGCTGGCAGAATACCGAACCCACTCAAACTAACGTGCTCATTTACAGGGACGGATACCGGATCGCAACCTTAGGTGGAGCCGCAACCTCCTACAGCGGTGGCTGGGGCGGAACGTATGGCGTACAAGCAATTAACAGTTACGCGGTCTCCAGTATCGAGACCATTAGCACCGGTGATTGCAGATAATAAAAGAGGACCGGATTTCAAAATGAAATCCGGTCCTCTTTTATTCTTCAAGCTGTTCCTTGGCTTTCTTTGTTTGCTTGCCGCGTTCATCGGTTTTGAGGATGCGCTTGCGGATGCGATACGAAAGCGGCGTCACTTCCAGCAGTTCATCATCCAAAAGATATTCGATAGCTTCATCCAAACTCATCTGACGCGGCGGTGTCAATCGGATTTCCATATCGCCGTGCGACGAGCGCACGTTGGTCAGATGTTTCTTGCGGCAGACGTTGATCGGGATATCCTGCCCACGGCTGTTTTCACCAACCACCATGCCTTCATATACAGCCACGCCGGGATTCACAAATAACGTACCGCGATCTTCCGCAGACTTCAACGCGTACGCAGTCGTCTCACCCGCTTCCATTGCAACAATGGAGCCGGTGGTGCGCGTCGACATCGGGCCTGCCATTTCATCGTAGCTATGAAAGATGGTGTGCATGACGCCTGCGCCGCGGGTGGATGTTAAAAATTGGTAACGAAAACCAAGCAAGCCGCACGTCGGCGCGATGTAAACCATGCGTGTCGTACCTTGACCCGTATCATGCATCTCCATCATTTTAGCTCGTCGCGACCCGAGCATTTCCACGACCGCGCCGACAGTTTCAGTGCTTGTCTCAATATGTACTTCTTCGTATGGTTCAAGCAATGAGCCGTCATCCGCTTTATGGAAAATAACTTCAGGTCGGGAGACTTGGAACTCATAACCTTCGCGGCGCATCGTCTCAATTAAGATTCCCAAATGCAATTCGCCGCGTCCACTCACAAGGAAATTTTCAGCCGTCTCTGTCTCTTCGACCCGCAATGAAACGTTGGTGCGCAGTTCATCAAATAAACGCTCGCGCAATTTGCGTGAGGTGCCCCATTTTCCCTCTTTGCCGGAGAATGGCGCCGTGTTAACTCCAAACGTCATACGGACGGTTGGTTCTTCAACTCTGATCGTTGGCAATGCAACCGGATTGACAGGATCGGCCAACGTTTCACCAATTGCAATTCCTTCCAAACCAGCCAACGAAACAATATCGCCCGCGCCGACTTCTTCCACTTCAACTTTGTTCAAACCTTGGAAGGTATAAAGATAACGTGCAGTCTCCGGCAGGTTTTCTCCATCAAGTTTTAGACGCGCAAGTTTTTGGCCAGCTTTGATCTTGCCCACGAAGACGCGTCCAACAGCAGTGACGCCGCGATAATCATCATAGCCGAGGGTCGTGACCAGCATTTGCAGAGGCGCATCGAGATCAACTTTTGGCGCGGGAATTTCTCGGAGGATGACATCGAATAAAGGTTGCAGATCCGGCCCGAGGTCCGGGGTAAGACCCGCTTTGCCTGCCGTCGCTTGAGCATAGATCACCGGAAAATCTGCTTGGCGATCCGTTGCGCCGAGTTCGATGAATAAATCAAACGTTTCGTTGAGCACACGCGCAGGCTCGGCATCTTTGCGATCCACTTTGTTAATGACGACGATGGCTTTATGTCCCATCTCAAGGGCTTTCTTTAGCACGAAGCGAGTCTGAGGCATGGGGCCTTCCGCCGCGTCGACGAGGAGCAGAACGCCATCGACCATGTTCATGACGCGCTCGACCTCGCCGCCGAAATCGGCATGACCGGGTGTATCGACAATATTTATTTTGACGGGTTGTTCCGTTTGCGGATCAACGATGTTGATGGCGGTATTCTTGGAGAGGATAGTGATGCCGCGCTCGCGTTCGAGGTCATTGGAATCCATGACACGCTCAGCAACTTGTTGATTCTCGCGGAAGGTGTGCGCTTGGCGCAATAGAAAATCAACCAGCGTGGTCTTGCCGTGATCCACGTGGGCGATGATGGCGATATTGCGGAGGTCAGTTCGTTCGATAAGCATTATTATTTCCTGTAGAGGCGCATGGTATGCACCCACAAATTACACACAAAAACCCCCGACGGGGAAGCCGAGGGTTCCATTCTGTTTCGAAGTGTCGGCGTGCGAAAGATATTGTATCAGATTTTTAAAGACTGCGGAAGTCTAAAGCGCAAATGTGTGCACGCAAAAGGTGTCAGGCGGCGAGTGGCAAAAGTGAGCGGGCGGATACCAATGTTTGCCAATTGCCGCTCAGCCAGGCAGCACGAGCTTTGGCGGTCAGAATGGCGCCGTCCAGATTCCATTGTGCGCCGGGCAGCTTGAGGCGCTGAGTTACGATCTGTTTGCAACCGCTTTCAATGGTGCCACTGCCGATCACCAAACCTTGTGCACGAAATTGAGCATAGCGCATGCGCTCGATGTTGTTGCTATAGTAAGTGAGGGACTGTTTGGCCAGGAGGAATTTTTTGGCAAGCGACTGGCAGGCTTGGATGACTTGCTCAACTCTGCCCTGCCATAGATCTTCGCTGACTACGTCCAACCAAGCATGACGTTCATCCAAGTTGGGGAAGACCTCTTCGGCGATTCGTTTCAGGCGTTCTGCCGCGTGGTACCAGTCCACAATTTAAATCGCATGGGGAAAATATTGAGTCACTAAATTCCAGATCCACACTGCGCCGTCGCAGACAAAGACCAGCAGTCGGGTGCGGTCGGCGCCGACCGCACAACCCGTGGCCCATAGCAATTTGCCAAACTCGTCGGCAGGCTTAATGTCACAAAAGTATCGTTTGTTTTTGGCGCGCAAGACAGTCCCTGCGCGTTGAGCCTTGTTCTTCTGCCGAACCGAACGCTGGCGGGGGGGCACGATTTCTCCCTCGTACCAGCAACCGGCCTTCAAATCCCGCCAATTTTCCCGTCCTTCGGCCGCTTTTTCCTGCTCGGCGCGAGGTTCAATCCGCACCTTGGCGGCGTCGAACGAGCCGTACAGGATGTCCGCTGCAGGCACACCCCTTTGTTCCCGCTTCTGCAGACTGGCCTCATTCTGCGTGCCTTGGATCAATTCCAGCTCTGCCTTTCGTTGCAGCTCTCCCATGTTCTCGGTTTCGTGACGCACGGTATTCTCCGATACTTCAAACAACAAATATTCCTTTAGCCATTTCCGGCTATCCTCAAACGCCTTGTTGATCCCACTCAACGCAATCAGATGAGCTAATCCAGCCGTGACCTTGCCCGGTTCAATGCCCAAGCGTTGGTCCACCGGCGCTCGTCCCGCTCCACACTGGCAGCCCGCATAATAGGCTCGCACATAGGTTACTTTCCCAAACACCGACCAGATCGTCGCCTTCCGCTCTCGTTGATATTTTAACTTGTCCCCACAGGCACACCTGATCTCTGCCTCCCTTTCTCCATCTTCATTCTCCAAGTAGCATCTCAGAGCTCCTTGCCCAATTTCCCGCAAGCCTTCCCGCAACGCCATTTCTACCTCCCCGATGCGCTCTGGCCCCGATCCTTCCTCGGCGATCGCTTCTTGCACCACTTCTGCCAATTTCTGCGCTATCAGGTTTATCTTTTCAATGTTATATTTCATCGCGAGCCTCCAGTAGGTTGGTTTTGTCGTCAAACACTACTATCCTACCTGAGGCTCCCTTCTACGACAACCTTTGATACTGTTGGCGAATTCAAATCGCGCCCCAAGCTGGCGCCAGCAGGGATGGGGACGGGGCCAATTTTGCGAAGGCCGAAATTCTGGTTTTGGCTCGCGGCTTATGCTGCCACCAATCGAACAGGCGATGGAGGTTGATCGCCGTTGCGGTCGCCAACATCTGGAGATTGGTTTTCTCTAATCCGATGTAACGGGCCCAGCGGAGTTCATAGCCACGGACCGCTTGAGAGAAGGTGCCCTCGATTCCCGATCGTTGTGCATATCGATTCCAAAAAGGTTTGGTACCTTGTTCCTGCCGGACATGTTGCAGAGCCACATGTTGTTCATAAGGTAAGAACGTAATGGTGCGCGCTCCGCTTTTGGCTCGCGTACATTTTGTGTGATCAGCACAAGCGCGACAAACGTTAGGTGAGAATCGCACCTGGATATTCGGCTTGCGATTTTCCGAGTGGCGTTCACACCATTGAACAGAGAGCTGTCCCTTAGGACAGGTCACCAGTTGCTTTTCCCAGTCGATGTGAAAGCTCGCCAGATCGAAACCGTCATCTGCTTTCGCTTGCCAACCTACCTTCTCGCGCACCGGACTGCAAATCGTCACTCCAAAATCCCGCTGGGAGGTCACCAGCGACTCGGCATCCACATATCCGGCATCCAGCAGATGGATGTCTGGCAACAAATCCTTCTGTTCCAAGGAGCGGTGCACATTTTCCAGTGCCGTCATGTCCGACTCCGTCGCCAAGGTCGTTGTCACCTGAGTAATCAAGTGGATCTCATCGGTGCCGCTGGTTTCGCTCAACTGCGTTTTGTAGCCCACCCAGCCCTTTTCCCGTTTCGCACTGTAACGCACCTCCTCGTCAAAAGGGGAGTGCAAGCGCAAGGCTCCTGGCGGCTGATTATCGTCTGCCCGCAGATGGACGTGCGAACTGCCATCTTCCTTCACTTCCATCCAGTATTGCTGGATCCACATCCGGCGCATGAACTCCACCCCCGGCAATTCCCGCATTTGCTCCGCCTCGGGCGCCGTTTGCACGGCCTCCAGCAGAAACGCTCCGTCTGCGCCAATCGTCTCCAACAAGGCCTCCCGTTCCGCCTGCTCCTTGGGTAGACGCATTTGTTCAAAGCGTCTTCCGTAACGCACAAACCACTCCGGCTTGGCGATCCCCTTGACCCACTCCGGCGCAAATTCAGATAATTCATTCAAGGCTTGCCGCATCGTCTCGCCCACAATTTCAATTCGGTTCAGCTGCCGCACCGCCCCCAGAATGTGGGTCGAATCGGTTCGCTGCTGACCGCGCGCTTTGAGCAGCTTGAGCTCTTTGAGTCGCGTCAGTAGTTCATCAAGAAGCATCTGTTCCCGCTGCCCGGCAACCAAACGCTCGCGGAATTCACTCAATACCGAATAATCAAAGCCCGCATCGTCCAGCTCCAAACCCAATACATATTTCCAATCAATCCGCGCCCGCACGGCCTCCGCCGCCTGCCGGTCGGACATGCCCTCCGAGTACTGCATGACCGTGATCCAAGCCAAGCGGCCCGGCAATTCCGCCCTCTGGCCTCGAGTAGGAAACAATTCCGCAAAGCTCGTATCCTGATAGATCTCTCCCAGCTCATCGCGCATCCTCATATACAAATTGCCTTTAGGAAAAGCCGCTCGTGCTACGCGCTGTGTATCTTCGGGAATCGGGTAAGTGCTTTGTGGGTTGAGGCTCATGTTCTACTCCTTGCCAAGCTCGGAATTTCACCCATTATCCCCCACTTTTGAATTCGCCAACAGTATCAACCTTTGCGTGCACACGCGCAAATCATTGCGAGCGGGCACAACGAAAACCGTTGACGCCCAAGGGATTCGATGATGACGAGCTGCGATAATAGGTATCGCTATACCAGTCATTCACCCACTGCCAGACATTGCCTGCCATATCCAAAGCACCATAGGGGCTAGCTCCTCTTAGATAACTGCTAACTGCGGTTGTATCACCAATGCTTGCATTGTAATTTAGCAAAGTATCGTCCGGTGCAGTGTTGCCCCATGGATAAATGCGCCCATCTGTGCCACGCGCGGCTTTTTCCCATTGGGCTTCGGTGGGCAATTGGCGGCCTGCCCATTTGCAATAGGCTGTGGCGTCATACCATGTAACCCAGATCACAGGATAGTTATCAAAAGCAGAGTTGCCGTAATAACTGGAGATTATGGTAGAAGTGGAAGAAGTGGTAGAAATTGGCGCTGTGCAAGCTCCAGTAGAGACACACGAGGCATACATGTTGTTAGTCACATCGGTCCGGTCGATCCAGAAGGCATCTAGATACACAGTGTGTTGTGGTGTTTCATCAACGTGAACATTAGGATCTGAGTCTGCTGAACCCATGAGGAAATTTCCAGCAGGAATATAGACCAGACCATGTCATCCTTGGGCGAAGTCCATGTATTACCAACGCCTAGTGTAGGAGCTGATATTGCACTTGTGACAATCGCAGGTGATATAGGGGTCTTGGATGGAGAAGAAGTAGCAGTTGTTTGTGTGATCGTTGCGCTTGTAGCCGTTATTACTGGCGGCAACGGCAAACTTGGCATAATAGGTGAAGGTAAAGAAGTTGCAGCGTACAACCAGATAGCTATCCCAATAAGTACCATCCCAATTAAACTGGCAAAGACTCTTATCAAAGTAGATAGCTTACTGATTTTTGAAAAAAGAAAGTCTCATTTTTAGCCCAAAATACGAGAGAAAATGCCTTTATTTTGTGACTTACATTATTCAAAAATCAGTAGGAACTACAATTTGTTGTGCTGTAACTCCTCCACCAACTAAACTTATAAAAAGTGCAACGCAACCCGCTAAAGCAAGAATAGATGGTAAAGTCATATCTTCCTCCTTGATCTAATAATAATGACGTAACCAGATTTTCCGCGAGATGAATTGTTTGAATTATACATCCCAAAAAAACCTCGCGAGTTTTTACAACCAGATATAATTATGCAATGCAAGTTTTGAACACGGTTAAATCATCCAATAAATCCCCTCACCCAAATAATAAATCGCCTTGGGATCATTGCATTTATTGGCTCAATGCTTTGAGCGCGTTAGTGGTTGTCCTGATCTATATTTTTTTCATCAGCGTCGGCACATGGACAAAGTGGCCGACCACGACGGACTTCTACGCCCAACTCGCAAGAGCCTTCGATCACGGACAGGTGTTGCTCCTCACCAAGCCCGATCCTTCCATTCTCGCTTTGCAAAATCCATATCAATACGATGAGCTTCGCAAGCAAGCTACATATCTGTGGGACGTTTCGCTCTTCAACGGAAAATATTACATTTATTGGGGACCTGCACCCGCCGTCATCATGGCAATCGTCGGCTTGTTCCATCCCATCAAAGCAGGCGATCAATATGTCGTCTTCGCCTCCGCCTGCGGATTATTTTTTGTCAACATTTTGATTCTCTTCGGACTTTGGAAACGATTCTTCTCTGACCTGCCGGTGTGGGCATTTGAAATCATTGTCGTCTTTGTGGGGCTTGTCTCGCCTCTGCTCTGGAGCCTGAACGATCCCGAAATCTATGAAGCTTCGATTCTCTTCGGTCAGTTCCTGCTCATTGCTGGATTCTATTTTGTATTTATTTCCTTCGATCAATCAGAACCATCCGCATGGAAATTGACTCTCGCCGGCGTGTGTTGGGCATTAGCAATCGCTTCACGCATCACGCTAATTCTTCCCATTGCATTTTGGATTGCGTTATACATCTTCTTCACGATCAAGACAACCAAACGCGACGTTTGGAAATCATTGCTTGTGATGATAGTGCCATTATTGATCAGCCTCGCGGCGATGGGATGGTATAACTGGGTTCGCTTCAATTCCCCGCTCGAATTCGGACTCCATTACCAACTAACCTCCAGCGATCTAAGAAAGACGCAGTTATTTTCTTTGACGTATCTGCCATCCAATTTATATGGTTACACCTTTTACGGATTCGACCTACAGAAAACCTTCCCGTTTCTGGTTGCAGATAATCCGATGCATCCGATTATTTTTCCTAATCTAACTCCAGGCGTTCTCTTCGAGCAGACGACCGGGATTCTATGGACAAGTCCTTTCCTGCTCTTTGCGTTGATTCCGTTAATAGCATTGATAAAAAAGAGAAAGTCTTCCCATCAAAACAATTCGCTTCAATGGATTAGCATCAGTTTAATCGGCTCTACATTTTTATTGTTCTCCACCATCCTATTGTATTTTTATCAAACCATGCAATTCCTCGATGACGTCGCGCCGCAACTTGCCCTGCTTTCAGGAATAGGGTTTTGGCAGGGCTTGCGTTACTTCAAGATTAGGAAAAATAAATTTCAGTCTGCTTATCAGTACGCGGCCATTTTGCTTGTCATTGCATCTTGTATCATCAGCTTTCTTCTGGCGATCTTAAGCTATCGCTACGCCAATCGCTTTGACAAATTTAATCCGGCTTTGATGAATACCCTCGTACATTTTTTCAGCCGATAAATGACCATACAAGAGCCTCGCGACCGAAGGTTCGCGAGGCTTAATTCAAAGAACGCAAACCATATTTTGGAATCTATTGTGAGCTGATAGCGTAATTCGTGCCACCCTTGGGATCAGGCGTGAAGGTGACCTTGAGCACGGAGGTTGTGCCGCAGGCATTCACTGTCCAGTTTTCTACCCACACGCCCTTTAAATCCTGCTGTTGAATTACATCAATGGCTTTACCGGTGACATCGCTGCAATTCTGTCCGTTTTCATATTGGATGATCGAAGCCCAGACGTCAGCCTTGAGCGTTGGATCTGCCAGGCCGCCAGCCACCGGCAGCATGGACGAGCCTCCGCTTGAGGGCTGTGACGTCTCTGAAGGCTGGCTGGTTGAGGCGGTTTCCGGAGTAAAAGTTACGGAAGGATTTAGATTCTGAAATCCGCTCGAGGCGCTATTCAAATATTTGCTGATCCTTGGATAAGCTACCGCACCTGCAATAACGACCACACAGCAGCATAGCAGGATAATGCCGATCACGATTATTAAGGTTCTGTTTTTCATATCACATTCTCCTTTGGCAAATTTGACCGATTGTACAACATCAAATTAGCGAACGACATAACCTATTTGTCCTATATTGTGAAACGAAAATCAAAATGAAAATAGAACACTCAAAAATATGATTTGCGCTAGAATACACTCGGTATGTCTCTTTACCCCTCCTATATTGCGTATACCATTATCCTGATCGGAAGCAGTATCATCGCCTGCCTGCTGCTGATTCGGATCTGGGCTTTGCGTTCCACGCCCGGCGCATATGGCATGATGATTTCAGTTGCCAGCGTTGCAGAATGGTCTCTGGCCTATGTCATGGAGATCATCCGAACCGATATGGCGGAAAAAATCTTGTGGGCCAAAATGGAATTCCTCGGAATTTCATTTGTTGCGGTCGGGATGTTTATCTTTGCCATGCACTTCAGCGGACGCGGTGCGTGGCTCACGTTTCCGCGGCTAATTCTGCTTCTGACGCCAGCTCTATTGGGCTTTCTCTTGGCGCTAACCAACAAATCGCATCATCAAATCTGGACGACTATCCGCTTTACGAACGATCTGCCATTTGGCCCACTTGATGTAACGCATGGACTTGGCTTTTTCGTCCTAACCGCGTATCTCTATGCATTGATATTACTAACCACCGTGTCCTTCTTTCAAATTGCAGTCCGCGGACAAGGCTTATACAGTTATCAGGCAAGAGTTATGCTGGCAGGAATGTTTTTTCCGTGGGCGGCAAATATCATTTACATCAGCGGGGTCAGCCCATTCCCCAGCATTGATCTCACACCGCTTGCCCTGACCTTTGCCAATGTCGCCATATCGGTCAGCTTTCTGCGCTATCGCTTCATGGATATCCAGCCAGTGGCGCACAGTTCGGTCTTCAACGCCATGAAGGATGGTGTGATTGTGCTGGATTACAAGGAACGCATCGCAGATATCAATCCGGTGGGCACATTCATTTTTCAGAATACGGGAAATCTGCTCGGACGCGAGATTTGCACCCTGTTGCCGAAGTGGAACGAGTGGAAGTCAGCCAATGCCATGGGAGAAATCAAGCAGGAAATCGCCTTCGAACTTGGTACGGATAAACTCACGTTTAGTTTGCGGACTACCTCTCTATTTGACCGAAGCGGGAAACGCAACGGACGCGTCCTGCTCATCAGCGACATCACCGAACTAAAACAGGCACAGGAACAGAGCATGGAAGCCAGCCGAATGAAGACTCAATTGCTGGCCAGTGTAGGACATGATCTGCGCGCGCCGCTGGGGGCGATTATCGGTTATGCCGAAATGATGCATGATGGCATGCTGGGAAACGTTACAGAAGAGCAGGAGAAAGCCTCGTCGGAGATTCTCGACAGCGCCAATCAATTGCTTTCGTTCATCAACAATCTGGTCGGCCAGGCGCAGATCGAAACCGGCAAGATCGTCTTGCGCGAATTTCCGTTTGAAGTGGAGGAAATCCTCGGGCCGTTAATGTCCACCCTGAATTTTCATGCGCACAAAAAAGGATTATTGTTCACACAATATATTAAATCGGGTCTGCCGCTGAAAATGATCGGAGATCAATTCTGGTTGCGGCAAGTTGTGCTCAACCTGGTGAATAATGCTGTCAAGTTTACCGAGAAAGGATCGGTCGATGTTCGCTTTCTGCGGCAGGGTGAAAGCCATTGGGCGATCCAGGTTGCAGATACCGGAGTCGGGATTCCGGTCGAGGCACAGAAGCGGGTCTTTGAAGCATTCGAACAGGTTCAAAGCCCGGAGATGATCCAGCAAGCGGGCTTTGGTCTCGGATTATCTATCGTCGCCAAGCTGGCTTCCATCATGAACGGCACGATTGAATTGGAAAGTGAAGTCAATCGGGGAACTAAGTTTACGGTGGTGCTACCCTTAAAGGTGCCCGTTCCGTTGCGATGATTAGCCTACGGTATAATTGCGCTCATGGGAACAATCATCGCCGTGGATATTGGCGGGACGCATCTCCGCACCGCCGCTTACGAATCTGAACAATTCAAGCCAAGCGCCTATCAACGCACCAATACACTTGCAAACGAGCCTGGCGTTTTCGACCGCATGGTGAAAGCCATTGAAGAGGTCTGGCCGCATACCCAGAAAGTGGATTCAATTAGCGTTTCATCACCGGGGCCTCTGGATCCGTATACGGGTTGTTTGCTTTCCACGCCCAACATCAAACAGCTCGATAATTTTCCGCTTGCGCCAAAACTCTGTGAGCATTTCGGCGTGCCAGCGTATTTAGACAACGATGCAAACATGGCTTGTCTCGGCGAATGGAAATATGGCGCGGCGAAGGGACATCACGATGTGCTCTTCTTAACAATCAGTACAGGCGTTGGGGGCGGAGTCATGATCAACGACCAGCTTCTGCAGGGTTATCATGGTCTAGCCGCCGAGCTTGGACATTCGATCGTTGATCCGGATGGTCCGCCCTGCTCCTGCGGATTCAGCGGCCACCTCGAATCTTTTTCATCGGGGCCAGCGATTGTCAAGTATGTACTCAAAGAATTGGAAGCTGGTGCAAAGTCTAGTTTGAAGCGTGATCCGAATCTCGACGCCAGGCAAGTGGCTGATGCGGCTTCTCAAGGTGACGCGTTGTCCGTATCCGCTTATCAACGCGCCGGAGAATATCTTGGCATCGCCGTTGCAAATTTCTTGGTTGCATTCGATCCATCCATCATTATTTTTGGCGGAGGCGTTTCTCAAGTCGGTCCACTATTGTTTGATTCATTCCGGATCAGTTTACAAAAGAGAGTTTTTTATCCGCGCTATCTAGAAAATTTAAAGATCGAGATGGCTGCACTCGGTGATGATGCCGGCTTGCTCGGCGCGCGCGTACGGGCAGAAGTCTCTTTACAAGCAAGCCAATAAGGAGTTTATTATGGAACCCATGAAGTTACCCGGGCCCAAAGCCCGCGCATTGATCAAGCGCGACTCATCGGTGGTTTCGCCATCTTATCCGCGCAGTTATCCGTTTGTGATGGATCATGGGAAGGGGTCAGAAGTTTGGGATGTGGACGGCAACCGCTTCCTCGATTTTATGGCCGGCATCGCGGTGACTTCCACCGGTCACGCGCATCCCAAAGTGGTCAAAGCGATTCAAGAGCAAGCTGAACAGTTCTTGCACATCTCGTCCGATTTTTATCACGTCAAGTGGATTGAGTTGGCGGAAAAGCTGGACGAGATTGCGCCGTTCAACGAAGCCGCGGTTTCATTCATGGCCAACTCCGGGACAGAAGCCGTCGAGACCGCCATCAAGCTGGCACGGTATCATACGGGCCGCTCCAATTTTGTCGGTTTCACCGGCGCATTCCACGGACGAACGATGGGCGCCGTTACATTTACCGCCAGCAAGCCAGCGTATCACGGCGGATTTTATCCGTTGATGAATGGCGTGGTCCACGCGCCGTTTCCAAATCCATATCGCCCCGTATTAGAAAGAAAGAGCGGAGAAGATTACGGCGAGACTGTCGTCCGCTACATTGACGACCAAATTCTTGGGCACATCCTGCCGCCCGATGAAGTGGCGGGCGTTCTCGTGGAAACGATTCAAGGCGAGGGCGGATACATTGTCCCGCCGCCCGGTTTTTATCCGGCGCTGAGAAAGTTGTGCGACAAATACGGCATCCTGCTGATGGTGGATGAAGTTCAATCCGGCATGGGACGCACCGGTAAGTGGTGGGCCATCGAACATTTTGGCATTGAGCCGGATATTGTCACCGCCGCCAAAGGAATCGCGTCGGGTATGCCGCTCGGGGCGTGTATCGCTCGTCAATCGGTGATGGACTGGGATCGCGGTTCACATGGCAACACCTATGGCGGGAATCCATTGGCCTGCGCAGCCGCGCTTGCTACCATCGAATTAATTCAGGACGAATATCTTGCCAATGCAGCGGAGGTCGGTCAATACACGATAGACGCGCTCGAGGAAATCCAAGCCCGCCATCCAAGCATCGGTGATGTACGCGGTAAAGGCCTGATGATCGGCGTGGAATTTGTCAATGATCGCAAGTCGAAAGAGCCGGCCAAGCAGCTCTCGGACCGCGTCGGCGAATTGGCTTTCGAACGCGGCTTGCTCACGCTCGGCTGCGGCAAGAGCGTCATCCGCGTTGCACCAGCTTTGAGCATTACCAAGACCGAGGTGGACGAAGGGTTGAAAATATTCGAAGAGTCCGTCACGCTCGCTGAGAAGGAATTAAACTTTAGATAGCTTAAAGCCAATTGGGCAAAGCCTGTTGATTGGGCAACATCGGCCTATTATCATTTTTATCCATCGAGCGAAATGTGAAAAAAGATTCCCTGATCCAAAGATTTTTAAATCTGTTTCGTTATAACGGCAGGATAGATCCTATTCTCCTTACCCTTTTTCTGGTCATCAATGGGATTGTGCTGGCAAACGCGATCCTGCATTATCCGAAAGTTGGCTATGATGTGGTAGAAGATCTGAACTATATCCAAGTCTTGCCAGATCGCTTACCAACATTTCAGGATACCTATGAATTCTTTTCGCCGCCGCTGCCTTATTTTCTGCCATCCCGCTTCGATATTATATGCGAACAATACGCTCCGGATGCTCTCCGAAAATATAATGGGCTCGATTACAGCAATACTTGCCGTTTATATGACGGCAAGTTCGCGCAGGGACTCAATGTTTTGCTTTCCATCGGCGCCACCATTCTTCTGCTGATGATCGCCGAGCAGGTCAAACCCGGGAATCGCTTTTTCAAAATCTCGGCCTTGATGATGCTCGCACTTTTGACCGTTTACTATAAAACTTTTTCCCAGGTACGCGCAGAGCCATACATTGTTTTTTTCATTGCGCTCTCCATTTACCTCATCAATGAAATTCTAAGAACCACATCCTTCAATTACAAGCTGGTCATCGCCACCGGTATATCGTTGGGACTGCTGGTATTAAGCAGGCAATGGGGATTCTTTATCTTCCCGGCCATCTTTTTGCTCATTATCTGGATATTTATCCAAGACCGGAAAACGGGCTGGCTGCGCACACGACAATTCTTTCTGATCACCATTCTCGGCGCAATCATAGGAGGCTGGTTCTACATTCATCTGTATCTGGACTACGGAACGTTTTCTGCATTCAATATCAAAAGGCCAAAATATCCTTCGGTGATACAAACTCTTTCCTTCCTCCGAGAAACTGGTTTAGGGGATATGTCGCTTTTCGATAAACCAGTCCGGCCGGCGTTCGATCATCTATCCTTCTTTGCGATCATGTATTCCGAAACGTGGGGAGATTACTGGGGATACTTTACTTTTATCAAGCCGGGGTTCGCTTCGGACAACAAAGGGAATCAGGCCACGATAGCTCCTTATCTGGGACAAGTTAACCTCGTATCCATTTTTCCAAGTCTATTGCTTCTGGCAGGATTCTTGTTCGGGCTCATGCAGATATTTCAACTTCGCGGACCTTTGACCTTCGAGAGGACATTCGTTGTTTTTGTCACTTTGCTGGCTTCGTCCACGATTCTCGGTTATCTCTGGTTTGTTTATAGATATTTCATGCAGACCAACCTTGTCATCAAAGCCACATACATCATCCAGCTTTTTATTGCTTTGCTATTTTTATTTGCTAGTTTTATGGAAGTGATCAGAAAGAAAAGCCAATGGGCTTACAATCTAATTCTGTTCCTTTTGGTTTTAGTTTTCATCCATAACCTGCCAGCCATGATCACTCGGTATAGTCAGCTGTTCAGCTATTAGAAAAGCGGGAGCGCTTTCGCTTGAGATTTTGTTAATATAACTCATATGCCAATCGAAAATGGCGGGTGATAAAATCACATTATGCTTCCTGATTTTCGCGTTCACCAACGCGACTACTTGCTTGAGATCGTCCGCCTGCTGACCGAAGAACTCGACCTTGAGAAATTGTTGGCGCGTATTTTGCGCGTCTCGGTTGAAATGCTGGCGGGACAAGCCGGTCTCATCGCGCTCAAGGAATCCGAGGGTTGGCGAGTTCGCGGCGGCGCATCGAATCCAACCGGCCTTTCTGAGCTATCTTGAGCCTCTTCTCGGCGAGGAAAAAGTCCGTGAACTGGACGTGCTCGAACTTAATCGAATGTTTAAAGGATTTAACTTACACCGCCAGTCTCGGATTACTAAACGGCACTGGATTGCCCCTCGCCGCACACGGACAAGTGATCGGCGTGATCTTTATCTTCCGCAACTATCCTGATCTCTTTACGCCCAATGATCGCGTGTTGCTTCAATCCTTTGCAGACCAGGCCGCAATTGCGGTGTTCAATGCCCAACTTTACGGGCAGGTCAGTTATGAGAAGCAGCGTCTGGATGCGCTTCTTGACTCCGCGGCAGATGGCATCTTGATCCTTCATGCCGATCACAGCGTTGAAAGATGCAACCCCGCATTCGAAAAACTTTTTGGTGAGGCCCGCGAAAATTTGGTGGGCAAACATCATTTTGAAATCATCCAATGGGCCAGCGAACCGCAAGGCACTACGCTTGAAGAGGCTGAGCAAGGCGGATGGCCGTTGACGCCGAATGCCACGCTTTATGTGGAAGGCGATTTGAAGCGTCCGTTTCCCCCTCCGCTGCCGGTGGGTGTGACGTATGCCCCGCTTCTTTCTGAGGATGGCAAGCTTCGCAATATCGTCGTCACGGTGCGCGACATCACGCATTTCCGCAATGCCGAAGAAATCAAATCCACGTTCATCTCCATCGTCAGCCATGAACTGCGGACGCCTGTTACTCTCATCAAGGGATATGCATCCACACTCCGCCGCGACGACGCGAAGTGGGATCGAAAAGTTGTCAGCGAAAGTTTGACCGTCATCGAGGAAGAAGCCGACCGATTGTCCAAAATGATCGACGATTTATTGGATGCCTCGCGCTTGCAAGCAGGCGGACTCAGCCTCAATCGAGCCGACGTCTCACTCCCCGCTCTGGCCGGCCGCGCCGCCGAACGGTTTGCGACTCAGTCTAAGAAGCATACCATCACAACAGACTTCCCCGATAAATTCCCTGTTATCCTTGCAGATGAAACGCGCATCGAGCAAGTGATCGCGAATTTGGTTTCCAACTCATTGAAATACGCGCCGAAAGGCGGGATCAAGATCAGCGGCTCCGTGCGGCCGGGGCAGGTGATCGTTTGCGTAAGTGATGAAGGTCCCGGCATCGACGCGCAAGATTTGCCGCACATCTTCGATCGCTTCTATCGTTCGACTAATGCCGTCAAGCAGACCAAGGGCGCAGGCTTGGGATTATATTTAGCTCGTGCCATTATCGAGGCACACGGTGGACGCATCTGGGCCGATCCGAAACCCGACTCAGGTGCACGCATTTGCTTTTCTTTGCCGTGTTAATTTGTGGAGGACGGAGTGACGCTCTGTCCTCGCAACCAATGGTAAAATTGCACGACGTTTTCTGAGCGCCAAATATCAACCAATAGAAATCAAATTCTGAAGGGAAAAATGCCCGTTTCTTATCCACCTCGCAGCAAAGTTGAAAAAAGACAAACATGGAACGCTGAAAGCGTTTTTAAGAATAATAAAGCCTGGGATGAAGAAGTCAAAAATATCCTGGCCGACATCGAGCCTTTGAAAAAATTCAAAGGGCGGTTGGGCGAAAGCTCATCTGTTTTGCTCGAAGCCATGGCAACACTCGAAGAACTTCTCGTGCGCTCCCAGCGCGTTTACATGTACGCGGGTTTTGCCTCGGCGGTGGATACGACCGATCAAGCCGCAGCGGGTATGCAAAGCCAGGCAGGCAGTATGTTTGGGCAGGTGGCGTCCGCCGCCGCTTTCGTTCGGCCCGAATTGCTTTCCGTCGGCAGAGTCAAACTCGATGAATGGATGAAACAGGATTCGAAGCTCGCGGTCTATGGTCATTTCTTTGACGACCTATTCCGAAAGCAAGATCATGTTCGCTCCAGCGAAGTGGAAGAACTGCTCGGCATGTTGGCCGATCCGTTCACTGGACCAGCAAGCACCTCGAGTCTGATCACCAACGCAGACTTCCAATTCGCGCCCGCCGTAACCAGCAAAGACAAGAAGTTAGTTGTTACGCAGAGTTCCATTCACGAAATCCTAAATCAACCGGATCGCAAAGCGCGGCAGACGGCCTGGAATCATTACATGGATCCCCACGTGGAATTCAAGAACACGCTGGCAAGCAATCTCACCACATCCATAAAAGCAAACGTGTTTTATGCGCGCGCCAGAAATCATGAGTCGTCATTGGCCGCCTCACTCTTTGAACAAAATGTGCCGGTCGAAGTTTTCCATAATTTGATCAACACGTTCAAGAAACATTTACCGATTTGGCATCGCTACTTTGAGATTAAGCGCAAGGCATTAGGGCAACGCGACATTGCGTATTACGACATGTGGGCGCCCCTGACAAAGAAGAGACCCCAGGTTTCGTTTGAGCAAGCAGTAGATATGATCTGCGACGGTCTCGCACCGATGGGCAAAGATTATGTGGATGCGCTTCGCAAAGGCTGTCTCGAAGAACGCTGGGTGGATTGGGCGCCGAACAAAGGAAAACAGAATGGTGCCTTCTCTTATGGCACTCCCGGCACGCATCCATTCATCATGATGAGCTTCACGGATGAAGTCGGAAGCTTGAGCACGCTGGCTCATGAACTCGGTCATTCGATGCATTCGTATCTCACATGGAAGAATCAGCCGCTGGTCTACGCCGATTATTCGCTCTTCGTTGCGGAGGTCGCATCGAACTTTCATCAGGCGATGGTGCGCGGTCATTTGCTCAACACCGTGAAAGATGCCAACCTCCAGATCGCGTTGATCGAAGAAGGCATGTCGAATTTCTTCCGCTACTTTTTTCAAATGCCAACGCTGGCGCGCTTCGAACTGGAAACTCACGAACGAATTGAAAAAGGTGAATCCCTGACCGCCGATTCAATGATCGACTTGATGGCAGACTTGTTCACCGAGGGCTTTGGTCCAAAAGTGAAAGTGGATCGGCCACGCGTTGGGATGGTTTGGTCCACCTTCGGGCATCTCTTCTCGGATTATTATGTCTATCAATATGCCACCGGCATTTCGGGTGCATACGCGCTTTCCGGACGCATTCTGCGCGGCGAGCCCCATGCGGTGGATGATTATCTTGGCTTCCTGAAATCGGGCGGTTCCATGTATCCGCTGGATGTGTTAAAAAAAGCGGGCGTTGACCTGGCGACACCGAAGCCCGTTGAAGAAACATTTACTGTGATGGAAAGCTATATTGATCAGTTGGAAGAACTTGTAAGTTAAATGTCATTGCGAGTCTTCGAGAATCAATCCTCGTGAACATGAGATTGCTTCACATCGCTCGCAAAGACATATAAAAAACTTTGATTGGAAATCATTCGATGCCTCAAACACAAATTGCATGTCCGCGCTGTAAACAAATGATCACTGCCAACGTCGAGCAACTCTTCGACGTCACCTCCGACCCCGGAGCGAAGCAACGCCTGCTCGGCGGCGTCTCGAATATGGCGCGTTGTCAGTATTGCGGTTATGAAGGAAGACTCGCAACGCCGATTGTGTATCACGACGCGGATAAAGAACTTCTGCTGACGTATTTTCCGCCGGAACTCGGATTACCCATCAACGAGCAAGAACGATTGATTGGTCCAATGATCACACAGATCACAAATCGGCTGCCGCCTGAAAAACGCAAAGCTTATTTACTGAAACCAATCGCAAACTTTACATTTGAATCAATGATGGAAACCATCCTCGGCAAGGATGGCATCACGCCGGAAATGATCAAATCCCAGCAGGAACGGCTGAGCCTAATTGACCGGCTATTGCAGGCCACCAAAGCGGACGTGCGAGGCGAGATCATCAAACAAAATGCGAAATTGTTCGATGAACAATTCTTCGCGTTGTTTAGCCGATTATTGCAAGCCGGAGCACAAAGCGGACAAGAACAATTGGCGCAACAGATGTCAGACTTGCAAAAGCAACTATTAACGGAGACCGAATACGGCCGTCATTTGCAAGAACAGGTCGGTGAATTGGAAGCCGCCGCAAAGTCATTGCAGGAAACGGGGAAGAATTTAACGCGTGAGAAGCTACTCGATCTGATGATCCAAGCCCCGAGCGATGCGCGCCTCAAAGCGTATGTCTCATTGGCGCGCAATGGCATGGATTACACCTTTTTCCAGAATTTGACTAACATGATTGATAAGACTTCCGGCGATGAAAAGAAAAAACTGGAAGACTTGCGCAGCAAACTCTTGGATCTCACGAACGAGATCGATAAACAGCTCGAAGCGCGTTACAAGCAATCACAGGAATTTGTAGAAAAGCTTTTGGCGCAGGATGATGTGGCAAAAGCGACCAAGGATAATATACAGTCGTTCACGCAGGATGCTGTGGAAATCGTCCAAACGATGTTGAGACAGGCTTCCGAGAAGAACGATTATGCGCGCATGGGCAAACTACAAAAGATGATGGAAGTTCTCGAAGAAGCATCCGCTCCACCGCCCGAAGTGGCGTTCATCGAGCAATTGCTCGACGCACCGGATGAAGCTGCCATTGAAAAGATGTTGAGCGAAAACGCCGCCGTAGTGAACGACGCATTCATCGAAGCGTTAAATGGGCTGGTCGCGCAGATTGACTCACAGGCCGGTCAGGGTAATGCGGAAGCCAAAGCCGTGGCAGATAAATTACAAAAGGTTTATAAGACTGCCCTCAAGTTTTCGATGAAGCAGAAGATGAAGTAACAGCAAATTCCCGCCATTGAACTCGCGGGAATTTTTATTATCCACCCACAGGCGCGGGCTGACGACGCGCAATATTTAAAACAAACAGGCCGAGGCCAGTAAATAGAAATGCGGTGGGGAAAATAGAGAACAGATCCAGCTTAACCAATTGACTGGCAAGCAAAGGGCCGAAAGAGAATCCAACATTGACTGGCAGATAAGCAAAAGACATAACGCGTCCGCGAATACTGGCAGAGGCGGAAGAAGATAAAACATTGAATGAGATCGAAAAGACGGCCGCGGCGATTCCGCTGATGACGCAGGCAATGATCGCAAATGGAATCAGGCTGCGAGTCCAGAAAGGAACGAGCCACAGAATCGTCTCGAGCGCCGCGCCAATCATCAATATCCGCCAATAGCCAAAACGATCCGCCAATGATCCAAAGATGGGTGCAAGTATCATCGCAAGCACTCCGCCCGCGCCGAGAATATATCCGATCATCGAAGCAGGATTATTGCCTTTGTATAACGAGGTGATGACGACCGGCATATAAGAATAAACAATCATCCAACCTGCATAGAGTAAAAAGAAAGCAATGAAAAGCGTGCGCAAAGGTCCCGCTTGAAAAGATACGCGGATGGAATCTCCGGCCATGTGCCAGACTGAATCCTGACTTTTGCCGCGATAAGAGTCAAAATATCCAAAGGAAAGCGCAAGGACAACGCCGATCATCACCACGACGTTGATCCACATCAGCGTGCGAAAACCATAATGATCCACGATCGGACCGCCGATCAACGGGCCGATAAACGCTCCGACCGGCCCAGCACTGTTCATGATGGCAAATGCCAATCCGTGACGATGAGTTGGCGTACGCTCGGACAAAGTCGTTAGCATCAAGCCAGTATTACCCAGCGAAAGACTCATCAAGGAACGTCCGAGAACGAAGATCCAAACGTTGCCCGCCAATACCGAGATCATGCCCGCAAAAATATAAACGACGAAGGAACGCACCACCACCGGTTGGCGCGAATAACGGTCAGCCAGCGCGCCCCAAAATGGGAGAAAGGGAATCCCGGCTGCACCGACAATGGCCGCGGTGATTCCGACCATCGAAGGGATTTGCGATTGAGCCATACCAAGATCATGCAGGAAGATCGGCGTGAAGGCCGTCATCTGCCCCCAGAAAACAGTTTCCAGAAAACTGGCGACAGTGTAAAGTCCGAGCAACCATGTCCACGAAGCGCGAAGCGATGATTTCAATTGATTCTCCTAATCCAATAAATTTTGCCAATGGTACTTGAAATGAAAAGCAAATTCAATCCCCCACCGGAAGTCATATGTGATTCAGCAGAGCGGGCAGACGATTGGAAGGCCGTTCTGCATTAGAGTTCCGTCTGCACCGGGATAAGTGGCAAAGTAAGAATCAAACAAACGATTCTACTGGATGAAGACGATGATATGCTGAATTTTATGAATGCCTTACAAATCGCTTAAAGCATTGTTCAATTCTAACTTTTCTAATAAGACTGTTAACTCTCATCCATTGACAGCACAAATAAAGCGGTGTAAAAAGATACCGACTGGTCGGTTTTAACTCTCGGCCGCCCTCTTCCAAACGGGAGACAGGAGTCAAAAGGAATTATGCAGCAACGCAGCGAAGAGACACGCTCTCGAATCATGGAAGCCTCAGTCAAATTATTCTCCGATCGCGGCTTCAACGCCGCCAGCGTGGACGATATTTGTGATGAAGCGGGAATCAGCAAGGGCGCGTTCTATCATCATTTTGAAAGCAAGCAGGCGCTTTTCCTGGCATTGCTGGATGGCTGGCTGAAAACGATTGATACCGCCATCGAAGCATCCAAAGATAAGACCGCACCTGAAACCATCATGCAAATGACGGAAGCCTTCCCCTATATTTTTGAAACGGCAGGGAATCATTTACCGATGTTCATGGAATTCTGGCTGCAGGCCAGCCGTGATAAGAAAATCTGGCAGGCCAGCATCGCACCGTATCGCCGCTATCATAAATATTTCACGTCGCTGATCAAGAAGGGTGTGGATGAAGGTTCATTTGTGGATGTGGATCCGCAAATCGCATCACGCTTGATCGTCTCTACCGCGATGGGATTGTTATTGCAAAGTCTGCTCGACCCCAAAGGCGCAAAATGGGAAAAGGTGGCGCGCGAAAGCACGACCATGTTATTAGATAGTTTGATAAAGAAATGAGGCAAGTAGAATGATTTTAGTTACCGGCGCGACAGGACACATTGGAAACGTCCTCGTCCGCAAGTTGCTCGAACGCGGCGAAAAAGTTAGAGTGTTGATTTTGCCGGGAGAAAGCCGCGCCCCGCTTGCAGGTCTGAATGTTGAAGCGATGGCAGGCGACGTGCTCGATACCGCCTCCCTATTCAAAGCTTTCCAAGGTATACGCGGAAGTTTTTCATCTCGCGGGCATCATATCAATCATGCCCGGAGAAAATCCTTTCGTACGCAAAGTCAATGTGGAAGGTACGCGCAACGTGATGCAAGTTGCGAAAGAAGCCCACGTGAAGAAGATAGTTTACACGAGTTCGATCCATGCCATCCAGCGTGTGGAAGGTGGTTTGATTGATGAACGCCTTCCATATGATCCAGATAATGCCTATGGCGAATATGATCGTTCAAAGGCGGAAGCAACACTCGAGGTTCAGAAAGCAGCTCAAGCGGGACTGGAAGCGGTGATTGTTTGTCCGACCGGAGTCATCGGCCCATACGATTTCCGCGGCTCGATGATGGGCTTGGTCATCCAGGATGCAGCGTTCGCCAAACCGACTCTTTACGTGGACGGCGCATACAATTTTGTGGATGTGCGCGATGTCGTCAATGGAATGATTGCGGCGTTGGATACAGGCCAGCGCGGCGAAAGTTACATCTTATCCGGACAAAAAATTTCCGTGCGATATTTGCTTGAAACCGTGCGCGAGATCACGGGGAAACATTTCTTTCAAATGAAAGTGCCATTTGATCTGGCAGAGTTCGCGGCACGTTTTGCGCCATGGTATTACCGCAAATCAAAATCCACGCCGCGCTTTACTCCGTATTCATTGGAAGTTCTGCAAAGCAATTGCAACATCAGCCATGACAAGGCGACGCGCGAACTGGGTTATCACCCGCGCACGGTATATGAAACCATTGCCGATACCGTGAAATGGTTTTTTGAGAATCGCTATTTACTAACCAACAGCTAAAGGAGAGAACAATGAAAATCGTTACGGATTGCGCCGCGGACTTATCCGCAGAAGAATTGAAAGAATTTGGCATCGAACAAGCTCCGCTTTACATTCAATTTCCGGAAGGTGAAGTCAGTTCCATGGATATTTCGGCAGACGCATTCTATGATCGGCTCGAAGCGATGCGACCGAATATTCCCACTACTGCCATGGCGTCCAGCGGAATCTTCGCAGAAATCTATCGCAAGGTTGCAAAGCTCGATAAAAATATTTTTTCGCTTCACATTTCATCCGGCTTGAGCGGAACTATCAACGCGGCGCGCGCAGGCGGAGAAGAGGCCAAGCGCGAAGCAAATGTCGCGTTATGGGACACACTCACCTTATCCGGCGGTGAACGCTTCCAAGTCATCACCGCCGCGCTGGCCGCAAAGGCTAACTGGACGATGCAAGCGATTCAAGAGCGACTGGCGAAAATCCGCGAGAAGACCGAAGTGATTTACACGCTCGATACGCTGGATTATCTGGCGCGCGGCGGACGAATCGGACAAGTCAAAGCGATGGCTGGCGCGATTTTGCATCTCAAGCCTGTCATCCGCGTCGATACGGATGGCAGATACAGCACCGTCACGACGGCGCGCACGATTGGTAAAGGCATGTCGGCGATCACAGAACATCTATTAAATAAATATGCCAATGCGCCGTTATGGGTCACGGTTTTGCACGGACGCTTTGCGGATAAAGCTGAAGAACTTTCGAATGAACTCAAACAAAAATTGAACATTGCCAAACTTGAAGTGATGCGTATCTCGCCTGTGCTGGGAGTCCATACCGGACCGGGTATTGTCGGCGCGGCGGTTGTGCCCGTTGAAGTGATGGATGGTTTGATGTAGTCATATAGCTCATCGATAATTGCCTCTTGACAAATAGACAATTATCTATATAATACACATCGAAGGTTATCGATATGACTACTGTAGATGCCGTACTGTTCGCAAAAGCCATTGCCGACGAGACTCGCCAGAAGATCATGAGTTTGTGTTGCTGCACCTCGCTCTCGGTCAACGAGATCGTCGAGAAGACGCACGTCACGCAACCCACGGTGTCCCATCATCTCGCCATTCTGCGCGAGGCGGGACTGGTCAATGTGCGCGAAGATGGCAAGCAAACTTTTTATTCGTTGAACCAGGATCGCGTCGTGGCTTGTTGCGGACAGTTGATGATCAAGTTTGCGCCTGAAACCAAGACCACCGAAAAACTCGTCAAAACCCTTTCAAGCTAAAAAGAGCGGACGCTCAAAACGCGTCCATTCTTTTTACCCCAATACATAGACAACCATCTATATAAGGAGACCAACATGACCCAAAATCCCGATACCATTCACGAAAGTGTTCGCGAGCATTATGCGGAACAAATCAAGAACTCCGCTTCTTGCTGCAGTTCCGACGCGTGCTGCAGCCCTCAGAGCAGTCTCTACCCGGCTGATTTAATTTCCACCTTGCCATCCGATATCTCATCTACCAGCTATGGCTGCGGCGATCCGATCACGCTTGCAAGCTTGCAACCCGGTCAAATTGTGCTCGATCTCGGTTCCGGCGCAGGACTCGATTGTTTCTTCGCCGCCAAGAAAGTCGGTGCGACGGGAAAAGCCATCGGCGTGGATATAACTCCTGAAATGATCGAGCGTGCCCGCACCAGCGCGCAACGCTTGAACATCACCAACGTAGAATTCCGCCAGGGCTATCTCGAAGATTTGCCAGTGGATGCGAATAGCGTGGATGTCATCATCTCGAATTGTGTCATCAACCTTTCGCCCGATAAAGCCAAAGTTTTCAGCGAAGCCTTCCGTGTGCTCAAACCCGGCGGCAAACTCGCCGTGTCGGATATCGTCACCGATGGTCCGCTGCCGGAAGCGATTAAGAAAAGCATGAGCGCTTGGGCTGGTTGTATCGCGGGCGCGTTGGATATCAAAGATTATCGAGCCGCAATGGAATCCGCCGGACTCACCAATATTTCTGTTACGCCCACCTATTTCGATGATGCCATGATTGATGAAGCAATTAGCGATCTAGGCACATCGGTTGATTTGAAAGCTTTTTCGCGTGAGAAAATTTCCAAGACGGTCTTCAGCGCGAAAATCACAGCCAATAAACCACAGGAAAATAAATCATGAATGACTCACAAACCTACTTCACTAAAGTAGCCGACCAATGGGACGAGATCCGCAACGGATATTTCACTGAACAAATGCGTGACTCTGCTATTGCAAAAGCAAAACTTCGCGAAGGCGCGGTGGCAGCAGATATTGGCACGGGTACGGGCTTTGTCGCGGCAGGACTGGCTCCGCACGCAGCAAAAGTTTATGGCTTTGATGCCAACGAAGAAATGCTCAAAATTGCAAAAAAGAATCTTTCATCGTTTCAGAATATAGAGCTGCGCGTTGCCACGGGAGATCAAATCCCGCTCCCTGGTAATTCCCTTGATGGCGTCTTTGCCAACATGTATTTGCATCACGCGCCCGAACCAGAAAAAGCCATTCAAGAAATGGTACGCATTCTAAAACCGGGCGGCGTATTATGCATAACCGATCTTGATATCCACAACCACGAATGGCAAAGAGAACAAATGGCGGACATCTGGCTTGGCTTTGAGCGGGACGATATCCGCAAGTGGTTTGCAGCAGCAGGCTTGAATGAAATCGATGTGGATTGCGCCGAGGGTACATGCAAGGCCTGCAGCCCTGATGGCAAGGTCGATCCGTTGAGCATTTTTGTGGCGATCGGTTGCAAAGGAATTAGATAGGCGTGTTCAGCGCAAAGATCACAGCCAACAAACCATAATAATAACTGGAATAATTTTCAGAAAGGAGGTGAATGCGATGACTAATTTATCGGTAGTTCCTGATTGCGATTGCGATGGCAATTGCTGTGGCGGCGGTTGCTTCTAATCGCTCACCTAAACAAAAAAAGTCTCCTGAAAACTCAGGAGACTTTTTTTGTTAAATCCTTGGTGGTAAATTAATCAGTGGATGCAACTTGCGCGGCCGGCAATGCATCGTGATCTGGAAGAATTGCTTCTGCATTGCGGATGGCGGGAACAAAATATCCTGCAATGCCAACGAGCAAGACGCCGAAGCCGCAGATAAAGATCAAGAGCGACATGCCGCTTCCGGGTCCGGACCCGAAGACGGGCGCGAAGAAACGAGAGAATCCGCTCGTTTGAGCTTTCATCGCCGGCTCGAGCAGGAAGTCCGATAACGTTCCTCCGATGATCGGCGAGATCGGATTCGTAAACCACGCAATCAAACGCCGCGTTGAAAAGACGCGTCCTTGCAAATCGGGCGCAACCTTCGCCTGCCAGATCGCTTGATTCGAACCGTTGACAAGCGGACTGAAAAGCCCGCCTAACAAAACGGCAGGCACCCAAATGGGCAGGCTGTGTCCAAGGCTGAAAATAATATTGCCGAACAATGCACCGGCAATCCAGCCAAACAAAACACCATGCGTTCTTTTTTTGAATCCGCCCCAGGCACTCATCGCGATGCCACCAATCACCATGCCAATGGACGCCGCGGATTCGACTGAGCCGAGGATGATCGTATTTTGATTCGTGCGCGCCAAAAGCATTGGCGCTAAAACAGTAAAACCGATTCCCGAGAATAGATTGCCGAAGAAGAAAACCATTTGCAAGCCGAGCAAACTAGGACGCGCAAAAATATATTTGAAACCGAACGCGGCTTCCTTCCAAAAACCACCTTTGGATTGATCCCCCTCCGAAGTGCGCAGCGGCTGCGGAACAAAGACCAGTGTCAGCGCAAAGATGGCAGTCCAAAACGTGATCGAGTCGATCAAAAGGATTCCGCCGATTTGAATGATCGGGATCAGCGCACCCGCTAAAAACGGCGAGAGTACGCCAGGTCCTGCTTCGATCAACGACATCATGCCGTTGGCGCGTCCATATTGTTCTTTGGAAACCATCGTGCTGATCGCCGCAGAATAGGCAGGCCATTGAAATGTGGTGCCAATGCCTGAAACCGCCACCGCAATATAAATGTGCCAGTATTGCAAATGGCCTGTGGCATATAAAATAAATAGCGAGAGTGTTGCGATTCCACCGGCAATATCGCTGACCATCATCATCAGCTTGCGGTTATAGCGATCCACCATCACACCGGCAATCGGGGACATGATCAGGAACGGCGTGATATAAGCTACTTGCACGAATCCCATTGCCGTGGCGGAATGTGTCTGTTGATACATGTAAATCGTCATGGCAAAGGAAGTCATGCCGCTGGCAAGCACCGAAACAATCTGACCAATCCAGACGACACTAAACCCGATCATACCGCTTAGACGCGGCTTTTCTTGTGTTTGCATTCTCACCTCACCACATAAAGGAGTCCGAAATCTGTCGACTTCGGACTCCACTTATTTTACTTCCATTCTGTTTATATGTTCTGGAAACCTATAATGTCCATTCGTGTTCGACTAATATGGTTTTCTAAAACACAAACAATACAATTCGCCGCCCGAAATGTCTTTTACGCGCACTTCCTGCATTTCCGGCGGCAGGAGATCAATCGGTGCAGTGATGGCTTGTGCGCGGTTGCCATACCACCCATCCATGCCTGGAATGTTTTCATATTTTTTCGCCAGATCTTCATTTTCATCGCCGATAACGAACTTGGTTCCCGGTTTCGCCACACGGATCATTTCACGAATCGCCGCTGCCCGATCATTGAAAAAGTTAATCCCGCCGAAGTGAAATACCACGTCAAATGAATTATCTTTGAACGGCAAAAATTCAGCGTTTCCCATAAAGAGCGAGATATCGAGATTCCATTTTCTCGAGTTGCGCTGGCATTGCTTCAACATTCCCCACGAGATATCCAATCCAAAGTATTGCGCGGTACGCGGCAAAAACTGAAGATTGCGTCCCGTGCCCACTGAGACCTCCAGCACGCGGTTTCCATCTTTCACTTCAAGTTCATCAAGATATTCCCGTAAGCGGGCCTCAACATTCATCCCTTTCCAATTCGAGTACGCCCAGGTTGAGAAATCATAGAGCGGAGCGAAGCGGTCATACATGGATTGATATTTTTTGTTCGATCCGGTTATGGCATCATTTTCGAGAAAAATCGGAATGCCTTCACGAATCGGAAAGCACTTTCCGGTTTTCCGATTAACGAGAAATTCCTGCTTGCGTCCATGCGAGTCGAAAGCGGTTTCAACTTCAAGCAGATCATATGTAATCGGATCACATACCATTGCAAGAATATCTGAGTTCATTTGCGCTCCACTATTTGTTCTGTATCGCTTATTTTTCCAGCCAGAGCTGAAAGCCAATACCTTTTGATTCGATTCTGCCTTTGCCGAATGGGGTTTGGGCGACCATTGACTCCATACCCTCAACTTGATATGCGCTTTTCAACAACATCTGCTTGAAGGTCCAACGGACGAAGAATTCATTGAGGCGGTCAAGTCCCATCCCTTTGACCTCCTGTTCAATGTCTTCGGGAGTTGCATCATGCCGCATATCTACAATCACCGCGACGCCTCTTGGCTTCAACACCCGATACATTTCGGCAATCGCTTTGACAGGCTCGCTAAAATTCTTGAACGCAGCTTGGCAGAATGTAAAGTCAAACGTTCCGTCCGCGAAAGGCATCGCGGCAGCGTTCCCTTGTCGAAAGTCAACTTTGACATTCGCTTCTACCACGTTCTTAGAGAGTGTTTCTTAAATGGTCGGATAAGATTGGGGAATGGCTAAATTCACTCAAACTTACCCGACCGATCTCAAGTATACCGAATGGCAGCAGATTATGGAATTCTTTCCGAGCTATAAGCGGGGTCGACCTCGCAAATGGGAAATGTGGCAAATCCTGAATGCGATCGTGTACGTGAACCGCACAGGATGCCAGTGGCGCATGTTGCCGGTCGATTTTCCGCCTTGGCCAACCGTTTATGGCTATTATTGGCGTTGCGAAGTGACTGCGACTTTCAGTCGGAAACGGAATGGGCTGTGGGTAGCAATCAATGAAAGGTTGGTGAAACAAGTGCGGAAGAAAGCCGGACGGGATCCGCAGCCGAGTGCTGCGATCATTGATAGCCAAAGTGCGAAGACCTCGGAAGGCGGCGAAGAACGCGGAATCGACGTCCATAAGCAGACGCCAGGGCGGAAACGGCATCTGATCGTGGATACGTTGGGGTTGGTATTGCTGGTGGTGGTTCATAGTGCAAGTATTCAAGATGGCGCCGGTGGCTATCTAACCTTACAAAAATTGTTTGAGCTCATCAAAGGCAGTGTTCATAATCCTTTAGTTTCCGCTAACATAAAGCGGAAAAAGCGGTTCTTGGAGTGCTTTTTGCTATTCGTGCGAGGTGCCCTTTGGGTAAATGAGCAGTGACCGAGTTCTTTTTTCGAAGTCGCCCAGAAAGATTGACAACTTCGGGAAATGCGCGTCCTGCCAGTGTGCGGCGAAAACGACCAGGGGTTCTTTTGGGTATTCGATCCCAAAATCCTGTGGGGGTGGCGGGTGTGGTGGCTGCGAGAAAACTTAGAATAGAACCAGCCATGAGCGCCAGTTCCGGCAAACGCTGGATCATTTCTTCGGCATGAACAAATTGGCGATGAGCGCCAATCATCTGTTTAGCGCTCAAAGGGACTTGCTCGACCGGCCAACGGTCTTTGTATATGTTGCTGACACTGATCGGTTTGAGAACCACAGGAGTCGCTAACAACCAAGGGGTATCAAAATCGGGATCATAGATGGCGTAGACATCAAAGGTTTGATTGCAGGCATTCGGCGCGCAGTCAGGTAAAACCAAGTTACACCAAATCTCTGCTCGCAGGACATGACCCTGCTCTTCCCAACTTTGTATCTTATCCGGCGCAGTTGCGGCGATCACGTTTCCTTTATGCGCGCGTGCCAGCGGACGGATCAATTCTCCGTAGACAGGCATGCGCCCCACGCCACAATAATTCGGGAGCACGTTGCGGCGGGCTGTAAAGTTGCTTGCTAAACGCAACTCGTACTGCACTATCTCGGCTTCTTGTAGGTCACTCACCTTCACGCCTGCGTCGACTACCACAATTTCGTCCGCTGAAAGCGTTTTCTTGATGTTTTTGAGAATGATCCTCCATAACCGCTTTTCACTCGGATCTTTGGGGTGAACGCGTTCAAACGCCTGCGGCAATGCGATCCGCTGTCCGTTGATTTCTCCCACCTTACCTACCACTCCAAAGATAACCGCTGGCAAAGCACGCCCAGCGGCTGGATGATAATGTTTGCTTGGACAGTTTTTCAAGGTCGGACGCCAAAAAGCGGTCACATCGGCTACCACAGGTTTGTATCCTTCATATTCATGTCGTTGCCACTCGGGCAAGCTTTCCACATGCTTGCTCCATTGCGCTATCAGAGTTGTGGTTTGCCAGACGCCACTATTGGTCGCTGCCCAAGCTCTGCGTACTGCTTTATCTTCCAAGCCAATGGCTTTCAAGGCAGGAAACAATGCGCCGCAACTCGGTAACAACTGCCCGCTCAAAAACGCCCAGAACACATGCAGCATCGCAAAATTCGTTCCAATGGGCAACCCTTCAAGTAGTTCGTCCAAAACGGTTATGGTATGATTCGTTTTGGTAATGGCGTTGTGGGATTTTTTCACAAAATAAGATTACCACGCTTTACGTCATTACCGCTTTCTTTATCTAATCCAGTTAGCGGAAACTAAAGTAATCGTTGGTGCCGCTTGAAGCTGATCTGGGCCGACGGTGCCTATACTTCGATCGTGGCGGTTGTTCGCCAGCAATTCGGCTGGGTCTTGGAAATCGTAAAACGTTCTGATGATATGAAAGGATTTCAAGTCTTGCCAAGGCGTTGGGTGGTGGAGCGCACCTTTGGTTGGTTGGGTCGCTACCGTCGCTTGGCTCGTGACTTTGAGCATACCGTCTCCTCTAGTGAATTGATGGTTTACATTGCCAGCGTCCGTCGCATGCTTAAAATGGTCGCAACTTGATTTAAGAAACGCTCTCTAAGTTGCGATCTCGACAAAAGATTTACTGATATCCAAGCCCGTGATTTGAAAATTGCACAGCTTGGCAAGCTCGATGCAGAAGTACCCCGGCCCTGGCGCAATCTCAAGCACTTTGCCGCCAGCTGGAATTTTACTGACCAGTTGACCCGCCATCAGCTTATGACGATTCAAATCTTTGAGAGTTGTTTTGGCATACCAACTTGCAATAATGCCTTCCATCGGAAGACCCTTATAAGCTTTCACAGTTTTATTCATTTATCAAGCTCCTATTGCAATTGAAATTTTAACGCGTTCAATATTTTCCATTGTCTCAAAAAAGATAGGGCAACAGCATCTTAACTTTTTGTTTGTATTGGAGATAATCATTTGGAAATTGCGTAGTCAGGAGAGCTTCCTCTTGTCCGCTTTTTATCCATAACCCAAAAGCAGAAAAGATGAAATAAGCCAAGCCAAATATCTGACCGATCACCAAAGAAGAACCAAACATAGCCATCAAGACGCCAAAATAGATTGGATGCCTCACCAAGTTATACGGGCCTTCCGTGATCAAATGATGCTCTTTTTGAAGCATCACCCTACCACTCCAGTTCTTTCCCAAAACACTTCTTGCCCACACAGCTAAACCAACACCAAGAAGGCATATGACGATACCAACGCTATCCATCCAAAGATTGTTTGGATAAAGCTTTGCAGAGATTAGCCCGCCGATCAAGAGCGGCAAGTAAACCACTAAACCTGAACCAATAAGCTTAGCCAGCGAAAAGAGCTCGGAAGAAAATCTCGTTTGACAATTGGTTTTTGCGGTGATCAACCAATAGATCGTCATTAACAACCACAGTCCAAGGGTTATGTAAATAAACAAAGTATTGCTGATCATTTATTGTCCTAAGCGGTTTATTCCACATAAATCTCAACATGCTCACCGTCTTCATCATCGGTGACATCTATGATCTTGCCGGTCACGCCGGAGCGCAAGGCATCCATCACGGACGACATATCAATGCCTTCAACTTCAGGTGCAAAATGCGCGCCGATCTTCAAGCCCGCGTCGATGAGTTCCTAACGGAATCTGAACCGCGGCCTTCGAGCGACCTGTCGCCATATCCGTCACGCGGATTCGAAGCCAGTGACCTGCGGCTGCCGACCGTGATGAATTCGCCATTCCTGAACGGTGTCCCTCGCTCAATGCCGCCAGCAATTTCGCGCCATCTTCCGCACTAATTTTTCCCTCCTCGATCATCTTCAAAATCTTCATACGTTCTTCTGCGTTTGCCATTTGTTCCTCCTACCCAATGTAAACCTGCACACGTTCACCGTGCTCGGCTTCATCTATATTTACAATCAACGGTTCTTTCGCTGATATTTCCTTCGACATTATTTCAATGATCTCGTCCACATTGGCCTGTCTCAAGCCTTCAATGTTGTTTCCAAAGTTGCGGAGAAACCAGCTTGCCAATCCAAGGGGAATCGGAAATCCAAGAGTGATATTGCGTGGCCATTCGCCTTCTGCTTGTTCCACATTCACATACAACCATCGAGAGGTTCGGGAACTCGCAAACAATGCGATCATTAAGATTCCAAATATAAGTGGAAGCCACACAAAGTAAAACCAGAATCCATAATTGGATGCATTGACCAATGTGTACATCCAGTAAGCAGAAAGGATGGTAACCAATACGCCAATCCATAATGGGATCTGCCAGAGTCGACGTGCCCGACGTGCGACTTCTTCAAATTCAGGTGCGTTGGGTTTCATTGAATCTAATTCCGCTTCCGGTCCGGATGAAGAGGCGGGCGCGGCTTCGATGATTTCCATCTCCACTGACAATTCGTCCAGCGCCTTCATCAGCTTCACGGCTTCGTCCGCACTGACTTTGCCATCCTCCACCATTTTGAGGATCTGTTGGCGCTCTTCGGAAGACATCACTCGCCTCCTTCAAGTGCCGCAAGCAATTTATCCGCCTCTTCAGATGTAATTTTCTTTTCTTGCAACATCTTCAAGATTGCCATGCGTTCTTCATCAGACACAGGCTGGTTTGCCTCTTCAGCTTGCGAAGCATTCAAACCAAAATTGAAGCGCCGTGATGATGGTTCGCTTGGCGGAACGGGCTGTCCAGCATGATGCATTCTTAGTTGTTCAATATTTTGCATTCTGGATTGCAAATGGGCAGAATGAGCCTGGCGCAGTTTTTGTTCAGCCTCGTGAAATCTTACGATCAGCTCGACGCATCGCTTCATCCACCTTGTGTTGAACTTTTGCTGAAACATTCGCGCCAACATGACCGCCCAGTACACTCATCGTTATCTTGCGGACATTTTCGGTTTGTGTCTCTCCACCAATTACGCCTTTGAGCGAAACTTCGCCAGTGATGTTTTGCAACATCACATCACCGCCAACGAAAGAAACTTCGACGTTGCCATCCGAATTTTCCACTTTCAAATCGCCATCAACATAACTGATAGTCAGGCTTGCAGCGCGCGGCATAGAAACTTTTAAGTCGCTTCCACACGATAAAGTAACTTCATCGCCATCTTGCTCAATACGAGGCGAATCATCACTGCGAGCTTCAAGGTCAGCGCGTTCCCAACCTTCGACAGTCAAATCACCGCCGACATTTGTAATTTCAATTTCAGGTTTGGATCCCAAAGATATAGTTTGAGTGGTCATGGTTTACTCCTCGCCGCGCAACATGCGCATGGCATCTTCGGCTGAAATCTTGCCGGCATCCAAATCTTCAAGAACGGAATGCCGTTTCTCTTCACTGACATCCAACGATTCATCCTTGCCGGGTTCAAAGCCCATGGCGCGGATGGTCTCATGCAAGCGATTGCGGATGGTTGGATACGATAAATTCAACTCCCCTTCCATACGATTGATCTTGCCTTCGCATCGAACAAAAGTTTTGACGAATTCAATTTGTTCAGCAGTCAAACCGGGAAAGGCACTATTTTCAAAGCGTCCTTCGATAACCGTATCGCAAGTATTGCAATGATAACGGGCAACCAACAGGTTATCTCCGCATACAGGACATTTATTCAAAGATGGTTTCATTTCTTCGCCTCGTTAATGAAGATAAGGTTATAGATGTAATTCGCCGTCGCGTTCTTTCATCGAATTTCCTACCGAGATCAAAATATCGCCAATACGCGCCAAAACACTTTTATACCTAGTCACCGGACAGTTTTAGGAATGAACATAAAGTGGTACCGAAATTGAAAGAGAATGTAACAGTTTTCGATCTATGAAGCGCAGACCGATTTGAAAAAGACTGAGATCGCGACGATCTTTGCGATCAACGAGATGACGCAAGCCTGCGCGAATGGTCTGGCTGCCTACCGAAAGAAGCCAATCATAAAGGAACGCCACGGCTAAAGTGAGACGAGACAGACGAGCAGCATGATGAAGCATAGTACCTTCCAAATCAAAGCCGTGTTTTTTGCGAAGTGACTGCTCCTTCCAGTCGAAGTCTCCAAACATCTCTTCGATCCACATCCTTCTGCGATAATACCGCACGGTCAAAGTTGCATCCGGCAGATTGGTGGCGAGACACCAAGGTTCCTTTTCGCCAACCTGCCAGTAAATCAAAACGGACACCGGATACATTTCTTGCTGGGTCAAATATGCTTTTGGACACCAAGCGGATTGTCCGGCTTTTTGAACAAAGCTAGCCAAATCTTTCCAGCCCGTCTGCTCGTTGAGCCACAACCCCGTGTTACCTTTTTGGCGCAAGACATAGAACCAATGCCATACATCGAGCTGCCGGAGCACGAAAATTGAGCCAAATTCGCTGTCTCCCACCACAAAAACGGGTGCTTTTGGAGGAAGCAGGCTGCGCACATATTTCAACAACTTCACCTGCCGTTGGCCGGTGCTGTGACCGCGAACGTATGGGATCCAAGTCCAGGCCATCGGAACCGCTCGGTGATGAAAGGCTAGAGAGACCATGAGCAACTGGTGGCCGAAACCAATTTTGGTGCCATCGACCATGAGACGGATTTCGCCCACCCGTTCAAACTGCGATTGCAACCAGCCCTTGGCAATCGGTTTATACCAACGACGCACATCGATCGCAGAGTTCGCCAGAAATCGGCTCAAGCGTCGTACCGTACTTTCGTTCTTTGCATTGCTGATCACTTTTCCAGCAATTTTACTCAGGTGCACAGAGTGACTATGATAAATTCCTACCAGCAACCATACAAAATTCTGACCTTGGGTGATTCGTTGTTTTGGACGCAGTTCACAAATTCGCTGAATCCAAGTACGATAGGTCATGTTGATCGGCATTCGAACCTCCGGGCAAAATGTTTTGTAGCAAAATCACTTTACTCGATTTCCTGCCGATCAACTCTTCTTTTGTTAAAGTGTCAGGTGACTAGTTTTATACCAACTTTCTGTTTTCACCTTTGCATCTACAACTAGGTTATCTAATTCGTCCAGTAGATACGTGTGATTGCGTTGATGGGTTTCATATTTACCACTGAGTCGGTCACGATAAAACATAACAGCCTCCTTTGCTATTAACCTTTGCAAATTTTAATAGTATTATATTCATAATATTGATTTTGTCAAGTACTTTTATTTAGATAATTAATTATTTATTAAATTTTATGGAATACAACTTACTTTCTTGATTACATTAGATCGAAATCTCCGAAATTTTCAAAATTCGAGCTGGCAATATTATCAACAGGAATCCACAAAAGTCTTGACATCGAACGCATGTTCAGGTATTATTCATAGCACAAATGAGCGGTTTATGGTTTTGAATACAAAACCACTTTAGCTCAGGAGGCACAAATGATGATGGTTCGAAAAAGCAAAGGATTGGGAGAACGCCACCAAAAAATCCTGGATTTTATTCAGGAATATCAGCGCAAGTACAAGCACCCACCTTCCATTCGGGAGATCGGTGAGAATTGCGATATCTCTTCCACATCTGTGGTCAATTACTATCTTGATCAACTTGAGAAGAGCGGCTATATAGAACGAGATCGGAAAATTTCGCGCGGCTTGCGCGTGATTGGCGCTAACGCATCAGTCGATACTTTACATATTCCCATTCTCGGACCCATCGCGGCTGGTCTCCCTTTGCCCGAACTTCAACCCGGAGTAAATTATCTGACCGATAATGAGGCCAACGCAGTCGACGTAGCCCGCAATCTCCTCCCCATCAAGGAAAAAGGTGCCGATCTTTATGCCTTGGAAGTCAAAGGAGATTCAATGATTGATGCCATGATTAATGATGGCGATATTGTGGTAATGAAACGTGCCGACGAAGCCCGCAACGGCGAAATGGTCGCCGTGTGGTTGCCGCGTGACAACGAAGCAACGTTGAAATATTTCTTCAAGGAAAAAGAGCGATATCGCCTCCAGCCTGCCAATCCAACCATGAAACCAATTTTTATCAATAAGGATGAGCCGCTGGAGATCAAAGGCAAAGTTGTAATGGTCATTCGGAAAGTTGAGATGGTTTCCTAATCCAACGTACAATAAAAAAATCAAACTCCAATTGGAGTCTGATTTTTTGTTCATTTGAGCTTTACATGTCCTTTTTGAGGAGCGGAGCTGGACTGACCAGCGAATTCGCACGCGGCCCTTTTTGCGGCCACCACCGGTCGAGCGCAATCCCAAATTAACGAGCATAGGCACTACCAGCAAAATCAGCAAAACGACTAAGATGCCGCCAAACAACATCCAGTTCTGACCTGCGACTTCAGGTAGAACACCGCCGGGGTTATATTGAGATTGCACTGTGAGTGCGCTACCAATCAGGCTCACAGATAAGTTGCGATTTACACCATCCCGCAAAGTGGACGGCGATGTATAAGTCAAAGCATATTCGCTCTGCAGAGCGGTTCCGTATTGTTGAAATATGGATGCAAGCTGAGATGGATTCGGCTCGTAAGTATAGATTTCCCCAGCCTGCTGCGCGAGGGACTTTAAACTAGTCTCGTCAATCCCTTGTAGACTCTTGACATCTTGAGGATTGCCCAAACCAATTGTGGAAATAGTCAGCCCGCTCGGACCAATACTCTTGATGACAGCATCTGCATTATTTTTACTGCGATTATCCATACCATCTGTTAACAATAGAATTGCCTTGCGGCCGCTTACATTTGCCAACAAGTGTTCCGCGCTTGTTAATGCGTCGAACATTGCCGTATCCGTGCCAGGTTGAAGTGAGTTAATCGCATTGGTTAAAGCTTGATGATCTGTTGTAATTGCCTGTACGATGCTAGTATGGGTATCGAAGGCAATCACTCCGGCCTGATCCCCGGGTCGCATTTGATTTATATAAGCCTCAGCTGCGGCCTTTGCCTGAGTCAGTTTATTTGCCGTTGCCATACTGCCAGAGACATCAATCACCAGCATAGTCGTCAACTGACCAGGCCCTTTTGTCGTTTGACCATTGACATTCATCGCGCTGGCAGTTGTTTTCATCACCTGGCCGTTTTCAGAAATCTGAATAGTGCTAGAATCAACCCCCACCGGCTGGCCATTGGCATCTGTCACGGAAACGTAAACTGTGACTTGAGGAAACTTCGAGTTATCGACTTGGGTGATACGGATTTGCGGTACAGGCGTCGGCGTTTGAGCAAAAGCTCCCGGCGTGATCCACAACGTCAGGACGAGTAACAGGCTAAGGGTTAGAATGAAGCGGAAGGTTTTTCGCATGGTTACCTCTTTTCGTGATAGACCATCTCAGTATTGCCCATACGAATCTTTTGTCCATTAACGAGCCGGGCAAGTTCGATTTTTTTGTTATTGATAAAAGTTCCCGAGAGGCTCATATCTTTAACACTAAACTGTTTACCATCGCCAGTCAGCATGGCATGTTGAGGAGCGATGTCTGGATCCGGCAAAACAATTTCCGATTTCAATGCCGAACTGCCAATGGCAATCGCCGGCCCGCCAGCATGCAGAAACTTATCGAGAATGAACTCAGTGCCTTTGAGCTTGCCAGAAGTTACTTCAAGCCAAGCACGTGATAACAGCACAACAATCAAGGAGATAAACGCTCCAACAGACGCGCCAAGCAAGACCAAGCCTGAGGCTTTACCGATCAGCGGATCCTTGAGCAAGTTATGGACAGCTTCGAGCAAAACTCCGCCGAGCGCGCCGCCAATCAAGCCGCCCAGCATCCCTTTCCAAACCTGACTCTTGCCGACTACACCTTCAGCCAAACCGATTAGCAAACCAAATATACCCCAGCCAAGCGCACGGCCAAAGTAACCAGCGCCTGCAGACTGAAACAGGAATTCGCTGAGCGGCAAACCGATCGCGCCAGCTACAAGGCCCAAGAGGCCGCTAACAACTCCGGCCTTTATGGCTTGGACAAAATTGCGCGTCATCAAACCTTCGGTGATTCCGATGAAGAGGCCGATGCATAAGCCGACCAGCGCGCCGACGACAGCTTCGCTCATATACAAGCTGGAGGCGAATGAAAGGCCAAGCATATCACTCACCTGCCAACCAATGAGTCCACCAATTGCTCCGAGCACTGCATAGAAATACGTTCGCATACGTCTACTCATTTTTAGCTACTCCTTTCTCTGCTTCAACTTGATTTAAATTCTTCCAATAAACCATATTGCGGCCATAATTACCATCCAATTCATAAAAACCAAAATAGCGGGTTGGGTCCAAAATTCCACCTCTTTGGCGAACGAAAAAACCACCGATGGCTGAGACAGGTTCCACTACAAGAGCAACCTGCCAAGGTTCTGGAAAGAAGTTACTGTGCAGCCATGTATCATAATGAGAAAGAAAAACGCCCATGTTGGGGTGCGTATGGTACCATCCCACGATTTTCTGGCCCTTGTAATTAGTGTCAATCTGGTCATGGATATCAACCAGACTTTCCTGTGTGAAGGTCAGATAGACGCTGCCCTGACGTGTGTAACGCGCAGGCAGAGCATATTCAACCTCCACAAACTGCTCATGGCTTTCGCTTAAGCACCACTGCCCAATCAAGAAACCGCCGACCTCATTTCTCATATCGCTTACGGAGTGAACACAAATACGGCTGTAAGCCTGCTGGGTCATAAACACTGATACCAGCGGCTGTAAATTGTTTCCATCGTAGAGCGAGTTCCAGCGGCTGGCTCTTTTTATCGGAAGCGGTGTGGTGATCGGCTGAGTCATATCGGATGTCAAAACACGGATTCGAGGTATGGATGCCATAAAATTTATGTCTGGCCCTCAACCCGCCCTGCTCATAACAAGGCGGGCGAGGGACGGCCAAATTTATCCAGCCGTTACATCGGCAGTCATCATCAGCCGGTCGTTCTGTGGGATGCCGGCCGCTGAAAGCGTTTCTTCCTCTTTCAATTCGCGGCCGAGCGCTTTGCTATCCAGGCGATAGGACATAGCGCGTCCATCCGGACCCGTAACGGGCAGTTCCAACGACGTGGTCAACTCCGGGATCAATTCTTTCACCGGCACATCATTTGGAACCTCAGCATTGCGGGTGCCTCCTGAGGGGAGAACGATAGTGACAGGTACATCTGACATGGTTAATCTCCTTTCTGAATTTGGACGAACTTACATTTGCAAAACCGGTTTGCTTGCTTCTCTGTGCACAACGCGGAAGAATGGCTATTTGATTCGGATTTTCGATTTCGGCTTCACAGCCTTTGACGGCGTTACCGCTTTATTCGTAGACACAGGGTCCGAGAACTTGATGCTCGGCTTCTTATGATCCTGTTTATTATCTTGTTTGCCAGCGCCCAGCTTGACGCGTTCGGGACGCATCAACTCACGCGTCTCAACCGGAAAAGCATTGGGATGTGTCTTGCGATATTCCCTAGACCAGCGTGCGGCTTCGGGATCCCACGGGAACGGCGGCTTGGTCGGGTCATCGTGGAAGTTTTTATATTGAAGCATCTCGCCCAACATAATCACGAGACGATCCAACGAACGGCTGGCTGTCCACCAAGCGGCATCAATGCATACCGTTCCATTGATGTGATTAATGTTGGGATGCCAGATCGGCGTCATCCATTTCATACCCGGCCAGCGCTGGGGATATTGATTGTGCAGGTAAATTTCAACCTGGTGGTGATCGCTGAACTGCGGATTGCCTTGACGATCCACCGTAGCGATGCTCTTGCATTTGAACGTCACGATGTAACGCTCCGGTGGCAGGTTGGGACGCGGCGATTGAGCCACGAATGAAATCAGGTCGGTGCGAGAAGCGAGTTCCTGCATCAATTCATAGTCGCCGCGCAGACGCCGCATACGCGGGCTTTCTGCAACAATGTTTGAACCGACACCAGCAGTAATATCCGCGGTCAACATCAAACGGTCGTTCTCAGGAATTCCCGCCGCGGCTAGTGTCTCGTCTTCCTTCAGCTCGCGCCCGAGCGCCTTGCTGTCGAGGCGATATGCCATGGGTCGCCCATCCGGTCCAACGGTCGGGAGTTGCAATAGCGATGTAAATTCTGTCATCAACTCGTGAACCGGAACATCGTCAGGGACTTCGGCGGCACGCGCGCCTCCGCTCGGCAAAACAATCGTCACATTCAAATCAGGCATGGCATTTCCTCCAAATCAAGTATTGAGATGCGGCACCTGGCAGGCGCCGGTGATAGCCCAGCAATCTTTATGGTGCAATGTATGGCAAACCTCACACTCCACCACGCCGCGTGGGTCATTTCGTTTCACTTCTTCGAGACAGTACGGACAGCGATGCTCTTCATAAACTGCCAACTGAATTTGCGGTTTATGATGCAACGGATTCCAATGCTTTGGCCGCGCAACTTGCGCTGAGCCAGATGCCACCGACGTGGAAATTAAAGGATGCTCGGTTCTTTTCCTTCGGACTTTCGGCTTCGCCTTCGAATTCTGAAACCGAATCTTTGGAAAAGATGATTGTGGCATGGCGTGAGTGCTCGAAGAATGTGCTGACCTTCGCGCTCTTCGTGCCGGAACAGAAGAAGATTCCGTTGTACGAGGCGCGGATTGATTCCATGCACGCAAGGCGATCCAGGACATGTCAATCGCAGTCACCGTTGAAACCAAGGCGGCCCAACCCATTTGACTGTTCATGATTTGCAGTGGAAGCTCTAATGAGATATGCCATTGACTCAGCCAATCGACTTGAACGAGGCCAACCGGAGGCAACACCATACCAATTCTTCCGTCTGTAAAATATCCTGATACCAGTAATCCAATCACAACCAGTGCGACGGAAGCGAGACCTCGAATAAACCAATTTCGCCGACGCAACACAAAACGCGTTGCAAGTCCCGCAATCAATCCGATGCTGATATCTGCGAAGATATTAAATACCGCCGATGGAAAACCGGTTTGTTGGCGGAGCAGAATCACCAGGCCTAAAGCAAAGGCAATGATCAATAAGGACAGCAGGGTTAACTTTCGGCCCAGATGCCATCGCTCGGGAGTTGAGTCAGAGTCAAAGCTCATCGTTCGCGCTGCTATTCTATGCCTGAATTCATCCACGCAATTTAACGTGACCGCGGGCAGAACTAATCGAAGGATTTTTTATTCTTACAACGCTTCCCGCGCTCGTATTTTCCACTTCTTCTTTGATCCTGACATGGTTCTGCGATTGCTGATTCACGATGATATGCGTCTGCTCAAAGTGATGAAAATGAAGTGCTTCCGGTAGATCGCCTGTCAATTCATAAAAACGATATTGGACACCGTTATGGGCACGCACAATATGCAAAGGCGGAATACCGACGCTTAATAATGTACGATGCAGGAAATCCTCCTCGCCAGCGATGACATGCGTCAGAGTCGATTCGCGCAGCACGCCACAAGTGGGGCAATGCCCCGCCTCGAAGCTGACTTCACTTAGCGGCCTGAAAACGTTTTCAATCGTATGGCAATTCGGGCATTCGAGCGAAGTGATCAGTTCTTGGTCCAGTTCGATCATCGCATCCGGCCCGAGGTCCGCGCGCGCGATGCGTAACAAGTCCGCAAGTGTGGTACGTTCAGCGCGTGCGGGCAATTCCGTAATCTCGCCATACGTCCAATGGCTTTCACAGTCCTCGCGCGGTGAATAAGCCGTGGTATGCATTTCATTGACCATGCCATTGTAGTGAATCACCTTGCCTGCTTCGACCGGCATTCCATTAATCAGTTTGAGGGCCTCCTGCGATTGCATCCCTCCGATAATTGAAGCGATGGTCGGCGTGGTCGGAACCTTGCCAAGCAAAATATTTTGGCGTGCCAGTAATGGGCAGGAATATCGCATGGACAGATCGCGCAATGCCTGTTCTGTCAATGTGCATTCATAACACGCGCCCTGCCCCGGCACAAAGACACGCACCAGCCCAAGCAATTCCTGGATCGCTCCGTCAACCCAAGGCTTATTCACCCAATAGCAAAAGCGATTGACCGCCAGGCGAGCTTCGCGATTATCGAGGCATCCGATGACCACGTCCATGCGGCGGATAATTCCCAGCCCAAGTTGCGTGGTCACATCGCCGTTCATATACTGAACATGGATGTCGGGATTGATGGATTTGGCGCGTGCTGCGGCGATCTCGGCCTTACTGCGATTATTATCCGTTTCGCGGAACAATATGGAGCGGCTCAAATTGGCGGCTTCGACCTTATCGAAGTCCACAATGAACAGATTACCAATTCCCATCAGAGACAAATTCTTGATAACTTCATTACCGAGCGCACCCGCGCCGATTACCATCACCTTGGCGTTTTTGACTTTCTCACGTTCCCACCACGAAATGAATTCAAATGTTCCGAGGCGGTCTTTTTTAAGATTCGGAATATGGATGGGTTTATCGGGCGCGATCGGTACACGCAATGGCCCGGTCGGCGGTTCGTTTGTTACCGAACGTGCAGCGGGCTGCACAGCCCCGGCCATTTCCCTTGCTTGAGCCATGTTCGAACTCACTGACGGCTTTGGCAAACCATCCTACATTCGGACGCGAACTCGATCAGGTTGTTCTTTTCGAGGGTCTTTAGCGCTTCCCGCAGCGTGGATCGACTGATCTTGAGTTGAATCATCAACTCACGTTCGGGTGGAAGCTGCGTCCCGGGCGGGAGGCTACCATCCAGAATCGAAGCCGCCAGCTTGCCAGCGGCTGTCTCAGAAAGGGTTTGATGTGCGATAGGTTGAATTTTCATTAGTTACCTGTGGTATGATGGTCAGACCAATACTCAAGCAGTATATTTGCTTTTGGGGCTGAAGTCAAGAGGCGAGAATAGGAAAAAAGTACTATTTTTGCCTACTTTTCCCCTACAGCTGACCTACAAACCTCTCCCTTACTGAAAGAATCAAAAAGAACGAGCCGGTAGCCTCGTTCTTTTTGATCGGTTTTCAAAATATCTTACTTGACTTCGATGGAAGCGCCAGCTTCTTCCAGCTTCTTCTTGGCGTCCATGGCAGCATCCTTGCCAACCGCGGAGAGCACCTTGCCGCCGGCAGTCTCAGCCATCGTCTTGGCTTCGCCGAGACCCAGGCTTGTCAACTGGCGGATGACTTTGATGACGTCGATCTTCTTCGCACCGGCATCTTTGATGATCACATCGAATTCTGTTTTCTCTTCGACGGGTTCAGCGGAAGCGGCAGCACCAGCGACAGCGGCCACCGCGACCGGAGCGGCGGCGGAAACGCCCCACTTCGTTTCGAGAGCCTTGACCAATTCAGCGGCCTCGAGAACCGAGAGCTTGCTCAGTTCCTCAACCAAATTTTCGAGATTTGCAGCCATTGTATAGATACTCCTTGCTTTCTTTTAGAAAGATTTTATTTTTGAATAATTTTGTTGCAAGTCTTTAACAAGCAATCTCCTAGTTCAAAAACAAGATTGCCACGCCGCCTACGGCGGCTCGCAATGACAGTTAGATTACGCGGCGGCTTGAGCCTTTTCCGAATATGCACGGAAAACGGAAGCCAGTGAGCGTGCGGGTTCAGCAATCGTGCGGACCAGCTTGCCAGCCGGAGCTTGCAAAACGCCAAGCAATTGTGCGCGCATCACAGGCAGGGGCGGCAATTCAGACAACACTTTAACCTGTGCCGGATTCAAGGCCTGGCCGGCCATGAAGCCGCCTTTAACCTTAACAAATTCCATGCCTTTGGTCGCGTCCGAAAGCGCTTTGGCGGTCGCGGCAGGATCCGTGAATGCAAAGGAAACTGCTGTCGATTGCGCGAAATAACCTTCGGGCAGATTCCAGCCATTGTCCGAGAAGACGCGACGGACCAATGTATTCTTAACTACATGGAATTCTCCGCCTGTTTCGCGTATCTTGGCTCGGATTGCATCCATGTTTTTCATCTTTGCGCCTGTGTACTCCACGAGGATCACAGCCTGACTGCGCTTCAACCAGTCCCGATAGGTTTCGAGAACTTCTTCTTTGCGCTGTTTAGTAATAGCCAACGAATATCACCTCCTTTCAATCAAAAAGTCTTTGCCACTTACAGGCAAAGACTTTTAGCAATGTCCATGAAAAGACACAACCCAGGTGGGTTGACATTTGCTTTGAGTCTCTGCCTAAGCAGGATATTAAGTTCATCAGAAGATGAACACCCGCCATCATTGGCAGTGGCTTATTCAGGAAACAAGTATTTCTACTCGGTAACCTCTGCAGTGAGGGCTAAATTTGGATCAACCTTAATACCGGGACCCATCGAAGCATTGACAACAACACGCTTGATGTACAAACCTTTTGCCCCAGCTGGACGCGCTTTATTGATGGCATTCATCAGGGCTGCAAAATTTTCGTACAACTTCTTTGCATCAAATGATGCTTTGCCAATCACCACATGAATGTTGGCGGTTTTATCGAGACGAAACTCGACACGTCCGGCTTTGGCTTCCTTGATGGCGCGTGCGATATCCTGCGGCGGGACAACGGTTCCAGCTTTGGGATTCGGCATCAGGCCGCGCGGACCCAGCACGCGTCCGAGACGGCCGACCTTGCCCATCATATCAGGTGTGGCAATCGCGACGTCGAAATCGGTCATGCCGCCTTCGATTTTCTTTAACGTTTCATCGTCATCCGCCACGAGATCGGCGCCGGAAGAACGAGCAGCAACCGCACCTTCACCAGATGCAAAGACCAGTACACGAACTGTTTTTCCAAGTCCATTGGGCAGGACAACCACATCGCGTACTTGCTGATCAGCTTGGCGCGGATCGAGCGCAGTGCGCATGTGAACTTCCACGCTCGCATCGAATTTGGTATAGGCAGTATCTTTCGCGAGCGCCACTGCCTCTTGCGGTGTGTATTGCTTATCGAGATCAACTTTGGCCAAAGCGGCCTTATATTTCTTTCCTTGTTTCGGCATTTTATCCTCCGTGGTTCAAACGGGCGATCAGGCCCTCCCACAAATTAATTAATCTACAACGTTGATTCCCATCGAGCGTGCCGTGCCCTCCACTTGCAACATGGCACCTTCGATATTGATCGCGTTCAAATCTTTCATCTTCAGTTCGGCAATTTCACGGACCTGCTTGCGCGTCACTTTGCCAACCTTTTCCTTATTCGGCACGCCCGAACCTTTCGGCACGCCTGCGGCTTTTCGCAGAAGAACCGCAGCGGGTGGCGTTTTCAATACGAACGTGAACGAACCGTCTGTATAAACTGTGATTTCTGCCGGAAGGGTCTCGCCCGGACGATTTGCCGTGCGGGCATTATATTCCTTGCAGAAGGCCATGATATTGATTCCATGACCCGCCAATGCGGGACCAACGGGCGGTGCCGGGTTGGCCTTTCCAGCTTCAAGCTGGAGACGAACGATTGCCTTTAGTTTCTTTGCCATTCTTTTACACTCCTAGTGGTTTTAGCGGACGATTAAGGGACGTCCTCCCACTCATCATTGAACTTTGCAATTCAATGTGATTTACAAATTATGACTTCTCGACTTGCAGGAAGTCCAGCTCAACCGGTGTCTCACGTCCAAAGAAAGACACCATCACGCGCACCTTCGTGCGCTCCATATCGATTTCCGAAACCGTGCCGCGGAAATCATTGAACGGTCCATCAACAATGCGGACGCGTTCGCCAACCTTAAAGGAAACTTTAACAGTCGGCGCATCGGCTTCCATACGCTTGACGATCTGCGAAACTTCCTCGGGGCGTAGAGGCGTGGGCTGATTTCCCATGCCGACGAAGCCGGTTACACCCGGAGTATTCCGCACCACATACCACGATTCTTCCGAGAGAATTAAATTCACAAGAACATATCCCGGAAAAATATGGCGTTCCACCGTGCGGCGTTTGCCATCCCGAACTTCGATCTCATCCTGGGTCGGAATGACAACATCGAAAATCCTATCCTTCATGCCCATCGTCTCGATACGCTGTTCAAGATTATGGCGAACCTTGTTTTCGTATCCAGAATAACAATGGATCACATACCAGGCCGGTTCGGTGGAGGTTTCGGTGGGCGCTTCGCCACGAGACGCTGAATCAACTTCCAGTCGAGGAGTGGATGCGGCTTCCGATTCAGATTCAGTCGTTGATAAATCCATCAGCGCTTCTTCCTCGACCGATTGGACGGCTTCCGTTTCCTCAGCAGTCTTTTCCTGACGCGCTGAATCAACCATAGGAATTTGTGATTCTTCCGCTGGTTCCTGCGGTTCAGATTCAAACTGCTCTAGAGGTTCCTGCACATCCATCAATGCCTCGATCGTTAGACGCCTAAAACCAAATTCAATACATGGCCCGCGACGAGATCCATCCCTCCGAGGAAAATGCCCATGAAAACCATAACAATCAAAACGATGATTGTCAGTTGAACGGCTTCCTGACGCGTTGGCCAGGAGACTTTGCGTAATTCGCCCGTAGTCTCGTTCAAATAACGCTGGATGGCATTTTGTTTTTTTGCTTTCTCAGCCAAGTTAGATCTCCTTCATTCTACAGCTAAGACGCCGTCATCAGATTGGGCGTCTTTATACAGGCCAGGCAGGAATCGAACCCACAACCGCTCGTTTTGGAGACGAGTGCTCTACCAATTGAGCTACTGGCCTAAGTATAATGTGAAGTATCAAGGATCGCAACTAAGTTTTGCCTGATACTTGGCACTGATTACTTCGTTTCGCGATGAAGCGTATGCTTCCTGCAACGCGGACAGTATTTTTTGAATTCCAATCTGTTCGGATCGTTGCGGCGATTTTTCTCGGTTGTATAATTCCGTTCTTTGCAATCACTGCATTGAAGCGTGATTACCGGACGGACATCTTTCTTTTTAGAAGGCATTGCTTACTACCTACTTCCTTAGATATTTATTCCAATATTTTGGTAACGACGCCAGAGCCGACGGTCAAGCCACCTTCACGAATGGCAAACTTCGAACCCTGTTCCAACGCCACCGGCACAATCAACTCCACGGTCAAATTGATGTTATCCCCGGGCATCACCATCTCTACTCCCTCAGGAAGAGTAATATTGCCCGTTACATCCATCGTCCGAACATAAAACTGCGGCCGATACCCCGTGAAGAACGCCTTGTGCCGCCCACCCTCTTCCTTCTTCAGCACATACACCTGCGCCAAAAACTTCTTGTGCGGCGTGATCGAGCCCGGCTTCGCCAGCACCTGCCCGCGCTCCACATCCGCCCGCTCGATGCCACGCAGGAGAATCCCCGCATTGTCCCCCGCCACCACTTCGTCCAACTCCTTGTGGAACATCTCCGTCCCGGTGATCACCGACTTCTTCGTCTCGCGCAAGCCGATGATCTCAACTTCATCGCCCTTCTTGGCTCTGCCGCGATCCACACGTCCCGTCACCACCGTCCCGCGTCCCTTGATCGAGAATACATCCTCAATCGACATCATGAACGGCTTTTCAATTTCCCGCTTCGGCTCCGGAATGTATTCATCCACCACCCGCAATAATTCCTTGATGCTCGCATATTCCGGCGCATTCGGATCCGTCGACGTGCTCTCCAGCGCCTTCAACGCACTACCACGCACAATCGGTATCGTGTCGCCTGGGAATCCATAGCTGGTCAACAACTCGCGCAGCTCCACTTCCACCAGTTCCAATAGTTCCGGATCATCCATCTGATCCACTTTGTTCAGATACACCACGATGCTCGGCACTTCCACCTGGCGAGCCAACAGCACATGCTCCCGCGTCTGCGGCATCGGCCCGTCCGGCGCCGCCACCACCAGGATCGCCCCATCCACCTGCGCCGCGCCCGTGATCATGTTCTTGATGTAGTCGCGGTGCCCAGGCATGTCCACGTGTGCATAATGGCGTTTGTCGGTCTCGTATTCCACATGCGCAATGTTGATCGTGATCCCGCGCGCTTTCTCCTCCGGCGCATTGTCGATCGTATCGTACGCCCGGTACTGTGCCTTCCCCAAAAACTGGCTGTATTTCGTGATCGCCGCCGTCAGCGTTGTTTTCCCGTGATCTATGTGCCCCATCGTCCCCACGTTCAGATGCGGCTTACTCCTATCAAATTTCGCCTTCGCCATTTCAATTCTCCTTTTCTGACAGATGTCCATTATGTCAGCAGTGAGCCCTCAATGGGATTTGAACCCATGACCCCGTTCTTACCAAGAACGTGCTCTACCGACTGAGCTATGAGGGCTTGACTTGCTGCCGAGGTATCTCGGTTTGTGGGCGGTGAAGGATTCGAACCTCCGAAGTCATTCGACAACTGATTTACAGTCAGTCCCCTTTGGCCGCTTGGGTAACCGCCCGAGGTATTCCATTATCAAGGATTTGTCGGTCGTTTGGACCCAGCCCGAAGTGGAGACCAACCGACTCAAAGATCCTGCGACTAGCTCGCAGAGCCGACGATGGGAATCGAACCCATAACCGCCCGCTTACAAGGCGGGTGCTCTGCCGATTGAGCTACGTCGGCAATTAAGCAGGCGAATTATACCAAATTCAAAGTATGCGTCAATGTTTTGAGAGAACTGAAAAGGTTTGAGGCAGTGCCTGATTCTCGGATAAAATCCTCGCGCAAAAGAAAAACATCCCAAGCCGGGCGGCATCCGAGGCTTCACGAACAAGACGATTTATCCTTTGTTCGCCTGGTCCGTTCCTCTTTTGGTAATTTATTAACATTCGCATCTGCCAAGAAAGCGAGTGGAGAAAAAATCAACGAGTATAGTTTTGAGTTGAATGCAAACAAAGCCAATCACTTGGTCGCCGTTGCCCACATATTGAGCATGAACTCAAAATAACCAAATTTAATCTTCTTCATTTCAAAGCCCGCCTGCCCGAAGTGCCAGCCGATGAGCGGAAGAGTATAGGCAAAGGCATGTTCATGGATCTCCTCCGCGCTGACCAGATTGATCCGCGCCATGAACTTGAGCAACCCATCCGACCAGGCTGCGGGGGTGGTCATGATCACCATGCCGCCCGGCTTCAGGACGCGATGACTTTCTCTAAATAGAATTGCCATGCTATCCGGATTTAAATGCTCAACCACTGCAAGAAGAGTCACCACGCTGAAAAAATTATCGTCAAAAGGAAGCTTGGGTTCTTTATTCAAATTGAGCGTGAAGAACTCAATGCGGTTTCGAGCCGCAGTCTCTTTTGGCATCGGCAATTGATCCACCGCAAATTTTTCTTCGAACGAAGTATGCGATAGAAAATAAGGGAACGATCCGCAGCCGATATCGAGGATGCGACCCACTCGAAGGTCCGAAGGAATGAGGCGGTTTCCGCGTTGCGTTCGCAAGTGAGCGAGAGTCGGTTCGAGCAAGCCTTTGCCACGCGTCAGATTTGTTTGGGTCATGTTAAGATCTTCCTTGAATGAAGTTCCCCCGATTATACGCGGTTTCAGTTTTCGTGCGGAGCAAAACGTGCGAACCACGAGAGGATGCGCGGCAGGATGACAATCTTCTTTTGCATTTCGGCCAGCGCCAGCACCGCAAAAATATTGAACATCGCCGCAACCGATGTAACGGTCAGAAAGCCGAAGCGTTGATAAATAAAGGTGGATAATAGATCGCCGAGGGCGCGTCCGACGGAAAAGCCGATCAGATTCAAAGCCATGGCCGTCGCACGCGCTTGCGGAACGGCTTCCGTCATCATGGGAAGTTGGCTGACGATCATATATTCGAACGAGAGGTAAAAGAGAAACAAACCGATCAACGCGCCGATTTCAGTCCGACCAATGAACGGCAAAAGGATCGAGGCGAGGATATTACCCACCAAACCGATGAGGATGGCGCGCGGCTTTCCGATTCGATCCGTGACTAGGGCGACGAGTCCTTCCCCGCTTAATTCGGCGAAGCCAATCACAGCGGACGCACCCGCCAAAGCCGCGATCTGCAAACCAAATGAATCCGACAGCCACACGCCAAAGATCAAGTTGACCATTTCATTCGCGGCACTCGACCACAACGCGATTGATACGCAAGCCAGCGCAGGAATGGATGTGAGAATGACGCGCCAATGAACGCTTGAATTAAGATCGGGTTGATAATGCGCGTCGGTGCTTGGAATCATCCACCAGATGACGGCAAACATTCCAAGGCCCAATATGGCCAAAACAGGAAACGGCGCGGACCATCCGTAGTGCGCAATCAATAATCCCGCCAGCGGCACACCTACAATAAAGGCCAGCGACCACGACATCTCTGTAATCGCCAACGCGGTTCCGCGTTGTTCATAAGGTACGCGGTCGCCGAAATATGCTTGAATGGCTGGGTCAAACAGATCTTTGCTCAGAATCCCGAAGATCAATGCAATGGATAATGTCAGCAGGCTGGGATGAATTGCCACTGCGCTCACACCGACTGTAAAAGTCCCAGCACCAGCTAGCATCGCAAGCCTGCGCCCGCGTTGATCCGCAAGAGGCGCAAGAAATGGACTCAGCGCGCCTGCCAAATTCCTTCCTGTTAACACAACAGAAATGGTGGTCAGGTCCACGCCTAAGCCGCGCGCAAAAATGGATAAGAAGGGATAAGCCATCCGGTGCAGTGTATTCAGGATGATCCGGAGGAATGTCACAACAATGAGTTGAATGCGGGTCTTTAAATTCATGACCGAATCTCAATTGACTTCCTAAAGGTTATTGGCTCGTTTTGATATTTGCCCAGGCCGCATGAGGGTATTTCAATACGGACAAATTGTATCAAATGGGAGCGAAGCCAAGCACGTAACGCTCAGTACACTTTCAAGAAATAAACACAAAACGTTCATCAAAAATTCACGCCAGCAAACTATAATGTAGGCATATAAGAAAGGTAAGGTATTATCCAATGAAAACAGTTTGGAAATGGATTCTTGGTATCGTGATTGTACTGATCGTAGTGGCGGCCCTCGTCGGTGGTTTTGTGATGATCCGAAACTCTCGCATGACGGCTTTTGCTCAGAGATATCAGCAGTTTAGCCAGCGGGTACCTAACGGAACCCCTGCTCCCAAATCGCCAAACGGACAAAGTACTACTCCCAATGTCCCCGCCAACCCTGGCACTCCAAATCGTCCCATGATGGGACGCGGATTTGGCTTTGGACGCGGTCCAATGACGATGGGACATGGTCCAATGATGATGGGTCACGGCTATAACCAATTCGGCAGGTCCAGGTCATCCGGTTCGTCTGGAATGATGGGCTTCATGTTCTTGGGGCTGGTCGGCTTGATCGTTTTACTGGCCGTACTTGCTGGGGTGGCCTTCGTCTTTTATAAATTGGGAGAGAGTGCCGGCATTTCTTCTGTGCTCCTCGCACAGCAAGCCTCCAATTCAGTTGCAGCAACCGATACAGACCCACCTGTCAGGGCCAGCCGCGCTCGAAAAACAGCATAAACAATAATCACTCGAAAAATAAGGCGACCTCGTAAGGTCGCCTTATTTTTTTCTTTTCGTGGATGGTAACAACTATCTTTTCAGCGTGCGATATTTCAAGCGATGCGGGGTCTCGGCCTCCTTGCCCAATCGCTTGCGGCGGTCTTCATCATATTCCGACCAATTACCATAGAAGAAATGGACACCACCATCATCTTCAAAAGCCAGGATATGTGTAGCGATGCGATCCAGGAACCAGCGGTCATGACTCACAACGATTGCGCATCCCGCGAAATTTTCCAATGCTTCTTCCAACGCTCGAAGCGTATTCACGTCAAGATCATTGGTTGGCTCGTCGAGAAGAATCACGTTCGCGCCGCTGGTCAATGTTTTGGCTAAATGCACGCGGTTACGTTCGCCGCCCGATAATACTTTGATCTGCTTTTGCTGATCAGTTCCGAGAAAATTAAACGAAGCGACATACGCGCGTGAATTCATCTTGCGCGCCCCAAGCGTGATCGTATCTTCACCGTTGGAGATTTCTTCCCAAACTGTTTTCTCGCCATCGAGCGGACGCAGCTGATCGGCATAAGCCATCTTCACCGTCTCGCCGATTTTGATCGAGCCGCCATCCGGCTTTTCCTGTTCGGTGATCATCTTGAGCAGGGTCGTTTTGCCTGCGCCGTTCGGACCGATGATGCCAAGAATGGAACCGGGCGGAATGTTCACGCTCAAATCATCAATCAATAAATGATCGCCGTAGGATTTATTGACGTGTTCCATATTGATGACGATATCGCCCAGCCGCGGACCCGGTGGAATATAAATTTCCTGTTCGCCGCGATATTGTTCAAATTCCTGGCTCAATAACTTTTCGTAGGCGGTGATGCGTGCCTTGCCTTTGGCCTGACGCGCCTTGGGCGACATGCTGATCCATTCCAATTCGCGTTCAAGAGTCTTCTGCCGCTTGGACTCGGATTTCTCTTCCTGTGCCAGCACTTCTTTCTTTTGTGCCAGCCATAAAGAGTAATTTCCCTTCCATGGAATCCCGTAGCCGCGATCCAATTCAAGGATCCAGCCCGCCACGTTATCGAGGAAGTAGCGATCATGCGTCACAGCGATGACCGTGCCTTTGTATTCGCGCAGATGATGTTCGAGCCACGCCACCAATTCAGCATCAAGATGGTTGGTCGGTTCATCGAGCAGAAGAATATCGGGTTCGGTGAGCAGTAAGCGGGTCAGCGCCACGCGGCGCCGTTCTCCACCGGAACAAACCTTGATAGGCGTATCTGCAGCGGGACAGCGCAAGGCGTCCATGGCGAGATTAAGATTGCTTTCGAGATTCCAGGCGTCCACCTTATCGAGTTGCTCCTGTAGTTTCGATTGCTCGGCCACCAGCGCATCGAAGTCTGCATCCGGCTCTGCAAATTTGGCGTTGACTTCATCGTAGCGTTTCAGCATTCCGACAATGGGCTGCACGGACTCTTTCACTACCTCGATCACAGTCTTCGTTTCATCGAGCTTCGGCTCCTGCTCCAGCAAGCCGACGGTATAACCTTTGCTCATGGAAATCTCGCCGACATAATCCTTGTCCACGCCCGCCATGATGCGCAGCAACGTGGATTTGCCTGCCCCGTTGAGCCCCAGCACGCCGATCTTGGCGCCGTAATAGAAGCCGAGCGAGATATCGCGCAGGATTTGTTTGTTGGGCGGGACGACCTTCCCAACTTTGTTCATGGAATAGATGACAAGCGTATCGGATGGCATGGTATAGTGATTTTACTCGATGTTTTGTGTTGTATAATTTAGTTGTGCCACCCAAACGTTCCCTAAAGAAATTCCTTGAAATACTCCACCAGCAGTTTCCATTGCTCGCGGAGCGTTATGGCATTGAAAAACTGGAAGTGTTTGGATCATATGTCCGTGCAGAAGAGAAAAACGATAGTGACCTGGATGTTTTAGTCACATTTAAGGAAGCGCCAAGCCTGCTCACCTTCATTGCGATTGAAAATTATTTATCTGATCTATTGGAGGTCAAAGTGGATTTGGTGATGAAAAACTCACTCAAACCGAAAATTGGGCAGCAGATTTTACGTGAGGCAATTCCTGTATGAAGCGGGAGTACGTGGATTATTTGCGCGACATGCTGGAGAATGCTGAAAAGGCGGGTTCTTTCATACATGGCCTGGATTACCGATGGCTTTTGCAAAGATGATAAAGCTCTCTACGCAGTGGTACGCGCACTTGAAATTATCGGTGAGGCCGCTCGGCAGGTCCCTGACGATGTGCGCAGAGTCTAATCCCGAAATTCAATGGCGTGAAATCGCTGCCATGCGGAACAAGTTAACACACGAATATTTTGGTGTCAATACGAAGGTAGTCTGGCGGACAGTTGTGCTGGCTACTTGGTTCATCCGTTCGGGTTTGCATGGCAATAAAGCAAGAAGCCACCCAACAATCTTGTACTTTGCACATTCTGATCTGCCTTTTGCCGAACACCCGATGATGGTTCCAATCTTTTCAATTGATCACTAAATCTTCAATGATGAATTGTGGTGCTCATCTGCCCTGTCTTGGCTACTTGGCTCATCCGTTTTGATTGTGGCGTTGTGAGAGCTCATTTTTTCACGAGTTGGGCGGATGACTTAAGTAGCCAACACAGCCAGTAGGACAATGGCAACCATGCCAACCAGAATCAAACTGAGGCGCGAAGTGTTTCTAGAAAGATTAATTGTTGGTTGAACAACGTGTAGTTTTTAGGAGCTAATTCAGCATCGGGGGAGGCATCATTGGTGGCGGTTGTGGAGCTCCACCATTATGGTTGGGAACAGGTGTGTCATATTCTGGCTTCGAAAACGCGCTTTCGCCCGTGGTGCAGATCGAGTTGCCGGAGCTATCGAACGCCGTCACATCCCAACTGTATGAACCACCGCCTGGCATCGATTCGGCGTAGCGTCCGATGCTGGTTGAGTCAGTATAGAACGACACGGTCGCACCGTTTGGATAGTGAATGGTGAGTTTGTATTTGGCTGCGTCCGATCTTCCATCCCAGGCAAAGGTGACACGTCCCATCTGATCGAGGCTGGAGCCTCCGGTTGGACTGATGATATTAAGACAGTTTACAGCACCGGATGCAGGTGGTTGTGGTGTTGACGGCTGAGACGAAGCGATGGCAGTTATCGTGGCAAACAAGCCCGGGATCTTTTGGATATCGGGGTTGTTTGCCAGCCAATTCTGAAACTCTTCGGGTGTCATTGGACCGATGCTCGGAACCGTACATTGGCCAGCCGTGCAGGTGAACAACATGACTTCCTGCCCGGTGCCGAAGTCGGTGTTGCCCGCACTGTTGCCCGCACTGCAACTGCCTTCCAAGCAGGTGACCGTGATAGTATGTGTGGCTGGGTCTATAAATACGGATAGATAAGATCCGTGTACGGATGCCACGCCGGACGGTGTATTTACACTCGCAGTACCACCCTTCAGAATAATGAAGATCTCTCCCAGTGTGAGGTTCAATTGTGTGGAGAGGCTTCCATTGCTGGGTTGGTTGGATGTCAACGTGAAGAGCGAGGATGGTGCCATGCGGATGATGGTGCCCGTCGATAGGTCAAGGCGGACATGACCGTCATCACCGGTCTGGATCGAACCGCTGAGCTGTAGTTCCATCCCGACCGACGCAAGAGAAAAATCACTGGAACCCGGCTGTTTGATACTGACTTTTCCGGTTAATTCCTTCAGGGTTGCTGTCAGCGGCGAGGCCGCTGTTGGTTGTGAAGCGGGCGTTTGAGTAGAACTCTGGATTATATTTACTGTTCTTTCCGACATTGACAGTGGCTGGCCCGGTCATGGCAGCTGCAGCGGTGGGAGGTTGACTGGTCGGCGTGGCTGCATGCGCACAGGCACCAACCAGCAAAGTCAAAGCAACGAGTGTGGAAACGATAAGGTAATTGATCTTCATGTTCTCTCTCCTTAGAGAGTGGATCAGATGTGTATCTAAAAGGAGTACGCCCGGAAGTCAGAGTTTTGATTTCAATTATCTTAACTCTGGATTAGAGAAAAAGTCCACGAAACAATTATGGAAATCTTGTATCAGAAATTAACGTTGAAGAGGCGCTGTCCTGGCTACTTGGCTCATCCGTTCGGGTTTGCATGGTAAAAAAGGCACGAAGCCGTCGACAATCTTGAACTTTACACGACCCGATCTTCCATGGGTACTTTTTATATTACAATTCTAAGCGAATAAATCAATAGTCAGCTCAAGAGAATCCAGGATAAATCTTGCGTTTTAAGAACCAAAAAGCATTGGCAGCAGAGCAATTTTACGATGCCGCACAAACTGGACAATATTAATTAAGAAAAAAATTATGTTTTCTTCATTAAAAACAAAAACAGGACAGTATTTTATTTTTGATCTCTTCAAGAAACACTCTTGCAAAATCCAATTTCTGGACATTATTTAACACAAACGGATACATGGCATATGCCTCATTTCAGGTAAGATTGGCCGTGACGCCCTTTCACATATTCGGAGGCACGATGAAAACCAAGGAAGAAATCGTAACCAACTGGCTGCCGCGTTACACCGATACCCCGCTCAACGAATTTGGCAGGTACATTCTACTCACCAACTTCGACAACTACCTGCGCATGTTCTCCGAGTGGAACGCAGTTCCCATTCATGGGGCAGGCATGCCCATGCCAAACGCCACTGCACAAGGCATCACCCTTATCAACTTCGGAATGGGCAGTGCCAATGCCGCCACAGTCATGGACTTGCTGGGCGCCATCAAACCGAAGGCCGCCCTCTTCCTGGGAAAATGCGGCGGCCTCAAGAAGAAAAATAGACTCGGCGATCTGATTCTTCCGATTGCGGCCATTCGCGGTGAAGGCACCTCCAGCGATTATTTTCCGTCCGAGGTGCCGGCCCTGCCGGCCTTCAACCTGCAAAAAGCAGTCTCGACCACCATCCGGGAACATGATCGTGATTATTGGACGGGTACCGTCTACACCACCAATCGCCGGGTCTGGGAGCATGACGAGCAATTCAAGTCTTATCTGCGCCGCATCCGTGTCATGGCCGTTGATATGGAAACCGCCACCATCTTCATCACTGGCTTTTACAACGAGATTCCATCGGGGGCCTTGTTATTGGTGTCCGACCAACCCATGATCCCCAGCGGCATCAAGACCGCCCGCAGCGACAGGAAGGTCACGCAGGAATATGCGGACATGCACCTGCGCATCGGGATTGATTCGCTCAAAGCGTTGATCAATAATGGAGTGACTGTCAAACACTTGCGTTTCTAGCTACCTCGGATTGGACCGGCTCACCATATTTTTTTCCCAGCCTCCATTCCCTATTCCCTATTCTCCCTCCTCCATCCCCTTCTTCACCACATTCCCAGCCAGGTCGCGCGCCTCGGCCATCACTCTTCCCTCTGCAACCGGTTGGTATTCCCATAAATCGCCATCCAACTGAACTGCATCTCCCTGTTCCAACACGCTTCCCGCTCCATCCACGATCATCACGCGCAGGCTTGCCACGCAGACATCGTCGCTGGCTTGGATGAGTATCTTCCCCTCCCGTTTCTGGATGCTGTGGATCACCGGCGGCTGGAACCAGTCGCCTAGCGCTAGGTTGTAGGCATTTTTCACCGTGCCTGCCGCCAACTTCGCGTAAATCGGCTGGCGGATGGAAGCCTCCCGCGCATACGCCGCCGCGATTCTGAACCTTTCGTGGTGCGCCTTCTGGTCTTTGCTGAGCACCCTGCCGCTGAAATCCGGCTTGGCGCACACGATGGTCCGCCCATCCCGCAGATGCCGGAAAACCAGCTGGTCCCCCAGCTTGCCGCTCAATCCCTCCACAATCACGTTTGTCCTGACCCTTGCCATCGTATCCTCCTACTTTGAACTATGCTCTTGCTTACTCATTGTTCAATATATCTGTATCCTATCTGTATCCTATCTATATCTTGGCTATATCATATCTGTATCTACTACCAATTATACATCCGAAATTATCATACTGATGGGTAGGGCTGCTTTCAGTAAACGAAAAAGCTCCAAGAGCGAAGTCTTGGAGCTTTTTTATCCGTGATGCAACTCTCGGCCGCGAGCGCTTGCAAAACAAACTCACCACCCTTCGGGCCTCTCAATTACACTTAAAACACGTCCTTTCGGGAATATGCCGAGGTTAAGCTGGTCTGAGGTCTCATTCCTTCGTTAGCGCCTGCTTTGCCAGCAGACTGGCAATTCCTTTCAACTCCATCCACCATTGATCCTTCGGACGCTGGTGTTCGTTATCGATCATGCGGTCGAAGTCGCGCATATCGTGGAAAAACATCTGTCCGTTTTGCATGCCGATGAAGGCGCTCCCATATTCCTTTTTCTCGCATTGATCCAGCAGGTAGTCCAGGCACAGGCTCGAGAACCGTGTGGCTTGGACACGGTCGAAAGGAGACGGATCGCCGCCCTGCTGCAAGTGTCCGAGAATGGCGGGGCGCACATCAAAAACATCGGCGCCTTCCTCTTCAAATAACGAACAGATGAAATTCGTAGTGTAGACTGGATTGGCGTACTCGCTCCGAATCATCAGACCAAGCCGTTTGCCCGACTGGAAGCCGCTCAGCAGCTTTTCCACATCCGTCTGTAAGTCGCGCAGCTTGATGCCTTCTTCATGGAGGTAGACGCGTTCCGCACCGGTCGCCATGCCGCTCATCAAGGCCAGGTAGCCGCAGTAATGTCCCATTACTTCAACCACAAAGCACCGCCGCGTCGCCCCCGCCGATTGCTTGATCTTGTCCACCGCCTCCACGATACTATTCAGGGCCGTGTCTGCGCCGATGCTGAACTCAGAGCCGGGCAGGTTGTTGTTGATGGAGGCCGGCAGGCAGATCATTGGGATATTGAAGGATGGGAAGTTCAGGCGATTGCTCAACATATTGAAGGAGGCCTCATAGGCACTCCAGCCTCCGATCATGAGCAGTGCATCAATGTGATGATCCTCAACGATGCGCGCAATGGAGTATAGATCACGTCCCTTCGGGACAAGGCGCGTCGTTCCCAGGGTCGAGCCGCCGCGTGAGGCCCAGCCGGTCACGCTCATCCATTTCATTTCCTCCAAATCGCCTTCCATCAGACCCTCGAAGCCGTTATGGACTCCCAGCATGACATGCCCTCGATCCAGCCCGAGGCGGATGGCGGCGCGCCCGGCTGTGTTCATGCCTGGCGCAGGTGCACCCGCATTCAACACGGCAATGCGAAAATGCTTCTTGTTCGGGTCAGCCGGATGGGGCAAGGATCGCACCATGGTTTTGAAGGTATGAAAGGATTCTTTGAAAGAGGAACTGCGCAGCGACATGGCACGTTCGTAGTCTTTGTTACGGATCGCATCGGCCACCTCCTGCGTCTTGCGGACGCTCTCCATCAACGGCAGGTGCGTCATGCGGTTGTTCCGGATGCCGATCACCACTGGCTCATCCTCGGGCTTGGCAGAGAGAATCGTATTGACCGCTTCATAGCCCATCAGGGTGCTGAGCGTGCGGTCGAAAGCGCTTGGGCTTCCGCCGCGCTGGACATGTCCCAGGACAGTCACGCGGACATCCTCTTTAAGTTTGTCCACCAGCACGCGTTCGACATCGCTGCTGCCGATGTAATTACCGTTCCGGTCTCGTGCGCCTTCCGCAATAATCACAATGCTGTCACGACGCCCCGCCTTGCGCCCGGCCCCGAGGCGTTCGACCAGCACATCCTCCCAATTCTCCACATCCGGGGGTGCCTCAGGGATCAAAACCCAGTCTGCGCCGCAAGCGAGGGCGCCCATCAACGCAAGATATCCGCAATTGCGTCCCATCACCTTGACTACAAATGTACGCTGATGACTCGCCGCGGTACTCATAATGGCATCGACCGCTTCCGTAATGCGGTGAAGGGCTGAATCAGCACCGATGGTCATATCCGTGCCGGAAAAATCATTGTCGATGGAACCCACCAATCCCACAATGGATAAGTCCGGGTACAGGGCGGCCTGCTCTGCGCCGATCTCACCGGCCTTCACCAGCTCGGATATCAGGGAGGGCCATTCCTGGCGGAAAACATTTGCGCCCGTTAGCGAGCCATCTCCGCCAATGATGATCAGTCCATCGATGCCCGCCTCAACCAGATTCTTTGCCGCCTGCCTGCGGCCCTCATGCGTACGGAACGCTTCGCTGCGTGCCGACCCGATCACTGTGCCGCCCAACTGCAAGATGCCCCCCACCGAATCCCAATTCATCTTATGAATGAATTTACCGCCATCCACAAGACCCTGATAGCCTTCATAAATCGCGTATGCTTCCGCACCTTTATCCAGCGCTGTACGAACGACCGCACGCACGGCCGCATTCATACCTTGTGCATCACCACCACTGGTCAATATTCCAATTCGTTTTGTCGTCATGTTCCTCATGCCTCATTAAAGATTATTCCTTACGGTTAATTTTACCGTACTTCGATATAAATATAAAAACAAAACGTAGCTGTCGAATGTCATGTATTTGATTGAAGACAGACTCCTAACAATGAACAGGCAGTTTGAAGAATAAGAATAAAAGAACAGCCAAACGTTGGCCTTGATTACAATCTTAAGCCATCATGGATTACTTCCGATGTTATTCCAGCACATCACATCCCGGCCCGCCAGTCAATGCAAGACAATCAGAAAGCAAGGAGTATCTAAACCAGAGTAGATCAGTGTCGTTGCGAGCCGCTGTAAGCGGCGTGACAATCCCCGAATTTACAGGAGATTGCTTCGGCGGAAAGGTGCCGCCTCGCAATAACATATTGATATATCATTGCAAATTTAGATACTCCCAGGAAGCACAAAGCATCGGTCAAGTGATGTTTGCGGATATAATGGTTCAGAGTTCATAACCGTAATGGCTCGAAAGTCAGAACCATAATAGTTCAGAAGTCACAACCATGATCATGTTCTTCCATTTATGAGTTTTATCTTTACTCTTCTTGCCGGCTTTCCAAATCTGCTCCTGCCCACTTTCTTTGGCTGGATCGTGTGGCTGGCCTTATTGGGATTGATTGTTTTCCTTTTGATTCATGGCAAGGGAATTCATCCTGCCTGGACGGCCCGTTCATGGGGATTGTTGATCGGCTTATTGATCCTGATTCCTATTACAAGTTTATTCATCGGTGTGCGCTTGCCAGCCGGTTCTGCACTACCTTTACCAAACTTCCCCGCCGATTATGCACCCGGCTCTTCGATGATGATCTTCTCCGCCGTTCCGTGGACTCTGGCGGGCGGCCTGCTCGGGCCTTTCGGCGCGGTTTTACTGGGGCTCTTTGCGGGTTTGTTGCGCGGCGCGTGGGATACCTACAGTTTATTCACGGCGCTGGAATTTTCATTACTAGCTATCTTGTTTTCGGCAAGCGTTCGTCAGCGTTATCGCACGCCAATCTATCAACTGGCGCGTCAGCCGCTGGTTAGCGCGCTGCTGATGATTCCCTTGCATCTCATTTTATTCATCATCGGCGCATTCTTCAGCATTCCATCGAACGTGCCGGTGGCAGCGCGGCTCGATTTTGCGTTGAGCAATTCCGGAATCGCCGCGTTGACCTTTGGCGGCGAGATGTTGATCGCTGGAGTTATCGCGCAATTGGCGGCAGCCAACTTTCCATCCGCGTGGGGCGAGAAGAAACCTCTGCAACCGTCGCCGGCCGAGCGCAGCCTCGAAACGCGATTCATATACGCCACGGGCACATTCATTATCATATTGTTATTGACATTGCTCATTGGCGATTGGGTGGTGGCGGGTCAAGCCGCCAATGGATTGTTAAAAGATCGTCTGGCCAGCACCGCACAAGCCGCGGCACAGAACGTTCCGTTCCTGCTCGAGACCGGACAAAATCTCGCGGTGCAATTATCGTCTGACCCGCGCGTGCTTTCATCGAACGATCCGGATCTGAGCACGCTCCTCGCACAAAGAATGCAGGCGGTTCCGTACTTCGATCAATTCTTCGTGCTTGATGCAAACGGAAAAAGTTTATTGGGTGCGTATCCTAATTCTGCGCGGCAGAATTTTTCTTTGTACGCTCAAGAGGCTGTGGGTATTCCATTAGCAGATAAAGGTGTATTGACTCAAATCTATACCATCCCGCCCGCCTCGTCGAACGATTCAGCGCGCGTGTCGTTTTTGGTCGCAGTGACGGATATTTCGCATCGAGTCCAGCGCATCTTGATCGGGCGTACAACCTTAACCACCAATCCATTGGCACAGCCGCTGATCAACAGCCTCGAGAGTTTATCGACATCTGAATTGAACGGCAATGGCCTTGTGCTGGATGAGAACGGCAATGTGATCTATCAAGCCGGAGACAATACGCTTGCGGCATACAGCGGAGCGCGCGGCGACCAGCCTTCTTTTTCCAATGGCACTGCCTCGAACGGCACGCGGCAGTTGATTTATTATCAACCGGTCGAGGGCGGACCGTGGGCGATTGTGTTGATGATACCGGCCAGCGAGGTTCAGCAATTGGCGCTCAACATCGCATTGCCAATGTCCGTGATGATCATTTTGCTGGCAGTTCTTGCACTGATTTCCTTGCGCATCGGCTTGCGTGTGATCACCGGTTCCTTGCAAAGTCTGGCTTTTGAAGCGAATCGAATCACACAAGGTAAGCTCGATCATCCATTGCAGACAACCGGCGTGGATGAGATCGGTCAATTACGGCGCGCTTTTGAACAGATGCGCATCAGTTTGGCTGCGCGTCTCGATGAACTCAATCGTCTGCTGGTGGTGAGTCAAGGGGTGGCATCCAGCCTCGAGATGCGCAATGCGGTCAAACCCGTGCTGGATGCGGTGCTGGCGACCGGTGCCAATGCCGTGCACGTGGTGCTTTTGTCTTCCATCCTGCCTGAAACTCCCGCCGAACTTCCTTCGCGCTTTGCGGTCGGACCTGCCAAGGATTCTTATGCGCATCTGGATGAACAAATCCTGGCGATGGCGCAAAAGCAGGAACGCATCGTCTTCCCGAATCTATCGAGGACGCGCGAACTGACTTTGGATCTCAAGCGATCCAATCCGGCGGCATTATTCGCCATCGCGTTGCGTCATGAGAATCGATACTACGGTGTGATGTGGGCATCCTACGAGCAAACTCACAATTTCTCCGATGCGGATGTTCGCTTCGCAACGACGTTGGCAGGTCAGGCCTCGCTAGCGGTTGCAAATGCGCATCTCTTCCTGAACGTGGAAGTGGCGCGGCGCCAGCTGGAAGCGATCATCAACTCCACGCCCGACCCGGTATTGGTGACCGACCAACGCAATCATTTCCTGCTTGCCAATCGCGCCGCAGGCCAATCGTTAGATATCGATGTCCATCAAGCCATCGGCCAATCCATCGAAAAGGTGATCGCACAAAAGCCGCTCGTTGATCTTTTGCTGGCCTCGGAGGAAAAACAATCAGCTGAAGTTCTCCTGCCGGATAAACGCACGTATCTTGCCACGGCTTCATCCGTTGTAGCGGAAGGTCGTCCGATGGGACGCGTTTGTATTCTGCGCGACGTGACTTACTTCAAGGAGATCGACACGATGAAGTCCGAGTTCGTTGCCACCGTCAGCCACGATTTGCGCTCACCGTTGACATTGATACGCGGTTATGCCACCATGCTCGATATGGTCGGCAATCTTAATGAGCAACAACAGGGATACGTCAAGAAGATCATCTTCGGCGTGGAAAACATGTCCCGGTTGGTGAACAACTTGTTGGACCTCGGACGGATAGAAGTGGGCGTGGGGCTGCAAGTGGAAAATTTTTCCGTGCTAGATATTCTCGAACGCGCCACGAGCCTGTTGCAACTTCAGGCGAGCGAGAAGAATATTATTTTGAATTTGGAAATCCCAAAGAACCTGCCGCCTACGATTGAAGCCGATCAGGCTCTCTTGCATCAGGCCGTCTATAACCTGATCGAAAACGCCATCAAATATACGCCGGAGAATGGCTCGGTCACGGTGCGCGTGCAGACCCTGCCGAATGATCTCATCTTTGAAGTTGAAGATACCGGCATCGGTATTGCACCCGACGATCTGCCGCGCTTGTTCGAAAAGTTTTATCGCGGTAAACAACGGGAGGCACACGCCCAGCATGGAACCGGATTGGGACTCGCCATCGTTCACTCCATTGCGGAACAACATGGCGGCCGTATCTGGGTCGAGAGTCAATTGGGCAAGAGCAGCAGATTCCTCCTTCAAATTCCCCTGACACAGCCGAAAGAAAAACATATTGCTTGATGAGGTATAATAGCGCTTTGCTCTCGCAGGTTGAGGGCATATTTTTGTATTTTTTAGGAAGCAGGAATCATGTCACATCTGGCCCCCATCTCAGAATCTTTTGAGAAGGAATATAAAGAGCAGGAGGCGCTCTTCAAAGTTCAGCCCCCTATCGTCCAGCGCTTTTTGGAAGCGCAAGCGCGGCAAGTAGCGGATGTATTTGTTCAGCGCGGCTCCCGCGTACACTTTTCATTGCCTGACCGCGTCGTTATCATGACGAATGGCGAGTCATCCACATTGACGGTTCCACAAAGTCTCCGCGAGCACTCCGCCGGCAGTTTGCGCGACCGCCTCACGCGGAACGATGTACATGTCACGTTGCGCGAACGTCTTTCCCAACTGGAGCAATCTTCGGAACGCGCGGCGGCCATCAGCGCACAGTTGATCCGCCATGCCACGGCCATGCATATGATATATAACATGCTGCCGTCCGGTCGGTCGGTGACTTACAGGTCGGAAGAGGATGAAGATGTGCCGACCATTCCGACCGGCGATGCGCTCGAGCCAGCCTCAGCGATCACTGCCACAACGGATGCGATTGCAGAAGAAGGACAAGCCGAGGATGGACGCGGCAGTTTGCTGGTGCCGTATGTTCCGGCGGCGCGTCGAATTCTATCTTCCACAGTGGGTGGCCTTTGACGATCACGACAAGCTCCTGGTCAATTCGGTCGGCGAGGCGGAAGCGCATATCGCTTCAATGCAAAAATTTTTGACCGTGATCTTTGCGGCGCGTTCGCTGGCTCCGTATATGGTGGCGGACGAGGAATATCAGAAGAAACGTTACGGCATGTTGGGACAATTGATCAATCAAGGCCGGGCGCTGGCGCGTTATCAGACAATAGAAATCATCCGGGCGATCAAGGAACGTGCCGCCGAACAAAGTTTGAATCGCGGCTTGAGTTTGAGTCTGCCTTATTTTGATGATCAAGAACTGAAGATGGATACCTACCACTTTGTCGTGATCCCTGCCGGGCGCATTATGTTCGTTCCATCGTTTGTGGTACGCGCCGCGCGTGAAGAGAACGTCAAGGTGGATCAGGATACCCGCTTTAATGCCTCAACGCGCAAACATCTATTGATTGAACTGAAAATGTTGGAGGATGCTTTTGCATCCGCGAAAGAATAAGTAGATTAAAATTATGAACCCGATTTTTTTTTCTGGCTTATTGTTAATCGCCATTGTTTACATTGCCTTCCGGATTGCGCCGCGCGAGAAGAAAGAACATACTCATATCCATGGTGCAGGACAGATCGGCCTGTTGGCCGCGCTGGCGCTCTTCGGCGTGGATTATTTTACTTCGTATTTTTACGCCACCGGCGAGATGATGAGCGCCTTGCATCCCTACGGGCTTCAGCAGTATGGCTGGATCGCCGTTGTGGTGATCGCGTTTGCCAATGCAGTCTTCGGTTTTCTTTACATGTACTCGTTGGGTATTTTTAACGAAGGCGGCGGTTCTTACACTGCATCCATGCGATATCTTTCGCCGGGCTTGAGCCTGGTTGTGGCGGTGGTTCTGTTGCAGGATTATATTTTTACCATCGTAGTTTCGAGTTGTCCGGAGTTGACCAATTACTTTCGATCTTCAGCCTTTACAGCCTTGACTGGTTGATTCGAGCTGGGTTGGGAATTTGCCTGATTGGAATCACATGGTACCTGACGATACGCGGACGCGGCGAATCAGCTCGAGTCGTGTTCACCATGCTGGGCATCTTTGTCTTAATGACGGTCGTTATGGCAATTGGATTGATTTTGGCCAGAACTCGCAATGTTCCGCCTGTGCCATATACCGAACCAATCCAACATGCGACGATATGGCAGGCGGCGTTTCATATGCTGACCGCCTCAATGAAAGGCCTGGTTGCGCTTTCCGGACTTGAAGCCATGTCGAACGGTATTCAGTTTGTCATTAATGAGGATGCCGGGATTGTCAAATGGGGAAAGAAACAACTTCCTAAATTACAAGGATTGTGGAATTTTTACAGTGGCAAAGCGGGAATTGGCCGTTTGGTGCAAACATCCTTCCTTTTTTATGGGGGTATCACGACTGCTTTCCTGGCGTATTTTGCCTTCCACTTCAATGTGTTTGACGGGACATTGGGCCGCTCGCTGGTTGCAAATCTATCCTTTATTGGTTTTGAAGAAATTCCGGGTGGAGTAATCCTCTACTGGGCTTATCAAATTCTGGCAGTTGGTTTGCTGGCTGCCGCATCCATGACCGCCTTCCAGGATTTGCAGGCGACGGAATGGCGCGATGTTGCTATGGGCGAAATTCCGGAGATTATCGTCTATCGCGATAAACGTGGGACGTTTACACGTTCAGTGACAATTGCTTTTGCCGTGACGATCATCATCACTTTTCTTATCAAGGGCGAAACATCCGCTGGCATACCCTATTATGGTATTGGCGTTTTCATGCCGATTATGGTCATGGGATTTGCGGTTCGTAAGCATATTCTTGCGACCTTTAAGGGTCAGGCACGCCGTTGGGGTAGCTTGGCCGCGGGTTTTGCCGCCGTGTTATCCGGTTTTGTGTTTGTAGGACAAATTGTTGGCAAATGGCAGGAAGGCGGCTGGGTGGTATTGATTTCGTTTAGCGCACTTGTAATTATTGCTAACCTGGTGTTGATTTCGCCCACTGGTCATCGCGAGCCCGTACAAATTCATCGCATCGTGCGCGAAAAGGCGCGCGTTCAGGGCGCTATGGCATCTATTGTGGAATGGCAATCTCTCAGAATGCAGGAATATCGTTATGGAGTGCTGGTTGGTGTGGCACGATTCTTTGAATGGTTTGGGATTCGCCGCCCGGTCCGATTTGAGGCACCCGTTCCAGCCGGTGATTACGATCATGCATTACATGTTGATCATCCCGATGCACCATCGCTGTTGGAACAATATTTGGATAGCAAGCCCAGTGAACCGAAGCTAGGTGGCACTCCCAAGCAAACGGCTCCCGGTGATGAAGAGGGAAAAATAGAATAACCTAACGCGGGAGAGCAGCGTCTTCCGCGTTGGTACGCATATGAGTTCCACACCGATCTATAGCTTGCGCGTGAACGAGGTCTTTCAATCCTTGGAGACCTCCTTGCAGGGTTTAACTACTGCTGAGGCCGAGTCGCGCCGCGCCTTATATCGCGAGAACATTTTATCCGAGCAAGCGCGCCCGCCGATGTGGCGGAAGTATGCGGCTCAAGCGACCCATCCTTTTGTGGTGGTGATGCTGATTGCCGGAGCCATTACCATCTGGCAAAGAGAGTTTGCACTCTCTGTGGTCATCTGGCTGGTTGCGATGGTCAACGCAGGTTTTTCTTTTTGGCGCGAATATCAAGCCGAGCGGGCCGTTGAAAAACTAAGGCACCTGCTCCCTACTTATGCACATGTGATTCGAGATGGAAAAGTAATTCATCTTCCCGCGGCTGAGATTGTCCCAGGCGATATTTTGATCCTGGCTGAAGGCGATAACATCCCGGCTGATGCGCGCGTGGTCGAAGAATATGGCTTACGCGTGAATAATTCGTCTCTCACCGGGGAATCAATGGCCGCGCGTAAAACCGCCGATGCCTCACTGGTAAGCGGAGTCAGCGAACTTGAACGCCCGAACCTGATTTTTGCGGGAACCTCGGTCGCATCGGGAACGGGAAAAGCGGTCGTCTACGCCACCGGCATGTTGACCCAGTTTGGCCGCATCGCTCAATTAACGCAAACCGTTCATGAAGAACCTTCTCCATTTCAGCAGGAACTTCATCGCCTCAGTCGCAGCCTTTCCTTTGTTGCCATGGGCATCGGTGCGTTTGTCTTATTGATCAGTTTTTACGAACCAACAGTCAAGCAACATATCAACATCAATCCGATATTATTAGCGCTAGGAATCATCGTCGCAATCACGCCTGAAGGTTTGCCCATCACGTTGACGCTCTCACTGGCAAGAGCCGTTCAGCGCCTGACAACGCGCGGCGTATTGTGTAAGCGGCTGAGCATTGTCGAAACGCTGGGCAATGTCTCGGTGATTTGCACCGATAAAAGCGGAACCTTGACTTCAGAATCAAATGACCGTGCGCGAAGTGTGGGTAGCGCGTCAGAAATTGCAAGTCAGCGGCGCGGGATATGAGCCGAAAGGTCAATATCAACCGAATCCTTCGGGCGCACCGTTCGAACAAGATTTGGATGCTTTGCTCAAAGCCGCGATGAGTTGCAACAATGCCCGCATCAATCCGCCTTCACCGGAACATCCCACATGGACGAGTCTGGGCGATCAGACCGAAGCCGCGCTCAAAGTCGCGGCGATAAAGGCAGGCGTCGAAGAAGATTCGGTCAATGCTCTATATCCGCGAATACATGAACTTCCATTTGACGCGCGGCGCAAAAGGATGACCACCATTCATCGTTCGCGTGAAGGCGATCTGGCGTTTGTCAAAGGCGCACCGCGCGAGGTTTTGCAGTTATGTACGCGTATTTTGGTCAATGGCGAAACCCTGCCTTTGACTGAAAATGTGCGGGCAGAAATCATATCTGTGAATGATGAATATGCCCGCCGCGCGTTACGCGTGCTGGCGCTAGCGCGCCGTACATTGCCGCCGCGCGGTGGGACTTATACTTCGGAAGATATTGAGCGCGAACTTATCTTTCTGGGCTTGATGGCCATGATGGATCCGCCTCGTCCGGAAGTTGAACGCGCCGTGGCAGTTTGCCATCAAGCAGGGATACGCATCGTGATGATTACCGGCGATTACGGCCTGACCGCTGAATCTTTGGCGCGGCGCGTCGGAATGATCACTTCATTGAATCCATCCATCATTACCGGCGCGGAATTGGATGCGATGGACGATGTCGCCCTCAAGCAGGCATTGGACAAGGAAGTCATCTTTGCCCGCATGGCGCCGGATCACAAGCTTCGGCTGGTATCGGCGTTTCAAACGCGCGGAGATGTAGTGGCCGTCACCGGCGACGGCGTCAACGATGCGCCTGCGCTCCGCAAAGCGGATGTCGGGATCGCGATGGGCATCATTGGCACGGATGTGGCGAAGGAAGCCGCTGATGTAATTTTGACCAACGATAATTTCGATGCGATCGTTTTGGCCATTGAAGAAGGCCGCGCCATCTACGATAACATCCGTAAATTCATCACCTATATTTTCTCAAGCAATGTGGCGGAGGTGTTGCCATTCCTGGCTACTGCATCTTTCGGCATTCCTCTCGCGTTAAATGTGCGGCAAATCCTCGCCATTGACATGGGCACCGACATCCTGCCTGCCTTGGCGCTTGGTATCGAGAAACCCGAAGCAGGCATCATGGATCAGCCGCCGCGTCCACGTTTCAAACCCCTTTTAGATCAGCCATTGTTGATCCATGCTTTCTTGTGGCTGGGAATGATCGAAGCGGTTCTTTGTTATGCAGGCTTTATCGCAGTGTATGTTTTGTCCGGACATGCGCATGAACTGGGGATTCCATTTCTCGAAACGATTATGTGGCCACATTGGTTCTCCTTCATTGGTCCCGGAATCCTTGAACGCACGGCTCAAACTGTATTTCACGTTGGCGTAGTGATGTCGCAAGTTGGAAATGTTTTTGCCTGCCGTACTTTCAAGGCTCACAATAGACAACAAGGTTGGTTCAGCAATCCGACACTGCTGCTTGGCGTCGTGCTGGAATTGGTGGTTATTTGGGCGTTGATTTATATCCCGCCACTGGCTATTGCATTTGATCACACTGCCCTGCCCTTGTTATTCTGGCCCGCTTTACTTCTTTTTGCTCCCATGTTATATGTTTTGGAATGGATGCGTAAAACTTTCGTCCGCAGATTTGGTAAAATCGAACATGCTCGCCCGTCTTGATGTTCAAAAGAGGAGGTAGTTCATTATGAAAGTGACTATCATGGGTTGTGGACGGATCGGCTCGCAGGTCAGCGAGTTGATGTCTAGGGAGGGGCACGATGTCACGGTCATTGACCACGATGACAATGCAGTTGGGCGCCTCGGGCCCAACTTCAAGGGCCGTATCATTCATGGTTTGGGATTCGACCGCAACGTTCTGATCGAGGCAGGCATCGAACAGGCGGATGCCTTCGTGTCCGCCAGTTCGTCGGATAATGCCAACATTGTAGCAGCGCGTATTGCCCGGAATATTTTCCATGTGCCGCGTGTGGTCGCACGACTTTATGATCCGCTTCGCGCCGAGGTCTATCGGCGGCTGGGGCTGACCACGATCTCTTCCACGAACTGGGGCGCGGAGCGAATTCATCAGATGATTTCACACACCGACTTGGACGTGCTATATACCTTTGGTCGAAGTGAAGTCTCATTGGTGGCTTTGGAAGTGCCATCCCAATTGATCGGAAAAAATGTCGCACAGTTGTTGGTCGCGGGTGAGATCGTAGTTGTTTCCATCACGCGCAACGATCAAGCTTTTATTCCCGTTCTTGGAACAGAATTCAAGGAAGGGGACCTCATTCATCTGTCGGTATTATCTTCGGCCATGGATCGACTCGAAGAGATGCTGGGATTGGAAAGGAGGTAAACCATGTATGTGATCATTGTTGGCGGTGGAAACACGGGGTCGTATCTGGCGCGCTTGTTACTCGATGCAGGTCATCGCGTAAAAATTATCGAGGAACGCCCGGTGTTTTTGGAAAAGCTCAAGAAGGAAGTACCGCCCGAAGCGATTATGGTCGGAGATGGGAGTTCGCCGCTCATTCTTGAGCAGGCGCATATTTCCACGGCCCACGCTTTGGCTGCAGTCACGGGTGCGGATGATACGAATTTGGTCGTGACTTCGCTGGCGCGTTTTGAATTCAATGTGCCGCGCGTGATTGCGAGAATCAATAATCCAAAGAATGCCTGGCTGTTCACGCCGGAAATGGGCGTGGATATTGCCCTAAATCAAGCCGACATTTTAGCGCGGCTTGTTCTGGAAGAAATGTCGGTTGGCGACATGATGACCCTCTTCAAAATCCGACGAGGCAATTATTCGGTGGTGGAAGAAAAAGTTCCACCGGGAGCAAAGGCGATTGGTTTGGCGCTTAAGGATTCGGATCTGGCAGAGTATTGCGTCATCGCCGCCATCATTCGAGATGGCAAGATGACCTTGCCGCGCGGCGATAGCGTTTTCCAGGCGAATGATGAAATCATCGCTGTTGCCAGTTCGGAAGGAGCGCACAAGCTGGCCGAGTTACTGGCCCATCCTATTTATCCGGTGCGCGAGCCGAAGAAAAAAGACGACGATTGACCTTTGACCGAATCCAAAGCCTTACGGTATAATACCGTGCCAGTTAACTGACTGTCGGTTCCTCGCTATATGGGAATTGCCCTATAAGACAGGACTCGCAATTATCTTTTGAATGGAATGAGGAAGTAATAATGCCGAAGCGAACTTATCAACCTAAAATACGCAGGCGCGTGCGCGTGCATGGCTTTCGCCAACGCATGGCAACCGCCGATGGGCGCGCGGTGCTGAAGCGCCGCCGTCTGCGCGGACGCTATAAGTTGACCGTTAAGTCCAATGAGCATGTGAAGCGCACGCGTTGGTAAGATCCAAATCGTGCAAGGATGCTCGAGGTTCGGGTGCAGCGAACATTCCGCTTGACCCGCTCACAAGACTTCAAGCGGGTGCGGCAATCTGGCAAGTCTTATGCCCACCCGCTTATTGTGCTAATTGCACAGGCCAATGATGAAATGAAAATTCGTGTGGGCGTTGCCGCGGGTCGGACCGTGGGAACCGCGGTTAAACGGAATCGAGCCAAACGTCTCCTGCGCGAAGCGATGCGGCCTTTGATCCCTTCTCTCGCCTCCGGCTGGGACTTGATCCTGATTGCCCGCCCCGCACTTCCATCATCCACCTTAACAGATACCCGTCAAGCGTTGCTCAATCTTTTACAACGTGCTCAATTGATTTCCAATTCTGATGCAATCTGAATTTTATCTGCCGCATGATTATCCGAATGAGCCGCGCTTGCGTGATCTGCCGCGCTCGCCTCGCAATTGGGCGCGCATCCCTCTGCTGGCTTTGATTCGTTTATATCAAATGACTCTTTCGCATGGCTTGCCCGAAGGGACTTGTCGTTTTTATCCGTCCTGTTCTCACTATGGGTATCAAGCCATTTACAAACACGGCGCGCTCAAGGGTTCGGTAATGGCCGTTTGGCGCGTGCTTCGCTGCAACCCGTTCAATCCCGGGGGATACGACCCCGTTCTTTAGGAGATGGATTCTTCTCAATGAAACGTCTGACGTTAATTTCCTTTGCTTTGCTCGGCGCGATCTTGCTGAGTGCGTGCTCCAGCGCCGCTAGCCGTGGAACAAGCTGGCCGGGTTTGGCTGCTGACGCGAATAATGCATATCTTGCCAATGGTCAATTCATTTATGCTGCCCGGTTGAGCGACGGCTCGAAATTGTGGCAATATCCTGATAAAGCGGGTTCACAACAATTTTTCGCCACGCCGCTTCTCACCCCGGATGGTCAATTGATCGTGGGAAGCGCCGGCACCGATCAAGGGCTGATCAGTCTCGATCCGGCCACTGGCAAAGAGAAATGGCCCGCGCCGTTTACGGGTGCAAAGGATCGTTGGATCGCGGCGCCATTGGCGATCAACGATACCCTCTATGCGCCCAATAATGATGGGTCGCTGTATGCACTTAAACTCGCAACGGGCCAATTGCTTTGGTCATTGTCGATTGGCCATCCACTATGGGGCGCGCCGGTTACGGATGGCAAATTGATTTTCCTCACCTCGCTGGATCATTTCCTCTATGCAATCGATCCTCAAACCCAAAAGATTGTTTGGAAAACCGATTTGGGCGGGTCGGCTGCCGGATCTCCCGTGTTGAGCGCCGATCAAACCACGCTTTACGTCGGTTCATTCGGATCAAAGATTTTCGCAATCAACGCCGCGAATGGTTCGAACTCTCTGGAAGGCCAATACCAACGCCTGGGTCTGGAGTGATCCCGTTGTCAATAGCTCGACTATTTACATTACTGACATTAATGGACAAGTGTATTCGCTGGACGCCTCAAGCGGAAAAAACTCATGGGCCAATATCACGCCGGATGGGCCCATTACAGGCAGTCCGCTTCTAACCACAGACGGTGTGATTGTCACAACCGAATCAGGTTCGGTTTATTCGCTCGATCATAACGGGAAAGTGCTTTGGTCCACGGCCCTCAGCGGAAAGATTTACACCGCTCCTGTGGCTTCGGGCAATCTCGTTCTGGTGGCTCCGCTGGGCGCTCAGTATTTATTGTATGCTGTCAATGAAAAAGACGGCAGTATGTTACCGTGGCACTTCGACGGTAAATAAAAGGAGTTGCTATGTTTTCGGATCCCTGGGGTTTCTTTATTCTTAATCCGTTTACCAATGTGCTGTTATTGATCTATAACCATGTCGGTTTTAACTTTGGCTTAGCGGTTATTCTCTTCACCATTCTCATTCGCGCCATTACCTGGCCGCTGACCGGCCAGCAATTAAAGGGAGCGAAAGTGATGCAGGAGTTGCAAAGCGATAAGGAATGGCTGGACATTCAAAAGAAGTATGCCAAGGATCGTGAAAAACTGGCGCAGGAACAAATGCGCATTTATCAGGAACGCGGCATTAATCCGCTGGCATCCTGTCTGCCTACGTTGATTCAATTCCCAATCATCATCGGTTTATATCAAAGTGTGACACGCGCATTGGCGGCCACGCCGCTCACCCTGCTTCAACTGGCGCGCAGTATTTATCCTTTCATGAACGCCTCGGCGATCATTCCGCTCAACAGCCATTTCCTGTGGATGGACCTCGGGCGTCCGGAAGGTCTCCCCTTCCCCGCTGGAATGGTGATTTCCTTCCTGCCTTATGGCTTTCCTACTTTAGCAATCATCGTCGCGCTTACCACGTACCTGCAAACCAAATTGACCCTTCCACCATCATCCAATCCCAACGATCAGGCCGCGGCGATGAACAGCATGATGACCATCTATATGCCATTGTTCCTCGGCTGGCTGGTGCTCAATTATGCCTCGGGGTTGGCAGTCTATTTCGTCACCAGCAATGTGCTGGGCATCGTTCAATATGGGATGATGGGACGCGTCAATTGGCGCAACCTTTTGCCGGGTGGCAGTAAGCCGGCTCCGTCGAATGTTAAGAAAAACAAATAAACATCAGGGAGTTTAAGGATGAATGAGCGAACTACGTTAGAGATCATTGCACCGACTGTCGAAGAAGCGCTCGCACAGGGATTAGCCCAGCTTGGATTACCCGCAGATGCCGTCAGCGTGGAAGTGCTTGACTCAGGCAATAAAGGGCCATTCGGGTTGGGAAAGCGTCAAGTCCGCGTCCGATTGTCCGTTAATCCGCCAGCAGAAATGGTGTCAGCCAAAACGGTGAAGATGGAAAAGCCTGAAAAGAAGCCTGAGGCGAAAGTTGAAAAGCCCGCTTCGGCTCCGGATAAAGAAGCGGATACCGTTAAGCAGGCTGAATCCATAGCCGACGGTCATGATGTTGTCCTCGATAAAACCGAGTCGGTTGTCTCCAAATTGTTGTTTCGAATGGGAATGCAGGCTCAGGTATCTGCTCATTACGGCGAAGCGCGCGATGAGCGGCGTCCGATCATGGTGGATATTCGCGGCCAGGACCTCGGCGTGTTAATTGGTCATCGCGGCGAAACCTTGAACGCCTTTCAGTATGTCGCTTCGTTGATGACAGGCAAGGAAACCCAGCAATTCATTCATTTGGTGGTGGATGTCGAGGGACACCGCGACCGCCGCGAACGGCAACTGCGGCAACTGGCGCAGCGTATGGCCGAACAGGTCATCAAGACCGGACGCAAGCTCACGCTCGAGCCGATGCCTGCCGCAGAACGACGCGTGATCCATATGGAATTACGCGAACACCCCGCAGTGACCACACAAAGCTCCGGCGAAGAGCCGCATCGCAAGATCACGATCTTTCCAAAAGAATAACGCACAAGGGCGACCCGAATAGGCCGCCCTTTTTGTTTCATTAGTTTATAATCGATATATGCCTGATCTTGTGCCACTACAACCTGTGGATTATCTCGTGATGGGTCACATTACGCAAGACCTCACGCGTGATGGTCCTCGCTTGGGCGGCACAGCAACCTATTCCGCGCTGACCGCGCGTGCGCTTGGCTTGCGAGTTGGAGTTGTCACATCTGCCAGCGAAAAGACTTCCCTGAAAGCCTTCGAGGGAATTGCGGTCATCTCCATTCCTTCCGAACACACGACCACGTTTGAAAATATTTATTCCGAAAGCGCACGAAGGCAAACGATACATCATCAAGCCGCGCATATTTCATTTGAACTTGTGCCGGAGGCTTGGCGAAGCGCTTCCATCATTCATCTGGGGCCGGTTGCGCAGGAATTAGATTCTGAACTGCCGATAAATTTATCACCGTCGTTGCTTGGCGTTACGCCCCAAGGCTGGATGCGGACTTGGAACGACGATGGATACATTGTCCCGTGCCGCTGGCAAAATGCGGAGGCGATCTTACCCCAAGCGGGCGCAGTGGTGATCAGCCGCGAAGACGTAAGCGGCGATGAAGAATGGATCGAGGCCATGGCGCATCAAACGCGCATATTGGCGGTTACAGAAGCCGAGGCGGGAGCAGTCCTTTATTGGAACGGTGACCGCCGCCGCTTCCGCGCACCCGAAGTCGAGGAGGCGGATGCGACCGGCGCGGGAGATATCTTTGCAACTGCATTCTTTATCCGCTTGTTCGCGACGCGCGATCCGTGGGAAGCCGCGCGTTTTGCCACCCAGCTTTCGGCGCGGTCTGTGACTCGAATGGGCCTCGAGGGGATTCCAACTCAACATGAAATTGATGAATGTTTGATGGAGGTTTTTTAGTGGCTCGCATTTATACGCTCGTGAATCAAAAAGGCGGCGTCGGGAAGACAACCACCGCGATTAATCTTTCAGCATATCTTGCCCAATTGGGTCAGCGTGTGCTGGTAGTCGACCTCGATCCGCAAGCCAACGCCACGTCCTGTCTCGGCGTGGATAAGAGCACGGTCAAGGGCGGCACATACGAGGCCTTGCTTGGAAGCGCGGCCATGCCGTTTGTTCTTTTGAACGAACAACTCAAACTGGCCCTGCTCCCTTCTTCTCCAGCGCTAGCAGGCGCGGAAGTGGAATTGGTTGAAGAGCTAGCGCGTGAAATGCGGCTCAAGAAGGCACTTCAGCCGCTTGCAGATCGCTATGATTATATTTTGATCGATTGTCCGCCATCGCTTGGGCTTCTTACGGTCAATGGTCTGATTGCAGCCGAGGATGGCGTGCTCGTTCCCGTCCAGTGCGAATATCTCGCGCTGGAGGGACTCGGACAATTGACCCAGACCATTCAGCGCGTCCGCTCGCTTCTTTTTCCGGACCTGAAAGTGCGCGGCGTGATCCTGACCATGTTCGACCCCCGCACCAACCTTTCCACCGATGTCGTCAAGGAAGTCAATAAGCATTTCCCCAATCAGGTTTTCAAATCGGTGGTGCCGCGCTCCATTCGTCTCGCGGAAGCACCCTCGTATGGATTACCCATTTCGGTATATGCGCCTGCATCCGGCGGCGCGCTGGCTTATGAAGCGCTGGCAAAAGAATTATTGAAAAGCGATGGAGTAAAGGCTCAATGAATTAAACTCGAAAGCACAAAGTACACGAAACTATTGTCTTTGTACTATCGTGTTTAGAAAAGGAATATCATGCCCCAACGTAGTGGTCTCGGTAAAGGACTCGATGCTCTCATCCCCGGCAGTGGAACTGTTTCGAGCGATGGCGGCGTTGCCCAAGTTGCGATCGATTCGATTCAGCGCAATCCTCGCCAACCGCGCCAGTCTTTCAAGGAAGATGAACTCGAAGAATTGGCGATGTCCATTCGCGAGCATGGCATCATCCAGCCGCTGATCGTTGCTCCTGCAATAAATGGAACATTCACATTAATCGCTGGCGAACGACGATTGCAAGCTGCGCGTCGAGCCGGGCTGCGAAATGTGCCTGTTGTGATTCGCAATGCCACCGATCAGCAATTGCTCGAACTGGCTCTAATTGAAAACGTCCAGCGCGCCGATTTGAATCCAATTGAAGAAGCCGAGGCATTTCATCATCTCATTAAAGAGTTTGGTCTTTCACAAGAAGCCGTTGCATCACGCGTTGGCAAGAGCCGCGTGGCGGTGACGAATACACTTCGTCTGCTGGATGCGGCATCGGCAGTCAAGCAGGCTCTAGTGGATGGGAAGATTTCGGAAGGTCACGCACGCGCGTTACTGGCATTGCATTCTGCCAAAGCGCAGGAAGCCGCACTGCATTCGATCATCAACCTGGATTTAAGCGTTCGACAGGCAGAGCAGTTAGTGCGGAAATATTCTGGACAGAAACCGGCATCGAAGAAGGCAAGCCGAAATCCAAATGTAAGCGACATTGAGCGGCGTCTACGCGCCAGCCTCGGAACGAAAGTCGCCCTCAAGCATGGCAAGAAAGGCGGCGCACTCACGATCTATTATTATTCAGATGAAGAACTGGAGTTTTTATTAGAAAAAATATTATGAAGCTTCTGCATCATGCTCAGATTTACACACTCGATAAATTGAAGCCCGTTGCATCGGTGATTGCGATTGACCATGGTGAGATTGTCGCAGTGGGCGACAATGAATTGCTTTATGAGTTTGACCGCGCTGAAAAACAAGATATGCGCGGCCATATGATCTTGCCGGGCCTGACCGACGCACATTTGCATCTCCAACATTATGCACTATCGCTGGAGAAAATTGATTGCGAAACAGGTACACTTGAAGAATGTCTGCGGCGTGTGGCGGAACGCGTTCAGAAAGCCAAACCGGGAGAATGGATTCTGGGGCATGGTTGGAATCAAAACCTTTGGGGCAGCTGGCCCGCTGCTGCTGAGCTTGATCAGATCGCGCCGAACCATCCTGTTTATTTAACGGCAAAATCATTACATGCGGCGTGGTCGAACAGCGCTGGGATGCAACTTGCTAATATCACTGCATCCACGTCTGATCCCAAAGACGGACAAATCCAGCGCAATGCCAACGGCGAGCCAACTGGTCTATTGTTTGAAAACGCCATGCAATTAATTGAAAATATTGTTCCTGCTCCAAGCGTCGAAGAGCTGGCTCACGCAATACAAAAGGCTCAGTCCATTTTGTGGAAGATGGGACTGACCGGCGTCCACGATTTCGACCGCCGCGATTGCTTTATGGCCTTACAGCAGTTGCATGCGGATGGGAAATTGAAATTACGCGTCACGAAGAATATTCCAGTCGATCTCCTCGATCAGGCTTTTGAACTTGGGCTTCGCACCGGTTTCGGCGACGATTGGATTCGCATCGGTTCGGTCAAAGTCTTTATGGATGGCGCGCTGGGTCCGCACACGGCGGCCATGTTTCAACCCTATTTGAATGAGCCAGAGAATCGCGGCATCTTGAATATGGATGGTGAGCAACTCTTTGAGCTTGGCCGCCACGCCGCAGATGTAGGTCTCGGCATGACTGTTCATGCCATCGGCGACCGCGCTAACCATGAAGTGTTGAACGCATACGAGCAACTACGTATCTATGAAAAGAAAAAGGAATTGCCTGCTCTGCGACATCGCATCGAACATGTGCAGGTTCTTCATCCCGATGATGCGGCGCGTCTTGCGGCGCTGAATGTAATCGCCTCGATGCAACCTATCCATGCTACATCTGACATGTTGATTGCGGACAAATATTGGGGCGAGCGTTCCGCGCTGGCTTATGCGTGGCGGACTCAATTGGATGCGGGAGCGCACCTTGCGTTCGGCTCGGACGCGCCCGTCGAGTCGCCGAATCCGTTTTGGGGAATCCACGCCGCGGTCACGCGCCGACGCGCCGATGGCTCGCCAAACCCCGATGGCTGGCATTCGGAACAACGTTTAACCGTGCAGGAAGCCATCGAAGGTTTTACCATCGGGGCGGCGTACGCAGCCTACGCTGAAAATCGTATGGGAAAATTGGCAAAAGGCTATCTGGCGGATTTGATCGTTTTGGAAAAAGATCCTTTTACTTGCGATCCTGAAGAAATAAAAGATTTGCAATTATCGGCTACAATGCTAGATGGTGATTGGGTTTGGCAGTCTTAGGAGTTATTGATGGCTCAACAGAAATCGCAGCTTACGCCTGAAATGCTGGTTCCGAAATTAGGGGATGCCCTGGTTCGCGGGGGCCGTATTTCAGAACAGGATTTAGAGAAAGCGCTAGCCTATCAGCAGGAACAAATTGCTCAACGCAAGACATGTCTGCTGGGTCAGGCTCTCATTGACTTGAAACTGATTGACCAAGCCACACTCGATAGCGCAGTCACTGAGCAAATCATCCAACTGCGCTCGGCATTGCAAGCCGCCAATCGAAATCTGGAATTACGCGTTCAGGAACGGACGGTGGAATTGCAGGAGGCATTGCGACGCCTGAGCGAGTTAAGCCAGATGAAGGCAAATTTCGTAGCCAACGTTTCGCATGAATTGCGGACTCCCCTAACCCACGTCAAAGGCTATCTTGAACTGATGATTACCGGATCCCTCGGTCCATTGACCGAAGAACAACGTCACGCGCTCTCCGTCAGCCAGAAGTCGGCGGGCAAGCTGGAAAGCATGATCGAGGATCTGATCATGTTCTCGCTGGCCTCACGCGGCGAAATGAGCATGAAGCAGGAATTGATTGACATTGAACGCATTGGAAACTTATCCGTCAAGTCTGCCGCGCAAAAAGGCGATGCACGCGGGGTCGAGATCCATACTGTTGCGGACCCCAACCTGCCTTTTGTCCAAGGCGACCCGGAAAAGATTACCTGGGTGCTGAATCAACTTTTGGATAATGCGATCAAGTTCACTCCATCGGGCGGACACGTTGTCCTAAGCCTGAAGGAAGAAGGCGCGAATCTATTGATGGTTTCAGTCACCGATACGGGCATCGGCATCCCAGCCGCTCGTTTGCAGGAAATCTTCGAACCGTTCCATCAACTTGATGATTTATCGACGCGCAAAGCGGGCGGAACCGGTCTCGGCCTTTCCTTGGTGCGTCAAATCGTTGAAGCCCACGGTTCTTTGCTGGACGTTCAGTCGGTGGAAGGCAAAGGCACTACATTCAAATTCCCACTGCTGGCAGTGGCGAAAGATAAATAATTTGAACCCAAAGACTCCGCTCGACACGTATACGCTTTCACAGATCCATTCCACTTTGCAAGCGGTAGTCCGCAAAGAGGATTGGAAAGATAGCCTCGACACTCTTCTGGCGTTATTTCGCAACGAATTCGTTTACGATAATGTTGCCATTTACATACTCGATGCGCAGGCGAGTGGCTTAGATGTGGTTTATGCGCGGGCAGTTGGACGCGGCAGACATGCGGAGGCCGACGCGAGCTGGGGCGAAGGGATCGCCGGACACGTCCTGGAAAAAAAGGAAATCATTATCGAAAAACCGCATGCCCACGGCGACACCACCCGCCTTGACCTGCCGTATTTGATCGGCCTGCCTCTACAAATTGGCGGGCGGCTGAGTGCAGCATTGGTGTTTGTCCGCTTTGAAGGCCCGGTATACACTACGGAACATATCCGCCTTGCGTCGCTGATTTCATTATGGACGGCCTCCCTGTTGGAACGCAAAGCTCTGCAGGAGGCGCGCATGGAACTCGAGTCCGTCCAGCGTCAAATGCGCCTACAGGACGACTTTGTTTCGACGATCTCTCACGAACTTCGCACGCCGCTGGGCTTTATCAAGGGATATAGCACCAGCTTGCTTCGTGAGGATACAACTTGGGACGAGAAAACACAGCACGAGTTTTTAACCATCATTGACGAAGAAACAGATCGGCTTGCACAACTCATCGAGAATATGCTCGAGTCCGCCCGCCTGCAAAGCAGGACCATCCAGTTCAAGTTTCAGCCTCTGCGAACTCGATGCGCTGATTCGGGATGTATCCTTGCGCGTCCGGGTTCACAATCCGACGCTCGATATAAAACTGGATTTTGAAGACATGCCACCTATCCTTGGCGACAGTGTGCGCATTTCCCAGGTTTTTGAGAATTTATTTGTAAACGCCATCAAGTACGCGCCCGGTTCCCCATTGACCATCCACTTGGAACACGGCAAGAATAACGTGCGCGTCGCGTTTGCCGATCAGGGCCCCGGTATTCCCGAAGGCTTTCTCCCGTTTATTTTTGAACGCTTCTACCGCGTGCCCGGTCAGAGCATTACCGGAACTGGTTTAGGTCTTTATATTTGCAAGCAAATTATTCTGGCACATCATGGTAAGATTTGGGCAGAGTCCATCATGGATCAAGGCACCACCTTTTTCATAGAATTGCCTCTTGATTCAATGCCTTAATTCGCTTTCATTGAAAGGAGAACGTTATGTCCAAACGAATTCTCATTGTGGATGACGAGCCTCGTTATCTCCGCTTGCTGGAGGCCAATCTAAAAACCGAGGGATATAACGTGGTCACCGCGGCAGATGGCGTGCAGGCGATTGAGGCTTTTTCCTCCCACCCCGCCGATCTGGTCCTATTGGATATTATGATGCCGCGTCTTGATGGCTTCGCCACCTGCCAGCGCATTCGTCAGTTCTCGAACGTGCCCATCATCATGTTGACCGCCAAAGGCGAGGAGCAGGATCGCGTCAAAGGCCTGGACCTTGGAGCGGATGACTACCTCGTGAAGCCTTTCTCTGCAACGGAACTGCTGGCACGCGTACGCGCGGTTCTGCGGCGCGCCCAGGTACCCATTGAGACAGCCGATGGCTCCCGTTTCTTCACGCATGAGAATCTCAGAATCGATTTTGCCCGCGCTGAAGTCTGGCGCGATGAGCAGGCAATATCTCTTTCTGCGACCGAATATCGTCTGCTCCTGCAATTCGCCCATAACATCGGCAAGATCCTCACCGCTGAAGATCTTCTTACCAGTGTCTGGGGTCCTGAATACAAGGCAGATAAGGAAATTCTGTGGGTCAGCATCGCGCGCCTGCGGCAAAAGCTTGAATCCGACCCTCATTCTCCCAGGCATATCGTTACACGTTCAGGGCTTGGTTATTTGATGCCGCCGCTTAAATCGTAAAGTGGAAAGCAACGGAAATGGCCGATAATAAGATTCTCATCACTGATGCTGACGTCGCCAGCCGCAGTTTCATCGGCGCGATGCTGCAAAAGGAGGGATATCAGACTCTGCAAGCCGCATCTGGAAAAGAGGGATTGATCGCCGCCTGGCGTGACCACCCCGATCTGATTATTGTAGATCCCACGATCCCTGATTTGAAAGGCGAGGATTTTGCAATACGCTTGCGGCAGGATCCGCGTACTGCACATACCGCGCTAGTCGCCCTCAGTAGCGATCCACAGCCAGCGCGCACACGTTCATGCATGGACGCTGGATTCAATGAATATCTGGTCAAAACTGCCCAGGTTATGCCTGCCTTAGTCGAAACAGTGAATCGTTTGTTGGGAAATAAGGTCAAGGCTAAAAAAGTCGGCGGGTTGCTGATTGTTTTTCTTAGTGCAAAGGGTGGAACAGGCACATCCTCATTATGCGCCAACATCGCCACAAGCATTGTACAAAATAAGCCCGAGGCGCATATCGCGGTCGTGGATATGGTTCTGCCGATCGGTTCGATTGCCGGTATCGTCGGTTACCAGGGCGACCAAAATCTTATTACCATAGCGGAAATGCCGGCTAACACAATTACATCAGAATTCTTTCGTGATAACTTGACTGAGATGGCCAATTGGCATTTCCATTTATTGGCGGGATCGCCGGACCCCGAAAAGGGAAACCAGCTCAAGGTCGGATCGATCGGCGATATCGTCAACGCATTGAAAGCCACTTATGATTATGTTCTGATCGATCTGGGACGTTCACTCTCGCGCATCAGCCTGCCTCTGATTGAGAACGCCGACCTGATTACCTTGATCGTCAGCACGGACCTGAGCACCATTTCACTGACCAAAACCGTCTGGCAGTATTTACAATCCAAAGGCGTTGAGGCATCCCACGTCTATGCCATCCTTAACCGGGCAGTTGGGTTGGAAGGATTGTCCAAAGCCGAAGCTGAAAAGATCATTGGAATGGAAATCAAAATCTCCATGCCATATCTGGGCAGTAACTTTGCTTTAGCAGATAACCAGCACATACCTTTCTCACAGAAATTTCCAAAAGATACGGCGGCAATTGTATTCAAAGACATTGCACAACAAATGGCTGATCTCGCGCGTCGCCTGCGTGCACAGTAAAACCGGAGTGAATATCGTGAGCATGGAATATGATGAAAAAGGCAAGCTCTTCACAAATGTTGTTGCCAAGACTCCTGTACGTTCGACCATTCAGACAACGATGCAATTGATCCGAGGAAATGTGCATGTACGAAAAGGCGAACGTCTCAAGGACGAATTGGATCGCGACGAAACCTTCCTGGCAGTAACAGATGCCAGTGTGCTGGACGTAAATGGCAAAACATTATTCGAGGCCTCGTTTCTGGCCGTGCAACGTGCCCAGATTATCTGGGTACGACCCGACCAGGAGGAGGAACCAGAGGATAAATAAGACTCTATGACACAGCCAGCTTCTCAAAAACAGTTTTCCGCCTCCGATCTCATAAAACTTAGAAATTATCTGATTGAAAAGCTCGCGCGTGCCATCGAGAGTGAAGGAATCTCTCACGAGCAACGACGTGAATTCATTCAACAGCAGATGGGAAGCTTGTACGAACAAGCGCATCTCACTTTGCCTGAAGATATTCGTAGTGGAATATTACAAGATGTTTTGAATGACATGCTTGGCTATGGGCCAATTCAGCCTTTGCTGGATGATCCTGAAGTCAGCGAAGTGATGGTCAACGGAGCGAAGAAGGTTTATGTTGAGAAAAAAGGACAACTAATCCGGACCGAAGTGACCTTTGATGACGATGCGCATGTACTTCGAATCATTGAACGCATTATTTCACCGCTTGGTCGCCATGTAGACGCCGATCACCCGACCGTGGATGGACGATTACCTGACGGCTCTCGCGTTAATGCGGTTGTCCCGCTTGTGGCAATTGATGGCCCATCCATCACCATCCGAAAATTCCGCAGGGATAAACTCTCCATTGATAAATTGATTGAACACGATTCTCTCACACAAGGCATGGCCGATTTTCTAAAAGCCTGTGTTTTGGCACGCTTGAACATTGTCATTTCCGGCGGAACAGGTTCAGGAAAGACGACACTACTTAACGCTCTCTCCGGCTATATTCCGGAAAACGAACGAATTCTTACCATTGAGGACGCGGCTGAATTACAACTTCAACAGGACCATGTTCTTCGCCTCGAGACCAAGCCCGCCAATTTAGCGGGAGAAAATGCCGTGACCATTCGTGAGTTGGTTCGCAATGCGCTCCGTATGCGACCGGACCGTATCATAGTTGGCGAATGCCGCGGCGGTGAAGCGCTGGATATGCTTCAGGCCATGAATACTGGACATGATGGTTCGCTAACCACGCTCCATGCCAATTCGCCGCGCGATGGCTTATCGCGGCTTGAGACCATGGTGCTCATGGCAGGCATGGAGTTGCCGCTCAAAGTAGTGCGTCAGCAGATTTCATCTGCTGTGGATTTGATTGTGCAACAAACCCGCCTCCGAGACGGGGTGCGCAGAGTCACCGCTATAACCGAAGTCGCCGGTATGGAAGGCGACACTATTATTATGACGGATATTTTTAAATTCGAACAGACGGGCCTCGGTGAAGGCGGAAAAGTACTTGGCGAACTGAAAGCTACCGGAATGCGTCCTGCCTTTTCTCCACGGTTGGAGGCTGCTGGGTTTAAATTGAGCGCCGATCTTTTTGTTAATACTCCTGCAGACAGGCCTGCCGCTCACCAGCATCGTTGATAGCTGGCAATGGTTCTCTGCTATAATTGTTCTTATCTGAGGATTGCATGGACACTCGCTCTCAAATCACTCTGCGAACCAAAAAATTGGGCGTTTTGATTCGCGATGCGCGCCTGGTATCCCGGCGGGATGTCGCTGAATGCGCCAAAGCCATCGGCGTCACGAAAGGCATCTTCCGCGCCTATGAAGAAGGGCGGCGTGCTCCATCGCTTCCTGAACTTGAGACTCTAGTCTATTATCTCAAACTGTCCATCCATCATTTCTGGGGACAATCCTCCATCTCGAATGATGCGCCTCCGACCGAACCGCTTGATTTACCGCGCCTTGTCGAAGTTCGTCAGCGCCTGATCGGTGCCCTGTTACGGCAACAACGCAATCATGCCAGCCTCTCGGTCAAATCGCTTGCCGAGGAAACCAGCATTCCCGGAGCCCGTATCAAATCCTATGAATTGGGCGAGCGTCCGATTCCCCTGCCGGAACTGGAAGTGTTGGCCACCGCACTGGGGAGCCGCGTCGAAACTTTTTTTGACGAGAGCGGTCCCATCGGTCGATGGATGAACGATCAAAAAGACGTTCAGCAATTTCTCGAGCTTCCCAAAGAATTGCAGGATTTTGTCTGCCAGCCGGTCAACCGGCCGTATTTGGAGCTGGCGGTAAAGCTCAGTTCCATGTCCACTGACAAACTGCGTTCCGTTGCGGAAGGTCTATTAGATATTACTTTGTAGAGGCCCCATGTCCACAAATATTGATCCCAAAACTTTGAATGAGCAAGGCAAGGAAGCTTTTCAATCAGGCCAATTGGACGAGGCGGTGGATTCGTTCCGCGCGGCTGCAGAGGCGTATGCATACGCCCATGATGATCCCAGTGCCGCTGAATCAAAGAACAACCTAGGTGTTGCTCTTTTGCAGTTGGGTAAGGCTCAAGAGTTTTTGGAGGCCGTGCTTGGAACGGATGAAATCTTTGCAAAGGCCGGTGATTTGAAACGCCAGGGCATGGCGCTGGGAAATCAGGCCGCCGCCCTCGAGGCCTTAAAAGAATTCGATGAAGCTCTGGCCGCTTACGAACATTCCGCATCCGTGTTTGCCGAGGCGGGCGAAGGCGATCTGCGCGCCATGGTGCTTAAATCCGCGGCGGGAATTAAACTCAAAAAAGGCAAGGTCAGCGAATCGGTATTCAAAATGATCGGCTCGCTGGAAGCCAAACAGAATCCGTCCATCTTCGACCGCATCCTTCGATCTTTAGTGCGTTTTGTGCAAAAATGATCGCGGTCAATCTGCGAGTCCGCCCGGCGGTCTCTGCGGATCAACAGCAGATTGCCGACCTCATCTTATTCGAACAACGGATTCATCGTCATTTGGATTGGCGCACTCCGCTGGAGTGGCTAGGCTATCAGCCGTTTTTTGTGTTGGAAAAAGAAGGACGCATCGCAGCTGCGCTGGCCTGCCCGCCTGACCCCCATTCAATATTTTGGATTCGTCTCTTTGCTTTTCATTCGAGTCTTTCCGGACCTTCAGCATGGTCGCCGTTATGGGATGCCGTGCAGCATGAATTGGCCTTTCTCGGTGGTGCGACAGTCGCGGTCATTGTCACGCAGCGCTGGTTTGAATCCATCCTGACCGAAAACAGATTTACATCTGCTCAACATATTGTTATGCTTGAATGGGATCGACAGCCCTTCAAGTCTTATCCTGCTCCGGCAGGAATTACGTTACGTCCGATGATCTTTGACGACTTGCCGCGTGTGGTCGAAGTGGATGCCGCGGCCTTTGAACCTCTCTGGCAGAATTCTTTGCCAGCTTTGAGCAAGGCGTTTTCACAAGCAATCTATGCCTCGGTTGCAGAAAATGTATGGGGGGTTGTGGGATACCAGCTGTCCACGGGCAGTCCGTTTGGGGTTCACCTCGCCCGCCTCGCAGTCCGCCCCGAAGTGCAGGGACGCGGGATTGCATCCGCACTGATCAGCGATCTGATGAATCATGTTTGCCTCGATGAAAATTTATCGCGGATCACCGTAAACACGCAGTCGAACAACACAGCCTCATTGGCTTTATACGAAAAAATCGGTTTTCGTCGCACAGGCGAACAATATCCTATTTATATCTGTCAAGTAGAGAATTATGACGCCACGGGTTGATGCAGTCATTGTCAATGCGCTCGTGCGGCACACCTGCCAAAATGCGATCCATATTGCTAACTTGAAGCTGGCGAGGTAACTCAAAAGCGAAGGCAAGCCATGAAGCACTTTGAATTGAATTGGCAAAACAAGGCAGGATTGAATTTTTATGTTCAAGGCTGGGAGCCGGAGCAAAAATCCAAAGCGGTGGTCGCGCTGGTCCATGGCTTTGGAGAACATACTGACCGTTATGCACACGTTGGCGAAGCTTTCAATAAGGCGGGATATGCCTTGATTGGATTTGACTTGCGCGGACATGGCAAGTCCGGCGGGGCACACGGGCATACTCCATCCTATGATGCAATGATGGACGATATTTCTGATTTCATGGCGTTGATCGAGACGCGCTATCCCGGTCTGCCGCGTTTTTTATACGGTCACAGCATGGGTGGAAATCAAGTGCTTAACTTTTGCCTGCGGCGCAAACCGGACGTGGTCGGCGTGATCGCGACGGGTCCATGGCTGAAGCTGGCTTTTGATGCGCCTGCTTTGCAAGTGACATTGGTAAAAACCATCAACTACATCGCACCAAGCTTTACTCAGAATTCTCCATTGGATACATCGGCACTTTCGCATGACCAAAAAGTCGCAGATGCTTATAATACCGATCCGCTAGTACATTCTAAAATTTCAGCAAGGCTGTTTGTCGGCATGTACGAGTCCGGGCTATGGGCGCTGGAACATGCGGATGAATTTTCGGTTCCATTATTGCTGATGCACGGAACTGCCGACCGGATCACTTCGTCCGCCGCCAGCACTGAGTTTGCAAAACGGGCCGGAAAGATGGTTACCTGGCTTCCGTGGGAAGGCTTCTATCATGAAATTCATAATGAACCTGAAAAGGCAGAAGTCCTAAAGACCATGATCGGCTGGATGGATGCGCAACTAAAAAAGAAATAAGTCTTTTGTTAATCTGCTGGACAAATAACTGTAAACATGGGAAAATCCGACCGTTAATTTTTTCGTTGAGGTGTATTCATGAGTAAAAAAGATCGAGAAGGCCCGAGCAAACGTCAAGAGTTCCGCGAGAAGCGCCGCCGCGCGGAAATGCGTAATCGCTGGATTGTGATTGGCACGATCATCGTCATTGCGGTTTTAATTGTGGGCGCTTTTGCGTACTACGAGCTTCAACCGGTGGCAGCAATTCAAAAAGCCGACGCGAGGACACGCCCGAATGTAAATCGTAATTCCACAGGCGATCCCAATGCGCCCGTCAAGCTGACTGAGTTCTCTGACTTCCAATGTCCATACTGCAGACAGTTTTGGACCTCGACCGAGGCTCAAGTGATTAGCACTTATGTCACGACGGACAAAGTTTTTTATACGTATCGCTCGGCTGGTAACTGGGTGAGCGGCAACATTGGTGATAATGGTTTTGAATCGCAAGACTCGGCCATGGCCGCCTACTGCGCCGCTGACCAGAATAAATTCTGGGAAATGCACGATGCCTTATTCACGAATGTCCTCGGCGAGGATGCTGGTTCATTTACCAACCGCCGCTTGCAAGCCATCGCGCAGAATATCGGTCTGAATATGAATACCTTCAATTCGTGCTATAGCAGTCAGAAGTATCTTGGTCAAGTGAATCAAGATAATAAAGACGCACTAGCTTCTGGCATTCAAGGCACGCCGTGGTTTGTCCTGACCTATACCGTTAGCGGTCAAACAAAGACTTCAACGATTGATGGAAACCAACCCTTCAATATTTTTCAACAGGATATTAACCAGGCGCTGGCCGCGGCTGGCGCAAAATAATTGTTTGTGACGCGCATTGGGCGGCAGGTGATCTGCCGCCCAATTTTGTTAATGCCCAAAAAGCGAAAGGATCCAAACGATCAAGGGCGCGATCACGAGTGCGGGCAGAAAATTCCCGGCGCGGATTTTTTTGATCTCCAACAAACTACTGAGAGCCAAGCCGATCAAAATCACACCGCCGGTTGCGGTCATCTCGTTCATCATGGATTGGGTAACAATTGCATTCAACTGAGCGGCAAGCAGGCTGATGCCTCCCTGATAAACCAGAATCATCAACGAGGAGAACATCACGCCTACCCCCAGCGTGGATGCAAATGCCAGCGACGCGAATCCGTCGAGCACGGACTTGACCGCCAGCAAATTGTAATTGCCTGTCAAGCCATCCTGGATCGAACCGAGGATGGCCAGCGGGCCAACGCAAAACAATAATGATGCCGTTAAAAATCCTCGCACGAATTTATTGGATGTGACTTCACCGTCCGTATTTGTTGAAATGTCTTTTGCGAATCGCGCCTCGAGAATTTGTCCCAGCGATTGAAGACCATCTTCGATCTTCCACCATTCGCCGAGCAGCGCACCGATCAGCAACGCACCCAATACGACGAGCGAATTCTCGGTCTTAAGAAACATTTGCATGCCAATCGCGCCGGTGAAGAGCCCCATACCTGAAATGACGGTGGCCTTGAGACGTTCAGGCACGCGCGCGCCGAAGATCAAACCGAGCGTTCCGCCAATGAGGATAGTTGCAACATTGATCAATGTGCCAGTCATCAGTTCTCCATAATTTGTAGCAAGAGAAGGTTCTGCTATTTCTTTGCCAATGTTGTGTGTTTCCCCGCCGTTTGATTCTCGATCAATTCCAGCACGAACAACAACGATGACAAACGATTGAGATATTGCTGCAAAGAGGAATTGGTGATCTCTTTTGCATCCAACAGTTCCGCCACCCGCCGCTCCGCGCGGCGGACCACGGCGCGCGCCAACGACAGCGATGCGCCGCCGACGGAATCACCGGGGATGATGAATTCATTCGGCATCTCCACGGTTTTACTCAACAAATCGGTTTGTTCCTCGATCCATTGCACGCGTCCTTCATCGAAACGAAATTGATCGGCGTGTTCAGGAGCCGCGGCCACCTCGGCCATGAGCCGATACAAATCACGCTGAACGTTGAGCATCAGCGGCGCAGAGCGCGGGTCATGCACCGAAGCGCGCGCCAGTCCCAGCGTCGCGTTGGATTCGTCCAATGTTCCCAAAGCTTCGATCCGTAGATGAAATTTAGGAACGCGTCCTTTGCCTAAAAGTCCTGTCGTTCCGTCGTCGCCTTTTCGGGTGTAAAAAGTCATGCGTGGATTATAATTCATGAAAGATGTCCTCCCCATCCGAACGCAATTGGCTCAATCATGTCCTGCCGCTCCTCGTGGCAGGCATTGCAGTATTGATGCTGATCCTGACTCCGTTCTGGGCGGCAGACTGGTATCGCACACCGTTCCTTGGCATGATGCTCGAACCGAATAATGTAGTAAGTCAGCTTAGCGCTGCGGGCTGGCCGGCGCGCAATAATGGCGTAATCTTTGCAGATCGTTTGCTGGCCTTGAATGGCCAGCCAATGCGCGACGCTTCCGCGTTAATGACGTTTCTCCAGCAGAATGGCACACAGCCCGTTCAGGCCTCCTTTGCACGCCGCGCAGGCGGGACCTTTGAGCTAACGATTACGCCACTGGCTCATCCTCCGCTGGGAGATTTATTTACATTATTTATCATCCCTTATCTCGCCAGCCTAGCCTTTATCGGCATCGGGCTTTGGACTTACACACTGCGCAGTGAACTGCATGCCAGCCGCGCATTGTTAGCTTTTACCGCCGCGCTTAGCATAGGGACATCCGCATTCCTCGATATAGAAACCACGCGGCATGCGGTTTTATTCTGGGCTTTAAGCCTGGGAGTCATTGGGGCAAGTCTGGTTCACCTTTCTTTTGTTTTTCCTCAGCCGATGGGTTTTGTTCTGCGACGGCCGGGCCTGCGCTGGATGGGATGGATTTTGTTCATCCTGCTGGCCGTGCCAATGACGCTTGCAATCCTCCGCCCATCCAATCCCTATTTTTACATCAACACCTGGCAGTGGGGTTATCTTTTCATTACGCTTGGCTTTGTGTTATTCCTTGCCACGTTGATCTATCGTATGTTTAGCAGTAATCTTTCAAACGTTCGCCAGCAGAGCCGTATCATTATTTTTGGCGCGATCATCGCCTTCATCCCCGCGCTTTACTATATTGCGCCTCTCGCGTTCGGCGTGTTCACTCAGTTTTATGCCTGGCTGATATTCCCTGCGTTCATCGTCTTTCCGCTTTCCATCACTTACGCCATTATCCGCTACCGACTGCTCGATGTGGATCGTTTTTTCTCGCGCGCACTTACGCATCTGCTCACGCTCAGTGCAGCGCTCGGCGCATTCTATGCATTGCTTGCGCTGGTTTCTTTAATGTTGCAACGAGTTCATCCGCGCCAACGACCCATGGATGATTGCGGCTTATTTGTTGCTGCTGGTCATCGGCCTCAATCCTTTGCGCGGCGTCATCCAGCACGGCATTGATCGGCTTTTCTATCGTGCGCCCGCCGATTATCGCCGTGCTTTGACCAGCCTATCGCGTAATCTCGCGGTAACGCCGGACCTCGACCAGACGCTTCGTACGCTCGAAGACCAGTTAATCCAAGCTTTGGCGCCAGAAAAGTTCGTTCTCTATCTTTATAACGATGATTTAGGAGAATATTTTCCGCACGCCACGCGCGAGGATTCTGCGCCGCCCTATCAAGTCGAAGATCCACTGATTCACCTCATCGCTTCCGAGCCAACTCCGGTCTGGTTACCAGCCAATGGACCTTTGCCGGCTCCCCTGCAGAATTCTGTCGACGCATATCAGCGCTTAAAGGGATTCTCTTTTGTGCCTCTTCGTTATGAAGGCCGATTGATCGGCTTTATGATGCTCGGGCCGCGCCGCTCCGGCGATTTATATACCAGCGATGATTTGGATTTTCTTGCGGCCGTCGCGGCGCAATCCACTCTGGCGCTTGAAAACGTGCGCCTCTTCACCAACCTGCGCCGCAATCTCGACCAGACGCTGGAGATGAAGAACCTGATGGATAATATCTTTTCATCCATCGCCACTGGCATCATCACCACCGACCTGGAGCGGTGCGTGACTCTGCTCAATCGCGCCGCCGAAAATATCTTGGGCGTCGAAGTGAGCAAGGTCATCGGCGAACCGTTGGCCCAGGCTGTGCCGGGTTTTGGCGCCGACATGGCGGACGCGGCTAATGGAACCCTCAATAAAGGCGAGAGCTTGATCAGCACGGAACTCAACAACCGGGTCCCGGAACGGGGCGATTTGTATCTGCGCCTTTCCGTCTCACCTCTGCGCGATGCCTATCTCGGTACGAAAGGCGCGACCCTCGTTTTCGAAGACCTGACCGAGCGCCACAAACTCGAAGCCGAGCGCGAACGGATTCGCAAAACGTTTGGTCATGTGGTCGCGCCACGCGTCCGCGACCGATTGCTGGCCAATCCCGATAACCTTCAGCTAGATGGCGCCAAGCAAATCGTCACCGCTTTGTTTGCGGATCTATCCGGTTTTACACCTTACAGCGAAAAGCACGACCCTGAAACGGTCTTTAGCTTGCTCAATCAATATCTTTCGCTGGCCGCGCACGCCATTTTAGATGAAGAAGGAACTCTCGATAAATTCATGGGCGATGCGGTGCTGGCAATTTGGAACAGTCCCGACCCGCAACCCGATCATGCCCTGCGCTCCGCACGCGCCGCGCTGAACATTATCCTGCGCTCGAAGGAAATCCATCGTTCGCTGGATGATCCTGAGCAGCGCATGATGTTCCGAATCGGGATCACGACCGGCCCCACGATCATCGGCAACGTGGGCACGACAGAGCTTTTCAATTACACTGCAATTGGCGATACGGTCAACCTCGCCCAGCGCCTGCAGGCCTCTGCAAAAAGCGGACAGATCCTGCTCGAGAAGACCACATATCAGATCATCGCGGATCACGTGATCGCCACACAGTTTGAACCGATCACCGTCAAGGGACGCGAACAGGCCGCAGAAGTGTATGAGCTCAAAGGGCTGAAGAAATAACAAGGATGTCATTGGGAGGAGCCTAGCGACGAAGCACTGCGTACTTCCAGTGTGGCAATCTCTTGTAACATCCAATGGTTTGTAAAACAAGATTGCCACGCGCCATTCGCTGCGCTCGGGGCTCGCAATGACATATAACTTTCATGCCTCGTAAATCCACGAAGACTTCCTCTTTCGGTTCGCCCGGCCGCGTTGGACATGACGCTTCAACGTTTTATTCGGCGCATCTCTACGACGACCAGCCGAAGGCGGGAGAATTGACATATATCGAGAATCCCATTTCATCCGAAAAGCTGGATACAATTTTTCATTCATCATCGGAAATGATGAGCGAACTGCCAGATAATTCTGTGCAGCTGATGGTGACGTCGCCGCCGTATAACGTGGGCAAGGATTACGATGACGATTTGACTCTCGCTGAATATTTATCTTTTCTCAGGCGCGTCTGGGCTGAGACCTACCGCGTGCTCGTCCCCGGCGGACGCGCCTGCATCAACGTCGCCAACCTTGGACGCAAACCATACATTCCCTTGCACGCGTTCATTATCCATGACATGAACGAGATCGGCTTCTTGATGCGCGGTGAAATCATTTGGGATAAAGGCGCTTCGGCAAGTGCATCCACGGCGTGGGGTTCATGGCAATCAGCTTCCAACCCAACGTTGCGCGATACGCATGAATACATCTTGGTTTTCTCAAAGGGAAACTTTCGCCGAGAGAAATTGGATGGACGAGCAGATACCATTTCCAAAGAAGAATTCCTTGAGTTCACCAAATCCGTTTGGTCGTTCGCGGCGGAGTCCGCCAAGAAGATCGGACATCCTGCGCCGTTCCCAATCGAATTGCCTTATCGTTTGATTCAGTTATACACATTCAAAGATGATGTGATTCTCGATCCATTCATGGGATCGGGTCAAACCGCGCTGGCCGCGTTGAAAGCAGAAAGACATTATGTGGGATATGAAACAAATGAGGAGTATTTGGAATTGGCAAAAAAGAGAATTGGAAGTAATAATGTCACAGGATGAATCCACCAATTTAGAAGGCAGGCGATCTTTTATATTTCATGTAATTGGCACTGTTCTGATAATTGATGTACTCGTATGTGTTGGCACAGTGTTGGTTTGTTTATTGTGGATAAGATTCTTTAGAGTTGGAAACGGGTCAGATTAAGGAGTATCGATTCGTTAAGGTTTAGATCAACTCAATCAAGTAAGCCGAGTGTACCACAGGGACTGCGCCGTCATAGACTTGCGCAGGGGTGCGGTACTCGAGGGATTGATGCGGGCGGACAAAGTTATAAAATTGGATGTATTGAAATAACTGACGATAAGCCTCCTTCGGGCTGGCATATTCATGCAGATAGACTTCTTCGTACTTGATGGTGCGCCACAGGCGTTCGGTGAAAATATTATCACACGCTCGTCCGCGTCCATCCATGGTTCGGAGAACTGAACCACTTTGCTAATTTTGACACCCGCGTTTTGCAAACGTTCGATGTATCGGGGACTGGTAAAGTGGCTGCCCTGATCGCTGTTCCAGATTTCAGGCACCGCTTGCAAGAGGGCTTGGTCAACGGCCGTCAAAACGAAATCAAGTTCCAAGGTCTGACTGAGTGCCCAACTGAGAATCCGTCGAGAATACCAGTCCAACACCGCCACTAGATACAGCCAGCCTCCGGGCAAGCGAATGTAAGTAATATCAATGGTCTAATATTACAGCGCAAGGTTGAGAGCGAAAAAACAGGATAATTTGAAAAAAAGCATGGTATCTTTCTCCAATCACTGCCGAGTGAAAAGGAGAGGAAGAACACCATGCCGAGAGAAATTGTAACCGAAACCAGACGAGATAAGTTGTCGGGTCGATCCGAAAAGTTTGGTGATAAAGCCCAGGCGCAAGCTAATCGAATTCAATTTGGAACTTGCCCAGCACCCGAATGTAACCTGTCCACGAAAGATGTGAGACTGTTTTTGAATGAAACGAAAAAATATATGAAGCTGTTCAAAAGTGCGTTTGTGCGAGTGGAGCAAATGACGCGCAGCCAAGCCTATGTGCAGGGCTTGCTGGGTAATGCCCCGCGCAAGAACGTAGAACAGATTGCACTGGGACAGAAAGAGAAAGTACGAAGCCTCCAATATTTTGTGGGACAGAGCCTGTGGGAAACCGAACCTGTGATTGCGATCCATCAAGGATTGATGGGCGAGACCTTGGGCGAAGAAGACGGGGTGATGCTGATCGATGAATCGAGCGTGGTCAAGCAAGGTTCTGAGTCGGTGGGAGTAGCTGCACAATACTGCGGATCGGTAGGCAAGATTGCGAACGGGCAGGTGGGAGTGTATTTGGGATATGCCAGTCGCAAAGGCTACAGTTTGATCGAGGGACAATTGTTCATGCCGGATGAATGGTTCAATGAAGAACATGCCGAGCGCAGGCAAGCATCTGGTGTGCCGGAAGATCTGGTTTTCAAAACGAAGCCGGAAATCGGGCTGGAAATGCTGAAAAATGCGATCGAACGCGGAAATTTGGCGTTTTCCTGGGTGGCGGCAGATGCTCTGTATGGAGACTCTCCCGCTTTTCGGGATGGCGTAGCCGCCTTGGGGAAATCGTATTTCACGGCTATCAAGGACAACACCTTGATCTGGCCCACTCCGCCTAAAGTTCATGTTCCAGCATGGAGCGGTCACGGGCGTCATCCTAGCCGCTTGCGTCTGAGCGATCCGAGGAAACATCCGTTGCAAGTCAAACAATTGGTAAAGAAGATTCAAAAGCAAGATTGGGTTCAAGCTGTGATCAAAGAAGGCAGCAAAGGTCCCATCGTTTGTGATTTTGCATTTCTGCGCGTGACCGAATTGCGCGGGGGTCTGCCTGCCGGTGAACTCTGGTTGATTATCCGTCGCAATCTGGATGACCCGACTGAGATCAAATACTTTTTCAGCAATGCACCTCTCAATACGCCGCTGAACGAATTCGTGCGGATCAGCGGGATGAGATGGCCCATCGAAACGATCTTTGAAGAAGCCAAAGGTGAAGTCGGTTTTGATCATTATGAGATGCGGAGCTGGATTGGTTGGAACCATCATATGTTGCTGGTTTCTCTGGCGCAACGCCCTGCGCCCTTCCAGGGTCATTTCCTAGTACGTTTGAGAATTCGTTTTCAGAATCAGGCTCCTGCACTTACCATTTATCAAGTTCGCATTTTGCTTTGCAGCGTTTTGCCTTCATTTATTTCTGACATTCAAGCTGCTTTAGATCGTGTCCGTTATTATCAACAACGTAACTTCGTCGCCTATCGTTCACACCGCAAGAAAAAACTCGCTCAATTTCAGCTTTTCACTCGCAACCTTGCGCTGTAATACTAATAACAAATGACAAATTCTGCATGATTCGGCAGGCGAAACTCAAATTGAGAGCACAACTCAGTTATCCACTTTGCTACCATCCCATGTATCAGCCGGATTGTCGGTATCCTTCGGATGAATTATTTCATCTTGGAGGAAAACATGAAACATCAGTGGCGTATTCGCCGACAACTCGAACCCCACCCGGATGGGCAACAACGCTGGGACCGAGCGTATCAATCCATCCTGAGCTGGACCATCAATCCGATACAGATGGAGAGTGCTTCATCGACAATCCTGGATCTATTTCTGGAGGTGAATCATGAGAATTGCAGTTTATGCACGAGTCTCGACCAATCATCAAACTCAGACCCAGACCATAGAACAACAACTTGAGCGACTACGAGCTCATATACAAACGCAAGGTTGGCAACTTCAGGATGAACATATCTTTCGCGATGATGGTTTTAGCGGCAGTATTCTGAATCGTCCCGGCTTGGATCGTTTCCGCGATCGGGCAGCAGTCGGTGAACTCGATCTGGTCCTGTTTAACGGCACCTGATCGTCTAGCACGTAAGTATGTGCACCAAGTGTTACTGATCGAAGAACTCCAACAGCACAACTGTCGGGTTGAATTTCTTGATCGACCAATGAGTGAAGATCCGCATGACCAACTGCTATTGCAAATTCGCGGCGCGGTAGCCGAATATGAGCGCACATTGATCGCCGAACGCATGCGCCGCGGACGCTTGACTAAATATCGCGCAGGCGTGCTGTTGCCATGGACACGCCCACCATTTGGTTATCGCTTGCACCCTGAGCACCCGCGTGACCCAAGCGGAGTACGGGTGGAACCCATAGAAGGTGCGATCGTTACCGAAATTTTTGAAGAATATCTCCAAGATGGTGCAGGTTTGATCCAAGTGGCAAAACATCTTTACATGCGTGGAATCCCTTCCCCCACAGGTAAAAAGCGTTGGGGATTGGCTAGCATTCGAGGTGTTTTGGTGAATCCTGCCTATACGGGCCAGGTTTTTGCCAATCGGATGCAGTATCGTCCAGCCAAGGTTCGACGCTCAGCGACCCATCCAATCGGGCACCCCCATCAGTCAGCCACTCTCAAACCGCAGGATGAGTGGATTCCAGTAGCGACTATTCCTGCGCTCGTGACCCAGGAACAATTTAACTTAGCTCAAGCAAAATTGGTTCAAAACAAATCGTTTGCCAAACGCAACAATAAGGCCCATTCCTACCTGTTGCGTGCGCTGGTCAGTTGTGGAATTTGTCAGTTATCCTGCTTCGCGCGCACAGTATCGAAAGTTGGCTCTTCTGGTTACTATATTTGCTCTGGGAAAGCACACGCAGTACACTGTCGTCGCGAGGACAAATGCCCTTCACGCTTCATTCCTGCTCAGCAACTGGATGAGCTTGTGTGGCAAGATTTATGTAAAATTCTGATGCACCCTGAAAGCATTACGCAAGAATTGGAGCGCGCTCAGGGCGGATATTGGCTTCCCCAAGAACTCCAAGCGCGCCGCGAAAATTTGCGACGTGCGTGCGTTGAAGTTGAGCATCAACTTGACCGCTTAACCGAAGCTTATCTCAGTGAGATCATTCCCCTCGTTGAGTATCAACGCCGACGTGCGGAATTAGAACAACGTATCGCTGGATTGGACGCTCAAGCCAGTGCGCTTAATGCACAAACCGATCGGCAAAAAGAACTGCTCGGCCTGTCCAAATCCGTCACGGATTTTTGCCAACGCATCCAGGAAGGTCTTGCGAACGCAACCTTCGAACAAAAACGCCAGTTGATCGAGCTGTTAATTGATCGTGTGGTTGTGACCAACGATGAAGTCGAAATTCGTTACGTTATTCCAACTGGCTCAAATGGCGAACACACCCGTTTTTGTCATTTGCGTAAAGACTATTTCGATGCCCCAAATATGATTTGGGTGATCAGCAGTAATGCTCCGCAACAAATACGGGAAGATCTGATGCTCTGGGGCAGGTTTACTCGTATTCGGACCTGGAGCAATGCCTGCGATCCCCATGGCACGCATGTAGGCTTGCACGGTGGGGCGCGAAACTTGAAATTCGGACGCAAGACCGCCGTGATGCGCCGTGACCCGTAGAAGGGCCAGGCCGTATAAACTTCATCAATGCGACGCTTGATCGATATCTCCCGCTCCGTGGGCGGACGAGGCTGATAGAACAAGCTCGAATAACTAATGCCCAGCAACTCGGCTTGAGTCCGTAACGAAACTTGCGGGTTATCTTTTTCCAACATCGCCAGACGCTCGGCTCTACTCAAGAGGCAGACCTGATTTTTTTTCAACCAGTTCAACTGAGTGCTCAGTTTACCGATCTCGGCGTATAACTCATTGAGTTGCTTTTCGCGGGCGAGGCTTTCAATTTTTTCGCCTTTGCGATCATCATCGAATAAATCGGCAAAGTTTTCCAGCGCCTGTTTTTTCCACTTATAGATCTGGTTCGGATGAATGCTATTTTCCGAGGCGATCTGAGCAATGGTTTTTTCTTCCTTCAACACTTCCAGCACAATCGCTACTTTTTAGCTGGTTGTGAAATGTCTTCTTTTAGGCATGTTGTCTCCAAATTCCACTCCTTAATTATGCCCGATTTTATGTCTAAATTTCCTTATCCACTATATCATCGCTGGTGTCATACCTGTAATAGCACGTGTATCGCTATATTTCCTATTCCCAAGCATTCCTCATTAAGCTAACCATTCTCATGATTGGCATGGACATCAAAACCTAACTCAACAATTCAGTGAAAGCCGTCATGAAAAGCGGCAGCGGGGCTAATAAATAATAGTCAGGCGAGCAAGGTTAGAAGCATGTAAGATAGAAATGAAAACCTATGTGCCGGTTTGGCCTTTTCCGTGTAAGATTATGGCATTCAGAAAAGGAAAACCATGAAAATTATCGTTACAGGTTCGTTGGGTCACATCAGCAAACCGCTGACCGAAGAGTTGGTGGGAAAAGGGCATTCGGTGACGGTCGTCAGCAGGAAAGCCGAAAGACAAAAGGATATCGAAGCCTTGGGCGCAAAAGCCGCTATCGGCACGATGGCAGATGCGGACTTTCTCGCAGCCACCTTTACAGGCGCAGATGCCGCGTATGTTATGGAAGCGCTGGGTCCGGGTAGTTACAATGACCCAAACCTTGACATCATGGCTGCCATTAGCAAGCTTGGCAATAATTACAGAAAGGCTATTCAACAGGCGGGCGTAAAGCGTGTCGTTCATCTCAGCAGCATTGGCGCTCATACTGATCAGGGCAATGGTCTGCTTGCTTTTCATTACCATGTGGAAAAAATTCTCAATCAATTGCCGTCCGATGTTAGCATTACGTTTATGCGTCCCGTTGGCTTTTTCAACAATTTATTGGGCTTTATTCCTGCGATCAAAACACAAGGCATGATTGTTTCAAACTATGGCGGAGATGATAAAAAGCCCTGGGTTTCGCCCATCGATATTGCGGCTGCCGTTGCGGAAGAAATTACAACCCCGTTTGTCGGCAGAAAAGTGCGCTATGTAGCCAGCGAGGAAATTACCTGCAACGAGATTGCGAGTATACTGGGTACAGCCATCGGGAAGCCCGATCTGAAATGGGTCGTTATTTCGGATGAACAACTGCTCAAAGGCATGATTGCCGCCGGGATGAATCCACGCATCGCAGCCGGTTTGGTGGAAATGAATGCAAGTGGAAGTACGCGCAGCGGCAAATTGTATGAAGATTACAACCGCAACCCACCCACCCTGGGAAAAGTGAAGGTCAAGGATTTTGCAAAGGAATTTGCCGTCGTCTATAACCAAAAATAAGGATCATTTCCATATGGCAATCGCAAGACATGGGGAATTTCATCAGCTTTGGGTATTCGGTCAAGGAAACCCTGTTTCTTACAGAGAAAGAAGAAGCAACGAGCATTTAGTCCTGATGGATCCAAACTGGCCACAGGCGGATCTTGGGACAGACCAGGTGACGTGATAATCTGGGATTTGAGCCAACCATAGTTGGGTTACTACTAAGAAGCAAACCAATACCGCGTGCACCACATTTTAAAGCAGGAGTAAACTACGCTCAAATCAATTCCGTCAAATCAGCTTCATTGCGGCCCGCTGCTAGGCGGGCCGCGGTATAGACATTCCTCTCACCCTCGGAGGCCTGGTGCTTCGCCGGGTCTCCGAGGAGAGGGGTGTATACTCTGCGGGGATTAATCTTATGCCGTCTAAAGGCAGTTATACTTGTCCGCATAACCAAAGTTAGGCGAAAGCTGGCGTTGTGACATGCCCTGGCATTCGAGCTGAGGATAATTATTTGATGTTGGATCAATGGAATAACTTCTTTGTTATGGTAGGCGGCGGCGCTGCTGCGCTTGCAGGTTTGATTTTCGTCGCGATGTCGATCAATCCCGGTATCATATTCCGGAACTTAACCCATAAGAACCGAGCAATTAACATGCTGACGGGCTTTACCGCCGTTTTCATGGCGTGCAGTCTTGCGCTTATGGGAAATCAACATCTTGCGGCACTCGGCCTAGAGTGGTTTGCTCTCTGGCTGATCGCGACAGCCATTTTTGTCAGGGGTTATATTAAAGCTATCAGAGCAGGTATGAGTTCTATTGGATTGACCCTGCCGCGACTTGCGGGCGGCACTATTTGTTACCTTGCTGAAGTTGCAGGCGCAATTTTCCTTATTTCTGGACGCAGCGCCGGGCTTTACATTGCAGCCATCGCAACCATTGTGCTATTTGGATTCCTCATTTCGGGCGCGTGGCTCCTTATGGTTGGCATCCAGGAAGACCAAGCTAAACGGTAGTGACACAAAACCAAGTTGTTGTTCATCGATACGTTGCCCGCAGATAAACGTGGATCGAATTCCGCCTAACAAGGCGCCAGAGCCAACGACCATGTCGGTCACGATCGTGCATGCGCACGGTCGCGGCTCAGCTTTGACGTTGGGCAGCCTAAACCCGCATGTGTATTTTCAATGAAGGTACTTATGAATATCAAGGAATTAATCGGAAATGGCTATAAAATCGGTAGAATTATCTATCCAATAATGGTTATTGGAATCATTTTAAACATTCTCTTTCCATCATACTTTTTTGTTGGAGGACCTTCGTCCTTATTATTAATAGTGTCTTTTATAGTGCTGATCATTGGTCTTATAAATTGTATTTGGTCACAAATATTGATATTTATGAATGTTCCAAAAAATCAATTGATCACATCTGGACCGTTTTCTATTGTAAAACATCCTTTATATACAGGTGTATCTTTATTGGTTATTCCATGGGTTGGATTCATACTAAACACATGGTTAGGTGTAGTAATTGGAATAGCTTTATATATCACATGGAGAATTTATAAACCTGAAGATGAAAAGAAATTATCAGGCATGTTTGGTAATGTTTGGACTGAATATACCAAGAAAGTAAGAATTCCATGGTTGTAAAATATAATTGAAAATATATTCGAGGCTGCCCAACAAAGCGTCCCGGAAGAGCACAGGGATGATGCACCCGATTGGCGTCAAAACAGAAGCAAGCTACGCTCAAGCAATTCCGTCAAATCGGCTTCATCGCGTCCCGCCCAGCAGCCATGAGGAATTCTGATACGTCTACTCAGTGTTGTGCGTTCGTTTTGATTGGGGCAGGTGTCACTGAAGTTTAAAACATATGGAGAAGGAAAATGAAAGCTGTATTAACTTACGAAACCAGCGATGTGTCAATGGAAGAAATAATGAAGATATATCCTCAACACAAAGAATATCTGGAAAATTTTAAAACCAACCATGTGGTTTATGGAATAGCACCTTTTAAAGATAGAAAAGGCTCGATGGAGATTTTTGCTGACGCCCAGTCCGCCGAAGAATTTGCAACAAACGATCCTTTTGTAATTAATGGAATTGCAAAAAATATCGTGACTGCTCAGCCATCTTAGCGGTTATGAAAGCAGGGATGAAAGGTGTGCCGATCAAAGCTGAATAAAGTGCGCCCAGAATCGGTTGTTCGTTTTTGTGTGCAGTGGAGATGTAGCTACGCACCTGACAAAAGGCGGTTGAGCCGTGGTCACTCCGAAAGCAGCCGGAAATTTTCTGTTTCAACTTGACCATCCGAATATCGCGCTCGGCCTGGTTATTATCGAACGGTACATGAAAGTCATACATAAACGCCAGTATTTTTTCGGGGTGATCTCTCAGTCGATCCAGCAGGTTTTTGGAAGGCGTTTGTTTGACTCGTCCGCGCCGCCTGGCGGGTTCTTCGGTTCGTTCGGGGGATGGGTTGGCCGATAAGCCTTCTGCCACGATCTGGTCGTAACGATTTTGGAAGTCCGTGAGTTGCTCGGGAAAGAACGCCTCCTGCCCCATGGCTTTTGCGGCGGTCACGGCCTTTTGGATTTCCGTCAGCAGTTGGATCATGGCTTCAGCCCAAGTCTGCTGGTAGTTCTCAACCAGAAAGGTCAGTTCGCGCAATAGGTGGGCGCCACACAATCCGTGCTTGGCCTGAGTGTATTTCAAATAGGGTTTCCAGTAATCATGCATGCACCCACCCGTGCGTTTGGGCAGGATTCCGATCTGGTCCATCGCTTCGGAGCCGCGTTTGGGATGAATGACGAAAAAGGTCACTAGGGCCGTGCTCATCGAATGCAGCCAATTCAACTTCCCCTTCACGCGAGCTCCAGTTTCGTCAAAATGCACTGCTTCTTCAGTTTGGATCAGATGCTCTTTGATCTGTTCCATCTCCGGTGCCACTTGCCGGGCGACTTCCTGGACCGCCGCCAACACGCTTCCCTCAGACACCGGTTGATGATAGAGATCAGCCATGATCTCAGCCGTGCGTTCCAAGGGCACAAACTGGTAGGTATTGAAATACACCATCTGCGCCTGCACCCGCGGACCATACTGTGTTTCCTGGGTCACCCCTTCTGGAAACTCACCTTCGTTCACTGCTCCACATTGCGGACAATTCTTGATCTCGGCCCGATGCTCCGTCACCTCCAATTCCACGCTCTCAGGCAGATCGAACACTTGGCGCTTCTCATACCCCTGTGCAGCCACTTCGGTCAACGAGGCTTGGCAATGACGACAATCTGTAACAGCATGAATTTCGATCTGGTCCGGCTCGGAGACCGGTTCCAGCCGGTGTCCCTCATGTCCCTTCTGACCGCTGCATAAATCGGAGCATATCGCACAGTGTGACCGGTTAATATCGCACACCCTGACCGGATGATATCGCACAGTTAAATCGGTCGATATCGCACACTCATAGGGGAAGGAAAGCGCTGGAAAACTCATGTAATCGGGTTACCCTATTTTCTTGAAAAAAAGGAGATAGGTATGCCCAAGGAGCATTTGCCAGTGCGCAAGATACGAGAAGTATTACGATTGAACAGTGAAGGATTTTCCAACCGCGCGATCGCCCGGGTCTGTAAAGTTTCTAACAGCACGGTGGGGGAATATTTGGAGAAAGCCAGGCAGGCGGGATTGAGTTGGCCTTTGCCAGAGGGCATGGAAGAAGAGACTCTGTATCAGAGTTTGTTTTTAGAAAAAGGCACCTCTTCCCAGCCGCTCGCGCTCCGCGCTCCCGACTGGGAAGAGGTGCACCGCGAGTTATCGAAGCGTGGCGTGAGCTTGCGATTGCTATGGCAGGAATACCGAGAGAAGAATCCAGACGGATATGGGAAGACCCAATTTGGTGAGCACTATCAGCGCTGGAATCAGGCACATTCCAATACAATGCGATTACCGCATAAAGGCGGCGAGGAAATGGAAGTGGATTACGCCGGGATGACCCTACCGATCACGAACCCTGAAACTGGAGAGATCTCGCAGGCGCAAGTCTTCGTGGCCGTCTTGCCAGCCAGCAGTTACACCTATGTGGAGATCCAGTCATCGCAGGAATTACCGCATTGGCTGGGAGGTCATGTGCGTGGATTTGAATTCTTTGGGGGTGTACCAAAGATACTTCGACCGGATAATTTAAAATCCGGAGTAAAAACACCCAACCGCTACGAACCTGAACTCAATCCCAGTTACCAGGAACTCGCCGAGCATTATCAGATCGCGGTTCTCCCTGCGCGTGTTCGGAGGCCAAAAGACAAGGCAACCGTGGAAAATAGCGTGCAGAACGTGGAACGCTGGGTGCTCGCACCGCTGCGCAATCGTTCATTCTTTAGTCTCGGCGAAGCCAATCGTGCGATCGCACCGCTACTGGCTGCACTCAATCAAAAGGAAATGCAGCACCTGGGAAAATCACGTCTTGAGTTGTACAAAGAATTGGATCAACCCGCGCTGCGCCCCTTGCCTGAAAAGCCCTATGAATTTGCAATCTGGAAGAATGCCAAAGTGAGCATTGACTATCACATCGTTTTCGAAGGTCACTACTACAGCGTCCCGCATACTTTGGTCAGGCAGGAGGTGCGTATTCGCGCCAGCGAGAGCATGGTGCAGATATTTCATCACGGAACGCAGGTATCCATCCATGTGCGCAGTAAAACACAGGGACGTTTTTCAACCCGTGCCGAACATATGCCTGCCAATCATCGTTTTGTGTTGAATGCCGATGGAAACTGGTTTCAGAAGGAAGCGGAAAAGATCGGTCCGCACACTTCCGCCTATTTCACCGTTCTATTGAAATCCCGGGCTTTTCCTCAGCAAGCCTATCGTAGCTGCCTGGGGATTCTCTGATCTGTCCCGCAAACATTCTCACGCCCAATTGGAAATCGTTTGTGAGCGTCTCCTGCCTGCCCACTTGCTCTCCTACAAAGATGTCAAGTCTGAACTCGAACGCCTGGAAATTGATCTCCCCGCTGAGCCTCTCCCCGCTCACGAAAATGTGCGCGGTCAATCTTACTATCACTAAAAGGAGCCCATTATGTCCGTCCAAGTTTTGTATGACCAACTGATCGAATTACGCCTGCCCACTTTTTTGGAAGCCCTGCGGGAGCAGCAAGCCAATCCTCAATATACCGAACTCACTTTTGAAGATCGCCTCGCCTTGCTCACAGATCACGAATGTATCCGACGACGGGAGAGTCGGATACAACGCAACATCCAGTCCGCTGGCTTTCCGATGCAAGCTGCCTTCGAAGATATTGATTTTTCTCCAGCCCGAAATCTGGATCGCCGTTCCATTCTTGAACTCGGTCAATGCAACTGGATCACCTCCCGCCACAACCTGCTGGTGCTGGGTCCGACCGGCAGCGGAAAATCTTTTATCGCCTCCGCATTCGGCAATGTGGCTGCACGTCACGGCTTCACAGTCCGCTACCAGCGCACCTCGCGTTTACTTCATGCATTGACCCTGGCGCGAGCCGATGGTTCCTTCACCGCGCTGTTGCGATCTTTGGCAAAGATCAATCTCTTGATCATCGATGATTGGATGCGTGATCCCATTACACTCTCCAACGCCCAGGATATTCTTGAAGTTTTGGATGATCGCTTTGGACATACCGCGACGTTGATCGCTTCTCAGGTCCCCGTTTCGGATTGGCATTTACGCATCCCCGATCCCACCCTGGCTGACGCCATCTTGGACCGCCTTATTCACAATGCTCAGCGCATCGAATTGAAAGGAGAATCTCAAAGAAAACTTAGAGCCGGTCGGTCTATATCGAACACTTAGAGTACAATCCCATCACCAGTGCTTTCCTCTCCCCTCCCTGTGCGATATCATCCGGTCAAGGTGTGCGTTATGACCGATTTACACAACCGCCACTCTTCTTCCCGCTCTTATGGCGCAATCCGTGCTTGTGCCCCTTTTTCAACCCGTCACTCGTCGGCGGCTTGCTGCTATTATGACTGTCTTTATTCAACCGGTCTTCCAAGACTTGGATTCTGGCTTCCATTGCCCGGTTCAGCCCCACCAGTGTCTCAAACAAAGCCACCACCGCCTCTTCCCCTTTTTGATAGGCAGCTCGCACTTCCTCTTGCGTGGGTAGGTGTGTCTCACTCATGCTTCGCATTTTACCTGGCATTGGTATGAACTACACTAACCTTTCGTTAGAGCCATTATGGGCTGAGTAGTAACAAAATATCATGATCAGAGAATGGATGGATCAGGTTTAAAAATGGCAACGAGCTAACAAAGCTTCCCGGAAGATCACCGGGTGCATCAAAGCAGGAGTAAACTTCGCTCAAGCAAATCCGTCAAATAGGCTTCATCTCGTCCTGCCCAGCAGCAGGTAGCCTAACCCTGAAGAACTCATGGCTTAGGATGCTTCGCGATCCCCTACGGGGACGATGTCGCAAAGCGTTCCAGCATGGATAAGACTTTTACCATAATACAGAAAAGATTATGTGTGCCCGATAAAGGATCCGTATTATGTCTAACTTTTCCTGGCGTGAATTTTTTGTCATACTAGGGTTGGGTCTTTTGGGAGCCGCGGCCATACTTCCATATTCTTTCGCATTGGCGGGAGATAAGCTGTCACAAGCCAGGTTGCCATTGCCTGTACTCGCGCTAATTAGTTTCCTGCAAAGTGCATTACTAATCGCGATAGCAACTGGCATAGGCCTGCTGGCCGCACAGCCGGTTGGACTCAGCGCACCATATATTCAAGCGATTCTGACAGGTGGGCCAGTAGTGGAGCCGATCTTAAAGATTCTGCCGCCTGCTATTGCGCTTGCGGTACTCACCTTCGCGCTCATGGCACTGCTTGAACGCTATGTATTCGCGACACATGTACCTGAAGTGTTAGGCATGAGTGATGCCAACATGCCCTTTTGGAAGCGTCTATTGGCCTCATTCTATGGTAGCTTCGATGAAGAAATTCTCATGCGCCTGTTCCTGGTTTCAGGACTGGTCTGGATACTAGGCCGGTTCTGGCAAAATACCCGTGGCATGCCCGCGAACGGCGCATACTTGACAGCAATCCTCTTAGCTACTCTGCTTTTTGGTCTGGGACACTTGCCTGCTACCAGAAAGATCACACCATTGACCCCCATGCTCGTGATCCGCGCCATAACGCTCAACGGTATTGCAGGCATTGCCTTCGGTTGGCTTTTCTGGCAATATGGCCTGGAGTCCGCCATGCTGTCTCACTTCTGCGCCGATATCTTGTTGCACGTTATAGGCCCGATATTCATAAGCCACATCTATAGCAATGCTAAAAGCATGGGGACACAGTCTGATTCGAAGTAGCCTGTTACAGAACACGCAAATGTCAAATAAAAGGAGCTGGCTAACACAGCGTCCCGGAAGATCAGGGTAATGTACCCAATTGGCGGCCAAAGCAGGAGTAAACTACGCTCAAACAAATTCCGTCAAAACAGCGTTATCGCGTCTCGCCCAGCAGCGGGTTCCCTGAAATACACAGGGCTTGCGCAAGTCGTTGGGCACCTGTGATATATTTGAACCGGAGAATTGAAATGCCAAGGAATGTCTATATCGTGCTTTTCGTTTTGATAATGATAGCTGTTGTCGTTAGCGTGGATTTACTGTTCTTCAGGAATCAGTTTTGGGAACGGCTGATGGCAAATATCGGCATTGTTTTGGTTTTTATAGCCTTCTATTTGAGATTCCTCAAGAACCCGTGAATTAGATTTTGAACAATCAAAACAGGGCATGCGAACACAGGGCTTTCCCCAAAATACGGGGACGATGACACAAACAGTTGGGCGACGACAAGTTCGCTGAGAACAGTTTATTAATAGGGAGATTTCAAATGGCAAAACAGACAGTAAGCAGAACAGCTCTTGGTGCAGTAATCTGCAGAATGATCGAACAGTACCAGCCTGAGAAAATCCGCTTGTTTGACGATCCGGTAGCCAAAGAGCTGGTCGGCAGCACGATAAAGTTCTTGGTGCAATTCGGTGGCATGCGGAATCTTACAGTACGACAGACTGATGCCGTTGCAAAAGGAATTTACGGCGTCCAGGTTTGCCGTACTCGCTTTATCGATGATGTTGTCCAATCGGCAATATCGCTGGGAATCGAACAGTTGGTAATCTTAGGCGCCGGGTACGATACCCTCCCATATCGCTTGCCCAAGGTAGAGAGCATCAAGGTATTTGAAGTCGACCTACCGGCGGTACAGGACGATAAGAAGAAAAAGCTCCAGAAATATCTCGGTCGGTTGCCCGATCATGTAACTTTCATCCCCATTGACTTCGAGACGCAGACACTTGAAACTGTTTTTTCTGGCAAGTCTTTCAACCTCGCGAAGCCTGCTGTATTTATCTGGGAAGGGGTGACCCAATATATTTCGGAAGAATCCGTTCGCCAGACACTAGCGTTCCTTGGAAAATCGGCGTCGGGATGCATCATTGTGTTTACCTATGTCTTGAAAAGCATTATCGAACGGCGCTCTAATATTCCTGATGCAAACCATATGATGGATGTTGTCGCCAAACAATCGCGCTGGGTTTTTGGCATGGAGCCCTCGGATGTTCCAGATTACTTGAAACCATATCATCTCACTCTGGTTGTGGATGTTGGCAATGCCGAATATCAAGAAAGATATCTCAAACCCTTGGAGCGAGACTTGGTTGTGTTCGGAGGCGAACGCATAGCTCAGGCGTCTGTCAACTGATTATCGCCTTCACGGCCATCGCCGCCTAACACCGGCTCTAGCGGACAGGGTTATCGCCCCACTTAGACAGGAGTAAACTATGTACAAACAACTTCCGTCAAATCGGCTTCATCTCGTCCCGCCCACCGTTGTGCATCCAACCGTTAGGCATTCCGAATACACTAATGATAGAGGATATCGAATATGAAATTCACGAAATATTTGAACACTGTGCAAACCATCCATCGAGAAAAAGGAATTAGATTATCCAATAAAGTCCTTCTGGCCTATAAGAATCCAACATATTTTAACAAATCACTTTTGTACGAGATCCCGGACGAAAAGCTAAACGAAAATATAACGATCTTGGCTAATGACTTAATGAATTCAATCAACCTGAGAATGAAGAGAGAAGCTGAGATTCAACCAACGAAAAGAAAACGGAAAAATGCAGCTTCGTATCCTGAGATCATGAGCGTCATAGAAAAAAGATTCTGTAGCCTGCCTCCTTTTTGCACAAGCAATATTTACAAGATCAAGAAGAAGATATAAGATGGCCAATAATAAAAATTTCATCGTGGAAAAATATTTAGACCAGGTAAAAGTCATTACCGCTCTGGCAACAACCTTATTAATCACACCCAATCTATTTATGACACTGTTGGAAAAAGCCGATATTAGAGCGCAGATCGAAGCAGCCCTCCCTGCCTGGAAAACACTCCTATTAATTACGAATATTATGTTTTTGCTTTCTATTCTTTCCACTTATTTTATATACTCATCCATAGTGGGAAGTTTGCTGGACAACAAGACAGATGTCATTTATAGGCCATTTACTAGAGTGATTTCTGTACTCCAATTCATCTTTTTGGTCCTTGGCTGTGTTGGGCTACTATTTATTTTTAACTACTCTCTCTAAAGAACGCCCAACACAGCCACAGCGTCCCGGCAAATCAGCTTTGTCTCGTCCCAACCACCTGCCAGTAACACAAAGGTAAGGAGCCGGATAATGTCTCACGAAGATTTCACGCAACAGCATCGCATCATTGGCAAGGCTGCATCCTGGGCTGTATTCTCTCTCACGGTAATATATCTGGTTACGACAGTCCTTGGATTACTCTCCCTAAAGTCGCCTCAAGATCCAATCAGTGACCCATATTTCTCCCTGATGGAACTGCTCACAATTCTCATTGCGCCATTGATGGTCGTTAGCATGGTCGCGGTTCATGCTTATGCATCTCGCGAAGCCAAGGCCTATAGTTTGACGGCACTCGTTTTTATGATCCTTCTTGCGGGTATTACGTCCAGTGTTCACTTCGTCGTCCTGACCGTAAGCCGTCAGGTTGAAGCTGCTGGATTAACATCGGCAACACTATTCTTTTCTTTCCAGTGGCCATCCGTAGTATATACGCTAGATATCCTTGCATGGGATTGGTTCTTTGGTGTCTCAATACTCTTCGCTGCATTTGTATTCAAAGCAGGCAGACTCGAGATAGCAGTCAGAATCCTAATGATTATCAGTGGCCTCCTGAGTTTCGTGGGACTGATCGGTGTGCCGCTCGCAGATATGCAAGTAAAGAATTGGTTTATTTACCGAAATATCGGAATCATTGGCTACGCCGCAATAGCACCTGTTGCTTTTCTACTGCTATGTATTTTGTTCGGGCGCACCCATCAGGCCTGAGAAAACTATGCAAACCGGCTATGCTCAGATCGGGGCCTAACACAGCGTCCCGGGAGATCACCGGCATAATGCACCGGCTGGCGGGATAGAGTGGGTAAGACTCCTCCTTCGCGTCCTATCTTCACAAATAGAATATACATTACAACCAAATTATAGAGATACATCACTTTATAAGTGAAGGAGATTCGCATGAAGACCTACACCAAACCATCCGCCGACGAACTTCGGCAAAAGTTGTCCTCGACGCAATATCAAGTCACACAGCATGAAGGCACCGAGCCGCCGTTTCAAAACGAATATTGGGACAACAAACACGCCGGTATCTATGTGGACGTGGCTTCGGGTGAGCCGTTATTCAGTTCGCTCGATAAATATGATTCGGGTACAGGCTGGCCCAGCTTCACCAAGCCTTTGGAACCGGATCATATTGTCAACCACACAGATTTCAAGCTTATTTTGCCGCGCACCGAAGTCCGATCCAAGTACGCCAATTCCCATCTGGGACATGTCTTCAACGACGGCCCGGCTCCGACCGGCCTGCGCTATTGCATGAACTCCGCCGCGCTGCGCTTTATTCCGGTTGAGGAACTGGAGAAGGAAGGCTACGGACAATATCTCTCACTGTTCAGTCGAGAAACCGCAAAGAATACTGATAAATAAGGATTAGGAACGACTCAAGTTTGCATCTCTGTCCCGCTTCTTCCCCGGCGGGACGATTTATTCTTCTTATCCAACTCTAGTATAATCATAGTCATGGATATCAAAACTCAATTAACTGAATCAATGAAAGACGCCATGAAAAGCGGCGACGAGGTCCGCAAGCGGACGACGCGCATGGCGCTGGCAAATATCAAGCAAGCCGAAATAGATAAGCAGACCAAGCTCGATGACGCGGCAGTGATCTCATTATTGCAAAAGGAAATCAAGAATCGACGTGAGGCAGTGGATGAAGCGAAGAAAGCCAACCGTATGGATTTGATCGCCGATAATGAAGCCGAGATCAAAGTGCTCGAAGCGTTTTTGCCGAAGGCCATGCCTGCCGAAGAATTGCGCACCCTCGCGCAAGCCGCGATTGCCGAGGTCGGCGCGGCTTCGCCCACCGATATGGGCAAAGTGATGAAAGTGCTTTTGCCCAAAGTGGCCGGGCGCGCCGCGGGCGACCAGGTCAGCGCGATGGTAAAGGAACTGTTGACCAAGTAATTTAATCACCACAGAGTGCTCAGAAAGCACTCTGTGGTGATTTTGTTTTTATGTCAAATCGTCTGCGTTTTCCGGCGCGGGTGCGGAACCTGCAAATTTTTGTTCTAGTGGCCGTCAGCATCGTGAGCTTCGCGGCGTTGACGTTACCGTTAAGTCTGCGGCCTGCGGCGCTTCCGCTTCAGGCGGGCGACGTGTCGCCACGCGATATTAATGCGCCGCGCGACGATGAATACGTCAGCCAGGTACGGACCGACGAAGCGCGTCAGACCGCCGGAAAAGCGGTCCAACCCATCTACACCGATCCCGACCCTGCGATTGCACGCCAACAAATCAACCGATTGAGTGCGACCTTTCAATTGATCAATCTCACCCGCGCCGATGCAACTACAACCGATGATCTCAAAAAGGCGCAGCTTGCAAATTTGAGCAACGTCAGCCTTAAGCCGGATAGCATCCAGTTGATCTTGTCTCTTCCAGATGCGCGTTGGGATTCCGTTCAACAGGAATCGTTGCGCCTACTCGAACAGATCATGCGCTCCCCCGTCCGAACCGATAACCTGGATGCCGTGCAAGCCAGCATTCCATCGCTGGTCAGTTTGATGTTGGATGAAGATGAAGCTAGTTTGGTCAGTCAATTTGTCAGCGCGTTTGTGATAACCAACAGCAGCTACAGCGCCGATTTAACTGCGGCCGCCCAGAAGTCCGCACGTGACGCGGTGCAACCCATCGTGCAAACCTATAAAGCTGGCGAGCGAATCGTTTCCGCAGGCGACATCGTCACACCCGCCGGGATGGAGGCGTTGCAGGAGTTCAAGCTCATCCAACCCGCCCAGCCTATTGAAACGTATCTGGGCGCGGGCGCACTGACGATCTTATTGGCGGCTTTCATTGGTTTGTATTTTTTAAGACACAGGAAAGTTGTTTTCCTATCCGATCCGCGCAGTCTGCTGACGACATCCATCATCTTTTTGGTTTTTATCATTGGCGCGCGCTTTGTGATTCCGAATCGCGCCATCATCCCGTATCTTTATCCGTTACCGGCGGCGGGTTTATTGCTGACCACGTTGTTTGGCATGGAAAGCGGGATCATTCTTTCGCTGGTCATTTCCATGCTGGCCGCTTATGGATTGCCGAACACACTGGAGTTGATGCCGTTTTATATCATTGCTTCGTTGTGCGGCGTATTGGCGCTTGGGCCGGCCCGCCGTTTTTGGGGATTCTTTCGAGCCGGCCTGGCTGTGGCAGTCGCAGGTATGGCAGTGATCCTTGCCTATCTTTTGCCCAGCGCTTCGATGGATTGGCTTGGAATCGCAACACTGAGCGTCACGGCACTAGCGAACGGGATCGCATCAGCGAGCATCGCATTCCTACTGCAATATCCGCTAGCGCAGTTCCTCGGCCTTCCCACGCCGATGCAACTGCTCGAAATCTCGCATCCGGATTTTCCGCTTCTTCAAATGTTCCTGCGCACTGCACCCGGAACCTATCAACACAGCCTGCAGGTGGCAAATCTGGCTGAACAGGCCGCGGAAAAAGTCGGCGGGGATCAGCTCTTAACGCGCGTCGGCGCGCTATTCCACGATATCGGCAAAACGGCGGAGGCGTCGTTCTTTATTGAGAATCAAGCGCCAGGCAATCTCAACACGCACATGGACATCACGCCCGAACAGGCCGCACAAAAGATCATTCAACACGTTCATAACGGCGTGGCTCTCGCACATAAATACCATCTGCCGCGCCGCATTGATGATTTCATTCTCGAGCATCATGGCACAATGATCACGCGCTATCAATACAATCAGGCGCTTGAAAAAGCTGGCGGCGATGCAAGCAAAGTGGATATGGAACAATTTCGTTATCCTGGTCCTCGTCCGCGTTCCCGCGAAACCGCCATTCTGATGCTCGCCGACAGTGCCGAGGCACGCAGCCGTGCGGAGGGACCGGAGGCCGATGACGATCTGCGCGCCCTGATGCATGCCATTATTGAACGCGCTCAAAAGGAAGGCCAGCTTGATAATGCGCCGTTAACCATGCGAGATCTTGGCCTCATTTCCGATTCATTCGTGACGACTTTACGCGGCACCTATCACCCGCGCATTCAATATCCTGCCGCCACGCTGCCCGCCGCGACTCTCGAAGCGAAGAAGATATGATCTTTATCGAATCTCAACTGAAAGCTCAAGCGGTATCCGCGCAATGGATAGAACGCGCCGCGCAAGCCTCATTGACGAATCAATCCACCAACGGCGACCTTACTGTTGTATTGAGCGATGACGCGCGACTGCAGAAACTCAACCACGATTATCTCGGTGTGGATGCGCCGACCGATGTGCTGTCCTTCCCCGCATCCGAGACCGACCCGGAAACGGGCGCGCGTTATCTGGGCGACATCATCATCTCGATCCCGCGTGCGGAGGCGCAAGCCAAATCGGGGAGCCATCCGCTCGAAGCTGAGGTACAGTTACTGGTGGTGCATGGCGTCCTGCATTTGCTTGGATTCGATCATGCCGAGGCGAAAGAGAAAGCAAAAATGTGGAAAGTGCAAGCCGAAATCCTGAAAAAACTCGGTTTGTCTGGAATCGAGATTCAGAAAATCCTGAAGACCTATGTGGAACTTTATTATTTCCCGTTATCGTTCGTTCGGCCATGCCTTTCGCGGCTTTTGGTACGTTTTGCGCACTCAGCAAAATGCCTGGATCCATGCACTCGCTGCGATACTCGTATTTATCCTGGCGTGGTGGCTTCAATTGCCAGCGCGTGATGGAGCAGTATTGATCATCACCATCGCGATGGTCTTCACGGCTGAATTCATCAACACCGCAATTGAAGCAGTTGTGGATTTGGCCAGTCCGGAAAAACATCCGCTGGCAAAAGTGGGCAAGGATGTAGGCGCGGCGGCGGTGTTGATCTCAGCCTTTGCCGCATTACTGGTTGGCCTTCTCATTCTCGGCCCGCCGCTATGGGAAAAGATATCATCTATTGTTAAATAAGGTCATTGCGAGTGAAGCGTGGAAATTTCCTTGAACATCCAATTGATTGTTATATGAGATTGCTTTGTCGCTACGCTCCTCGCAATGACATTCATGCAAAGGAGCTGCGATGACTTTATCATTTCGTTTCGGCACAGTGGGTTCACCGACAGGCACACCAAAGAAACCCGGTGGTTCGATCGGTGCGATTGCGTTTAGCAAATCCATCGGCTTGACTGCGTTTGAATTGGGTTGGGTGCAATCGGTACGCGTTTCGGAAGAAACCTGCGCGGCGATCAAAACTGCATCGTCAGAACAGGATGTGGCGGTCAGCGTCCATGCGCCGTATTTCATCAACCTGAACGCGAACGATGACGAGTGGCCCAAGTCGCGCAAACGGCTGATGGATGCGGCTCACTATGGAAATCTGGCGGGCGCGACCGACATCATCTTTCATCCCGGCTCTTACTTTGAGCGTCCGCCTGCGGACGTGCTGAAGGTTGCCGTTCCGCGTTTGAAGGGCTGCGTGGATGAACTCCGGAAAGCGGGCAACCCGGTGACCATCCGCCCTGAGACAATGGGCAAATCTGCAATGCTTGGCTCGTTCGAAGACACGCTCGAAATGGCGAAGTCCATTGAAAGTGTATTACCGTGTGTTGATTTCGCTCACTTGCACGCACGTCCGGGTAATGGGACGATGAACACATTTGAAGAATGGTCCGCGTTGCTAGACGTGTACCAAAAGGCAGTTGGCAAAGCCGCGCTGAAGCGGTTGCATATCCATCTTTCGGGAATCGAATATGGCCCGAAGGGCGAGAAGAATCATTTGAAGCTTGCCGAAGCCGACCTTGATCTGAAAGCATTATTCCGCGCGCTGGATAATCACGGTTGTGCGGGAAGAATTTTATGCGAGAGTCCCGCCATGGAAGAAGACGCGCTGAACATGAAGAAAGCTTGGATGAAAGTAAGCGGCGAGAAAGAATAAAAGAATGCGGGCTGGATGTAGTCCGCATTTTATATATCGTGGCGATCCGTTATTATTCCTCGTCGGGTGGCAGGAACTTCTGACTCGTTCGCAAAATATAAATTGCCCAAGCGATCAGAATGATGGTAACCGCCAGCAAAGCTAATTCCAAAAGAGTGTTCTGAAAGGCGGGGATGTTTGCCTCAATGGATGTACTTTGGGCCGTAATCACTAGCATGCGCCGGATGGCCGCAATTGCGCCGACGATTAAGAAGGGTTCAGCAACCAGTTTGTGTGACTCAAGCGAGAGCGTCACGGTATAAACGATTTCCATGATCATCATCACCAGCAAGGTGCTGTTGAGGATGTCAATGGCCTGATCGCGAAGCTGACCAGTTGCCACCGCCGTATATAAAGCGTAAACGCTGGAAAATAAAAGCAAAATCGCTAGGATGGCCAGGACGATGGCGATACAAAACAGGACAATGCTTTCCGTTTGTTTCAGAAATGCGGCCACGCGCGATCTTGGATGCGTCGGCGGAAGGGGAGAATGACTTTCGGACATGAGTACCTCTCAGAATTAGATTTTGCTGAACAGAACATAGCACGGTAAGATTATATTACATATAAATTGCAGAAACAGATGCTATTAGTTTCTCCCTGAGATTCAGGGTGGATGATTCGCGTTGGGCCTATACTCAAACCTAAATCCTTCAATCTCCACATATGGTTGCCAGTGTTGATAACAGATAGCCCTCAGGCGGCGTGCAATCTCTTCTTTGCTCATGTCGGGCTTGATGATGAACAGGTCGTTAAATTGTTTGCGCGTGAATGGCGGACGAGTCCATTTATCTGACGATACTGGCAATTCTTTTTCATCTGCCAGCAATTGAGCAATTTCAAAGAATAACGTGATTTGATTCTCATAGGTTCGTTTCAACAATGAAGCTACATCATCTTCGGGATAAACCGGAAATCTTTTGACCGCGATGATCTTACCGGTATCCACTTTTGAAGCCATATGATGACAGGTCACACCATATTCATTGGCATTTTCGTAAAGTGCAAAGTTGTTGCATCCGATGCCCGGATATTCCGGCGAGGCGGGGTGAAAGTTGATGGCAGCTTTCTTGGCGCGGCCTAATAATTCTTCCGGCACCACCCAACGCGACAAATATGAAATTATGGCATCGCCTTCCCAGCCGCGAATCTCATCGGACAACGGATCGCCCCATTTGCCGAGGCAAAAAGCAACGCGGGCAAAATTCCTTTGGCAGAATTCGAGTGCGCGGACACAATCGTCATCGTCGGCTTTGCCGAGAAACAGAATAGAAAGATTGTTATTGGACATGGGCTAATTATAGCCGCGGTTCACCGCATCAACACTTATAGATAAAAAACCTGCGTTACCGCAGGTCATGAAGTTATGTTGAAATGTATTCTCTTAGATTATGCTCTACTGCATAAGCCGCGGCTTCCGCTCGATTGTTCACAGCCAACTTCGAAAGAATGCTCGACACATAATTTCGCACTGTGCCTTCACCGAGGAAAAGCAATTTGGCAATTTCGCGATTCGTCTTGCCTTCTGATACAAGCAATAGAACGTGTTTTTCCTGTTGGCTGAGATGAGCGAATGCGGAAGCTTCCTCTTCCTTGACCGCGCGGCGTACTTCTTGGAAGACACGCTGAGTCACCGCCGGATCCAGCAAAGCCTCACCGCGGCCCACCGCTTCCAACGCCTTGATCAAATCGTCGCTGCCGATTTGCTTCAAGATATAACCCGATGCGCCAGCTCGAATCGCCGAGAAGAGCATCTCGTCTTCGGCGTACGAAGTCAGCATGATCACTTTCGTGCCGGGAAATTTATTGACGATCTCCTCACACGCCTCAATTCCCGAAGTGCCCGGCAAGCGAATATCCATCACCACAACTTCGGGTTTTAGATTTGCCACCTGCTCGAGAGCTTCGCGCGCTGAACCCGCCTCCCCTACCACGGTAAATTGGGGATGGCGTTCTAGAAGCGACTTCAAACCGATGCGGACGACCTCATGGTCGTCCACTAAAAGGATGCGTTGTTTTGCCATTGGGAAAATCTTCCTCCAAGATGTCCACAAAGAGTATAGTCGAGAGCGGAATGTCTGGCAAGGGCGGTTAAACACGCAAGGGCGAGTCTTCAACTCGTCCTTGCGTGTGAATTGGATTCGTTATTTCGCTTTGACGGTGACTATTTTCGGCTTGACTTCTTCCGCCTTGGGCAAAGTGATGGTTAGAATGCCATCTTCAAACTCGGCTTTGGCCTTGTCGGAGACAACCGAAGTCGGAAGCATCACACTGCGCTCAAAACTTCCCCCGCGTTGCTCGCGGATGTGATAATTCTTTTCCTTCGTCTCATTCTTTTCCTTCATCTCGCCTTTGATACTGAGCACATCACCGGTGATGTTGATTTGAACATCATCCGCCTTCATGCCGGGCAGAGCCGCTTTCACGACCACATCGTCGTCAGTTTGGTACATGTCAAGGACAGGACCATGCCGACTTTCGGTCAGGCTGAGAGGACGGGTGAAGGCATCGTCAAAGAGACGATCCATAGCCTCGCGTAAAGTCATCATCTCGCGCTCCGGTTCCCAACGAATTAGATTTGTCATAACAGCCTCCTTTTTGATGGATTGGTTTATGCCTTTAATATAAAGAGCCTGCGTTAGAAACACGTAGGCTCGATGTAAAAAATCTGTTAAAAATTGTAAAGGCACAGCGATGCCGTGTCCTCAAGAAGCACTATGATTTTTCTCTTCGGAAATCCACGAAACGGTATCCTACGCCACGCTCCGTCAAAATATATTTGGGATCAGCGGGATCTTTCTCTAATTTCTGGCGCAGATAGTTGATGTAAAGCCGGACGTAATGTGGCTCGTCGCGATATTCATAGCCCCAGACCTTTTGCAATAATTGATCGTGTGAAACCACCCAGCCTGCATTCTGAACAAGATGATAAAGCAAACGATATTCGGTGGGACGCAACTTGACGAGCTTTCCTTCGAGCCAGATCTCGCGGCGGTCGAAATCAATCTTCAAGCGGTCGTCCACTTCGATCAGTCCATGCATGGAACCGGTGACGCCTTCCGTGCGGCGCAGCACGGCTTTGACGCGGCTTACCAATTCACGCGGGCTGAACGGCTTGGTGATGTAATCGTCCGCTCCCAGCTCTAGGCCGCGCACGCGGTCATCTTCCTCGCCTTTGGCGGTCAGCATAATGACGGGAACGTTTGTCACTTCGCGGACAGTTTCCAAAACTTCAAAGCCATCCAAATCGGGCATCATCACATCCAGCAGGATCAGATCGGGCGTGTCGCGCAGTTTGTCAATGGCCTGTTTGCCGTTGAACGCCTCGATGACTTGGAAACCGTCATGCTCCAAATTCATACGGATAAAACGAACCATGCGTTCTTCATCGTCCACAACGAGGATGCGGCGGCGATCGAACTCTTCTGGCATGTTATTCCCTCACGAAACCAATGATCTTTTCCTCTTCCTGGCTTTCCAATATCTCAACCATGCTGACCCTCTCCAGAGGAAAAATGACTTTGACCACGTTGGCTTCCAGATAATGCAGGTCTTTGCCGTCGCGTTGACGCGGGTTGGAAATTGCGATGATGGTATCCGTGGGCTTGGGTAGTTCTTCCACCTCGCCCAGAACGGGCAGATCACCTGGAATATGCAGCAGGACAGAATATGCCATACTATACCTTTCTACTTTCAGGAGGCTTTCAAAAGAACTTGCATTTTCAATTTACCAAGAGCAACAATATCGCCGTTATTTAAGGTCTGTTCCACGCTGGGACTCAATCGCTTGCCATTGATATAGGTCCCATTGGCCGATCCCAGGTCCATCATAAAAACGCGATTACCCATTCGCTTAATCACTGCATGCAATCTGGAAACACCATTTGCATATGCTTGATAAGGCGATAAATCAATATCAGGCATGATGGGCTGTCCCTCACTGATGCGCCCCAGTGTAAATTCATTTCGTTCGCTCAACGGGAGCACCTGACCCGTATCCATCAGATGGAGCGTGACCCAGTTATTCAATGTGACGGGAGGAACAGGCTTTGGAGACGAAAGGGCCTGACGCGCCGCTTCTTCTATTTGACCTGTAACGATATGCTGCGTAGTGAGCATATCCGCACCGACCAGTTGCGCTCCGCATTCGCTGCAGAACAAGGCGCCAGCCATATTAGTAGACTTGCAATTCGGACAAACAATCATTTTAAACCCTCCGCGGCCGATAAAAGCAAAGCCCGTGTGCCATATTTTAATTTCCTTGCCACCGATTTGGCTGAAAGATTGCATACGCTCCAGACTATTGGCTTCGAGCAGAGTAGTCTTGGCCAAATCTTTTTCGCCTTGTGAGAGCAGATGTTGCGCAAGGTTTTTCAAATGACGAGTTGCGTTGTCATAATGACCTGCCTGCGCTTCTTCACGGGCCCGCTCCTGCATACGATAAAGGGTCAGACGTGAGAGGGCACGTAAAATGCTAGTAGGCGGCGGAGCATTTCCGGGTGTGTCAGACACATTTTGTTGAAACCGGATGCGGAGCGGGGGAACCGGAGTGGGCCGCGCCGCGATCGTCGCCTTGAGTGATCCATCCAGCAGTTTAACCTGTTCAAGCTTGGATGCGGAGGGCTGAATCACCAATTCGAATATCACGGTAAGAGGCGTATCCTGCAGGATTGGGCCAAGATGCATGGGGCTTTCCGTAGTAACAGGTCCGCCCTCCGGTTGCAAGCGGAACGCATAATTCAGGTTGATCCCTTCCTGCGGCTTGAATTCGAGCAAGATATCCTCCGCCAAGGTATTGATAATGGCATCGAATTTATCCATCAATAACTTCTTAATATCCTGAGGTTTTGAAATATAACAGCTGTTATTGCCAGTGCGGCTGGCAAGTGCATCAAGGAAGATATCGTTCCAATCACTGCCAATGCCCAATCCACTAATGCCGATCTTCTGGCGTGCAGCTTCCTCAGCGAGTTGCAAGCAAGACTGTTCATCTCCATAGGTATGACCGTCCGTCAACAGAATGAGGTGGCTGACGCGCTTTGGATCAAGGTTACGGCGGACTTCGCGCAGGCCAGCTTCCAAGCCCTGAAAGATTTCAGTCGCGCCGCTGTTTTGTATCATATGGATGCGGCCCTTGAGCTTGGTTTGATCGGTCTGAAACGAAGCAGGAAGGATCACTTCCGCGCGGTCGCTGAAAGCCACAACGCTGAAGATATCCTGCGAGCGCAGAGTCTGTACCAATTGCGATGCGGCCGCTTTAACGACATCCATTTTTTCGCCCTGCATGGATGTTGAGCGATCAAGCACGAGGCATAGATTGAGCGGCGGAGCCGGAAGCTTTTCATCTACATCGCGCGGGCTTATTTCAAGCAGAACATAGATTAACTGCGGTTCACTTAAATGGACAAGGTTCGGGCGGCTATATTCTACTTTGTATTTAATGAACGAGGGCGGCGTCTCTTCCTTCGGGAGAGTGGCATCATATTGAACGCGGCGCTTCGGGTTGGATAGAACTTCATATGCCTCTTGGACTTCCAGGAATAATTCAGTTTCTCCAGCGACCTGATTCTTATCCGGGTGCAGACGTTGAGCCGCTTCATAATAAGCGTGCTTGATCTCTTCTTGAGATGCATCGCGCAAAACGCCCAGCAGGGAGTAGTAATCAGTTCGATTCGACGCCATGATCATCCGATCATTTGTGCAAGAACGACCGTTATATTATCGGGGCCGCCTGCGCTGTTCGCAGCATCCACCATATTCTGGCAGGCGCGTTGCAAGTTGGGCGCATTATTGATGGAGCGCAAGATATCTTGGTCGGCCACCACACCCCACAAGCCGTCGCTGCACAACATTAAATAACCATTATGAGGAAATGGAACGGTAAATACGTCGGTTTCAAGAGCTTCACCCTGTCCGAGCGCACGGATCAAGACATTGCGGTGCGGGAAGTTGGCAGCTTCTTCCTTGTTTAAATGTCCCAACTCTTCGAGGCGTTTCACCAGTGAATGATCACGCGTCAATTGCTCTACGCGGCCACCAGTATAAACAGCATAGGCACGGCTGTCACCCACATGGCCGATGGTAATCTGCTGTCCGATCACGAGCGCGGCGGTGAGGGTCGTGCCGCTGCCCGGCGCTTCGCGCTGGACAATGCGATGCGCCTCCTGAAATGCGCTTTCCATGATCTCCTGTAGTGGTTCCTCCGGTTGTTGGGTCGGCATATTGAAAAGGAAGGAGTGGAATTTTCGCATGACCTGTCCGGCCAGTACCCGGATGGCTGCGTTGCTTGCAACTTCGCCGAATTGGTGTCCGCCCATGCCATCCGCCACCACGTATAAGCCAAAGGGGACGTTGGCGGCATTCCCGGCCAGTGAAGCCGTAATTGCCACCAGACTATCTTCGTTATGTTCGCGTTGTTTGCCCACAGATTGACCAAAAGCGGCAATCAATTGTTGTAAATCATATTGCACATTCTGGCTGTCGAGGATAGCTTCAACCTGCTTGTTCGACAAGGGGGCGGTAGTCGCACTATTGATTTGATTAATGCGCGATGATTTCGACTTATCCCCAAACAATTTACGAAAGAATTCAGCCATGAAAACTCCTTGGTTCAGGCCAGCAAAGCATAAACCTGATGATCAGTGGAACCGACATAAACAATATCATCAAAGATCACTGGGGTGCCGTTGATGGCTCCCTCGGTTTTGAATTTCCAGCGCTGGCGTCCGGAGCGATACTCCAGGCAATATAAATTTCCATCCACAGAGCCAAAGTAGAGAGAATCTTTATAAATGACGGGCGATCCGCTGACTTGATGTTCGGTTCGGAAACGCCACATCTCTTTGCCGGCGCGGGCTTCTACGCAATAAACGAATCCATCGGCCGCGCCGACGAATACCAGATCATCTGCCAGAGCGGGCGATGAGACCGAGCCTTTTCCCAGGCGGAAGCGCCAGATGGCCCAGCCATTGCGCGCATCCAGACAGTATAACGTACTATCCGCAGAAGCAAAGTAGGTTGATTGACCAACGACAATAGGCGAAGAGGTGACCGCGCGTTTTGCCTGATAGCGCCATTTCATCGTGCCACGAAAATCCACCGCGTAAAAGTCGCCGCCCTCACAGCCAAAATAGACCAGGTCATTGGCAACGAACGGGGTAGATCGGATTTTCTCAGAGGCAGTAAACTGCCATACACTCCGACCGGTATTCAGATTTACCGCGTGAAGCGCGTGATCATCGGAGCCGATGAAGATATGTCCCTCCGCGATGCGCGGCGAGGAACGGATCGGTCCATCGGTATAGTAGGTCCATACCACCTTGCCCGTCCGCGCACCGATGACATGCAGGCGTTTATCTTCCGATCCAAAAAAGATGTTGTTTTCATACGCGGCTGGCCGAGATACAATGCCGCCATCTGTTGGATATTTCCATTGGAATTTTCCATCGGCGGCATTCAGGGCATACAGATTGTTGTCGTAGCAACCGACATACAATGAGCCTTGATAAATCAGAGGCGTACTGCGCACTTCATCCTCGCATTTAAACGCCCAAATGGGTTTGATACCGCCGGCTGGTGTAATGGAGGTCGTTGCGATCTTGGATAATGCACCGGTTTTGCGCGCCGCGGCGATGAGTGCCTCTTTCATTTCGAGCGCGCCAGCAAATCGTTCAGCAGGATTATATTGCAAGGCAGTGTTGACAACCGCTTCCAACTCCGATGAAACGCGCGAATTGATGCGGCGGATCGGACGCTCAGCAAACGAGAAGGGCGGTTCAAGCCGCGGGTCGCGGCGGGTAAGCGCATGATGGAGGGTCGCGCCCATGGCGTAGATGTCCACCAGAGGCGAGGCTTCGCCGCGATATTGCTCCGGCGGTGAATAACCTTCGGTGCCGATCATCGTTCCCTTTTGTCCCACTTGAAACGTCTTGGCAATCCCAAAGTCTACAAGGATCACATCGCCTTTGCTATCGATCATGATGTTGGAAGGTTTTATATCGCGGAAGACGATGGGATCAGGCTTGTGGCTATGCAGGAAGGCCAATACATCGCACAACTGGATCGCCCATGTCAAAACTTGTTCTTCAGCTAGAAAGCCTGGTGTATCACCGATGATCGCTTCCAGGTCTTTGCCGTGGACAAATTCCAAAACCAGGTAGGAACGGTCTTCCTCGGAAAAATAATCGTAGATACGCGGAATGGCCGCGTGATCCAATGTCGCCAACAAATTGGCCTCACGCTCGAAATTATGAATGATGGTTTGCCGCGTAAGCAGATCAGGCGCGGTATTGATCATTTCCTTGACGGCCACCAGTTTGGTTACATTTGGGAAGTGCAGATCCCGGGCCCGGTAAACCGAACCCATGCCGCCAACGCCAATCACTTCCTGAATATGATAACGATTGGATAGTGTCGCGCCCGATTGCAGTTGTCGGCGGGGGGAAATAGGCTTATCGTCGAATGGAGGAGTGATGTTTTGGGTTTCCAGACTACATCTCCGTTCCCTCGATTATAGTGTGCGTTGATAGTATTGACAACCGCCCAAAACTCTCATTAATGAAAAGTTACCCTTGCCCCAAAACCATTATTAAGGCAGAATTTAGGCAGAATGAAGATTTTAGCACTGAGCGACCAAGTTGAGGAACGAATTTACAGCCTTGCCGGACAGGGACATTTCCAAGATGTCGGTCTGATTCTCGGTTGCGGCGATCTTCCTTATGCCTATTTGGAGTATCTGGTTTCAGTGTTGAACGTACCGATGTTTTATGTACCTGGCAATCATGATCCGCATGAGAATCCAAGAATTGCTTCCACGCGTGCCGAAGGCGGTTCCAATCTCGACTTGAAATGTATGCGCGCTAAAGGACTCTTGCTGGCCGGCTTTGGCGGTTCCATCCGCTATCACCCCGATGGAATCAATCAATACTCTCAAGCCGAGGCGTACTGGCGAGTGGCTCGCCTTATACCCGGACTGTTATGGAATCGCATTCGATACGGCCGCGCTCTTGATATCCTGGTCACTCATTCTCCGCCATTCGATATTCACGACGAGAAAACGCAAGCCCATCGCGGGCTGAAAGCCATCAACTGGGTTTTGAATTGGGCGCAGCCGCGTTATCATTTTCATGGACATATGCATTTCTATCGTCGAAACTTGGAACCGGCTGTGACCCAGCTTGGACCCACCACCATTATGAACATATTTCCTTATAAAGTGATTGAGATTGAACATGCCTGATGAACTAATTTCCCGCGCGCGTGCCGATTTCAGCCGGGCGCGCTTCAAAGCGTTTCTCAACCGAGCCTTTGCCACCATCTCCGGCCAGCCAACTACTCTCCTGGATTATGATGAAATCAAACAGAGTCTGCATATCGGCGGCCCGATCTATCGCGGGGTGCATACCGTGCGCGTGGATCAGATCGTCGGTAGTTTGAACCGTTATCATGAGTTTGACCGCGCCTTCCTCCCTGCGGAGAATCAATTAGCAGAGCGCTGGCAAAATATAGACAGTGCTTTCTATAAAGACATTAGCCTCCCGCCGGTTGTACTTTATAAAGTTGGCCAGGTGTATTTTGTGGTGGATGGACATCACCGCGTTTCGGTGGCGCGCCAGCAGGGACAGGAATTCATCGAAGCCGAAGTGCGCGAGTGTTCGACCAGAGTTAATATCACACCCGATCTCAAAACCGAAGACTTAAAAATTCTAGGCGAAAAGGTTCGCTTCCTCGAGCGCACCGGACTTGACGACTTGCGGCCGAAAGCAAAAATCCGCCTCACCATCCCGGATGGCTTCGACCGCATGTTGGAACACATCGCCGTCCATCATTATTTTATGGGACTCGATCTCAAGCGCGATATTTCCGAGCAAGAAGCCATCACGCATTGGTACGACACGGTATATTTCCCCATCGTCAAGATGATACGTCAAAGCAAAATCTTAAAAGATTTTCCCGGCAAGACCGAAGGCGATCTTTATCTGTGGGTGCTCGATCATCAGCGCTATCTGGCCGAAGAAGAAGGACAGTCGCTCCGGCCGCCAGAAGAAGCCGCGCGCGAATTCATCGAACAACACGAAGATTGATGTCCGTCCGCCGCTGGTGGAAATGACAATACAAGATGAGTGAGATGCTTTAAAAGAGTTTCAAACCACAATGCACGGCAGTGGATGCCTATTCCCTAAGGCTTCTCTTCAATCCTTCTTGATCATTTCAACAAACTTCTGGGCTACGTTTGGATCAAAGTATTTGCCTGCCTGTGATTGGATATAGTCAAGGGCTTTTTCTTTAGTCCAGGCCACGCGATAGGGACGATCTGAAGTGACCGCATCGTATACATCCACTATGGCAAAGATACGAGCCGTCAGCGGAATTTGTTCGCCTTTCAGGCCGCGTGGATAACCCGTTCCATCCCATTTTTCATGATGACAATAGGGAATGTCCAACGCCGGGCGCAGAAAATCAATGTATGAAAACAAGTCGAATGCAAACTGCGGATGTTTTTTCATCGCGGCCAATTCCTCTTCGGTCAAGTCACCCGGTTTGAGCAGAATGTGATCCGGCACGCCTATTTTACCGATGTCGTGTAGAAGCGCTCCGCGGCGGACTTGAATCAATTCATCGTTGCCCAACCCCATGGCGTCTGCCAGGCGCAACGCAGCTTTCGTGACCCGTTGGGTATGACCCTCGGTCTCCTTATCGCGCAAGTCGAGGGCACGTGACCAGCCTTCGATTGTTTTATCGTAAGCCAACTGCAGTTCGAGGTTCGATCGTTGCAGGTTTCCAAACAATTCAGAGTTATCGATTGCAATTGCAGCCTGACCGGCAAGTGCTTCAAGGAAATTCAGCCAATCCGCATTAGGCTTGAACGGAGAGCGGTGAAACACTTCCAGCACGCCTTTGACTTTGCCCTTTGCGATCAGCGGCACCGCGAAAAAGGCATCGAAGCCTTCACCTTCAATAAACTTATTATCGAAAGATTCCTGACCTTTTGCTAGATTGTCAATGGCAATCGTACGGCGTTCGAGCGCGGCCTTGCCCAGATAACCCTCACCCAATTTAAGCCGCAGGCGCGTAATGTTGGCCGTATGAAAACCTCGTCCTGCTGCGAACTCGAATTCATTCATGCTTTGGCGGAAAAACAGAACGGCAGCGGCATCCACACCCAATTGTGCGGTGACATGCCCAAGCAGGATATTGAGTGTAACCTTTAAATCAAAATTGGAATTGATGACAAGATCAATATCCCTCAAAGCTGAAAGCTGATAGAGTTGCTGTTGAATCTTTTCCTCCGCCTGCTTGCGCTCGGTGATATCCTCCATAATAATTTGAATCTGTTCAAGGCTTCCCTTTGCGCCGAAGAGCGGCGTGAACCTGAGGGTGATGAAAACCGATTTATCCCATTTGGTCGTATATAGATATTCAGCAAATGCAGATTGCGCATTATCCATGACCTTTTGAAAATCGGCCGAGATGCCCGCTTCGATTAGCGACTGGAAAGTCAACAAGTTGATGTTCTTGGTGGCTTCTGCGGATGGCGATCCAAGAATTTGCAGTGCTGCTTGGTTAACTTTCAGAATGTTACCTTGTGTATCGACGAGGAGTATGCCCACCGGAGCGCTGTCAAACAACAAGCGATACATCGCTTCGTTTTCATGTAATTGTTCTTCTACCTGCCTGCGCTCGGTGATGTCGCGGCCCATGCCCACCAAGCCCACAATCTGACCATTATCATCCCGCAATGGCACCTTGGTTGTTAATGTCCAGGTGAGATTGTCTTGCCAATCAAGGTTAGGTTCTTCGCGATTGATAACCGGCTTGCCCGAATCTAGGATCATCTTATCGTCGGCCCAATATCGAGCCGCTAATTCGGCTGGATAGGTATCGAAGTCGGTCTTCCCGATCACGTCTTCCATCCTTTTTTCACCCAATGTTTGCCAATCGGCAATGTTGGAAATAATCTTACGACCCTGAATATCCTTCACGTAGATACGGTCAGGTAAATTATTGATCAGGGTTAAAAGGAGATTATGTTCTTCCGCTACCGCTTCCTCCGCACGCTTGCGCTCGGTGATATTGCGGATATTACACTGGATAACTTGTTTTCCATTAACAGGATAAGCATTGCTGACGAACTCCACCCAAATTTTGTTTCCATCTTTGGTCTCAAGCGGCAGGTTCTCGTAACGAATATATCCGTCTTCTTGTAATTTCAAAAAGGAATCTTTGTTGGCAGCAATGTCTTTGAACAATCCAATTTCCCATAGTCGTTTGCCAAGAAACTCAGTGTGTGAATAGCCCAGCATTTCCACCAAAAACGGATTGACATCCGCGATCTCGCCCGTAGCGCCATCCAGAATGAGAATCCCGTCTTTGGCGGTCTCGAAGAGCCGGCGGTAGCGCGTTTCTGAAGCGAGCAGCCTTTCTTCCGCCTGTTTGTGTCCAGTGGCAGAAAGCTTCGGCTTCGCCTTTGGATTTGCGCTTTTTCTCTCTGATGACTTATCCGAATTGCGCTTGGTTGTCACTTTTCGATTTGTTTTCATAAATCTTCTCTGTCGCTTATTTGCAAAAGCAAATCGCCGAAGTTCTTCTTTCAATATGAGACTATATTACACCCAAATCAAGTAAGATTGCTTGACAATTGCGAAAACCAAGTTATGACTTCCAATAGTTGTAAGTTACGCGTGTCAGCGAAGCGACCAGCGTGTGCGCGTCGGTTTCAGATTTGCATTCACGCGTGAGAATCACCACAACAAATGGCTTTTGACTGGGCGGATATATAATCCCTGCATCGTGATACAGGTCACCGTTCCAGCCGGTCTTATGCGCCACACGGACATTTTCAGGCAGTTGCGCAGGAATCATCTCATTGAACTTTTGTTGAAGCAGGATCTTGATCATCTCATCCGAATCTTGCGGCGAGACAACCTCACGCTTCGCCAGTTTTAATAGAATTTGCATTATCCCACGCGCGGTGGCGGCGTTATTCAATCCAAGCCGGAACGCTTTGTCATCTTCCACGCCGCGCCGGACAATGACATCGTTTGTTCCTAATTCTCGCATAAACTGTGTGGTTCGTTGAGGCGTTACACGCTCGACCAAAAAATTCGTCGCCAGATTACTACTGATGGTGATCATGCGGAAGATCAGTTCGCGAATCGGGAGCGCTTCACCGATATGTTCATATAAATCCTTTTCCAGAGTCATCTACGACGGATAAAGAATACGAGCTTCCGTCTGCGATGCTGACGAATTCGTTTTTGACGAGCATTGGATCGTCCAGCGAAAATAAACCTTGCTGCGCCTGACGGAATACTTCTATCATCACACAGACTTTGATAATGCTGGCAGGATGAAAAGATTGATCGGGCCGAATCAGGATTTCTTTGCCGGTCGCAACTTGACGCGCGGCGAGTCCAACTTCCGCGCCGCTTTGCTGGATCAATTCGGAGATTATTTCGTTCGCTTTGTTAGCTGGCAATGACATAAAGGATGCAAACAATTATGGTTCGGTAGTGAAGAACCATTATAATGTTAGTATGACCGATATATGGCGACTCATCATCACACCTCCGGCGCGCGGCGCGTGGAACATGGCTGTGGACGAATCGATTCTCGAACATATCGGCCACGGCGAATCGCTCCCAACTCTGCGGCTTTATTCGTGGCAACCGCCTTGTCTTTCGCTCGGTCATGCCCAGCCCTTTGCGGACGTGGATGTTCATCGTCTCGAAGAACGCGGCTGGGATGTAGTTCGTCGTCCCACCGGAGGGCGCGCCATTTTGCATACCGATGAGTTAACCTATTCGGTCATCGCACCGACTGATGAACCGCGTGTCGCCGGTTCCATCCTTGAAAGTTACAACCGCCTGGCTGGTGCTTTAATGAGAGCCGTCAAATCTCTTGGATTGCCGGTCGAGATCAAAGAAGATTCAGGCGCGCATCGCGAAACGCCGAATCCAGTTTGCTTTGAAGTTCCAGCTGCTTATGAGATTACGGTCCATGCAAAGAAATTGATTGGATCAGCCCAAGCGCGGCGAAAAGAAGGCGTACTTCAACACGGCTCGCTTCCTTTGACCGGAAACCTGGCGCGCATCACCGAGGCTTTGACTTTCGCTGACAACTCCGCGCGCAACGACGCAGCCGAACGATTGCTTGTGCGCGCCACGACGGTTAAATCCGTTTTGGGACATGAAGTTTTGTGGAATGATGCCGCGCAGGCTTTCGTCTGGGCTTTCGAAGTGGCTTTGAATCTAAAATTGGAAGAACAGCCGTTATCCCAAAGCGAACGCGGGCGAGCCGATGAACTCGTCCGCGAGAAATATGATCATCCAAGTTGGACGGAACGTGTTTAGTTCGTCTTCTTCATCTCAGCTTTGAAATTATCCAATGCCTTGATCGGCGTGGGGTCAACGCCATATGCAATGGCAAGATAATACGACATGTAATCCCCGAACAGAATCAATGTCCACATATGCGCGAGTAAAGAGTCGCCGCGTGCATCGAGGAAATCGGTATTGATGCCTTCGAGCATGAAAGCCTGTTTGGTTAACTCAACTCGCAAACGATTGCGCAGATGATCCGATGGTGACCGTAGAAAGAGTACCATCGTGTGCGGCATCAATACTTCTTCGGGGTGAATTGTACCGGCCAGAGTATTGTGATCGGCTTCCGGTAAAAATTCAAAGTTAGCTCCGGCTTTTGCCACTTCATTGATTTGGGTTTTGAATCGGCGCGCGACTGGCGCCAGCGCGCCTGCGCCGAACACCGTCACCCAACGCCCCATCAATTGACCGGCGTAACGTTTCGCCGCGTTGTGAACCGCAGGAATATCCGCACGCCAATGTTCTTGCGAACTCTTCATCGCTTCAATTGCTTCGCGCAAGTCCGTGGATGGATCAGGAATCAACTTCAGCCTCGCGAACAAAGCCAGCAGCAATCCAAACGAGAATCCGACTGCGGAGCGCGGCTGGCCTTCATGGTTGAACGTCCAAACCGGAATGTTATTTTCTTTCGCGCGTCTGGAGATTTCGCCGCCGGTGCTAATCACAACGATGTTGCATTGATTCTTCAGCGCGTGTTCAAATGAATCGAGAGTCTCTTCGGTGTTGCCGGAATGCGAAGACAAAACCACCAGCGTTTCCCGACCTTTTGCAAATGCGGGCAGACCATAATCGCGATGAACAAAAATCGGTGCGATACAAGTTCCTAAAACGGCAGCCGCTACCAGGTCCGCACCGATCGCCGAACCGCCCATGCCTGCAATCACGATGCGCTGAATATTCTTCGCATCAGCCAACGGCATGGTTTGTCCCAACTCCCATGCAGTCTTCAATTGATCGGGCAGGCCATCAATTTCACCGAGCATATTTTGTATGTCAAGTTTTTTGAATTCGGAAAAATTATCGAGATCGTTCATTTGATGTTTCTCGCCTCACAATCAATCGCAGATTTAAGATAACCTATTTTAGCATGCAACTCGATTTCGATTTCATGAATTGTGTGGTAAACTCTCTTTGCTCTCGAAAACGAGAGACCGTGTTCTGGGAATTGTTTTGATGATGGCCCGACGCAAATTGCTCGGGCTTTTTTGTTGGGCGAGTTCGTCTGCAAAGATGAACTTTGGTTGGCAAGAAATTATTTACGGAGTCATCAGAACATTTCATAGTGTCAGCGCGAAATAATTCGTAATGACAAAAGGAAAATTGATGACAACCGAATTTACTTCTTTAAACCTGCGTCCAGAGTTGATGCAGGCGATTTCCGAGCTTGGCTATACCGAGCCAACTCCAATTCAAGCGGGTATGATTCCACTGATGCTGACCGGCGTGGACGTGATCGGCCAAGCTCAAACCGGCACTGGCAAGACCGCCGCGTTCGCCTTCCCCATTCTCAACAACTTCACACACGAACGTTATGTACAAGGCCTGATCCTCGCGCCCACGCGCGAGCTCGCATTGCAGGTCGCCAATTCCATGATCGAATATGGCAAGCATCTCAACGTGCGCGTGCTCGCTGTCTACGGCGGCCAGCCTTACGGCCCGCAAATATCACAACTCAATCGCGGCGTGGATATTGTCGTTGGCACGCCGGGGCGCTTGCTCGATCTCATCGAACGCAAGGCGCTCAATATCAAACATGTCCGCACGGTGGTGCTCGACGAAGCCGATGAAATGCTCAACATGGGCTTCATCGAAGATGTGGAAAAAATTCTCAGCGAGACTCCGCCCGAACGTCAGACTGCGCTGTTCAGCGCGACACTGCCGACACGCATCCGAACACTTGCCAGCCGCTTCATGCGCGATCCGCAAGCGGTCACCATTAAACGCGATACGCTCACCCTGACAACGACTGAACAACGTTATTATCTTGTCCACGAAAATGACAAGACCAACGCGCTGACGCGTCTATTTGAGATCGAACCAATTCACTCGGCATTGATCTTTGCTCGCACACGCGCGGAGACGAGTTCAACTCGCAAATGAACTCGTTGTGCGCGGTATTCCCGCCGAGGCTATTCACGGAGATTTGGATCAGCAGGCGCGCGAACGCGTGCTCGGACGATTCAGAGCAAATCAACTCAAAGTATTGGTCGCGACCGATGTCGCCGCGCGCGGACTCGATATTGACGATATATCGCATGTGTTCAATTATCATCTACCCGATGATGCTGAAGTCTATATCCATCGTATCGGTCGCACCGGACGCGCAGGCAAAACTGGAATCGCTATTACATTGTTATCTCCGCGCGAGAAACGACGTATGCGCGAAGTGGAAGCACTGACCAAACAAAACGTCACGAAGATGGAACTTCCGACCATCGAAGATATTCAGAAGTATCGCGAATCGAAAGTGGTCGAGAACATGAAAATCTGGCTGGGACGAGGACGTTTTAAACGCGAACTCGAAATGGTTCAGCAATTAATCGAAGCCGGATACGAGCCGTTGAATATCGCCGCCGCCGCGCTCAAGATCGCGCGCGCCGACGAGAAGCAACGCCCCATCTCTGAGATCGCGGATGTCAAAGCCGAGGCATCGCGTAAGTTCGAAAAAGATTTCAAGCGTGGACCACGCAACCCAATCAAGCGCGAGTTCGGAAAGTCACGCAGAGAATCACATGAAGAAGGCATGATCCGCTTGAAGTTGAACAAAGGCAAAGCCAATGGCATCCGCCCGAACGATATCGTCGGCACGATTGCGTTTCATGCCAATATCCCGGGACATGTGATCGGTAAAATTCGCATTGAAGATAAATTGACTTACGTGGACATCCCTGAAGATTTAGTGGATCAAGTGTTGAAGCATAACGGCAACTACAATGTTGGAAAAGAAAAGTTTAGTCTAACGAAGGCATAATGTCACACCTGCACTTGCGCTAGGCGCGATTGTTGCAAGGAGCCGTCGGCTTCTGAAAAGAAAAGCTAAACACAAAGGACACGAAGGTCACGAAGTAAAAGAACGTTCTTTCTTTGTGTACTTAGTGTCCTTCGTGTTTAAAAAATTCAAATCCATTCAGCATCAACCGTCTTTTCGTTTTTAACATCCCCGGTGTTCAACGTGGACTTCGGCTCCAACAATAAAACCTGGACTTCTTCCTCAGCCACCGGCAAATGCTCCACGCCTTTGGGAATGACCACGAATTCGCCTTCGTGGATAGTCAATTCTTGATCGCGCAATTTGATGACCAGCGTTCCTTTGATAACCAGAAATAACTCATCTTCATTCTCGTGATGATGCCAGACGAACTCGCCTTTGAGCTTCGCTAGTTTGACATATGAGTTCGTTCAACTCTCCCACGATTTTGGGATGCCACGGTTCTTGAAATAAGTTGAATTTATTAGCGAGGTTGATTACCTTTGACATTATTTTTTTCTCCTTTACGGATTCCTCGCGCAGCGAAAGCCGATATAGATATTCGCATTGGACGGATCGTAAAAGCCGCGACCTGCAGAGCGCAGACTGAAATCACTAGAATCCCATGAACCGCCTTTGAGCACGCGATACGCGCCTGAAGCTGGTCCAAGCGGATTGGCAATGGGCAAAGTCAGCGAGGCGTAATAGTCCGCACCGTAAATATCTGCCATCCATTCCCAAACATTGCCCGCCATATCGAACACGCCGTACGGACTCACTCCGGTTGGATACGCGTCCACTTTGCTGGTATCGCCAGCGTAGTTGGGATCATTGTTATTGTTATAGTTGGCGCGGCTCTGGTCAACGCCCTCGCCCCACGCATACGTTCTTCCATCCGTGCCGCGCGCGGCTTTTTCCCATTCCGCTTCGGTCAATAGACGCGCGCCGCGCCACGCGCAATACGCCTTCGCCATATCCCACGTCACGCCGATCACCGGATACTGATCGTAACGTGCATCGCTGTAATACGTGGTCCGCAAATTTGAATTGAAAAATTTGGGAAAGGCACACGCGTTCGCATCCACACAAGTTTTGTATAATGAGTTCGTCACTTCATATTTGTCAATATAGAACGCATTGAGATAGACCGTATGAACCGGTTGCTCATCGGCGTTGCCATTGTCACTGCCCATGATGAAATTTCCGGCAGGCACAAGGATGATGGACGCGCTTTGATCTGCGGTGGTTGTCAGCGCTGAAGAGGCGGGCGTCGCTGTAACCGCTCTCGTCGGGGTCGAGGATGCGAAGATCAACGGATGAACCATCGGAGAGTTCAGCGACACAGGACCGGACGCGGGTTGAAACGTTCCGTTCAACCAAAGCACGATAACGATCCCGATCGCTCCGACCAGCGCGAGGACCCACCACCACATCTGATTGATGTTGAACTTTAGCGCTTCATTTGCGGGACTTTGAACTGCTTCGCGTTTCGTTAAGGTTTCTTTTTCTGGATGTTCACCACGCGGAGTTACGAGCGCGAGCCGTTCATAGAATTTTTCCGGCAAGAGTTCTTTATTTTTCGCATCCATCCCTTGAGTCAATTCGACGGACGGCCACATATTGCCATCGAGCAGAATCGGAAAGAGCGGCTTACCGATCCGTCTGGCGCGTGCGACTTCTTTTTGCACCCACTCTGACTCAAATGAATTTTCGCTGACGACCAGGATGAGAGCGGCGCAGGTACTCAGATGATCTTGAATGATCTTGGGCCAAGGCGCGTCGTCATCAATACGATCGTCCATCCAAACGCTGAAGCCCTGCTTGACCAGCTCTTCCTGCAAGCGATGAACATATTCTGTGTCTTTATGACTGTAACTGATGAAGATGTGTCCCATCTTTGCCGCCGTACGAATCAGATTTTACAAGATTATATGCCAAAACAAATTATCATGTCATTGCGAGCCCCGAAGGGGCGCGGCAATCTCGTTCTTTCAAAGAGAGATTGCTTCTCGAAGACCCGCAACGCATATAAAATTCATTTTTTCTTTCCAACCATCTCTGCCAGCAGCACAACCAGCTTTTCCCCAATCGCCTCGCGGCTGAAATTCTGCTCCAAATATTTCCGTCCATTCAATCCCATCTCGCGCGCCTTCTTTTTATCGCTCGCCAGTTTGCGGATTACGCTTGCCAAAGCCGAGGCATTTCCCGGCTCGACAAAATATCCACATTGCGCGGCTTCGACGACTTCACGAATCACGCCATCAATTACAAGAGCAACAGGTCGTGCCGCTGCCATGTAATCAAAAACTTTATTTGGATAAGTCGTCTTGTATTCTTCAAGCGGCTTCAGAATCGCAATGCAGGCATCTGCCGCAGCGAGCGCATTTGGCATTTCAGATTTTGGAACTGACGGAACAAAGCTTACATTCGATAATCCCATTTGTACGGCTCGTGTTTGCAATGCCCGTTTCTCTTTGCCATCACCGAGCAAAACGATTTGGATTTTCCTTTCATCCATCAACAATTTCGCTGCATCAAGCACCACATTCAGATCATTTGACATCCCATGTGCACCCGCGTAGAGCGCAACGAATTTATCTTCAAGATGACTTGCGCGGCGGAAATCCGCACCATCATTGGACGGATCGAACATGGACGGGTCTGATCCGTTGGGGATCAATTCCACCCGCCTCGCCCCTCGACCCGTAACATGTGCGATGAACCCCGGACTATTGACCATCACCCGGTCCACACGGCGGTACAAGAATCGCTCCAGCCATTCCGACATCCGAATCAGAATCGGATTTTTTAACACGCCCGCTGCAACCGCAAACCGCGGCCACAAGTCGCGCACTTCAAACAAAAACTTCGCGCGCTTGAGCCGCGCCAATAACCACGCCGTCATGCCCTGAAAGATCGGCGGCGATGTGCCCCAGACCAAATCCACATTCTTCGCGCCGAGTCCAATCCAAAACGATGAAATCATAAATGAGAAGAAAGCAATGACGCGATGAAAAAAGGATTTGTGATGCGCAGAGTAAACACGGGCGCGAAGAATCCTTACCCCGTCCCCTCTTTCTCTCCCCCAAAATTCTTTGAATTTGGGGGGAGTTGGAGGGGGGCGCCAGTTATATAACTCACCGGGCTCGCAATCACCGTCACCTGATGCCCACGCGCCGCAAGTAGACGCGCGAACTCATAATGACGCGTCCCGCCGGGTTCATCGAGTGAAGCGAAGGCTTGATGAATGATGAGGATATGCATAGCTATTTAGGAAAGATAAATTCACTTGTGAATGTGATGGATTTCGACGAAGTCACTTCAACGGCCAACGATAACGCAGGGATTTTGGTTCCATAAGTCGGCGAGACCCAGCCTTCGTGCGGCTTCACCTCGCGTTGACCGCCAATCAACTCACCGGCGCGGACGAGTGATACCCGACATTCGGGATTTGGTGATTTGATGTTCAGAGTGATCCATCCATACTTTGACTTTACGCGAATCCCAATCCCCGGCTCCCCACTCACTCTTTCCCACATCGTACTCGAAGAGTGTTCCCCATCCATCAACAACCAATGCAACCGAAAGAGATGCTCGCCGGGCTTTGTGAAAATCAGATTATCTTTTATTTCCCAGCGTTCATCCGTGAACACTGTTGCCACGCGCTCATGCCGAATCCCCAGCCTTCGATATCCTTTATGATAAGCCACCACGCGCCCAAGGATTTTTTCATCTGCCTCAAGCAGACTCTTTGAATAAGCAGGAAACCAATCGAGTGTGAGAAAGCGTCCGCCGCGCGTCATTTGGTCGTAGCCATCTATCGTGATCGTATTATGTACGCGCGTAGAGACCAGCGGATTATCCCACGGTGGATCGCCATTATAAAGATAGGTTCCCGCATCTTGCGTGATGTTGAGTCCGCGCCACCACAAATCAAAATGCAACTGATCCATGTGCAAAAGTCAACTCTTGAAACGCGAGGCGCGCAGATAAGCCCATGAATCCTTGCCGCGCAAGTGATCGGTCATATATGCATCCGAGTCGGTGGTATGTTCGGACGCGGGCAAACCCAGCCATAGCGACATCTCGTCCCACGCACCTGCTGGAAGGGTTGTCCGCAAGAAGGCGCGCGCTGCGGCTTGCACCGTTGGACGAAAGTCATTAAACGGAGTCGAACTCAAAGGGAAGATCAGGGCTCCATCGTTCGCGCCCAGATTCGGCGTCTGCCCCGAGGCGGGGTCAATCATCGAGAACATCCAATGTGAGGCGCGCGTCAATGCTTCGAGAGTCGGGAAAGGCCAATATTGGTGATGCTCTCGGAGAATCGTATTCACCCACAAAGAAGTCTGCAACATGAGGCGATGATAGTTCGTGCTGTGTTGAATATATTCGCCATACGAACTGATTTGCTTGCAAAGCGCATGAGTGAGCCACGACCATCCCAGCTCGCGCCATCGAGGCTGATCGAGCGCAATGCCCGCCGTGTAAAGCGCAGCGGATTCAACAACGAGGTGATTGTTGTTTTGCGAGCGCGCATAAATCAGCGTTGGAGGAATACGCGCGGCGTGATGCTCAATGGATTGAACAAGTCGCTCCCGTCTTTCCGCGCTTGAAGCGGCCGCCCTTTGAAAAACCTGTGCAGCCCAAACAAGACTCATCAACCGAATCGCAACTTCCTGCCCGTTCATCCAATGCGGACCGAGGTAAGGAGGATTGCCATCAGTGAATATCCCAAAATTTTTCCAGAAGGCTTCGACATATTTTTCATCTTGAGTGATGTGATAGGCACGGCCCAATGTGAATGCCCAGCCAAAGCGCGCAGGTTCCCAGATGAATTTGATGTCGTGAATTGGTAATTGTAAATAGGGAATAGGCGCTTTGCCTGTTTCATAATCTGTCCAGTGATGAATTGTTTCGTTGAAAGTTAATTGAAGCGGAACGGGCTCGCCGCCGAACATGCGAAATTTTCCAGCGACAATTTCATCTGCTTCGTTGATGAGCGCGGCTTTGCCGTCAGTGCCGAGGGTTTGGATAAGTTGCTCACGCAATGGAAGAGGAAATAGAGGATGGATAATAGATAATGCTGGCGTATTCTTTAATTCTCTGTTCTCCGTTCGTTTATAATGTCCCGTCCACAATCCTAATTTATATAATGAATTCAAAGCCAGCGGTTCGACTCCCAACTGGAAAAGAGCTTTGATAGAGGTGGAGAATGATGGCATGGACTCAATTAAACCACACTTATAAAACAATTGACCTGCTTGAATTGAATCAAGCAGGTCAATGATGGGACTAATGAAATAGTTTTATTTTTTCGCGGCCTTCAAAATGGATGGCAACAACGAAGAGGCCTCGCGCACCTGCTCGGTGGAACAGGAGAAGGCGAAGCGAATGTGTCCTTCGCCGGACGCGCCGAATGCAGATCCGGGCGAAGAGCCGATGCCGGATGCGTCGATCAGGTAATTCGTCATGGACCAATCATCGGTCTTGCCTTGATAACCGGGCCAATCGGGTGTGATGCGCGCCCATATATAAAACGCGCCGCCGGCTTTGAACGGCTTGACGTACGGCGATTTTTCCAGTGCCGAGAATAGCATATCGCGCCGCATTTGATATTCCTGCGCCATCGATTTTGTGAAATCCTGCGGCCCGTTCAGCGCTGCCGTCGCGCCGTATTGCGTCACCGAGTTTTCGCCATTAATGGTACAGCGCACCAATTTTTTCAAACGTTCCAGCAGGAGTTCATCGGTGGTGACCATATAACCGATGCGAAGTCCGCTCATGGCATAGGTTTTCGATAACGAGAAAATGCTGACGGTGCGGTTTTGCGCGGCGGGCAATGAACCCAGGCTGACATGTCTCCTTCCGTCGAAGATGACATGCTCATACGCTTCGTCGCTGACCAGAAACAGGTTGTGTTTTTCTGCGAGCGCGGCAATCACTTCTAGCGTGGATTTGCTTACCACCATGCCGGTTGGATTATGCGGCGTGTTGATGAAGATGGCTTTGGTTTTCTTTGTGATCGCGGCTTCGATGTCCTCGGGGCTGTAAAGATAATCCTCGTTCTCGCGCAAACGAACTGGCACGGCAACGCCGCCACCCAAGCGAATGTTCTCGGCGATTTCTGTCCACATGGGATCTGGCAAAATCACTTCATCGCCCGGATCGAGCATGGCACGGAAGATGATGTTGAGTCCGTTCATCGCGCCGTTTGTGACAATCACGTGATCCGAATCGGGGACTTTCAATCCGTTCTCGGTCGTGACCTTTCGGTAGATTGCCTCACGAAGAGGCGGAATCCCCGTTGAGGCCGTGTAATGCGTCAGCCCGTCTCGGAGCGCTTTCTCCATCGCTTCGCGGGCGGGAACGGGAATATCGAACGATGGATCGCCTGATTCCAAACGCAGAACCTTATGTCCCTTCGCCTGTATTTCGAGCAGGCGGTCGCGCACCTGCACAATGGCTCCTAATGAAACCTGATCAACAACGTGAGTCACGGCTCCTCCTCCAAATTACTTAAATTCCCGCCATTCTATCCGATGGAGGCGATTAACGCAAATACAATTTATTTCTGCAGTGATATTAGTTGAATCGTTTTAACTTTAGTTTCCGCTAACATAAAGCGGAAAAAGCGGTTCTTGGAGTGCTTTTTGCTATTCGTGCGAGGTGCCCTTTGGGTAAATGAGCAGTGACCGAGTTCTTTTTTCGAAGTCGCCCAGAAAGATTGACAACTTCGGGAAATGCGCGTCCTGCCAGTGTGCGGCGAAAACGACCAGGGGTTCTTTTGGGTATTCGATCCCAAAATCCTGTGGGGGTGGCGGGTGTGGTGGCTGCGAGAAAACTTAGAATAGAACCAGCCATGAGCGCCAGTTCCGGCAAACGCTGGATCATTTCTTCGGCATGAACAAATTGGCGATGAGCGCCAATCATCTGTTTAGCGCTCAAAGGGACTTGCTCGACCGGCCAACGGTCTTTGTATATGTTGCTGACACTGATCGGTTTGAGAACCACAGGAGTCGCTAACAACCAAGGGGTATCAAAATCGGGATCATAGATGGCGTAGACATCAAAGGTTTGATTGCAGGCATTCGGCGCGCAGTCAGGTAAAACCAAGTTACACCAAATCTCTGCTCGCAGGACATGACCCTGCTCTTCCCAACTTTGTATCTTATCCGGCGCAGTTGCGGCGATCACGTTTCCTTTATGCGCGCGTGCCAGCGGACGGATCAATTCTCCGTAGACAGGCATGCGCCCCACGCCACAATAATTCGGGAGCACGTTGCGGCGGGCTGTAAAGTTGCTTGCTAAACGCAACTCGTACTGCACTATCTCGGCTTCTTGTAGGTCACTCACCTTCACGCCTGCGTCGACTACCACAATTTCGTCCGCTGAAAGCGTTTTCTTGATGTTTTTGAGAATGATCCTCCATAACCGCTTTTCACTCGGATCTTTGGGGTGAACGCGTTCAAACGCCTGCGGCAATGCGATCCGCTGTCCGTTGATTTCTCCCACCTTACCTACCACTCCAAAGATAACCGCTGGCAAAGCACGCCCAGCGGCTGGATGATAATGTTTGCTTGGACAGTTTTTCAAGGTCGGACGCCAAAAAGCGGTCACATCGGCTACCACAGGTTTGTATCCTTCATATTCATGTCGTTGCCACTCGGGCAAGCTTTCCACATGCTTGCTCCATTGCGCTATCAGAGTTGTGGTTTGCCAGACGCCACTATTGGTCGCTGCCCAAGCTCTGCGTACTGCTTTATCTTCCAAGCCAATGGCTTTCAAGGCAGGAAACAATGCGCCGCGACTCGGTAACAACTGCCCGCTCAAAAACGCCCAGAACACATGCAGCATCGCAAGATTCGTTCCAATGGGCAACCCTTCAAGTAGTTCGTCCAAAACGGTTATGGTATGATTCGTTTTGGTAATGGCGTTGTGGGATTTTTTCACAAAATAAGATTACCACGCTTTACGTCATTACCGCTTTCTTTATCTAATCCAGTTAGCGGAAACTAAAGTTTTAATGGGCATCACCAGTGATGTGGCAGTGACAAATTCAAAGCGCAAATCAGCGCAAGCCGGGGATGGCTTTCATCAGTTTGAGTATCACCGTCATTGCCTTGGCATATCGCTCAGGAGGCAGGAAACGATTCGGCCCAATCAGCATCAGCGACTGCGTGGCGACCGTCTGTGTCTCGGTGTATTTCAGCATGCCTTCCCTGCCGTGGCGGCGCCCTAAACCAGAGGCTTTCATGCCGCCCATCGGTGAGTCGACTGATCCCCAAGCCGCGTTGAGCGTCTCGTTGACGTTCGAGGTTCCGGTCTGTAACCGGCTTGCAATTTGCTGTCCCTTGTGGACATTGCGCGTCCAAACGCTGGAATTCAACCCATAAGCGGATGCGTTGGCCAATTGGATAGCTTGTTCCACATCCTCGAACCGGTAGATCGAAATCACCGGACCGAATGTCTCTTCAGTGCAAAGGTTCATCTCCGGTTTGACGTTTGTCAGCAGGGTCGGCTCGAAGAAGAATGGGCCGATGTCGGGCCGGGCCTTCCCGCCGGTTAAGAGAGTGGCGCCCTTCCGCAAAGCGTCCTCGACGTGCTGTGTCACTTTATCGAGTTGATCCTGGGAGATGAGCGATCCCATATCGGCGGAGAAATCCAAGGCGGCAGAGAGCTTCATCTCCTTTACGCGGCGAACCAGTTCGGGTACGAAGCGATCATAAATCCCGCTCTGGACATAAATCCGCTCCATGTGGACGCAAAGCTGGCCCGCATTGGCAAAAGAGCCGCCCATGATCCCGGCGACCGCTTTATCCAGATCGGCATCATCCAGAACGATGGCCGGGTTCTTGCCGCCCAATTCCATCGAACACTTGATCAGACGCTCGCCAGCCTGTGCGGCCAGCATACGCCCAGTGGCTGTGCCGCCGGTAAAACCCAGGTAATTCGCTTCTTTGATGAATACCGGTCCGATGACGCGGCCCTTGCCGGTCACCACTTGGAACACATCAGGAGGCAGCCCGGCCTCGTATAAGAGCTGGGTCGCATAAAGGGCTATGAACGGAGTCTCTTCGGCAGGTTTCAAGACACCACAGTTCCCGGCCAGGATCGCAGGGATCGCATCGGAAATTGTCATCGCCAGCGGATAGTTCCAGGGCGAGATGATTCCCACTACACCCACTGGCTGGTGAAATTCCATTGTATGAGTAAGGAGCGGCAAAGCCCCTTTTCGTCTCTGGGGACGGAGGTATCCGGCGGCACGAACCGCGTAATGACGACTGTTGATCACCACGTCAAAGACTTCATCTTGAGCGGTGAGACGGCTCTTCCCGGCTTCCACTTGGAGAAGGTTAAGCAATTCCTCCTGATGTTCCAAAATCAGGTCGTGGTAGCGCAGGAAAATCGCCTTGCGCTCCGACATGCCAGTCTGCGCCCAAGAACGTTGGGCGTCACGGGCGCGTTGCAATGCGATTTGCACATCTTCCGAGGTGCAGATTGGGACCGCCCCAAGAATCTCGCCAGTAAAGGGCGCCCGGATGGTTGTCATCTCATGGGGAGTATCGGCGTGGGAGACCAGCGCCGTCAGCCGCGCCAAGTTGGGCATTTTTATTGCGCCCCAAAAATGCTTTTCGGGAACGTCATTTATCTTTTCTGGTGCAATGGGGGCGATAGTTTCCACGGCAGTTTCCTTGTTTCTGGGATTGGATTAGTATAACTCACTTGCCCTTCTTCTCCAGGACAGTCCGCGATAACTCGCTTGTGTTTCGGGACCGCGGATCGTCAGAGTTGTCTTGCCTTTGATATGTGTCACGGCCATCATCCATTGGCTGGTGGCCATCCAGATGAACGTACCCGCACGGTCACTGCGACAGCGAAAGACACGCTCGATAAAGTGCGAGTCCGATGGGCGGCCGTCAAAATAGATGAACATACTTCTCTCCTCCGTGAGAGAAATTCTCGGATTATATTTAAAGTGATTTCTTCGTCACCTGTTGGCTCGGCCGTTGTTTTGCAAATTCGACCAGATAAATGGGTTGGCCGGCGGGATCTTTGATGCCAAAGACTTTTCCAAAAGGCTTTTGCTGGATGGGTTGAATTACTTCAGCCTTTTGAGTGAATTCAGCAAAAGCGGCCTCTACATCCTCGACAACCCAATACACCTCAGGTTCGCGGCTGCTGCTCATCAACTCGTCACTGGCGATGGCGAAATTGTTGAATTGGATGAATACGGGGGCAGCCCGCTCGACTTCGAGATGGAGGACCTCGACGTAGAAGCGTTTCGCCGCCTCAATATCCTCCACATATTCCAGGAAGAATCCGAACTTTGGTTTGTTGTTCATTGTAAATACTCCTTTTATGACTTATACACGTTTTTCAAAAATATTGATCCATTCATCAGCCTTCCGCGAAGGCATAATGTGGTAATGGACGACGCTATCACTCCGATGCAACGCGAAGGACGATCTTGCCAGCTCCGCGATGAAGCAAGCTGCACTCAAACGCCTCTCGAGCTTTGGACAGAGGGAATACTTTATCTACAATAGGTTGGAGCACGCCGTCATCAACAAGCTTCGTGATCTGGATAAGTTGTTCGCGATTTGGTGAAACAACGAAATAGAGAGATTTGATGCCCAGCGCACTTGCAAACTCATGCGGTGGCTCGGAAGCAACCGAAATAAGCCTGCCATCTTTGCGTACAATGGCGGATGAACGTTGAAGACGATCTCCGCCCACCGTATCGAAGACAAGGTCCACTTCGCTAACAACATCCTCGAATTGTGTTGTGGTGTAGTCAACGACCTTATCCACACTCAGTTTATGTGCGGCTGGAATGTTCGCTGTTGACACGGTTCCAATCACGTAAGCTCCGCGTTGGCGCGCCAGTTGAACAGCGAAGTGGCCCACGCCGCCAGTTGCTCCGTGAATGAGAACCCGTTGACCTTTGGATAACCAACCATGCTCGAAGAGTCCCTGCCAGGCAGTGAGAGCGGCCAGCGGGATGGATGCGCTTTGAATATGATCCAGTTTTTTGGGTTTGGGTGCAAGGAATTCTTTTTGCAAGACGATGTAATCCGCGGCGGCACCATCACGTTTAAACGAGCTCAGGGCATAGACATCGTCTCCAACCGCGATCTCTTCAACATTGCTTCCGATCGCCGCGACCACTCCCGAGAATTCGTATGAGGGAATTGCCGGCAGCCGGTCCACCGGCCAGTCAAGCTCGTCTCGCGTGATCGCCGCGGCATGAACACGGACTAGCACTTCCCCCTCTTTGGGTTGAGGCGTCTCGACCTGTTCATAAACCAATCCCGCGGGCCCATTGGCTGTATGCAGTCTAATGGCATTCATCTGGTATTTGCTCCTTTGGCGTAGTGGGCAAATATACGGAACAAGCGTTTCCTTGTCAAGAACCAGCTCTTGAACAAATCACAGTACCACTTTTATGTTTTTTCCCCAGACAAAATTCGGATGAATCTTAACCGCACCCCAACCGGCGGGAACCCTTCGATTCGCTGAGGATGACATACTTTATTAGTTGAGTTTGCCACAGCGCACGAACGCGCACATATCTCGAAGGACAATTTCAAATCAGGCGATGGTCACCTTTGAGGTAACCGTCACTTATCTTTCAACTTGTTTTCACTTTCTTCGCCGCGCGTGTAACGGAGGTTTTCTTGGGGGCGGCGCGCTGCGCGGCGGTCTTGGATGTGCGCGCCAGCACGCCAAGCTTTTCGAGCAGTTGCGGCTTGCCGCTCAAGGCAACCTTGGCGATCTTGAGATATTGCGCTGTCCAAGCGTTGAGGGTTGGCAGAGCGGCATCCTGTTCACGGGTGGCTTGCTGCGCGGCGCCTTTGGCCGCTTCCTGCTGTTGATTGGCGGTGTCGTAGGCAGCGATCTTGAGACGCTCGCTTTGGAGCTTGGGTGAGTCGTAGCCGTAATCCGCCAGCGCCGGCAGAGTCCGGGCGTTATCGAACAGGGTGTAAGCGGCGGCGAGGAATCCGGCAGTATCTTTGGGTGTACTGCCGTTCAAGCCGAGAGTGTTCAGTTGAGCCTTGTCCCTTCCGAAGATCGCACGCGCTACTTTCGCCAGCGCCTGATAAGCGTCACGCGCCGACTCTTCGGCTTGCGCCAGCGTGCGGGTGGCTTCCTGCCGGGCTCCGGCCGTGGCCTTCTCGGCGTTGACTGCTGAGAGGGCGCAATCGTACAGGGCTTTGCCTTCGTTCAGTTTATTAGCTGGGTAACCGAACTGGGCGACGAGGCTTTGGATTTCGGGATCGGACAGGGAGTTGCTGATTGCTAATTGGCCGGCATTGAGCTGCTGGGCGATTGTATGATGGGGTCTGGTTGACATATGTTCCTCCTGATCAAATTAGTTGCGTCGTTTGACGGCGTGGGCAGGGCGCTTGCTCCCGCCTGCTGGATGTTTGCTCCTGCTTGCTGGATGCTTGCTCCCGCTTGCTGAACGGTTGCTCCTGCTCGCTGAATACTTGCTCCTACTCACCGGACGGTTGCTCCTTCTTGCGGAACGGTTGCTCTCGCTTGCTGAACGCTTGCTCCCGCACACTGGATGTTTGCTACCACGCGCTGAACGGTTGCTCCTACTCGCTGGATGTTTGCTCCCACTCGACCAACGGTTGCTCCTGCTTGCCAAATGGTTGCTCCTACTCGCTAAATCGTTGCTACATCTCGCTAAACGGGGCCTTCGATATTGCCTGAATTCATCATTCCCTGTAATGAAATATTTCTAATTTGCAAAACCTGTCCAAGGTCGAAAATCGGCGTCCATTATAGATTCTATTTCGCTAGGTAGAACAATCCAAACTCGTTCGATCAACATATTTTGGGGCAACTTTCCACCGCGGACATGGATTTGTTTACATAGATCTCCTGCAAATATAAACATGCCATTCGCACTATCATCCTTCCATAATATTATTCTTTTATTTTTCCATATAACTATTAATTCGCATCCTCCTCCCCCTGGATTTATCGGTCGCACCCTAAAACTGTCAGGGGCTCCAAGCTTTTCAACAGCTTGATCGAATGTGATTGGATAGTTCGGGAAGATATATATGCCATCAAGCGTATCGTCGTTGAAGGATAAGGCCATGCCGCTATAATCTTGGGTCTTCTTATACTTGAATGACGCATCCTCCGATGCGTCTCCCGATTTTGTAAGCGTTTCGCTACTGCTATTAATGAACGGAAGTCGCTTTACTTCTGCAATTGAATCTTCGCGCGACGAAACGTCCGGTTGAAGTCCATACCAGCAAGGAGCACCACAAGGTTTCCCGGTTAGCCAACTCTGGTCATAGAGATTTGGGTCCAGTGTTTCGAGATTAACGCCTTGAGACTTGCAAGAGAATAATCCATAACAATCATTAGGGCGAAAATCAGTTCAGCGCAATGCAGCAATTTGTTTTTCAACATAGTGTCTGTTAATCCGACTAGGCGCATCGGTCGTTGCTTCGGCTTGATGAATCCTTGGAGCCGCCTGAAGCTATCTTTTACCTTTAATGAATTGGCGATGAAACTTCTTTCGACTTATTATGCCAATCTTTATAGCGCTGCATTTTAATCAAGCGTTCTAACTTTCGGGTGAAGTAGACCTAAGGCAATGAGACCGGTCTGGAGAATGCCTCCGACAATGAAAATCAATACAGGGCCAAACAACTCGGTTGCCCATCCACCAACAGCGTATCCCACCGGTGCCAACAGCGAGGAACCTAGAAAATCCACACTGGAGACGCGCCCCTGCAGCTCACGCGGAATCTGTTCCTGAAGTGTATTAACCCAGATCAAACTGAGGGCAGTGTTGGCCCCTCCGATAACGAACGCAGCTACCAGCACGCCGGGGATCGAAATTGGCAGCCCTATGAGCACAACCATGATGCCTATCAGCATCCAGACACCGTACATTTTGATGCCGCGTCTTCGGATGCGCGTATATCGCCCCAGCCAGAATGCAGTCAGCGCCGCACCCAGAGATACGGATGTGTAAAAAAGACCAAGCACACCGACTTGCGCGTGCAGGTGGTCTTTGATCAAAAACGGAAGAGCGACACCCATCGGGCCGGCATAGGTGATGTTGGAAATCCCGGCTACAGCAATCGTGATCCACAACCACGGCGTCCCAAATACAGTTCCCAGCCCAGCGCGCACATCTTTCATTATGCTCTCGGATGGTTCTTCTGCGCGAGGAGACACAGATAATCTTAATATCGGCAACAGACATGCGACCGAAACGAAAAACGAGAGTGCATCCAGCGCAAACGCAGACGGCGTGCCACCCAATGCGACCATCCCTGCGCCTAATGCCGGGCCGATGATGCCGCTGATCTCTCCGCTCAAGCTGGTTAATGAATTGGCGCTTGGCAAATGATCAACCGGCACGATTTCCGGAACCGACGCACGGTAAGCAGGTTGAAAGAAGGCATCCACACTGCCAAAGATCAGGCTGATGACATAAATATGCCAGACCTGTAATGCGTTGACAAAAGCTAGAACTGCCATCAAACCAACTGCCAAGCCGCGTACAAGGTCGGATATCATCATCAACGGCAGGCGCGGCCAGCGATCCACCAGGGCTCCCCCGAGCAGAAGGAAGACCAACATCGGAACATCTGAGCAAATCAATACCGTGCCCATCACCACCGCCGAACCAGTTTTTTCCAATACCCACCAGGTCAGCGCTACCCGGTAGAAACTATTCCCCAGGCTGGATATGGTTTGCCCGCTCCAGAGGAGTGCAAATGGACGTTGGCGTAAGGCACGGAATGAGGAAATCATAGAAGAAACTCTTTGGACAAATCCTTGGAGCCGGCTAAAGCTATCTTTTACCTGTAATAAATTTGTCTGCGTGGAAACCGATAAATACAAAACCCCGCGCGCTGTTGATATAAGTATAGGGAGTTTTTTTAAAAATTCAAGAGGCAAATCCTGGGAGTTTATGGCTTAGACCAACTGCATATGATTTGCACTCGAAACAGGAAAGGCGACTCTAAATTATCTTGAATTAGTATTTCATGAACGAATGGATTTAGTGGTGGAAACGGCAGGGCAGCTAGTTAAAATATTGGTACATCCGTTCTTTTACAACCAATAAAAAACCGATAAAAAGCAGTGAGAGGACAATTGGGGCGGTTGCTGAGGCGCAAGCTAACGAAATGTTCTGGCTTAGAATTGGAAATTCTTCTAATGTCACACTCGGAAGGAAAGAGCCTGTTGTCCATTGTATGATACCAAAACCTGCGAAGGCATAAAGTATTGAAATGCCATTGCCCACAAGAAAGTTATTATATTTTCTTTTGAAAGAAAGATATTTATTTGAGGAACTCAAAACATCTTTATCTGACAAACTCAAATACACAGTCTTGATCCCTAGCCAAGCGACAATGAATTCAGGTTTACCCACTAGAATCGATGTGAGATATAGGCATCGCTCTATATAATCCCAACAATACTAACTTCCCATTGGCCAAGCATACCGATTGATTCTTCACGGCTTTTTCCTTTAGAGAGGCCTAAACGTTTGCGTTCTTCAAAGAATTCGATATCTTCAGTGTTTTCCGATAATAAATACATCATCCCAGATATAAATAAAGCTGCGACTATTGATGAGTAAAAGTAGCCTATTAAAAGAGCGCATTCAATTAACATATTTTCCTCCTAAAAAATCAACACGATTCACTAAGGATTATGCAGACGGCTTGCGTGCAGGTATTATAAACCGTTGGGTATAATAGTAACACAATGAAAAAGTTTTTTTGGGTATCGCTGATTTTTCTATCTGCTTGTTCGATATTCAATGAATCTATAGGAGTTCCCACTGCCCTGCCGGGTGCAATCAATATCATTGCCGGGCAGACGGCCGCGGCGGCCTCCACGCAAACGGCCATGAACGTCCCTCCCACGCTGACCCCTTCGTATACAGCTTTTCCGAGTCAGATTCCTGCCGCGACCCCCACCATCACCCCAACTTTTATCTTCCTCCTGCCAACTTCAACGGCCATGCCCGACTGTCCTTTCAGTGCGCCGTATTATGTGCGGGTGAGGCCATTTGCAGTGGGGTCACATAACTGGAACGTTTACATTCCGGATTATCCGCCGGATGCTCCTTATGGGTTTCCGGCAACCTTGTTTCTGCAATATGTTTCCAGCCAATCTGCCTGGATGGTGAATGTGGAAAATATCCCCCTTCCCAGTTACTGGTTTGAGGCGATGGAGAAACTAAACGGATCGGGTTGGCAATATTTAGTATCGGGTTCGGATGGAACATTCTTCGGCGGCAATACATTCGGCGTCGATACGTTTCCGAGCAACCTCCTGCTCGTCACCAACCGAAAATATCGTCACGGGGAATGCTGGGATTCTATCTCGTCGTACCCATACTCAGATGCTTTGAACAGGGTTCCCGATTTGACTTCCCTGCCGCCGTATCAACTCGGACTTCAAACGGGGATGAATTATTCAACACCTAACGTAGTTTATCCCGCGCCCAAAAACAAGGGAAACATCATCGTGCCCATCCTTAGCAAGCACGGCGATTTGTGGCTGGAAGACAGCAACGTCGAAGCTTTTCCCAACCTGCCAATGGATATTGTCGTGGTGGCAAATAAATTGGATGTCACTTCGGATGCTGACGCGAAATCAACGATTATTGAGACTGTGACGAATGGAGCGCATCTAAGATTGACTGACTATTCCGCCACGCAAAGAAACACATTTGGCCAGGTGACCGACCCGGCGACGGGAAAAACAGGGTTCGTTTCTTTATACAATTGGACTGCCTGGATGACGGGTTCATACACGACCACCTGGATAATGCAGACCCTGCCAGTTCCGCCCGGTAACTGATGGCTGTTCAACGATCCCTTTGGGTTTAGATAAAAGAGTGCCTTTACTGAAAAAACTTTTGATAAAGAGTATTGCTGACAAACATCAATCCGATGGAGTTCTGGTAGACCAGGTGATACCCTTTTAGCTTGTCTTGCGAAGCATCCACGTAAAATTGATACATATCCTGAAAGCTGACCGGATCAAGCGCACTTTCTTGTGCTCCCTGCTGGGTGTAATCGAGAATTCGCTGACGCCATAGGATGACGACGTCAGGGTTAACAGATGTGAGCATACTATAACTGCTGTTCCAAAAAGTGAGAACATGCCATCCGGATCTGTTGGGAAAATACATCCGCACGTCGCGGTAAACCACCAACTGTTCACCTGACTGGATGCGTGGAAGAACTTGGCTTGCTATCGTGTTGTAAAAAACCAATGCGGTATTGCTCTGTTCTCGCGTCAACACCCCTTGATAGAGATTGATATCCTTTTGAATAAACAAGAAGAATTGATAGCCCAGCACGGCCAATACGATTGCGCCCAACATCCAAGCGGACCATTTTTGTGCATGCGAAGCATTTTCTCTCGGTGTAAATGGCGGAAATTCAAACAGGACGACCAAACTACTGTAAAGAGGAAGGATAATGGGCAGAAAAAAATGGGTTGGTTTGATGGCAACTACATAAAGAATGTAAAGCGAATAGGGAACGATCCAAGTGAGAATCAACAGATGCAAGACTCGATTTTGTCCGCGCCAAATGCCGAGGCCCAAGGCAATGAATGCCAACACAATCAGAATCAATGGGCCGTACAAATTCTGAATGATGGGCCACCACGATAAAGGTCCCTTGGCGTACGCCAGTGTCCATCCGCTGGACATAGCAGCGGATTGCTGCGTCATGATGAAGATCGTCCGAGAGAATTGACTCGGCAAAAAGAGAAATGGATTGCTGATGAAAATCATCGCCACCATGATGCCGACAAAAGCCGCGGCACGAAGAAACAGCTTGCGCCACGTCAATCGTTTGCCAATCAACCCGGCGATAAGGTAGGTGGGAATGGTCAGGAAGAAGAAAAGGCCAATGACCTTGGTGCCCGTTGCCAGTCCAACCGAGGCGGCGGCCAGGAGAAAATTTAATCCAAAGTGCAGGCTATCGCGATCCAGAAAGAAAAATGTCAACGCGACAAAAAAGATTGCTATACTATCCGGATGCCACCACAAGTCATTTTCAACCACTGCCGTTACCGACAGAAGAAAAACGAAGATGAAGATCGAACGGAAATAGGATTTAAATTTGGTTTGAGAATACGTCAGCAAGAGGAGCGCGGCGAGCATTGGCAGGACGCTGATCGCTTCGCGCAACAAAAGCATGATGAGTTGGGTATTGCCGAAGTTCTGCGCCAGCTTGATCGGTAAAACCATTAAGGCGCTGGTAACATAAAACGTGGAGCCGTAATAATATTGGCGATAGGCCAGGAAATTAACGATGGTTTTCGACAGGGTTTCGCGCGGCGTGAGCATGTTCGCTACGACGGTGTACTGCGCGAACTCATCCGGCTCGAACAGCGAGATCATCATCGGGTCCTTTGCGCCGGTGTTGTTTGGAAAAGCGAACAGACTTAGATAAATAAGACCGAGCAGAATTGAAATGAGGAGGACACGTTTTTGCGTTGAAGTTAAAGATTGCATGGATACAATAATACCATTCGTTACTTGGGGCTACTCAACTGATCCGTTCTTCAACATTGCTTCAATATTTTCAAGCGGACTTTGCAAAACCAAATCGCATCCCGGCCAGACCGCATCCACACCCGCTTCCTTCGATCTCATAACGGCTTGCATCACATCAGACTCTGATCCCAAGCTGATAGTCGCGACTGGATCAATGTTTCCGAAGAGAAGTGTTTTCTCGCCAAGAATTTTGCGTGATGCGTCGAGGTCATTGGTCTGATCTACAGAAACAGCATCCGCGCCTGCTTGTGCGATCAGAGACATCGACGCGTTTGTATTCCCACATACGGATAATATACACGGCTTCGGAAGATCAGCAATCAAATCCTTCAGGGCTGGCAGGACAAGTTGCTCAAAGCGTGAGGGTCCAATAAAAGCCGGAGAGCCGCCCATGTCGTGTACCGTCAAGAAATCTGCGCCGGCATTGCGATAAGCATGACCGACCTTTGAAAGCAAGGAAGTTAATTGCTTTAGCGAAGTGCGAACCATCTCCGGCTCGCGTTTCATTTCAAAGAACAATTTGACGGGTTCAACCAGCAATGTCATCAGCGTGAATGGACCAGGCATCCATACGCCGATCACGGCTTCATTCCCAATATCTTCTTTTAACACTCGAATGGCATTGCATACCAGCGGAACCCGTCTCCGCTTTGCAATCTCCACGTTCTCAATTGCAAGTTCATTCACAGATTGAAATAACGCTTTCTTGATGCGAGGAAATTCATATAGCTCGTTCTCTCGATAATCAATCTCCGCGCCCAAGGCTTCCGCTTCGACACACAAATCCAGCGGCAGGACTGCGGAAGGGAATCCGGTCAGTTTATAAGTGCTGGCCGCGGCTTTCGCCATCTTCTTCGCATCCTTGTGGACTTCGTGAAAGACTAATCCCTCGCCCTTAAGCCCCTCTGACGTGACATGGATTAAGCCGCTAAATGCTAGTTTGCTCCCAATCTTTCTACCAGATAATAAATCAAGAATTGCTTGGCGTTGTTCCATAATACTCAATGTCATTGCGAGCAAGCCAAAGGCCAACGCGGCGATCTCATGTGATTAGGGAGATTGCTTCTCGAAGACTCGTAATGACATGATGCAATTTAATTCTTTACCGCTTTTGCAATTGCGGCAACATGACTTGGCGTCGAACCGCAGCATCCGCCGATAACGCGTGCCCCAATTGCGATGTATTTCTTTGCGTAAGCAAACATATCCTCCGGCGTCATATCATAGACGCCCTGCTCTGTCTTCACGTCCATGTGCGGCACGCCTGCGTTCGGTTTGGCCCACAAACCAAAGCCTGGTATCGTCTCGCCATATTCTTTAAGGATGGCTTCCATATTTTCCAGAGTTGTGCCGCAATTTGCGCCGACCAGAGCCGCGCCCATCTCTTTATATTTCTTCGCCACATCTTTCGGCTTCACGCCCATCATCGTCCGCACGCCGCGATCATAAGAGAATGAAACGACAATAGGCAAATCGGTCACGGAACGCGCGCCATTGAAGGCCGCGTCCGCTTCATCGAGGGCGAACATGGTTTCGATCAGCAACAAGTCCACGCCGCCTTCCGCGAGAGCCTTGGCCTGTTCGGAATACGTTTCAAATGCTTGTGCAGGAGTCATGGGACCGTATGGTTTCATGATAGAGCCGGTGGGACCCATCGAACCGGCGACCAGCACATCGGTCCGCGCTGAAGCGGCTTTACGCGCCAGCTCCGCAGCGCGTGTGTTGACTTCTGGCGCGCGGCTTTGATATTTCGATTCCTTCATCCGCAAGCGCGTGCCGCCAAAAGTGCAGGTCAGAATGATATCCGAACCGGCTTTAACGAACGAGCTTTCGAGTTTGAGCAAAAGATCGGGCTCGTCAATCACCAAATCTTCCGGCGCTTTGCCGGGTTTCAGACCCATCTTCTGTAAGTTGGAGCCGGTTGCCCCATCCGCAACCAGTGTTTCTCCTGCATTCAAGCGTTCGATGAATTTATTCACTTCTTTTCTCCTGAAAATTTTTCAGCCAGCGGGTCCGCGATACGGTTCGGGATCAGATGCGCGATGTGAGGAAACGGTTCGCTCATGTGCGGAAGACTCGTTGCCAGCATGAATTGATTCTGAAACTCCGGATCCGTGGGCAATTCAAACCGTTCGACGCGCCGCGTCACCGTTTCGATCTCCTTGCGCTTCTCGATGTTCAACAATGCGATGCGCGCCCCATCACCGGCGGCGTTGCCAACCGCATACACATTCTCCAGCGGGCAATCAGGAATCAGGCCGATCAGCATCGCCTTTTCCTTATCGATATAACTTCCGAATCCGCCCGCCAATATAATTTTATCAGGAGATTGCAAATTACTGCGCTTGAGTAATGTACGCGCCGCCGTGAACAAAGCGGCCTTCGCCAATTGGATTTGTCTCACATCCTGTTGTGTGATGGGGATGTCTCTTCCGATAGAGGTTTCATTCGCGAATGCGATGACGTATTCCATGCCGCTTGCGCCCTCGCGAATTCGCGTCGACTTAAGCCCGCGTTTGAATCTGCCCCGAGAATCAATGATGCCAACCCGAAAGATTTCTGCCACCGCGTCGATGATGGCTGATCCACAAATCCCTTTGACTTGACCATTGAAATCGGCGCCGTCAGTGTTCCAGCCTTCGATGCCGATGACTTTATATTTTGGTTCAAGAGTCTTTTCATCAATTTGGACGCGCTCCATGGCGCCCGGTGCAGCACGCATTCCATATTCCACATGCGCCCCTTCGAGGGCGGGACCAGTTGGAGTCGAAGTGCAGACCAAACGATTGCGATTGCCCAACACCAACTCGGCATTGGTTCCGACATCAATGATCAACCAGTTCTCATCCTGCTTATATGGTTCTTCGGCAAGAAGCACTCCACTGGTATCTGCACCGATGAAGGAAGCGATGGTTGGTAAAATATGGATATTACCGGATGTGTTGATATGTAATCCAAGTTCGCGCGCTTTTATGTCCAATGAATGATGAATAGCCGGGACGAACGGCGCGCGTCCTAAATCCTTGGGCGGCAGATTCAGCACAAGATGATGCATGGTGGTATTTCCAACCAAAACCATTTCGAGAATGTTTTCTGTTTTGATCTTTGCTTTTCTGGCGGCCAGTTTTAGCAATTTGTTGAGTACATCAATGACAGCTTTGTGTAATTTCTCCAGCCCATCTTTGTGCTCAATCGTATATTGAATGCGCGACATAATATCTTCGCCGTATACAATTTGCGGATTCATTTCTGATTCTGCCGCCAGGATTGCGCCGGTGCGCAGATCGCAGAGATATAAAGCAATCGTGGTCGAACCGATGTCCACTGCCGCGCCATAACTCTCCTCGACCAAACCCGGTTGAACTTGCACAACCTCCTGATCCTGCCAAACTGAAACGGTCACATCCCAGTTTGCTTCGCGCAAAGCTTGAGATAAGGTTCGCAAACATGCATAATCAATTATTAGATCAGACCATTTAGGCAAATTCTCTTCGCCGCGTCGGACGAGACTCATGGAAGTTTCGAGTCCCTTGACAAGCCGTTCCCAATCTGCGATGGGACGTTCGAGGTTGGGCGGTGTCATCGTTACGAGATATTTTCGAATCGATGGCTTGATCTCGATCTGGCGTTCGCGCGCGCTCTTGCGGACGATTTGTTTGTTGCCGCGGCTTTCTTCAGGAACATTGATGAGCACATCGCCAAGCACTTTGCATTGACACGAGAGCCGCACCTGCCCCACTTCCCAGCCTTTGCTCTTGAGCAGATTCGGGCGGTGCTCAAAGTATGCTTTTTCCGCCTCAACGACGGGAGACAAATTCTCACGTTTGGATTCAATACCATACCGCTCGAAGCGGCCTTCTTCGACTATCACCGCACACTTGCCGCAGGTGGCGTTTTCTGCACAGATGGATTCGATTTCCACTCCCAATTCGCGCGCGGCTTCGCGAACGGATTTGCCTTCTTCGACTTGTCCGCGGCGGCCCGAAGGTTGCAGGATGACAGTATGCCGATTAGTCATTTAACGGGGCTACCATTCCGTATGGGAATTTTGATTTTAGCGAACTCCGCTTCGAGTTCCGAAAGAAGCGCCTCAGAAACCTCTTCAGACGCGCTTTCGCGCTTGATCCAATTACCGCGCTTGTATTGTTTTGCATATTTCCGAGTTGAAATCGAACCGGTTACTATTGCGTTTGCCTCAATTGCGTTCTGGATATTCTGCAGGTGCCCTTGAGTTAGCAGGCTATTTTACGAGGGCGGATTGTAAGGGATGTTATTCGGATGGTCAATACATAAATCTTCGTGATGGTCACCATCCAATTGAAATGATCTTTGCCTCTTTCGCCGAAACGTCCTCTATAGTATAATCTTGCACGTTGGTTCGGTTGAGGGATCTTTTCTCTCATAGATTGAAAACTCGAGGAGTGTGAAGCGCTTATTGATCGTAAGGTCAGATTATTCGTTTCGGTTCAAACACGACCCTCAGCCGAGTCTGCGTATGGCTGAGGGTTTTTCTTGGCCCATTATCTTACTTGGTAAAGGAGGTGAATCGAATATGGCATTAGTTGTTTTGCGCAGCGGCGAGTCGCAGGATTCGTTGTTGAAGCGTTTTCGAAAGAAGGTTGTCAAGAGCGGCGTGTTGAGCACGGTGCGTCGCAAGCGCTGGTATGTTTCCAAGAGCGAACAGCGCCGCATGGAAAAGAAGAAGGCCGCCCGCCGTATCAAGCGGCGCACCTTTACCAAGGAAATTGAATAAGTTCACCGGAGGCGTGTATGGCAAAAGAGGAAGATAAAATAAAGGCCGATGGAGTTGTGGTCGAGGCTTTGCCGGGAACGCAGTTCCGCGTTCGGCTCGATAACGGCCACGAAGTGCTTGCGTATCTTTCAGGCAAGATGCGCAAATATTACATTCGTATTTTGCTGGGCGATCATGTCGCGGTGGAAATGTCACCGTATGATTTGACGCGCGGCCGCATCACATTCCGCCAGCGCAAGAATGCGCCCATGCCTGTAGACACTGCTTCATAAGCCTTCAGAACTTTGCATTTATAGAGCCTCCGCGTACGCGGAGGCTCTTTGATTTCTCATCCTCTCCCACCGTCCATGAATCACCCTGAATTTAAAGTTTGCTGTCACAAGTTAATTCTGCAAGCCGCCGGAAAAGATCAAATTGAGGATTAATAATAAATTCGCAAAAATTGGTGAAACCTATCTTAAAACCCATTGACCAGGTTTCAACGCCTGGTCAATGACAAATTAACCCTGTTCTAGCTATGGTAGATCGTGAAAGGAATTAAGAACCTTCATGTAGTTAGCGCGTTCGAACGCCTCAGGAGTGGGAGCCGATTTGCGGCTCATGCTCCCCTGCATCATGGCGATCGATGCATACTCGTGCTCGACCATCCAGGCTTCCAGCTCTTTTAAGATTTCGGAGATTCGGCCGATCCCGTTGTGCAGAAGTTCCGAGGTCATCATGGCGGCCTTGGCGCCTGCCATCATTGCCTTCAACACGCCCTCTTGATCGTGGATACCGCTGGTGAGGGCGAAATCTACATCTACCGTGCCTTGCAGGAGCGCGATCCAACGAAGCGGCAGCCGCATCTCGGCAGGGATGCTGAGGTCGAGCGTATGAGTGACAGCTAGTTCTTCAATATCAAAGTCGGGCTGGTAAAACCGGTTGAAGAGCACAAGCCCATTCGCGCCTGCCTTGGCGAGCCTCTGGGCGAAATGCGGCAGGGCGGTGTAATAAGGGCTAAGCTTGATTGCCAACGGGATATCAATATGAGAGCGAACCTCGGCCACGAGATCGACCTGCTCATTCTCGACATCCGCTGCCGGCTTGACCGGATCGGTCACAAGGGTATACATATTCAGCTCCAGCGCATCGGCGCCGGCCTCCTGGATTTGACGGGCGTACTGGATCCAACCGCCCTTCGAGACACCGTTCAAGCTTCCAATGATCGGGATCTTGACAGCCTTCTTCAGCGACTCGATGTTCTTAACGTATTGGTAAGGGAGTAAGCTGTACGTGCCGCTTTCGGGGATGTAGCCTAGCCCGCCCTCAGGCGTCAGGTTCTCGGAACGGCTTAAGTGATGATGCAGCTCGAGGCTTTCGTGCGTGATCTGCTCTTCAAATAGCGAGAACAGTACCACTGCCGCGATGCCAGCCTCTTCCATGCGCTGAACGTCGGCAACCTTCTTCAAGAGCGGGGAGGAGGATGCGATCAGGGGATTTTTTAGCTCAAGTCCTAGGTACTTCGTTGTAAGATCGATCATAATGTTACTCTTCCTCTTGTTCTTCCTGAACAAGACAGCGTGACCAGGAAACCTGAAGTAATTCCTGGTCACTGCTTCTAATCACGAATAAATGGATGCGAGTCGGCTACTTTGTTTCAACGCCATCGTCATCCGCATCGTAGTGCATGGCTGCCATCTGCTGATAGAGTGTCCAGCGCGACTTGGCGTCATGCTGAGATTCCTTCATCAGCTTTTCGGCACGTGCTTCGTCCATCTTGATCAGCATCTTGTAACGCGACTCGTTGTAGGCGTACTGCGACACCGGGATAGTTGGCTCCTTGTTCTCGATGACGAGTGGATTCTTGCCCTTCTCCGCAAGGCGAGGATCGTAGCGATAGACAGGCCAGACGCCGGACTGCACTGCGAGCTTCTGCTGTTCCAAACCGATCTCGTTGTCGATGCCCTGCTGGATGCAGTGACTGTAGGCGATGATGAGGGATGGGCCGTCATAGGCTTCAGCTTCAAGGAAGGCCTTAAGCGTCTGCTGGTCGTTGTATCCCATGGCAACGCGGGCTACGTAGACGTACCCATAGGCCATGGCGATCAGGCCCAGGTCTTTCTTGGGCAGAGCCTTGCCACTCATAGCAAACCGGGCTACTGCACCGCGCGGGGTGGCCTTTGAAGCCTGTCCGCCGGTGTTGGAATAGACCTCGGTATCGAGCACCAGCACATTGACATTGCGTCCAGATGCCAGGACGTGGTCGAGACCGCCGTAGCCGATGTCGTAAGCCCAGCCGTCACCGCCCATGATCCAGACGGACTTCTTGACGAGACTGTCGGCCACGCTGATCAAGTCTTTTGCACGCGTGTCTTTCGATGCGCCCAGCTTCTGCTTGAGTTCAGTCACGCGGTTGCGCTGTGCGTCGATGCCGGCTTCGTTGGTCTGGTCGGCAGTGAGGATGCCGTTGATCAAATCCGCACCGAGCAGTTTCGCAATCTCGTCTACGTGCAGCAACTCGCGCGCATATTCATTCTGCTTGTCAACCGTCAAGCGCATGCCCAGACCAAATTCGGCGTTGTCTTCGAACAATGAATTCGACCAGGCTGGCCCGCGCCCGAAGGAATCCTTGGCCCATGGTGTAGTGGGCAGGTTGCCGCCATAGATCGACGAGCAGCCGGTTGCGTTGGCGACGATGGCGCGGTCGCCGAAGAGCTGCGAAACCAGTTTCACATATGGCGTCTCGCCACAGCCGGAGCATGCGCCGGAGAACTCAAACAATGGCCGGAGCAACTGTGAGTTCTTAACGGTGGAGGGATTGATCAACTTGCGATCCATGTCGGGGATCTTCATAAAGAAGTCCCAATTCTTGTTTTCGCTCTCGCGTAGTGGCGGCTGAGGAGCCATGTTCAGCGCCTTGCGTGACGGGTTGGTCTTGTCCTTGGCCGGGCAGATTTCCACGCACAGCGTGCAGCCCGTGCAATCCTCGGGCGAAACCTGTATCGAGTAGGTCATGCCCTGCGAGAACTCCTTGAACTTCGACGGCATGTGCTTGAATGTCGCGGGCGCGCCTTCTAGCAATTTGTTGTCGAAGATCTTCTGTCTTATGACCGCATGAGGGCAGACCAGGACGCACTTGCCACACTGGATGCACAGGTCAGATTCCCAAACCGGGATGTCCAGCGTGATATTGCGCTTTTCCCATTGCGTGGTGCCGGTGGGGAAGGAACCGTCTACAGGCATGGCACTCACAGGCACATCATCGCCGTCGAAGGCGAGCATCGGGCCGATCACATTCTTTACGAAGTCTGGTGCCTCCGCAGGGACGATGGGCCGCCGTGTGATCTTGGAAGTGACCTTGGCCGGCAGCTTGACCTCGAAGAGGTTCTCGATGGTGGCGTCCACGGCGGCGAAGTTCTGCTTCACTACTGCCTCACCGCGTTTGCCGTAGGTCTTCTCGATGGCCTTCTTGATCTTGGCGATAGCCTGATCGCGCGGCAGGACACCGCTGATGGCAAAGAACGCCGTCTGCATGATGGTGTTCATGCGGCCGCCCATGCCGGTCTTTTCGGCCACGTCGTAGCCGTTAATGACGTGGAACTTTAGCTTCTTTTCGATGAGCGACTTCTGGACTTCTACGGGCAGTTGATCCCAGACTTCATTAGGTCCGTAGAGACTGTTGAGCAGGAACACGCCGCCCGGCTTGCAGTACTTTAGCATCTCGAATTTTTCAAGGAAGCTGAAGTTGTGGCAGGCCACAAAGTTGGCCTGGTTCGCCTCAATCAAATATGGGGCGTGGATCGGCTGAGGGCCGAAGCGCAGGTGCGAGGTGGTAACTGTGCCGGATTTCTTCGAGTCATAGACGAAGTAACCCTGTGCGTAGTTATCGGTCTCTTCGCCGATGATCTTGATCGAGTTCTTATTGGCACCCACGGTACCGTCGGAGCCGAGGCCAAAGAACATGCAGCGCACAGTCTCTTCCGGCTCGATGGAGAATGAGGAGTCAACCGTCAGGCTAGTATGAGAAACATCGTCATTGATACCCACGGTGAAGTGGTTCTTGGGTGTGGCTTTTGTCAGCTCGTCGAGCACTGCCTTGACCATGGCCGGTGTAAACTCTTTAGATGAAAGGCCATAACGTCCGCCGATAAGGGTGATGCTTGGCCGTTTGCCTTCGACCAACGCATTGCTGATGTCGAGGTACATAGGCTCGCCGGATGAACCGGGTTCCTTCGTGCGATCAAGCACTACGATAGACTTTACAGTAGCCGGCAGGGCCTTGATGAAATACTCAATGGAGAATGGGCGATACAGGCGTACAAGTATCGCACCGACTTTCTCGCCCTTGGCGGCCAAGTACTTCACGGTCGCTTCGGTGGTCTCGCCGCCTGAGCCCATGACGATCACGACGCGCTCGGCCTGCGGATGCCCGACATAATCGAACAAGTGATATTGGCGATCTGTGATCTTTGCGAACTTGTCCATCGCCTCTTGCACGATGGCAGGTGTCGCGGTGTAGAACGGGTTGACCGTTTCGCGTGCCTGGAAGTAGACATCGGGGTTCTGTGCGGAACCGCGCAGCACAGGATGCTCTGGTGAAAGGCCGCGCGAGCGATGCGCACGGATCAGGTCGTCATCGATGAAAGCACGCAGCTCCTCGTCCGTTAGATGGAAGATCTTGTCAACTTCGTGAGAAGTGCGGAAGCCGTCGAAGAAATGCAGGAATGGCACGCGTGACTTCAGTGTTGCGGCCTGCGCAATAGCGGAGAAATCGTGCGCTTCCTGTACCGAGCCGGAGGAGATCAACGCAAAGCCGGTCTGCCGGACGGACATTACATCCGAATGATCGCCGAAGATCGAGAGCGCCTGGGCTGCAATGGATCGTGCTGCAACGTGGAAGACTGTGCTGGTGAGTTCCCCGGCGATCTTATACATATTGGGGATCATCAGCAATAGGCCTTGTGAGGCCGTAAATGTGGTAGTGAGCGCGCCGGTCTGCAAAGCGCCATGCACTGCGCCAGCCGCGCCGCCTTCGGACTGCATCTCGATTACCGTTGGGATGGTTCCCCAAAGGTTCTTTTTGCCTTTGGCCGACCATTCGTCGGCGAACTCGCCCATATTAGAGGAAGGCGTGATCGGATAAATTGCGATTACCTCATTCAAACGATGGGCAACGGAAGCGGTGGCTTCGTTGCCGTCAATGGTTACTACAGAACGTTTCATCACTAACTCCTTTGAAAACGGGCTTTTGCCCGGAAATATAACTCCACGTGCCCAAGTGTATCCCCCAATAGTGCAGGGCGTTAGTTATATATGACTTAAATCCCCATGTGGGTTGTCATATTTCGGACAGAAATTGTAGGATTGAGAAAATTACGGGGTGAAGATTGCACTTTATCCCCGTAATACTTAGAATACTATTTCAGGTATGTTCTAGCCAAAAACAATGCGGCCAATGTTTTTGCATCTGGAAATTCGCCTCTTTCGGCCATCTCAATGGCTTTTTGGATTGGTATCTTTTCCAATTGTAAAAATTCATCCTCATCAGCCTCAAGAGGATTGTGAGTTAATTCCGTCGCAAGAAAGACAGCCATAAATTCGGTTGAATAACCCGGCGCAAGATAGAAGTCACCGATCCGTTCAAGTTTACCGGCAGCCATTCCTGTTTCTTCACGGATCTCACGCGCCGCACAGACTTCGTACGGCTCTTCGCCTTCGCGCGTCCCTGCAGGAAGTTCGAGCAAATCCTTTCCAGTCGCGTGGCGATATTGGCGAACGAATAATAAATTCCCCTGCTCGTCAATCGGAATAATGATGACAGATCCGACATGCTCCACGATTTCATATTTTGTTTCGCGGCCGTCAGGCGTCTTCAAAGTATCCCGGCGGATTTTGAAAGCGCGTCCCTGAAATACCGGCTCGGACTTTAAGAGTTCAAATGGCATGATTCTTCCTCTGTGAAAAATGAATATCTGATTATAAGACACAAGCCCAGTTCATCAATGAACTGGGCTTGTCCTTTTAGTACTTATTTTACGGAATTGTCAATTGCTGTCCAATGGTCAAATAAGTATTTAACGAAAGATTGTTGGCTTGTGCTATGGCAGCAGGATCTACGTCGCCATAATAGCAAGCTACACCAAATATAGTAGTATCGTTATTACCAGACACAGTATAAGTATCGGGATGATTATGCAGGGCTCTGACATCAGGGAAAGGATCGCCGGTCTGTGGGAGTTGCAACGTCAGGCCGGGGCTCAGATATTGAGCATTCCAGTCGCGCAGGTTATTGAGTCTCAGCAATTCCTCGGGGTTGAGATTGTAGCGGCGTGCAATACAATATGGAAATTCGCCCTGCTGCAAAGTATACGTCGCTGGAACGCCTCCTACAGGCCCCCCCCCTGCAGGAACCGGCGGCGCAACAACGGTCTCGGGGTATACCGTACCGTTGACTGAAACAACCGTGGTCGGCCCTGGCGTAGTCGTCACAACCACTGCCGGCGTGCTCGAGCCGCTCAAAGGCGTGATGAACGTGCCGCTTCCCAATGTCGGAGTATCGGTCACAGGTGTGACGGTGCCTGATATGGGAGTTCCCGCTCCAGGAGTCGCCGGGGTTCCACTGAGCGCTTCAGCAGTTTGCGTTCCAAAATCGGCGACCAACTGCATTGCATCTACTCCTGTAGGCAAAGGTGACACAAACAAGCCCGCAGGGATAAGCGTTGGTGTCGCGGCGGGTGCTTGAGAATAGGATTGCGTGCAGGCAGTTGCCAGGATGGCCCCCAGCAAAAGAATCAATAACCTTACGCCGATTTTCTTATTAACCATCTTTATCTCCTTGTAACGAATACTAAGAGAGCATAGTAGCATAACCTGTTTAACGCGTCAAGCCGCGAGCCATCGCAATTGAAGGATTATCCACATCCCAGTTCTGTTAATAAATTTGATGAGGCACCTTGCGCCTCTTTCCGACCCTCGGCTTGCACCCGTTTCCAAAGAATGCACAATCCCTGATGGAGCTTTGCTTCATCCTTCCACGCTTGACGCGTGATCTGTTCCGCAGATTTCAAATCGCCTGTGAGTGCATCTGCTTCGATGAATGGAAGCCATTCGAAATCATCCCCTGGAGTGAAACCTCGCTGTGAAGCTTCGCGTCCCAAGTCCGCGACTTTATTCCAATCTCCACTTTGACGCGCTAACTCTGCCTGTTCATAAAAGTAACACCAGGTATGCGCTGGTTCTTTGGGGAAAGGTGGATACGAAAGAATAGGCGCAGGAGCATCGGTAATAATGCGGGATGGATCAGATAAAGGAATCAGGGGCGCCAGGGAAGGGAATCGGTTATAGGTTTGCACATTGGCATAAACAGGATCGAGCACACGCAGGCAGCCATTTTGTGGCGCATAGATCACGATTGCTTGCGAGGTGGAACCGTGAAAGGTCACGGTGCGATAAGGCAATTCGATAGCAGTATCCGGCTTGATCTCCGAAAGCGATCCGCTGCCGAGGCGCTTGTTGACGTAGATCATTGCGTAAGGTAAATCACCGCCATGAAAGTTCGACGCGTACATCCAATTGAGAGGCGCCGTGAAGGAGAGATCAGTTTCGTAATCAATCGGCACGAAATCCGTTAGGATGGCCGTGTTTGGTTTCAACGCCGGGATGCGCCAGGCTAGTTCCCAGTAGATGTCCTGCTGGCGCGACCAATCGCGGCGAAAGATGTTGGCATTGAAAAACTGTTGTCCGATGCCCAATGCGATCAACAATGCAAATACATATGTTTTCACAAGCTTATTTTTAATGAGTAGGTCAACCAAGCCGGTAGCAAATAAACATGCACTAAACATCATCGAGATCATGAAGCGATCATTCGAGGACTGTAATGTCAGCGGAAGTCCTGCGGCAAACGATGGAACTCGTCCGAGCAGAATGCCGAAGAAGCCAATGATGATGGCGGGGATGGCGAAGGTTCGTTCAGCATTGAACGGCAGATCGAGGTGGGAAACGTAAAATGCAATCAATGAAAAAGAAAGGATAATGAGGACAAAGGTTAATAAACTGGTGGGCGCAATGATAGATTGTCCTGTCAATACCAGTACCTGCGCCCAAACATAAAATCCGGCTTTCCAGAATGCGTCGCCGAACGCGAGCAATAAGGCTTTGATGGAAGGCGCGTGTTGGGCGGCAGTCACGCCGTAAGAAATATATGCGCCCGACTTATAGTAGTAAGCAAGCCAAAGAGCATCTACTATCCAGATGAGAAGATAAGGCCACCAGCGTTTCATCGTTTGAATGAAGCGTGGCCAAAAGACCTGGGTCTCATCAGCAATGATGACCCAAATGAAAAGAAAGCGTAGAGGCTCCAGCCCAATGAAATATTCGGTGGGAAAGATTCCGATAATGAGCATAAGCAAAGCGATGATCGAATTGCTGGTTTTCTTTTTTGGATCGCCGCGAAGCGCGCGGGCAGTGAATCCAAACGAAAGCAAATAGAGGATAAGCGGAATCCATTCCTGGTTGATATGCGTGAACGCGACCCAATGTTGGCTGAATCCGGGGAAGACAAGAAAGAGCAAGGAGGCGATCAATGTTTGAAATTTATAGCGCGGCCAAATTTGATTTAACGCGAACCAGGCTGAAAGCGCCGCGGCGAAGCAAATGATCAGCGCAAAGATTTGCCACAGACTCGGATTCGATGGAATCAAGCTGGTTGTAAGAAAAAAGATCGGTCCAAGGAAAGGTCGAAAGCCCGCGAAGGATGGAATGAATTGCGAAGGGCCAAGAAATTTCGCGGCCCATGCAAAGGGCCAGTCGTCCCAATAAAAGCCAGTGAAGGGAAGCAAAAGCCCGTACGCGATGACGGTGATAAACGCAAAAAATAACGGAATCCACTTGGGGGATTGAAGGATGCGACGCATTGAAGGAATTATAACCAAAATAAACTGCGGACAGATTGTGTCTGTCCGCAGAGATTTCCAGGTTGCTTACCCTTCCACAAGCTCAGAGCATCGTTTTCTTATAACTACCATTGTTGCCGCGTGGCGGGTGATGTTTGTGTGATCGTTTGTCCGTCGTCTTCGACCGGTTCAAAGGCTGATTGAATTGCAATCCTTCCGGGACCGGTAACGCGCAACCACAAGTAACGCTGGTTATAAGACATCCACAAATTCCACTGACTGTGTGGATTCTCGAAGTGCAATTGCATGCTCACGGTCGGATCTTTGAAGATCAACGCGGTGGGCTTGATCAGGATGGATTGCCCCGGTGCTAGTTGGCGGACGAACACATTACCCGAGGCATGAAGCAATAACAAACCGGGCATCTTGGTTGCGGAGAAGCGGTCAATAAACATGCCAAGCGGATAATGCGTTTCATATTCCGTTTCGTCTCCGTGCTGATGGCGCGTGGTGAACCAGATGTTGCTATTCGTCCAGCCATAATCCATTTGATCGGTAGCGACCAACAGGAAGTGTTCGCGCACATCCACAGCCTGACCGGGTTGAAGCGGCAAAGCCAGCAACTCACCCGGAAGATCGCGCGAAAACGCAATATGGCCGGGACCTTTGGCTTGCGTCATGAAAATCGGCATGCCTGCAAAAGCGCGCTTCCAGGCGCCTTTCATCGACATCATGCTGATGTTGACCGAATTTTCCTTCCACAGCAAAACATGATGGGCAAAGTAAACGCCATCTTCGGGCGCAAGGTTGAAATCTGCAACCGGAACATATAGGCCTTCGATCTGACATGATGATTTTCCGATTTGCAATTTCGCCATATCCTTGCGGCCGGGCATTTCGACCCAGCCGGTGGGCGTAACGATTTCTTTAACATTGACGGTTGCGCCGCAAGAAGGACAACTCAGTGATGTGCCGTCCGAAACGGCACCGCACCAATTACAGGTGTAGCTTCGTCCGGTGGCAGGAGCAGAAGGTGTTGCACTCATCTCTGCCTCTTATTCCGTCGAATGGTGAACGTACATGGATTGAATGCCGACGCGTCCAGGACCTGTCATTTGCGCCAGGCTCATGGCAGTTCCCCCAAACAATCCGGTCGTCAATTGCTGCATTTGAACGTTCATCGTAACGCTTGAGTCTTTGTAAAGGAATGCACCAGGCTCGACCAAAATCGACTCGCCTGGTTTCAAAGTCCGCTCGAAAACGTTGCCATATCCATGGAGGATCAATAGGCCCGACTGGTTTGTGGTTACAAAGCGATCCATATACATGCCTTGTCCGCCGAACAAAATATTTCGTAATCCTTTGATGCGCTCAAATGAATAAGTGATATTTGCGGAAGCCAACAGGAAAGCATGTTCGCGCACATCCAATTCCATGCCGGGATGAAGCGGAAGCACAACCAATTCGCCAGTAGCATCGCGCGAGAATGCGACTCGTCCCGGTCCCTGCGCCACGCTGATGATGAACGGCATCCCAGCCAGCACACGTTTCATGCCGCCCGGCAACTGCAAGACCGACATTGGAACGGTCGGGTCCTTCCACAACATCACATGATGTTCAAAATAAATCCCATCGCCCTGTGCCAGATTGATTTCCGCAACCGGCACGATCTCGCCTTCAACCTGACATGTGCTGTTGAAGAAATGGAACTCGGTCATGTCTTTCAGGCGTGGAGCTTCGCGCCAACCCAATTCACTGACGACATCCTTCAAGTCAAGCGGCGCACCGCAGAACTGACAGGATAGCGCGGTTTTGAGATTAATGCCCTGACACCAATTGCATTTCAAACGTTCGACGGCTTCATTTTGTGCTGGCTGTACCATACTCACTCCTTTACGAATTTTAACTTTCCACTCTTATAATTAAAACATAACAATAGACAAATTCAAATAGTCCATTGGTATGAATGAATTAAAAGTCAGAGCCTGAAAATTGCCTATCAGGCTCTATTGATTAATTAGTAGTTCGGATTGCTGCGCCGCAATAATCGCATTCGGCGGTTAGATTGTCAATCCAGGTTGCCTCGTCTCCGTGGATGGGTGCACCACACTTCGGACAATTCGTCGGCAGAACGCCTCGCTTCGCCGACCCTGGAGCCGGTTGAGGCGGCATTTGCCCGAACTCTATTCCCAAATTCGTTCTGAAGTGCAGTCGACGAATTCTTCATTCCCTTGTTATTGAATTTGCGCGTGATATTGGCAAAGAACACCGGCGTGCGATTGATCATCCGATATTGAATGAACATGGTCAGCGCGGCGCGAGCTTGCGCCAGTGCGAGTTGCTCATTGCCCGCATCGGCGTAGGCATGAGCCGCACGCGCATGAAGGTTCGCACCGCGCCGCGGACGAGGAACATCCAGCTCGCGCGCCAATTCGGCATAGAGCGGTGCGGCATCCGCAGAATTATTATTGGCGGCAAGTTGGTTGGCTTTTGCCAACACTTCGATTTGTGAAGCGCTCAATACATCGTTTTGCATGGCAAGTCTGCGTCGAAACATGGATTCTCCAATCTTGATTTATGAAATGAACACGGCAAAGTTAAATATCAAAACTGATAATATAAATTTTAGCATTCTTTCTTTACTCTATGTTAAGAATTTAATCGGCTTTATCAAGCGCGCTTGGATGAGGACATTAGGTGAATGTTCTCTAGAATATTATTTGATATGCAACAAAAGTTCGATTACGTGGAAGTTTCCCCAAATGCAATCACTGCAATGTGCTGATTGAGAAAACGCGGAGAGTTACCGTCTTTACCGGGGACAATTTGTCCAAGTGTATAGCCGCCCGCAATCGGCACGAATGAACCGAGAATATCCTGTACGGCGGCGATCTCCATACCCGGGTTGGCTTTTAGGAGCATTTGCCAAGCCACATCCACCAGCACTAGCGCAAAGGACGGCTTTGCATCGCCCAAAGCAATCAAGGCCTGCTGGGCCGCTTGACCCGCGGCTTTCTCGCAAGCCACATTACTCCCCACCAGTAGATAAGCATCAATTCCATCGCGGATATTGGCGTTCATTCGGAAACTGCCGTCGGCTTCCACACGAATGGGAGCCCGCACCACCAACTCGTCCCCCTGCTCCACGCCCAGCGGATATAAACGCGCAAGATAGTTCAGTGGCGGGAAAGCCCAATCGCGCGCGGGATAGCCGAAAAGTTCCGCGTATGTCTCCGAAGCCGGACGTCCATCCAAAGTCCGGAGCCAGAAACCGCGCGAAACGCGTCACACGAAATTGACTCCCAACCGGATCCCAGCCATGAGCGTAGCCCACTCCCACACGAAGAGTGCCACGCAGGAACGCAGCCGACAGACTACCGGTGCCGGTTTGATTGCCAGCCATCTGAAACGTGTTGCCAGTATGCAGGTCGCCGCTTGAAAGTCCGCCCACAATCGGGAACAAGCCATTCGGAATCGCGGAACATAACTGTTCAGCATCACCATTGAAACCGTCCGCAAACAAAAGCGCAGCCTTGTTATCCTTGTGCGCCGAGGCCAATTGCATTAACTGTGCGGCTGTCTCGCGTCCTGACTGAGCATAACTGGGAAGCCAATGCGCCTCGGCTTCGAAATCGCCCTTGAGCAAAGCCAGCACAACGGAATTCGTATGCTGGCCTGAGTTCGTTAATCCAGCCGGCGAACTAAACCCAATCAACGGCACATCGCTCAATAGACTCGCAACGCCGGTCGCCACTTCACGGGCTTGAAACTGATGCGACGCGATCAAAATACCTAATCCGGGTGTTCCCGCGCCGAGATGATTAAGTGCCTGATGCGCGGCCTGCAATCCGGCTTCGCGCCCATCCAGAGCTTGAGCAATTCCAACCGCGGCCTGAAGCGTCATATGATTTTGTCCTCAATAAAAAGCAACATAACTGTCACTAATTCTCAGCAACAGGAACTGTGAAATGGAAAGTGGTTCCCTGACGAAATTCGCTCTCAAACCAAATGCGTCCGCCTTGCATTTCGACCAGACTCTTGGTGATATTCAGGCCCAAACCCGTGCCTGGAGCCTCACGCGCCTTTTGATCCTCAGATCGGAAAAATTTTTGAAAGATCTTTTGCTGGTCTTCAGGATTAATGCCAATGCCATTATCTTTTACCCAAAGATGGATAACTTGCTTGGGGCCTTCCAAATCCCAGCGGTTTTCGGAAACTTCCGCGCCGATCAACAAAACCCCGCCTTCCGGTGTGTATTTATTGGCGTTGCTGACCAGATTCGTCAGCACTTGCCCAAGCCGCGTGCGATCACCCCACACCTTCGGAAGATTGGACGGCATTGCCACATTGATAATTTGCTTCTTGTCTTCTGTCTGCCGCTTGGTGGAACGGATCACTTCATCCACCAGTTCACTGACTTCCACTGCTATATAGTCGAGGCGCAGACGACCCGCCTCGATCTTGGAATTATCATTCAGGTCCGAAACGAGCGTGGACATGCGCTCCACATTCGAGTGGATCGTGCTCAAGAAGTTGGCTTGCATTTCATTAATCTGTCCAACCGCGCCGGCCGCCAGCAATTCACTGTAACCCTTGATCGAAGTCATCGGGTTCTTAAGCTCATGCGCCACAAAGGAAACGAATTCGCTTTTGGCAAGATTCGCACGTTGAACTTCGTCATAGAGCTGGGCATTGGAGATGGCGATGGCAGCATGATCGCTCAAACGATTCAGGAAGGCAATATCCTGCTGTGTATCGTTTGTGCTCTCAATGAGCACCAACCCGATCACAGCCGCCTCACGACGAATGGGAATAACGATTTGAGTGTGGGTACCGGGCAATATACCGTCCGTCCCCTTCGCATCCAGCAAGACCCGTTGCGGCTGGCCGCTTTCAACTGCAGTTTTCAACGCGGGAAGATTCAACGGCATTAACTGATTTTGGAACCCCGCCAAATGTTCCTCGTAACCCTGTTGTGCCACAATATGCAATTTGTTTTCTTCGATCATGCCGATCAAACCCGCATCCGCTTCCGATTGCCGCATGGCCCATTCAAGCGTGATACGCATGGCGCGTTCCATTTCAAGGCTGGCATTGAGTTCGCGGTCAATCCGCTGCATCACGGATAGTTCTTCCACACGGGCCGCCAGTTCCTGATCGGTCAATGTAAAGAGGCGGGCATTTTCCAAGGCGACAGCCGCCTGCCCGGCAAAGGCCGTAAGCAAAGCCTGATCTTCTTCTACAAAAGGCAGCCCATCACGGCGATTGATCACTTCAATGACCCCCATGACATTATCTCTGATCTGTAAAGGCACAACCAGCAGGGCACGCGTCATGAAGCCGGTCTTCTCGTCTGTATTTGCATTCCAGCCGACAGAATGCTTGACGTCATTTTCAATGACCGGACCGCGCGTGGTCACTGCGCGTCCCACGATCCCGCTTCCTGCGGGGAGGCGCTGACCCAGCAAATCCTTGGCAACCGGTCCAACCGTCACCCTGAAAACCAGTTCCTTCGTTTGCTCGTCCACAAGAAACAAACTGCCTGCTTCGCAATTCAAGATGTTCACCGCACTTTCGAGAACATTCTGAAGCAGAGGCTCGATCTCCAGCGTGGAAGTCAACTGACGAGTCACATCATTCAAAGTGCCAAGTTGCCGCGCACGTTGTTGGGTTTCTTGAAGCAGGCGGGATTTCACGATCGCGCCGGCAGTTTGGTCTGCAATGGCCTGCAAAAGCTCAAGCTGACCACGCGTATAGGCAGTGCCGAGATCGCGACTGCCGACACTCAACGCCCCGATAGACTCGGCGCCTGCATTGAGTGGAACTCCCATCCACGCAAAAACGCCTTCCGTTTCAGGAGCCAGATTGCGCGCTTGACATTCATGCAGATAATCTTGAGTCAAAATGGGGCGGCCTCTGCGGATGATTTCCGGATTTAGACCGGTATTCGGGGGATACGGGACATTTTCGCGGCTTGTGATGCGATCATTATTTTCAACGCAGAAACCATAATAAAAATAATTGTTGGTCTTGTTGTAGAGCGTGATATGTAAATGGGAAGTCGGAATGATCTGCGCGGTTTGGGCATAGATCAGTTCAAGGACATCATCAAAGGTCAAAGTAACATTGACGCCCTGCGAGACGCGGGTCAGGGCATTCATTTCCTGCACACGCCGCTCAAGGTTGGCAACTGTTTGAATACGCTGGAAGGCAACTGATGCCTGATCGCATAAGTTTTCAAGAAAAACCAAATCCCTGGGCGTGTAAGGCTGACCGATAATGCGGGCTCCCAAGGCCAGCCAGCCCACAGGCTGTCCATGACCAGGCAGCGCCACGAAGAGACGTGCGCCCAACAAAGTAAGCCGCGTTTGCTCGGTCTTCAAACTCTCAGGCAGAGAAGCTTCATCCAGGTATAAAGGTAACCGTTCGGCGACGAAATATTTTGCCAAAGCACTGCTGGACGAAAAGCGGATATCAGTGCTAGTATTTCCATCCTCGGCGTGCAGGGCGGTATATTGATCGTTCAGCGAATCATAAGCATAAATGTGTAGGCGATCCGGCCCCAACGTGGAATTGATCTGCTGGCGCAGGGTCCGGCCGATGGCATTCAGGTCGAATGCACTGTTCAATTCATGGGTGAAGTTTTGAATGTTTTCAGCATATGCCCGCCGGCCGCGAAAAAATGTAGCGTCCACAAAGCTTTGCGTTCGAATCCGCACCGGGTCAAGAAAGATCGCGATCACAAAAACCAGTCCGCCCACCCAAATGGGATTCGATGCCGGCATGGCGGCTTTAAAGATCAAACTCAATCCGCTGACCAGCAAGGCATATCCGCCGACAATGAAAATAGTCAGGAGGATATAAACGACTCCCTGACGGATCCAATCGTCGGTGTGCAGAAAACGAAATCGTAGAATGGCATAACCGAGAGTTAGAGGAAAAATCACGATGGGAACAAGCAGATAAGGTGTAAACTCGAACAGGTTAAGAGGTGTGGTAAGAAACCAGAAAGTGATGGGACCAAATGCAACAAGTGTTCCCATCAAGATCATGCGGGACTGTGTCTTAATTACAGGCGACGTCGCCGCAAAGCTATAATACACATTAAACAAAACATAAGCGACACTGCAAAGACCCACAAAAATATAAATGTATCGCCAGGCCAGAATATAGTCAATGGGACGAGCGAAATTAAAAAGTGTGGTAAAGGCGTATGCACAAAGAATAAACGAGACGGCATAACCTATTCGGCGCAGATAAGAGCGGCCCGTGATAACGCTGGCTTCCTGTGGAAAAGATAGAGCGAGGTCAAGAAGTGCTCCACCAGCGACCGCTAAGCTAAGGGTCCAGATATAAGTTAGCCAATGAGTGGTATATAAGTCGAAGAGTGAGCCGACGCCGATGCTCAATGAAGATGCAAATAACGCAAACACACGGCCGGCAAACTCCGTGCGGCGGATGACAAATATCCAAAGACTGACAACAAGGAAGATCAGGCTAAGAAAAATTGGAATAATAAAGTACGTGATTTGATCTTTAGATGTGAAGGCATGAAGTGTGACATAATAAGTTTTCTGGCTTCCATCAAGTAAACGGACAATCACAGGAATTTGATCGCCCGGATGAAAGCCGCTCAAAATACTTTGCACTTCAGATGCATTTTGGACTGCCTGACCGTTGACCGAAATCAGTTGGTCCCCTAGCTGTATGCCCTGGTTGCGAAGATCCCAGGATACGTCGGGCCCGGTCGGGACCACACCGTTAAATACCATGGTGTGCTCATAAAATGCACCGAGGAAGGGAGTGCTCAACCACCAATTGGCAAGGAAAAGTGCGGTGACAAAAACCACCACCGCCAGGAATTGGTAGGCGAACGCGATGGCCTGAAGGGCCTGATTAATATAGGTATTTAAACGATTTGAAGTCCACATAGACGGCGCTGAAACTGGGAAGCTCACCAAAGCATTGTACACAGATTATACAAAGAAAGTGTGGTACTTTCATAACAAAGCGTTAAGCGAAAACGGGGCGGACTTTCTGAGTCCGCCCCGCCCTATTCTTATTTTGAAAAACTAAATGTCGAGATTTCTCACATATTTCGCATGCGTTTGGATGAACCGCTTTCGAGGATCAACCGCATCACCCATCAACATGTCAAAGGTGCGATCCGCTTCCGCCGCATCATCTACCGTGACCAGAAGCAGGGTACGATTATCCGGATTCATCGTCGTTTCCCACAATTGCTGTGGGTTCATTTCGCCAAGGCCTTTATATCGCTGGACATTCGCCTTATCACTGCCAATATCCTTGACCAGTTTATCTTTATCCTTATCGGTGTAGGCGTACTTGACCTGGTTCTTATAAGCGACGCGAAACAATGGAGGCTGGGCAATATAAAGATGACCGTCTTCCAGCAGTTTCGGCATATAGCGAAAGAAAAATGTCAGCAACAACGTTCGGATATGACTTCCATCCACATCGGCATCCGTCATGATGATGATGCGTCCATAGCGCAAGCCCTCTATATCAAAATTATCGCCCACGCCAGTACCCAGCGCGGAGATGAGCGCTCTGATTTCATTGCTGGATAGAATCTTATCGAGGCGCGCTCGTTCGGTGTTCATGATCTTGCCGCGTTAAAGGCAGAATCGCTTGGAAATGCCGGTCACGTCCTTGCTTAGCTGAACCGCCAGCCGAATCACCTTCGACAATATATAACTCCGTCTTCGTTGAATCGCGTTCGGAACAATCCGCCAGCTTGCCGGGCAATGTTAAAGATTCGAGAGCCGACTTGCGGATGACCAGATCACGCGCCTTCTTGGCTGCATCGCGTGCGCACGCCGAGGTCAGGCATTTGGCAATGATCGTTTTGGCAGCTTGTGGATTTTCGTCAAGGAAGGTTCCGAATGCCTCGCCGATGATTTGCTGAGAATAGGTTTGCACTTCGGGATTCATCAGCTTGACTTTAGTCTGCGATTCAAATTGAGGTTCGGGATGTTTGACCGAAACAATCGCAGTCAATCCTTCACGCGTGTCGTCGCCGGAGAAATTCGGATCGGCATCTTTGAGCAAACCGTTCTTGCGCGCATAATCATTGATCACGCGCGTCACCGCCGAACGCAGACCGGTGAGATGCGTTCCGCCGTCAATTGTGTTGATCGTATTGGCAAACGAATACACCGATTCGGAATATGCGTCGGTGTATTGAATGGCGGCTTCGATGCCGATGCCTTCCATCTCTTTTTCAACGTGAACCACCGGATGAAGATTTTCGCGATTGCGATTCAAATAACGGACGAAGGATGTCAGCCCGCCTTCAAAGTAAAACTTCATCTCGCGTTGAGCGCGTTCATCCACAAAGTGAATCGTCACTCCGCGCGTAACGAACGCCATCTCGCGGAATCGTTGAACGAGCGTATCAAAACGATAATCAATATCTTCGGTGAAAATTTGTTTATCAAATTTAAATGTCTGCTTGGTGCCGGTTTCATCTTTGGCGACCTTGCCGATTTGTTGGATCGCACCTTGCGGGACTCCGCGCTTATAGTTTTGCTGCCAAAGTTTTCCATCGCGTTTGACTTCGGTGGTCACCCATTCGGATAATGCGTTCACTGCGCTGACGCCCACACCGTGCAAACCACCGGAGACTTTGTATCCGCCGCCGCCGAATTTGCCGCCCGCACCGATCACCGTCATGACGACATCCACCGTTTCCATGGGTTTTCCTTTGGGATCTTTTTTCGTTGGATGCGGACCAACAGGAATACCGCGTCCGTTGTCTTCAACGGTCACACTGCTATCTTCATGAATTGTAATATTGATGGCGGTGCAAGAACCAGCGAGCGCTTCATCGATCGCGTTATCTACAACTTCATAGACGAGATGATGCAAGGCTTTGATATCCGTGCCGCCCACGTACATTCCAGGGCGCTTGCGGACATGTTCGATGCCTTCCAATGCCTGAATGGAACTTACATCATAATTGTCAGTATCTGAATTTTTCTTCTCAGCCATAAAATTCTCCGAGCGATTAAGCTTGTTGTGTCGGCGTGGTGGCGTGCAATTTTTCAAACACAGTCTGCAACCACGCGGTAGTATCCCGATAATAAACGAATGATGATGCCAGTAAGGCAGTCATGATAAAAGCGTGTCCGAGGATTCCGACCAATGCAAGCCACGAGTCATTTGCCGGAATCGCCCATAAGAAATTCAAGCCAGCGCCGATCAAGAACATGGTCAAGACAAATAAACTGCTGGCTGGCAAAGCGAAACGTGTTAGTTGGAAGCTGCTCAAGAAGGACATAAACACATTTTGTTTGCGGAGGTAAATTCCGAAGGATGAAAAGAAAATCGGCACGATCAGCCACATGGACAGGAATCCCAAGACCAGCAATACACCCTCTCCAAGCAACGAATTGATGGCAAAGAGAATATATAAAAGCAAACCAATGGGCACGCCAATCATCCACGCCAAGAGAAACCAAAGGAATGAATAAAGAAGCGTTTGCGAAATGGCGCGGCCCATCGCAGTGGATGCGTCCGATGCGATCAGCGATGCGACCCGTTGAAAATAAATGCCGCCAAAAATCCAACCGCAGAGCGTGAGAAGCAACAGCAAGCCCAAGAGCTGTCCGAGGGAGTTAACCTGCCAAACTGCAGGCGCGCCCAGCGGAGAACTAAGTGGCATCTCACCGCTCATCAAACTCGGTACGCCGATGGGAAAGGTCCGCAAAATGCCCAACAGGTTGAATTGCTGAAAGAATTGGGTGTACATATCCATCGCGTTCTTGACATCGCTGGCAGAAATACCGGCATTTGAAGCAAAACTTCGGAATTGAGCCAGGATGGGTTGGATGAGCTGATTCATGCTGAGATGCGGGCCAAGCCACAAAAACAAGTCTAGCACTATGGGAAAAATAATCGCGGTAATATGCGCCGCAATCGTGTCAAAGCCGGCTTTGAGTGAGCTAATAATACCCGGCGGCGGCGGTAAGGTTTGAATTTCGTTCTTCGAGTTCATAGCCTTTTGATTCTACCATACCGTTCCAATCAACATTCTGTTTCCTTTTATATCGAGTAAAATCAGCCCATGCAACAGGAAGGACGTTATTTGCCGGATGGAAACCGCGTCGGTGTGCTGACGGCGGCAGTTCTGCTGGCTTATGCGCTGACGCGTTTGATCAACACGCCGGGTCTCACTTTGACCCTGCAGTTGCCCGGCTTCTACTTTGCTTATCCCCTCACCCTTAGCACCGCGATGACCGTGATGGCAACCGGTCTCACTGCCACCGGAATGAACTGGCTGTTACACAGTCATCCCTCTTTACAGGGAAACGCCTTTGAGCATTGGCTACTGCCCACCTTGACTGCCTTCATTATTGGCGTAAGCCTTAACGTTTTACCGTTCGGCACGCTTTGGGGGGTTGGCTTGTTCATTAGCGCGGGAATCCTTGTTTCGATCTTCGTTGCAGAATATGCTTCCGTGGATACCGGTGCGCCGGCATACGCGCTTGCTTCCGCCGCGTTAATTGCACTTTCTTATGCGCTATTTCTCATGCTGATTATTGCACTGCGCGCAGCAGGCACACGCCTTTTTCTCATTACACCAGCTGTCTTTACCGCCGCCGGATTGGTCACTCTGCGCACACTCCACCTTCGCCTCAGCGGTCGTTGGGAATTCTCCTGGGCCATTGGCATCGCCCTGGCATGTACACAGATTGTGGCTGGAGTACATTACTGGCCAATCTCGCCGTTGCAACTCGGCTTGATCCTGCTGGGCCCGTTATACGCGCTAATCACTCTCGCATCCAATTTAAGCGAAGATGTCCCAGTACGGCGTGCCGCGTTCGAACCGGGAATGTTTCTTGCCGCCGCGTGGATCGCCGCGATCATCATCCACTGATGGAATTAAAACTCAAACGCGAAAATTGGAATATCATGCGCGCCCACGTGCGAGCTCATGTACCACTTGAGACATGTGGATTGTTGGCGGGAAAAAACCATCAGGTTGAAAAAGTTTTATTGATTGAGAATCAGGCAAAAAGTCGCGTAAAGTTTCGGATGGATCCAAAAGAACAGCTTGAGGCATTTAGCTGGATCAACTCAAACGGATTGGATTTAGTCGGAATTTTCCACTCGCATCCAGCCGGACCTGAAACGGTTTCCGCCACCGACATTGCAGAGGCGGCTTATGACGTTATTCAAATCATATGGTCGCGAACCAAAGGCTACTGGATCGCGCGCGGTTTTTGGATCGAGAATGAATTGGTCTCAGAAGTAACGTTAGAAATCACAAACGACGAGCAACCTTAACGAATTTCACGTGTTACAGCTTTTGCCAATTGGAGGAGTAGTGATGCAGGTATTGATCGATGCCGGCGTGGTCTTGCTGGCATATATTTTAGGAGCGATTCCGTTTGGTCTCCTGATCGTAAAAGTGACGACCGGCAAAGACATCCGCCAGGTTGCCAGCGGCCGGACCGGCGGAACCAATGCAATGCGCGCCGCCGGTTGCTGGGCCGGAGTCGCAACCACGCTATTTGATATGTTCAAAGGAGTCGCGGCAGTCTGGCTGGCGCGAATATTGGCGCCTAATGTTTGGATAGAAGTATTGGCTCCAACCGCAGCAGTGCTGGGACATAATTATTCCGTTTTTCTTATAGAACGCAATTTGCAAGGAACGATTCGTTTGCGTGGCGGAGCCGGAGGCGCACCAGCCGCAGGCGGGGCGATTGGGCTATTATGGCCGATGTGGTGGTTGATACTTCTGGGATTACCTATTCCGCTTTTGATGTTCTTCGGCGTGGGTTATGCCTCCATCACAACTCTCAGCATTTCACTCACTGCAACAGCGATTTTTGCCGTTCTTTATTTTCTAGGATATTCTACTCATTGGCAATATATTGTTTACGGCGTATTGACTTTCTTCATTCTTCTTTGGGCATTGCGGCCCAACATCAAGGCGTTGATGGAAGGAAACGAACGTTTTCATGGCTGGCGTCCTTGGAAAAAGAAAGAGGCTGAGACGAAAAATCAGCATAAACAACGAGGCAGACCATAAGGTCTGCCTCGGACATTTAACAAAGCTGACTTATTCTTTGCGCGCCTTCCTGATCAAGGCTTGCAAGTTGCGTTTATGCAAGCCTTCCGCCAAACCGCCCAAATGCACGCGGCTTTTGCCGCACTCCTCAATTCTCATCGAATCCAAGGTTTCGTCAACAGACTTGCGCCGCGCTGCAGCTTTGGCGACTCGCTTGACGTTGGTAATGTAAGTGAGATTTTCTCTTACCGCCGCGTCGATTTCACCGCGCAAGATAATATCTCCGTGACCTTGAACGATATTCTCCAATCCCATCTTTCCAATCTTCTTAATGGACGCAGCGATATCGTCAATATCGCCATCCACGACATATGGCAAAGGCATGAACGCATCGCCCGCAAAAAGGATGCGATCCTCTTCGACCAGCACCGCAATGCCGTCACTGCTGTGACCGGGAGCCGGTAAAATAGTCAGATTCTTTTTGCCGACACGCAGATTCATCTCACCGGCGGAAAACGTCAGATGAGGCAAAACGATCTTCACCTGGCGGAGGGCGGCGTTTTGCTTGCGCGCCGCTTCCAGCGACGGCTGCCCGCGCTGGTCCAGTAAGATACGGCAGAGTTCGTGGGCGATCACGGTCGCGCCCGAGAAAAAACAATTTCCCCAAGCGTGGTCGGCATGATAGTGAGTATTGATCACATAGCGCACTGGCACGCTCAGTTCATGTTCGATGAACTCGCGCATGCCGAGCGTCTCATCGGGAAGAGCCAACGTATCAATGACCACCGCCCATTGCGGGCCAACCACTACGCCGGCGGTAACCTGGGCATATACTTCGCTTTGAAACCAGAATACATTTTCAGATACACGTTCGCGGTGCATTCAAAAACCTCGATTAAAATTTCCTTATAAATAGCACAATGGAAGAGTAAAGTCAAGTTGTTTACACAAGTTTATTCTCATTCCCCATTCATTTAAAAAAGGCGAGGCTCATCACCTCGCCCAAACTAGCCTTAATCTTCTTCGTTTTCCAAAACCATCACACGATAAGCCTCTGCATATTGGATGCCCTTGGCCTTGCCCGCTCCTTCAGCCCATTCATACATCCATTTATCCACTTCGTGCGTGTCAATCTGGCTGACGTGTTTCTTCAGCGCTTCGATCTTAACTTCAATCGTCCCGCCGATATCCACCCACGTATCAGCCTTTTCGTTCTCGTGAATATATAAGCGCTTGACGTTGTACGGTTCATAGCCCGCCGCTAACAGGTCCGGGAAAATGAGCCGCGTTCCCGCTGACGGGAATACCGCCTCGCACGCAACCTGCGCCGCGGCACGATGATCGGGATGATTGATGTAATCACTGCCAAAGAACCAGCCTTCGGGGTTGCCGGTTAGGACAACATCCGGTTTGTATTGACGGATCAAACGGGTCAATTCTTTACGCAAAGGAATCGTCGGTTGTAATTCGCCATCGGGATAATGCAGAAAAATGGTCTCCTTCACGCCCAAAACTTTATTCGCAGCGCGCTGTTCTTCCTCGCGGAGCTTGGCCAAGATGGGTTTATAAGAACCATCCTTGGTAGGATCGTTCGAACCCGAGTCGCCGCTGGTAATGACCACCGATATGATCTCGCATCCGGCTTTGGCCCATTTGGCGAGCGTCCCGCCCACCGAAAATTCCTGATCGTCCGGATGCGCCTGAATAGTCATCGCGCTCTTTGGAATATATTCTTTTTCTTCTGGCATAATTTCTCCTATAAAATATGACGTTGATTTTACCCGCCCATTCCTTGGAGCACAATAACAAAAAGAATGCGACACAGCAAGAGTTTACGCCTCTGCAATAAAAGCAGTATAATCTCGTCGAATGAGCGCTTTGTTCAGCCAGATCTTTTCGCTGTTAACCGCTCCGCCAGGAAATTTGATCTATCACCTCGTGCTGGTATTTTCAATCGCCAGCGCGCTTCAGTCTGCCTTCAATCACTGGCGTTCGAGCGAATTTCCTCAAGCCCGCCGCACGATGCTGGGACTGGGACTTTTGCTTACGGCACAATTATTAATGTTTGCTTTCAGCGGATTAGGGTGGCAAGGAATCATCAATCCGACTGCGAGCCTGCCTCCACTGGATCGAGCATTCACCCTCTTCAGCATCGTTTGGATCACATGGCTGTGGGCCTTTCCCGAACCAAGCCGTCCCGCTGACGCGGCTGCCGCCCTCGTAAGTTTGCTGATTGGCGCTGCAATGGGACTCAGCCTATTGACGTGGGCACCTCAATCTTCGCTAATCACTTATAACGGCTCGGTAAATGACTTATTCTGGCAGATCGCTTCGATTGGTTTTATTTTCGTCGGGGCATTGATCTTGCTTATTCGCCAACCCAACGGTTATGGCAACGGGCTGGCGGTTCTGGTGTTAATTTTCATCGGTCATCTTGGTCATTTGGCATTCCACGAAGACGGCAATTATTCCGGGATCATTCGTCTTGCTTATATTGCGGCTTATCCAATCCTGCTAACATTGCCTCAGCGTTTCCCTGGGCCGGTCAGCATTAACGCTCCGGTTGAGAAGCCATCAAAAGTTAAACAGACCAAACCAGAAACTTCTGTTCAGGAACGTCAAGAGCGGCGGCGCTACAGCACAGACCCGAAAACATTTCATGCACTTCTTGCATTGGCGGCCGAGTCGAGCGCGCCCAAAGTGAGTCAGGCCATCACACGCGCCATCGCGCAGACCATGCTATCTGATTTATGTTTTTTGATGTATCTAACCGATAACAAGAACCAGATAATCATCGCAAGCGGTTATGATCTGATTCGCGAAGAAGGCCTCGAGGGCGGCAGTCTCAACAAGAATGCAATCCCGATGCTAGTGAACTCCATGCAACGCGGCCGACCCCTGCGTATGCCAGCCTCGAGTACATCTGCCGACCTTAAAGGTTTAAGCGAATTGCTTGGGCTCGAGAATCCTGGTAATCTTCTGGGAGTGCCGATAGTCACGCCGGAGAAAGATTCGATTGGAGGCATTATCCTGCTTTCGCCATACTCCAACCGTTTGTGGAGCGCGGAAGATCAGGCATTTCTTGTCAACATCGCGACAGCCTTAGTGCCGATCATTCAGCGCAGTCAAAAGATGAGCAAGCTGGAGCAAACCAGTGAGCAAGACAAGCAAGATCTCGGCGCGGCGCAAAGTCAGATCGCAGAACTTGAAAAGCAGACTGATGAATTGAAGCAACAAATGGATGCGATGAAGTCGCAATCCGAAAAGGAAGCCGCGCAGGGAGAGAATGTTGCTGCCCTGCTTGCCGTACAGGAAGAGTCGCAACAGACGATTGAACAATTGCAAAAGGAACTTGAGGCGGCGCGCGGCATCGGCAAAGGCGCAGAGTCACAAGTCGAAAGAGAATTGAGGGCCAGCCTGCAAGACGTAGCGCGTCTGCAAAACCAATTGGCAGAATCCAACGTCAAAATCCTGGAACTGGAAAAGGACGGCAAGGCCGCGCGTAACAAACCCAGCGAGCAGACGGAAGTGATCGCTTCCATCTCACAGGAATTACGCCAGCCCATGTCGTCCATCGTGGGTTACACGGATCTATTGCTCGGCGAGTCGATTGGCATACTTGGCGCTTTACAACGCAAATTTGTTGAACGAATCAAAGCCTCCACGGAACGCATCGGCAGTTTGATTGACGACATGATTCAGGTCACCACGCTGGAAAGCGGTCTCGCCGAACTCAAGCCGGAACCTGTTGATTTGAATCTGATCATTGATAATGCCATGGCTTATACCAGCAGTCAGGTGCGCGAGAAAAACATTTCCCTGCATCTTGACCTGCCGAAAAAGCTTGCGCCACTGAACACGGATCGCGAAGCACTGCAACAGATCATGATCCACCTGTTGCAAAACGCAGGCGCGGCGACGCCCATTGAAGGCACCATCCATCTCAAAGTCCAGATTACGAACGACAAGGATCAGGAATATATCATGGTCCAGGTTACCGATAGCGGCGGTGGAATCCCCGCCGAGGATGTGGGGCGCGTTTTCACGCGTCTGTATCGCGCGGATAATGTGCTCATCCAGGGCGTCGGTGATACAGGTGTCGGACTTTCCATCGCCAAGACTTTGACTGAAGCACAGCATGGGCGCATATGGGTGGAAAGCGAGCCGGGCAAGGGCGCCACTTTCAGTGTCCTTTTGCCCATTAGCAGGGATGCAGTAGAGGCCGCTCACGTCAAAAAGGAAAAGAAATAATGCGGGCTGTAAGTCAGATTGGAATTGGAATACTTTATGGATTGGTCTCCGTCATGCTGGTGGTCGGAGGCCTTTCATTAGCACTGGCAGAAAGTTATACCGCTCCATCTCCCACGCCAACAACTAGTTCCACGCCAACAACCGGCCTGCCGATCGTTCCTCAAATATTGACTTTCACTCCATCGGGTCCAACTGCATTACCTTCATTCACTCCAACGCTCACAGCAACTCCAACCCTCACGTCAACTCCACCGCCGCCCACCAATTGTCCTCCGCCGGTTGGCTGGATTTTGAGCTCAGTCCAGCCATACGATACGCTTGAGTCGCTCGCGGCGCGTTATAAAATCACCCCATCTCAACTTGCGCAAGCCAATTGTTTATTGACCAATAACCTTGAACCCGGCTTTAACATTTATGTTCCTCCACCGCCAGCCTCTCAACCCATTTCATGCGGCGCGCCTTCAGGCTGGGCGCAAGCGTACATTGTCCAGCCGGGAGATACGCTGTTTCATATCGCCGCGTTGTACCGCACGTCTGCATCCGAACTCCAAAGCGCCAATTGTCTCCCTGCCATGGTCATTACACCGGGCAATATTCTATGGGTTCCAAAAGTTCCCATCGTCACGCCAAGGGCAATAATTCCTTATTTCGGCGCGCCGCCTCCAGGATTCGGACACCAAGCGCCAACTAGGAACCAAAATCCGAACTTCTGGTTTTTCCTGCAACGAATATTTCGATGGCGGCATTAAAGCTAAATCCATCACTTTCAACAGCCGCGCCTTGATTGTATCCCATATGCAAAGTTAAGCAAAAGATAAAATCAATTTATGACGAAGACATCATTGCCGGGCATCGCGCTGATCGTTGCTTTGTTACTAATTTCGTGCGGCGTCGCTCCATCAGAAGCGCCCGCGCCTTTGCCCTTTGTTTTGATCACTGCCGCGCCGAACCCTTCGGCCACGCCGACTCCGTTCCAGCCTCCAAACATATCACGGGCTACACCGAATTCGCCTTACTCCGTTCAAGTTCCTACGCCTAAACCACTTTATCCAAATGCGACACCATTACTCCCTGCTGCGACCATTGATCTAAGTTCTTTATATCCAACCGTTGCCGCACCTCCTTCTCCCGATACCTCAGGCGTGGGACCAACACCCATTCCGCTTTTAAACGATGACAATACGATCAACTTTCTATTGATCGGCCACGATCAAGGTACGCCCACTTCTTTCCGAACTGACACGCTGGTCGCCGTTATATTATGGCCCAACGACGGACAGGTTTCGATGATCTCCATCCCGCGCGATCTTTGGGTCTATATTCCAACCGTTGGGATGGATCGCATCAACACGGCGTATGAATATGGCGTCGGAGATTATGAAGGAGGTGGAGCCGCCCTGCTTCGAGATACGATCGCCTACAATCTCGGCCTCCGCATTGACCATATGGCAATGGTTGATTTCAGTGGCTTCAGTCAAATCGTGGATACGCTGGGAGGTGTTGATGTGCCCGTGGCCTGTCCTTATACGGATTGGCGTTTGATCGATCCAAGTTATGATTCAAATGACCCGAACAATTGGGCGGAATACGCTGTTCCATCCGGAATGATTCACATGAATGGCGATCTCGCTTTATGGTATGCGCGCTCGCGTGAAGCATCCAATGACTTTGACCGCGGCCGCCGTCAACAGGAAGTATTGCGCGCCATGTTCGCACAGGCGCTCAAAACGAATACACTAACTCACATTCCACAACTATATAGCGATTTCTCATCCACGATCACCACCGACCTCGGACTGGCTGACATTTTGAAACTGGCTCTCTACGCTCCCAAGCTGACGAACGCAAACATCCGCGGTTTTTACATTCGCCCACCTTACGTCAGCGACTGGGTAACGCCTGGCGGTGCGGATGTGCTTTTGCCGAATCAACCATCGCTTCAACGGTTTCTTATCGAAGCGACAACGCTTTCGACCGTGTCCGCTCAACGGGACGCAATCAGCATTCAGGTGGAAAATGGCACGCGGTCCAATGGCTGGGAATCCCTTGCCGCGAATCAGCTTAATTACGCGGGCTATCAAACTTCCATTGCCCATGCCGACCGGCAAAATTATGCCAATTCTGTTTTAGTTGACATGACCAAATCGCAAAACCCCAACGCTCGCAACGCGATCCTGACCAACCTTGGGCTTTCCTCGGCAAGTATTTTATCCATGCCGAACTCAAACACTTCAATTCAATATCGTCTCATCCTAGGCAATGATTACCAGCCCTGCTTTCAACCGCAGGATTTATCACATTGACATCCTTCCCTCTTTTCGCTAAACTATCTCTAAAATCATATGCCGTCAAAAGATTCCACTCACATCACGTCCAGCACGCTCCTGAATCCAGCCACCCAGGCTTGGGAGTCGTACCTTTACGATAAGGGAAGCTCGCCCTACACGGTCAAGGCTTTCACGTCGGATGTTCGTTTGCTGACCAAATTTTTCCCGCCCGATAAATCCATCGGCGCCGTCACTACCAATGATTTGAACCGTTTCTTCGAATGGATGGAAAAGGAACGTGATGTTCCCTGCAGTCCAAAGACATTGGCGCGCCGCATCACGTCCGTTAAATCTTTTTATCGCTGGCTGACTCAATACGGTGTGCTGGTCGTTGATCCAGCTGAAAAGGTGGTGCAACATTCTGTCATCAGCCCGCTTCCGCAGGTCCTGACCGAAGAGGAAGTGAACCAGGTTCTGGTCGCCGCCGACCGTCATCGCCACGCGGAGGAACCGGATGCGCGTCCGTTCACTTTGATTCATCTTTTACTCGTTACCGGAGTCAAAAAGAGTGAGTGTCTCGGTATTCGCCTGAATCATGTTGATCTCAAGACGCCAAACGGCCCGCAGGTCTTTATCCGTTATCCCAGTCCTGCCAACCGATATAAGGAACGCAAACTTCTTCTAACGGAAGATTGGCTTCCACCCTATCAGGAATACTTCGCGCAATATCAGCCGACCGACCAACTCTTCCCGTGGTCGCCGCGCAATTTGGAATATGTGTTGGAAGACATCGGAAAAGAAGCCGGCCTGAGCAAACACTTGTCTTTCGACATGTGCCGCTGGACCTGCGCGCTACGCGATTATCGCTCCGGCCTCGAAGCGGAAAAGATTCGCATCAAATTGGGAATTTCAAAAATTCAATGGCGGGAAATTGGGATGAAGTTAAAACAACTAAACGAACAAACTAGTTAGGTTCTCGCGGACGGGTAACCGAAAAGTAAGCAACCTTTCGGGATGATTGTTGTAACTTGAATGACTCTGCCGGTCGAAATCCTGGCACCCAAACAATTCGCTCCGCCGCGCATAACAAAGGCCAGCGTGGCCTGGCGCGAAGGGCTAACTTTTCATTCGTAAAAAAGTCAGATAATTTCTGCGAGTGACCTTTCATGCCCAGCGGCTCGAAGACATCGCCGTCACGACGAACCCGCAATTCCAGTGGATCAGGCAAACCTTCCGCGTCCAACCAGACCTGCAACGGATCCTCGTTTCGATTCGCTTGTTCCCACCCCAGCGCCGGGAGCCGCCATTTCTCCGCCGAAAATTTCCAGCCGCCGGACAGATTCACTTGTCCCGGCACGGAGACGCCGATAAAATCTTTTTGAGCGGGCATTTGCGGCCAGCGATCAAACGGCAGTTCAGCATTCGGCTTGGCAATATATAATGCGTCACCTTCGCGGAACAGAGTCAAGCCGCCTGCCAAATCCATGCGAACGCGCGTGGGGTCGGCGATAAAGCTGGAGGCACGCTCGAGAACCGAGAAGGCCGTTTCCTGTCCGGGTGCGATACTTTCCACGGCCCGACGAATGATATGGCGCTGTAATCCCGCCGAACATGAGGAAAGGAAAGACAAGTCAAGCATCACGTATTCTTCATCGCGCAAAATCAGACTCTTATTCCAGTTTGCGTTGAGGGTTTCTTTAAGGATTGTATAATCGGAATTCAGCGATTGAACGGTGCGCCAAACTGATTCACGAAATTTTGGATTGTAAGTTTCGAGCGTGGGAATCAAAATGTTCCGCAACCGATTGCGGAGGAAATTCAGTGAATCGTTGCTTGGATCATAATGAGGCCGAAGGCTGTTGGCGGCGCAATAAGCCACCGTTTCCTCGCGCCAGGTATCCAGTAGCGGCCGAACAATGGGAATATCCGCATCGAACGTCAGCAGGATCGTGCGATACGACATTCCTTTCAGACCCGCCAGGCCCGTACCGCGAATCAGATGCATCAGTACCGTTTCCACCTGATCGTCTGCGGTATGTCCCACTGCAACTGCCTGCGCGTTAAACCGATGTGCTTGCGCAAATAAAAAACGATACCTCAGATTACGTGCGGCCTCCTCCAGTGAAAGGCTGTTGGCCGCCGCGTAAATACCTACATCGGCGCTTTCAATCACAGACGAGATCATTAAACGAGCTGAAGTCTGTTCGACCGCATTCGCTTCCAAATCAGCCGCCTCCCGCAATTTGTGATTGAAATGCGCGACGATGATATGATAGCCGGCTTGTCGAAGGATTTCCATGAGGCACAAACTATCAGGGCCGCCTGATACACCGACAATGATCGGCCTGGATTTATCCAGTCTGCATTGTTCGCGGAGGATTGACTCAAGGTTTTTCAACATGGCTTCTATTTATTATAACGAATGGAATCGCTTCGCAAAAACTCGCAACGACATTTTAGATTTGATATAGTTCCACCAACACGCCGCTCGTGGATTCTGGATGAACGAAAGCATATTTCTTTCCGTCGGCGGCTATGCGCGGCTCCTCATTGATAAGTCGAATTCCTTTGGATTTCAATTGGGCCAACATTCCGTCAATATCTTCCACTTCAACACAGATGTGATGCATCCCCGGTCCGCGTTTTGCAAGGTATTTGGCAATGCCCGAATCATCCGAAGTGGGTTTGACCAACTCGATCTCCGATCCGGCCAGAGGCAGGAACGCAACCTGTGACTTTTCAGCGGGCACGTCACGCAACTCATGCAACTCCATTCCGAGCGCGTCACGCCAGAACGTAAGTGATTTCTCCATATCGTCCACCACGACTGCGATATGATTAATGGCTTTAACTTTGGGCATGATATTCTCCTTGCGAAATTACTTTTCCAGCAAATCCATGTACGCACCATCGATCAAATCCGTTGGTTCAATACCAAGCTTTTTCATCAGGTCGTTGGCAATAGCCTGGCCGTCCGCGTCCGATTGACTGTCGCGCAAGACGACCTCCAATTCCATGAATTGGCCCAATCCTTCCACATCATCGAGATGCACGCGCGTCTGTCCGACCATATAAAGGTAGCGCATTTTCTTAATCACACCGCGCATGCCGAAGGCAAGGCTGAGCGTGGTCTTTAGGTTTCCAGGATCGTTCGTATTAAATATAAAATAATCCGAACGCTTTGGACCATCCTGATCAGGTCGTTCATAATATACCAATTGGGCGCGGTCCGGTGCGAGGACGCGCAGTTTGAGCCGCCCCTTTGCTGTGACGAAGAAAGTATCTTCCTGTGGAATCACTTCAAGCGGCGAATCGCTCATAGCTTCAGCGCGCCGCTTCAAATCGGCGAAGTCTCGAACGCGGGCTTTGATCTCTATATTGGTTGGCATGGTTACCCTATTGTATGAAACTTTTTACAATTTGGCTATATGGAGTCTTCCTGCACAATTCATCTAGTCAAAAATCCTTTGACATAAATCAGCACTATTTATTGCATTCCTGTTAGCTAACGCAAATGTTAAGTTTATACGATAAAAAGTTTGATATAGTGCGGGAAATATTAAACAAAAGGAGTTAAGTTTTTCATGTTCAATTCTCGTACGTCAAAAATATTCATCGTTGTGATTGTGGCACTCATCCTTGCAACATCGGCTTACGCGTTCGCGGCCGCCAACACCGTCCCCGGTACCGTCGCTGGTGAAGGCGCTGGCGCTGTCACCGGTTATACGGTCACTAACGTGGCTTATACCCTGGGTGCGACTCCATCCAATATTGCCAGCGTCGCATTCACTTTGAGCGGTCCCGCCACGACCGTACAAGCCAGCCTCACCGGCTCGGGCGGACCTTTCTACACTTGCACCGGCGGGCCTACTAACTGGACTTGCGCGACGACCGCACCGCAGGCTACTGTCACCAACGCCACCAGCCTCGACATCATCGCCAAGAACAACTAAACGACCCTCAGTGGTTGAGTACAAAAGGAGTTAACTATCATGTTCAATTCTCGCATGTCAAAATTATTCATCATTGTCGTTGTAGCACTGATCTTCGCAACATCGGCTTACGCGTTCGCAGCTTCCAACACAGTCCCCGGCACCGTCGCAGGTGAAGGTGCCGGCGCCGTCAGCGGTTATACCGTCAGCGCCATCGTTTATAACCTGAATGCGACCACTCCATCAAATATTGACAGTGTCACATTCACCTTAAGCGGCGCCGCCACTACGGTCAAAGCCAGCGTCACGCCAGGCACTTTCTATAACTGCACTGTTGTTTCCGGCAACAACTGGTCTTGCGCTACAACCGCACCGCAGGCCACCGTCACTGGCGCCACCAATCTCGACATCATCGCCAAGAATAACTAAACGTCCCTCTATTTGTTGAAGGGCGTCTGGACACGTTGATGCGCCCTGAAGGATTGAGCCTGCCGAAGTTGATCTCTGGAACATTCCAGAATCAATGTAAAAGCAGGCTCAGTCTTTAAGTCATATATAATCCTGTTAGATATGTCCATTGGTCAACGCTGGTTCTCATCCATCATCGCGTCATTCTGGCTGATATTGATTGTGGTGATCTGGGTGGCTTTTGCGCCGACACAGTTTGGTGGATCATCATCATTCCTGACGATCTCCGGCACTAGCATGGAACCTAATTTTCATCTTGGCGATCTGGTCATTGTGCATAAGGAAGTGGGCTATGAAATTGGAGATATCGTCGCCTATCGAAACCTGGATCTGGACAATATAGTTTTTCATCGCATCATCGGCCAGGAAAATGACCAGTTCATCATGAAAGGCGACAATAACTCATGGGTCAATTCGTATCATCCGCTCCAGACAGATGTGATTGGAAAGTTATGGATTTATGTGCCGGGCGCCGGGAAATGGGTCGCAGGGATTCGCCAGCCAATGAATATGGGCATCATTGCGGGCATCCTTGCTGGTCTGATCGCAATCAGCATTTCGAATGAAAGAGTCAAAGGGAATAAAAGAATGAAACGAGTATCCGTTCAAGATTGGGTCGCGAAGCTTAATCCGGTCAGAGCAGTCAAAGATTGGATCAGCAGAAGAAAAACGGATGGAAAAACCGCCCACGGCCCGGGTCCGAAACGAAGCGCACCGATGAGTGGAACCGTCGAAGCGATATTCTTCACTTTAGGTTTGATCGCATTTGCATCCTTCATGGGCGGGTTGATTGCCTTTACGCGCCCTGCGACAAAAAGCGTGCCCGACAATGTCACTTTTCAACATCTGGGTTTTTTTAACTCTTCCGCGCAAGCCCCAGCCGGAGTCTATGATTCCAATGGACTCAAGACTGGCGAACCAATCTTCCCAAAAACCACGTGCTCCCTCAATCTCGGCTTTCAATATACCTTGATCGGAAATCAGCCCAAGGATACCATCGTCGGTTCCTATCAACTTTTGGCGCTGATCATAGAACCGATCAGCGGATGGCAAAGAACGATACCCATCATCTCGCAAACGCCTTTCACCGGCAACGCGTTCCTAGCGAAGGCGTCATTCAATGTCTGTAACGTAGAAACGATCATCGAAGAGATGGAAAATCAAACCAATTTTCATCCGGGTTCATATACGCTTTCCATTGAGCCAGTAGTCAAGGTGACGGGGACTCTATCCGGTCATCACCTAGATGATGTTTTTCAACCACAGCTAATTTTTGACTATGACCGGTTACACTTCTTTATCATTCGGGATGACCCGAAAACGGATCCGCTCAACCCATCTCAAGCCGGTTTGATCCGAGATTTTCGTTCCACAGCGAATACCATATCCATCTTAGGAATCGACGTAAGCGTGCCAGCCTTGCGGGTCGGCTCTATCATTTTCCTGCTATTATCCGTTGCTGGTTTGATTGGTCTCGAAAAATATATGCAGGATATAGCCGAGGATGATCCGCACGCATTCATACAGGCCAAGTATGGTTCCATTTTGGTTGACATTCAAAATAAAGAAGCGATTCAAAACTCAAACATCATAGAAGTTACCACAATAGACGATCTGGCAAAGCTGGCCGAACGAAACAACGCCATGATGCTTCACGAAGTCTGTGGACAAGTGCATTATTACTCCGTGGATGAAAATGGCGTCAGTTATCAATATATCGAACGCAAACTAAGCAATTCGCTCGACCTCAAGAAGAAGGATCAGAAATGATCAGGCAGTTCAATCTTCGTGTTGCGTTTTGGATTTTGGTTGTATTGATTTTTATCAGTTCGATCACGGCCATGGCAGCCGGTAATACTGTTCCAAGCACGAAGCTGGGACAGCAGATCACCGCAATCAACGCGAACACGCTTAAACCATCCGCGTGTTCGGCTCTGAATTTAGCCAGTATTGTGATCTGTCCGGCTGCGGGAGGAACTTGCACAGGAACAGCAAAAAATGATTTAATTCTCGGCAGTGCCAATGTAGATACCATCAGCGGCAAAGGCGGGACTGATTGCATTCTGGGCGGCGGGGGTAATGACGCCATTAACGGAAACGCTGGAGGCGATGTCTGCATCGGCGGTCCCGGCACTGATACATTCACCAATTGTGAGACTACGATCCAATAAATCCTACAGCAATTCCATAAAATCCCGTGGGCATTTTCGGGATTTGCCTTCTTTTTTGTACGATACATGTAAGGTGCAGCGTCCGAATAATGTAGTATAGTGAAATCGCAAGACAACATCCGATAAAGGCAAACCCGGCGAAAGCCGGCGACGCAAAGCTATGGGTCTGTGGCCGCAAACGCGGCTATGACTGCCAGGCCGCCGAAGATCACAAAGAAACTTTGTGTTTTATTGGCCTGGCTTATTTCTCTAAGCCAGGCTATTTTTTTCGGGTGTCTTGCTCAAATCTTCATCATCTTTTTTTGATGGATAAGAGCCGCCCAAATCGATGTATCGCAATTGAACTGGGTGTTTCTTATCAAGGAGATAAAATGGCACCCAGAATATTATTCTCCCCTCTCTTTCTAATGATTCTGCTCATCGTTGCAAGCAGCGTATTTGCAATGAGCGCTTTTGCTTCATCGGATACTCATCCAGCAGCAATCAGCGGAGAAGGCGTCAATGCGATCAGCGGATACAATGTGACGAATATTAGTTATCAATCCGGTAGCGATCCAAGCCGGATCGATTCGGTTTCGTTCACATTGAACGTCACCGCAAAGTTCGTAAAGATTAGGCTGATTGCATCTCAACCCAAATGGTACGACTGCAATTCCATTGATGGAAATGATTGGATCTGCGATACGACTGGCACATCCTTAAAATCTGCTGACCAATTGACTGTAGTCGCCAGCAACAAGTAAAATTAGACGCGCAATTTCATGACGCTAATACAAAAATGGGATAAATCGTTTGGTGCGCCTCATATACTGACGATATGGCTCGCCCAAGACATTAGCCAGAGTCTTCTCCTCCACCCAAACGCGATAGCTATATCCGATAAAGGTAATTACCATAACAACAATCAGGCTCAACCAATTGGTAAGAGCCAATCCCTCTCCAAATATCGTAATGAGCGCACCACTATAGGACGGATGGCGAATCAAGCGATACGGTCCATTTTCGACAACCGTTTGTCCCGGCTGAATAGCGACCTGACGCGTAAAATATTTTCCCAGTATTCGAATGGAATACCAGCGAAATGCCACGCCCACCAGCATCAGAAAGATACCAATGGCAAATAGTAATGTCCGATGCCATAGAATTACAAAGGATCGAGCGACAGAAGCAATGTTTATGGATGCAAAAATCCCAAGCCAAATGCAAACAAGTAAAACCATACCCGAAGAGCGGTCATGTACCTTGATGTCTTTATCCTTGGTATCCGTAAAAGACGAGATGACCTCGGGCAATAACCAAATGAAGAAAGCCGCGTAAAAAATGAAGGCATCAAGGCGACTGGTTGCAAACAAAGGAAGCATATATTCTTCAACTCCTTATGGAAAACTAAACCGTGTCCGAAATCAACGCGAACATAATCTGCTGCTTTATCTTTCAAAATTCCAACGACCAAATGATAGATCGCATACAACTCAAGTGCAAATGGCAGATAGCCTCCGTAACCAAGTAAGGGCATCTCGAAAATGTGAAGCCATCCGCCCCAAGAAACGTGATAAACCCATTTTGGATACGAAAAGTAATTCCACATTTCCCAGAAGAAGGCCGTCATCAACACTCCCAGCCAAAGTGAAATGACCGGACGCCAATCCCCCGCTTTCGTCCAATCTGCAAGCGAACGATATCCAAGCCAGATATTGAGCGGTTCAATAATGAAATACGGCGACATCCAAATAAAGGGAAAGAAAATATTTGGCCAGATCATCACCAAGGCAAGCATGATCCAGCCTCCAATGAAGAAGCTAATCGTGGTCGGTTTATTAGTACCGATCACTGGTCCGCGTTTGATGCGCTTGATGAAATCAAAACTGGCAATGAACTCTGCACTTCCAAACACGGCGGGAATAACCGTCGTGAAACTGATCGTTGTCCAAATTGCATATTGCAACGGCGTGAATACATCTATGCCGAGATAAATCCAATTTTGAGTACGGAGGTTGAGCGCTTCAAAGAGCCACCAGACCGGGGCGGAAATCATAAACAGCCCGATGTATTTCCGCCAACTGCGTGTGAGCAACGATGTGCGCGTCCGCCAAAAGACCAATCCATCAACGGTCAAACAAAAGCCAAGCCACATCGGGAAGAATCCCCAATTCGTGCGCGGCCCACTCAAACTCCAATTGAGGAGCCAAAAGAGGCCAGCCAAAATCAATCCCAGCCAGCCATGTAGAGGAAATTTTGTTTTTTCGCTTTCGAGATTTTCAGCGGTATTGGTTGTCATTGCCCTAGTTTACACTAAGGAAGCCAAACGCGCGCCACATAAATCGCATTGTGCCGTGAAATGGATCGGGCTTCAGAAATTGATTTGGACATGATCCTGAAATCACCGCGATCCCATTCGCTTTGCACATCTCCACCGCTTCGGGCGAGACACTGGTCATGTCCGCCGCCGAACCGGGCTTGGTGCCCATCATACAGTGCATCCAAACATGCTTGATACCCAATTCCACGCATTGACACACTATCATCTCCGTCACCTTGGGATTTGCAAGAATGAACACGGCATCGGGTTTCTCCGGAATGGACTTCAAATCAGGATAACATGGCGAGCCATCATAGGTGGATGTATGCGGATTGACCGCGTAGACTTGATATCCGGCATCCTTGAATTTAAGATAGTTCGAGTTACAGCCTGTTTCTCGTTTATCCGAAACGCCGACGACAGCGATCTTCTTTTGTGCAAGAAAGTCTTTGACAAGGGAATTAACTTTGGACATAGGAACTCCTTTCCTAATAATACAAATCAGGGTACCCAGCGTTTCATCTCCAGAATTGCGGCAGGTATTCTTTGTAGGTGGTTAAGTAATCATCGAGGATGGCTTGGGCGCGATCCATATCTGTGATCATCGGATCAAGTAAAAGACATTGCAAGGCTTTTTCGCGCGAACCTTCGACAGCTAAGTCAACGCACAATTGAGCAACCGTCAATTCGCGGCGGCAAAGTTCCGCGATGCCTTCGGGCAATTCACCGACATGCACTGGATAAATCCCCGCGCCATCCACGAAGACAGGAGTCTCAACCGTTGAGCCGATTGGCAAATTCGAGATTTGCCCAATATTGGGAAGATTGGCAGCAATGTGATAATGATTACCATTCCCCGCAATATTCTCGATCATTTCCAGCGCGCCCTCGGAGTCTTTATCAAGCAGACCTTCAATGGACATTTCGCTCTTCGCCATTTTGTCGAGGCGAGCGAGATCGAGGTCGCGCAATTCTGCTCTCTTATCCCATTCATAAAGGCGGATGTTGTATTTTTCCCATGGCTTCGTGAGCGGGTCAGCAACCCACGGCAAATACTCGCACAAATGCGTATCGCCCGGTACTGGGAACCAGCCAAAGGCATTGAACACATCCCTCGTCAGCGGCTCAAAGCTCGGGTCGAAGGATGCGAAGCGTTTGCGGAAGATCGGATATAGATCTTCGCCTGTGCGCTTATCGCGAATGGAAAGAATCCATGTAAAGTGATTCGTGCCCGCGGCTCGGATATCTACCAGCGGCATTGTTTGATGCACCACTTCCCCGCGCAAATCACGCTCGACCACGTCGGCCTGCATACCGGTGATGCCATCAGAAATTTCAATTCCAAGTTCCTTGCTCAGCACGATGCCGACGAAACAATAGCCGATCAAAATTTGATGGCACAAGCCGACTGCTTTTATTTTTGTGTGCCGATTGACCAGGTCACAGATACGAACCATTGGATTGGTGAAATTGATGAACCACGCATCGGGACAAGCCTGTTCCATCGCACGCGCAATTTCAAGCACCGGCAGCACATTGCGCGCTGCATGCGCGAACCCACTAGGGCCGCCGTTTTCGCCATATGGCTGACGAAGTCCGTGCTTCTGAGTGAGTTCAAAATCCTTGCGCCAAAATTCTTCGCGCGGACCGACCTCGATGGCGGACACGACAAATTGCGCGCCACCCAGCGCATCTTGATGATGAGCAAACGCGCTGACCTTCATCTGCGCGTCCCACTCGACGTTGAGGCGGTGCGCGAGACGATAAACAATATCCAGGCTGGCTGCGTTTCGATCCACGAGCCGCAGTGTGGAACCGCGCAATTTTGGCGAATGCATCAAAGCGGCCAGCGTGTTTTCGCCGAACGAAGCGCTGCCCGCGCCGATCACGGTAATGGTGGTGGGAAGAGTCATTTCGATAATATACAAAATATTTGCATAAGAGTCAACACAAAAAAGTCATTAAATCCAAACATTGATTTATAATCTCCGTAGTCATGAAGAGAGCCGAAGTATTCGAACGAATTCGCAAATTAATCATGCCGCCGCAATTTGACGATCCGGAAAAGAATCGCCGCGCTCAGCTGGTGAACATTCTTGCATGGATCGGGATCGTTTTTCTTCTTTATCTAATTGTCTCTTATATCATCGAAGGCTATAGTTTATTCGACCCCAGCAGCCTCATGCTCGAGGCCTTGCTCATTCTCGTCTTGATCATTATTTGGTTCATTCACCGCAGATATGTCCAATGGGCGGGAATATTACTAGTGCTCAGCAGTTGGTCCACTATGGCATATGAGGCATGGATTGGCTCGGGAGTTCGTGACACAGCCATAGTAGGTGAGTTGGTTATAGTGCTAGGATGTAGCCTATTGTTAGGATGGCAGGCTACAGTTGGATTAAGCATACTAAGCATTGCATCCCTTTGGACCATGACCATTCTTCAAGCACACGGGGTCCTGCATGCTGCAATAGATGGTATCTACAGCGTGTCGAGCGATCTGACTGCCGCATTTGGTTTGTCCGCGGTTCTTGCATATCTTCTTATGAACAACCTACAAAACTATATGAAGGCTCTGCACGTCAGCGAGGAGCGTTTCCGCAAGTTCTTTCAGGCCAATCCATTGCCCATTGCAATTTTCACACTGGATGGTGGCCGATTTGTGGAAGCCAATAATGCCTTCTGGAACTTAAGTGGGGTGAATGCCAGCCAAGCAATTGGCCATACGCCGCTCGAATTCAGTCTATGGAAGAATATAGAAGAACAGCGTCAATTTGTGAAAAAATTGAAAGAAAAGCGTTCCATTGAATATATGGAATATCGCTTTGTCAGCCAAAATGGTGAGGAACACGACACCCTCGCCTCTTACGAACTGATCCATCTTGACGATCAGGCATGCATTCTTGCAATTTTTTACGATATTACTGGACAGAAGCAAACGCAGGAGGAACTTTATCAAAGCGAGGCGCGCAACCGTGCACTTTTGAACGCCATTCCCGACATGATCTTCGAGCTGGATAGAAATGGTATTTTTGTAAATTTCTTCAAATCAGAAGAAACCAACCCGGTACTTTCCCCAAAAGAATTCCTAGGCAAAAATATACGGGATGTAATGCCCGACTTCATCTCCTCGCCCACCCTATTTGGAATCACAAGGACATTGCTGACCAATCAGACTTACGCATTCGAATATCAACTACCTGGCCAAGACGGCATCCATGATTACGAATCGCGCCTGATTGCCAGCGGCGAGGATCGAGTGCTTGGGATGGTGCGGGATATTACCGTACGCAAATGGGCCGAGGCGGAACGCGAAGTTTTGATCAATGAACTCGAATCCAAGAACGAAGAATTGGAGCGTTTCACCTATATGGTTTCGCATGATCTGAAATCGCCGCTAATCACCATCAAAGGGTTCCTGGGCTTCCTGCGCGAAGATGCAGAAAAGGGAGATATGGCGCGGCTGACGAAAGATGTCGAACGCATCTCAGATGCCAGCGATAAAATGCAGGCGTTGCTAAACGAATTGCTGGAGCTTTCACGCGTAGGTCGGTTTGTGAATCCGTCCGAGGATGTTCCGTTTAACGAATTAGTAAGCGAGGCGCTGCAGCTAGTACAGGGACGAATTCAAGCACACAGCGTTCAAGTTGAAATCCAGCCCAATTTGCCAGAGGTATATGGAGACCGCCAAAGGTTCATCGAGGTTCTTCAAAATTTGATTGACAACGCTGCCAAGTTTATCGGCAGTCAGGCCAAACCGTGCATTGAAATCGGCCTGCGTGAATTTGCCGCGGACGGCAAACCGATTTTCTTCGTACGAGATAACGGCATCGGCGTCGCGCCGGAATACCATGAACGCATATTTGGTTTATTCAATAAGCTCGACGCACAAGCAGAAGGAACAGGCGCCGGGCTGGCCATTGTCAAACAAATCATCGAAGTCCATGGCGGACGCATCTGGGTCGAAAGCCAAGCGGGCGAGGGCGCAACATTCCTTTTCTCTTTGCCCCTAAAACCAAAATCTTGAGAGACAATCCAGTTAGGTGTATACTGACATAAATCATCCATGTTTATTAGGAAGGAGATCGTTTATGAAGCGTGCAGTCAGCATTAGTATTGGTTCATCCAAGCGCGATAAAGCCGTTGAGGTAAGTCTGTTAGGTGAGACTGTGAGCATTGAACGCATCGGCACCGATGGAGATATGGAAGCCGCCGCCCGCAAGTATCAGGAATTAGACGGCAAGGTGGATGCCTTTGGGGTGGGCGGTGCAGATTTGGGGTTGATGGTGGACGAGAAATGGTATCCGCTCTATTCGGTCCAGCCGATGGTGCGCTTCGTCAAGCAAACACCGCTCGTGGATGAAGTCGGATTAAAGAACACGCTTGAAAAAAAATCCGCTGCACTGCTCGAGTCAAAGATCGGCGATTATATCAATAAAGTGGGCGGCAAAAAAGTTTTTGTGGTGAGCGGCGCGGATCGCTGGGGAATGTCCAGTGGTTTTTTTGATGCGGGGTATGAATGCACATTCGGCGATCTGATGTTTGGACTGGGCATTCCGATCGCGTTGCATACGGCCAAACAACTCAAGACGTTTGCTGCCATCTTGATGCCAATCGCCGGACGCCTGCCCTTTGAATGGGTCTATCCGACCGGCGAAAAGCAGGAACACCGGATTCCCAAATTTCAAAATTATTATCATGATGCGACGGTAACCGCCGGCGATTGTCTTTATGTCAAGCGCCACCTGCCTGACGATATGCAGGGTAAAATCATTGTTACGAACACGACCACGCCCGAAGATGTGGCCCTATTCAAGCAATGCGGCATCAAGTATTTGATGACAACCACGCCCGTGTTGGATGGCCGTTCGTTCGGAACGAACATGATGGAAGCCGCATTCGTTGCCGTCTCTGGCAAGAAGCGTCCGTTGACGCGCGACGAATACAGTGAAATGTTGACGAAGCTCAAATATGAGCCGCAAATACAGGAATTAAACTAATTTTATTGTGAGCCGCGAGGAGATGGCCATGTCGCTTATGTTCCTCGCAAAGACATCAAGGAGAAAAAGATTATGGACGCAGTAGTTACCGCAGGTGGAATCCCACAACCCGACGAGCGGTTGTATGCTTATACAAAAGGCGAATCAAAAGCGATGGTGGATGTCGCCGGCAAGCCGATGATCCAGTGGACGCTCGATGCCTTGGGCGAGGCCAAAAACGTGGATAGCGTGATTATCACCGGTCTTTCACCAAAGAGCAGCTTGACTTGTAAGAAGCCGCTTCATTATTTATCGAATCAAGGCAAGATGCTGGATAACCTGATTGCCGGTGTGAATAAGTCATTGGAGCTTCATCCCAAAAATAAATATGTCCTGCTGGTTTCTTCGGATATCCCCGCTCTCAAATCAGAGATGGTGGATTGGCTGATTAAAACTTGCATGGAAACCAGCGACGACATCTATTACGGCGTCTGTCCGCGCGAAGTAATGGAAGCGCGCTATCCCGGCTCGAAACGGACATATACCAAACTCAAAGATATGGAAGTGTGCGGTGCCGACATCAATGTTATCCATGTCCGCATGGCAAGCGAACATCTCGATGTATGGAATTCATTGATCGACAATCGCAAGAATCCCGCCGCTCAAGCCGGTATCATGGGTTTGGACACGCTCTATTTGCTTCTCACACGTCAGGCAACACTTCAGGATTTTGTGGAGCGCGTCAGCAAGCGGATTGGCGTCAAGGGCCGCGCCATTGTCTGGCCTTATGCGGAACCTTGCATGGATGTGGATAAACCGAATCAACTGGAAATGATGCGCGCAGATTTAGAGAAGCAGGTTAAGTCCGCTCTGCGAAAACCATTCGGAAAAAAGCCAGCCGCGCCCGCGAAGAAACAGCCTGCAGCAAAGAAACAGCCTACGGCGAAGAAAAAGGTCGCCCCGAAAAAGGCTGTTGCAAAGAAATCAACAGCAAAACCAAAAGCAAAAAAGTAGCAACCCAATCTTTAATCTCAACATGTCACTCTCTCGAAGACATCGGGAGAGTGACATGTTATTTGAAGGGTATATGAATTTTACATCACTTCTCCAACTCGATGCGCGCCTTTCGGATCAATTGCGCGTGGCCGAAAAACCGGGCGCACTGCGCGACATCGCCATCTTCTTCGCACATTCCGGCAACTCGTGGTTTTGGGGCGCGGCGCTGATTATTTTGTGGTGGCTCGGAAATATTTTTTGGAAGCAATGGGCGATCATTGAATTAGTCGGCATATCGGTGCTGGCTGCGCTGGTGATGTCGCTCAAATTCATTATCCGCAGACGCCGCCCCGAAGGCGAATGGGGAAGCATTTATCGCAACACCGATCCGCATTCGTTTCCATCCGGTCATGCCGCGCGCGCATTTATGATCGCGGTCATGGCGGCCGGATTGGGTCCAGGTTGGCTTGCAGTTATCTTATGGATTTGGGCTCCGCTGGTGTCGCTGGCGCGCGTCGCGATGGGAGTCCATTATGTGTCCGATATTGTGGCGGGATTTATCGTCGGCATCTTAATGGGATTGATCGTTATACAAATCCATCAGCCATTCCTGATGTGGCTCACAACGTTCATTCATTTCCCGCTTTGGTAAAAAACATAATTGGCATTGCGAGGAGCGAAGCGACAAAGCAATCTCCTTTTTGAATGACGAGATTGCCACGCCCTACTACGCAGGGCTCGCAATGACATTTGTTAATTCGCTTTCTTTACCGTTGCCAAATGTTCTTCGATATGTTTTAGGCTGCGCTCAATCCATATCTGAAGTGTAAAACCGCTGCCTTGTGTTTCGTGACGTGACTCACGCCCCCAGGCTTCACCAGATAAGCCGCGCAAAATTTTTGTTAATTCATCTATGCTTGAAACCAAACCGTTCAATATCTCTTGAAGCGGTTCCTTCGGAACATAATGCGTAGCCATATACGCGTCGCCATCAAAGTTTGGAAATTCAGGATTATCTTCCTTGATCGTGCGGCGGGCGCGCACGCCGTAGACGAACTTATCCGTATCACGAGTATGCACGGCCAACTGATGCACATTCCATCCCGCTTCAATCGGTGCAAACGGATCTTTCACCGCGAGACATGCCGTGCGAAATTCTTTTGCCGCGGCGGCCAACCGATCCATTAATTGTTTTCGATACTCAATCAGCTCTTCCATTATTCCTCCACACTGACAATCTGCCCATTCAACGATTTAGTGCGACACAAATATAACACGGCTTGCACGAGCTGGCGCGGAACATCTGGATCGACGCGCTGAAATTTATCCAATGCCGTGCCCACCGCGTGAACGCGAAGGCCGAATGGAGCGAGTTCATCGGTCGCGCTGAGCGTCAATGCGATCAATCCATTCATGCTGGCGAGATAAGCCGCTTCATTCTGCGTCTCGAGCGGACTCGTCATAATCAAGTTGACGATCACGCCCGAACCTTTTTCCTTCATCACGCGCCCCACCGATTGCATCATCAAAAACGCGCCAGTCAAGTTGACATCCAACACGCGATGCCAATCCCATTCGTCCATGTCGAGCAGAGACATACGCGGCTCGACCGCGGCATGATTGATCAGAATATCAATCCTTCCAAAATCATCTTCTGTCTGTTTGACGACGGCTTGCGCGCCGACTTTCTTGGCGAGATCCTCCACATAGGCTTTGATCCGCCCGTTGTGTTGAGCCACTAACGGGTCGAGATTGACCGGTGAAATATCATTGGCCGCAACGCATGCTCCATTCGTTGCGAACGCTTCCGCCAACGCGCGTCCATATCCTTTGCCCGCGCCGGTGATCAATACGACCTTGTCTTTGAAATCCTCTGGCATGATTGTCATCATATCAGCAATTGATATCATTGCGAGGAGCATAGGGATGCGGCAATCTCATGTCATCACTGCTTGACCGAAGGTGTGCCTCACGGTAAAATCATGGCATTGCGGGAGTCGCCAAGTGGTAAGGCGTCAGCCTTCCAAGCTGATATTCGCGGGTTCGAATCCCGTCTCCCGCTCTGCTTAGCGGTTAGTCTTTAGCGTAGTGATCCATCCACGTTAACTGCTAATCGCTAATTGCTTTCGGGGCCCGTGGCGCAGTGGTTAGCGCAGGCAACTCATAATCGCTTGGTCGCTGGTTCGAATCCAGCCGGGCCCACCTTTTGAGCTTCTTTTAAGGAGCAACTCATTTTTCAACATACGAATAGGCCCTTTCAGTTTAGTTATTTTTCCACATATACTGCTCGGTATTGACACCAATGTTAACGCTGCTCAACATCCTGAACTCTCCATTCGTCACTACCGTATTAGGGGGCGTTGTAGGGGGCGCTGTAGCAGGCTATTTGCTTGGCATTTTGAGAGAAGCTTTAGATAGAAAACGAGAACATAATAGAAATGTATTTACCTTTAGTTTCCGCTAACTGGATTAGATAAAGAAAGCGGTAATGACGTAAAGCGTGGTAATCTTATTTTGTGAAAAAATCCCACAACGCCATTACCAAAACGAATCATACCATAACCGTTTTGGACGAACTACTTGAAGGGTTGCCCATTGGAACGAATCTTGCGATGCTGCATGTGTTCTGGGCGTTTTTGAGCGGGCAGTTGTTACCGAGTTCGCGGCGCATTGTTTCCTGCCTTGAAAGCCATTGGCTTGGAAGATAAAGCAGTACGCAGAGCTTGGGCAGCGACCAATAGTGGCGTCTGGCAAACCACAACTCTGATAGCGCAATGGAGCAAGCATGTGGAAAGCTTGCCCGAGTGGCAACGACATGAATATGAAGGATACAAACCTGTGGTAGCCGATGTGACCGCTTTTTGGCGTCCGACCTTGAAAAACTGTCCAAGCAAACATTATCATCCAGCCGCTGGGCGTGCTTTGCCAGCGGTTATCTTTGGAGTGGTAGGTAAGGTGGGAGAAATCAACGGACAGCGGATCGCATTGCCGCAGGCGTTTGAACGCGTTCACCCCAAAGATCCGAGTGAAAAGCGGTTATGGAGGATCATTCTCAAAAACATCAAGAAAACGCTTTCAGCGGACGAAATTGTGGTAGTCGACGCAGGCGTGAAGGTGAGTGACCTACAAGAAGCCGAGATAGTGCAGTACGAGTTGCGTTTAGCAAGCAACTTTACAGCCCGCCGCAACGTGCTCCCGAATTATTGTGGCGTGGGGCGCATGCCTGTCTACGGAGAATTGATCCGTCCGCTGGCACGCGCGCATAAAGGAAACGTGATCGCCGCAACTGCGCCGGATAAGATACAAAGTTGGGAAGAGCAGGGTCATGTCCTGCGAGCAGAGATTTGGTGTAACTTGGTTTTACCTGACTGCGCGCCGAATGCCTGCAATCAAACCTTTGATGTCTACGCCATCTATGATCCCGATTTTGATACCCCTTGGTTGTTAGCGACTCCTGTGGTTCTCAAACCGATCAGTGTCAGCAACATATACAAAGACCGTTGGCCGGTCGAGCAAGTCCCTTTGAGCGCTAAACAGATGATTGGCGCTCATCGCCAATTTGTTCATGCCGAAGAAATGATCCAGCGTTTGCCGGAACTGGCGCTCATGGCTGGTTCTATTCTAAGTTTTCTCGCAGCCACCACACCCGCCACCCCCACAGGATTTTGGGATCGAATACCCAAAAGAACCCCTGGTCGTTTTCGCCGCACACTGGCAGGACGCGCATTTCCCGAAGTTGTCAATCTTTCTGGGCGACTTCGAAAAAAGAACTCGGTCACTGCTCATTTACCCAAAGGGCACCTCGCACGAATAGCAAAAAGCACTCCAAGAACCCCTTTTTCCGCTTTATGTTAGCGGAAACTAAAGTTTACTCGACTCGATTTAATAATGAATGAAGATCAACTCATAACTTTTCTGCAAGACTTACACCCAATTCATAGTATTGACGAAAGGGAAGTGGACAGAACCAAAGAATTCTGGTCAGGTGCTGGTACAGTAAGCAATTCATTTTCGAGCAAAAAACTAAATGGAAAGTTGTCCGCCTTTCGTAAGGAACTGGAGAATCTTTTGATATTCATGAACGCCCATTTCATTAACATGGATAACGCCCCTTCGACACAACAATATCTAGAACCCTATTTTAGGACTGGTCGAGATCCAAGCATGTCCGTGAACAAACAGCTTGAGTTTCATAATCAATGTGCTGAAGAACTTTCTAAACTTGCACAAAGCGTCAATGGAGCTTATAGGGAATACAGAAAAGCAATACAGGAAGAACTTAAAGTATAAACAGGGAACAAATCATCTTTTCTCTAACCTGACTAGCAAAAGACCTATCAGCGATTTTAGTTCATCAACATCATTAGCCTGAATTGATTCTATTCTTGCGCTCAGCTTTGCTATCTGCTGTCCAACATCATTTACAGATAATATTCCGTAGACACCATCAGTAATTGTCAAATTCTCGTGCATCAGGTTTTGACTAATTGCTTTTAGCGCAGAAACATCTTTAGCATTTTTCAAAGCATACGCTTAGACTGACTATCGACAGTACCATCCTCTATCGTCCCAATGATGTGACGCATGCGAACCATGTGACCAATGCGTCCACCGTCCTCGATGTGAGGAGTGATCGCACCAGTAACCTGGATTATAGTTATATGTTATTGATGGGAGTGGTGGCGCAGCTGGTGCAGGGAGATCACTAATGTCGCCATTTACGCTGGCATACCGTCCTGAAAGCCAACAGGTCGTACCGGGATAACCAGGAACGTCAATGACCCAATAATTGTCTGGCGTATCTTTTCCAACCACTGTTACGGTAGTTCCGGGATAGATGGTAGTCACAAAGCTATAGTTGGTATTAGGGCCAGAATAGCAGGTCGTGGCAACACTGACACTCAAGGTGGGCGGCATCGGTGTACCGGGATCAGCTGCGGTTGCTGTGGGTGTGGAGGTATTGGCAGGGGTGGCAAGAAGCGCGGTCTGCGTGAGAGCCTGCAGGGTCTGCGCGATCATCGTTGGAACCTGGTTCACATCTGTGTTCTGCGGAGTTGGCGTGCTGGAAGGCGATGCGCCCAGATCAACGGTCACACTGCAAGCAGCCATCGCCATTGCACCAATACAGAATAAAGCGAGAAGTCTATTTAAGCGCATTTTTCTCCTTCTTTATCCATCATTATTTCCACTTCATGTGTCTAATATAATCCCAATTATCATTGTAGATGTGTATTTTGTATGTAGATTTTGTTACGAAAACTGATTTTGGGAAATGGATTAGGGCGGCCCGCTTTCGAAGTATTATTTACTTGGCTTTATTAGCTGCCTTTAATGCAGAATCAACTTCACTCTTTGTTTCCCTTGAAATATTCAATCGTTGCCTGCCCCGGCTGGTTGATGTCTTCGCGTTGGACCACTTTCCAAAGGGTCATGAATAATATTTTCAGATCCAGCCCAAAAGACCAATGATCCACATACCAAACGTCCAACGCAAAATGAGTTGGCCAGTCAATCGCGTTCCGTCCGTTGACCTGTGCCCAGCCGGTCACGCCGGGATGAACGTCATGCCTTCGCCTTTGCTCGGCTGAATAAAGCGGAAGATATTGCATCAACAGAGGCCGCGGGCCAACGAGGCTCATCTCGCCGCGCAGAATGTTAAGAAGTTCGGGAAGCTCGTCGAGACTCAGCGAGCGCAGGAATTTTCCAAAGCGCGTCAGGCGAATTTCATCGGATAGGAGATTTCCTTTTGCGTCACGCGCATCGGTCATGGTGCAGAATTTGTAAACGGTGAAAGGTTTCCCTTTATAACCCGGCCGCGTTTGACGGAACAAGACCGGAGTCCCAAGAAAGATGCGGACCAGAATTGCCGTCAATAAAATAATTGGCGAAAGGATAGTGAGTCCCATTGATGCGACGATCAAATCAAAAATCCGCTTGCTGATGGGCATGCGGACATTCTACCAAATGTGGTATTATTTTGTTGGAGAGTGAGCCATGAACGAAAGAATATTGATCATCGAAGACGATCAGGCAATTTTGAAATTGCTTCAGCGCGGGCTGGCTTATGAAGGCTACGTGGTCGATACCGCCACCGATGGCCGCACAGGTTTGATTTTGGCGCGCGATCATACTCCCGATATCGTGATCCTCGATTGGATGCTTCCGGGCATCGACGGCCTGGAAGTTTGTAATCGTTTAAGAAGCGGCGGCTCCATTCCGATCCTAATGTTGACAGCCAAGGATACGGTTCAGGATCGCATCCAGGGATTGGATGCCGGCGCGGACGATTACATGGTCAAGCCGTTCAACCTCGACGAATTGCTGGCGCGCGTGCGTGCGCTTCTGCGCCGCACACAGCCGGAACGTGTGCCTGTGTTGAAATTCGCCGATTTGACCCTCGATACCGGCTCGCGCCAAGCCTCACGCGGCAATCGTCTCGTTGCCTTGACCGCCAAAGAATACGAATTGCTTGAGTTGTTCCTGCGTCATCCCAAACAGGTTCTGACGCGCGAAGTCATCTTTGACCGCGTCTGGGGTTATGACTTTGGCGGCGAGAGCAATGTGCTGGAAGTTTACATTCGTTATCTGCGGCAGAAACTCGAAGCGGAGGATGAGGCGCGCTTGATCCATACCGTGCGCGGCGTTGGTTACGTATTACGGGAAAACCCGTAAGGCGATGCGGAAATCGCAAATCTACAATCGTAAATCCCCGTGTCCCTCCGCCTTCGCCTGACTCTTCTTTATTCCACGGTCGCCGGGGGAATTCTGTTGACTTTTGGCGCGGCGGTTTATATTATTATCACGGCTCTCCTGCTCAATCAGGCTAATAATACATTGGCCAGCACCGCACACGATATCATTCAGGAATCCCACATGGACTCACTGGCGCAGATTGATGTTGCGCCATTGCCGCTACTCGATCTGACGTCGAACGTCTATGCCCAATTGTGGGGCGAAGATCACAAAATCAAGGCCACCTCGCCGGGTATTGCAAGCATGAGCGATCCACTTGATCCAGTTGGTTTGCAAGCTGATGAACCGATTTATCGAGAGAATTTCGTTCACAATGTTCATTTGCAAGTCCTGAGCATTCCTTTGCGGGCCGGCGAAGATAAAGTGGGCATTCTGCAAGTGGCCACCAACCTGGGTGTGGTGGATGCTGCACGTCGCGATTTGCTGGAGATTCTTTTAGTCTCCGATATTTTTTTCACCCTGTTCGCCGGATTGGGTTCGTGGCTGGTGCTTGGCCGCGTCCTTGCCCCGCTGGGTGTGGCTACCGACACCGCATTGGCCATTAACCGCGCCGCCGACCTTTCGCGCCGCATTCCTTATGATGTTGCGTCCAACGATGAGATTGGCAATCTGATCGAGGCGTTCAATCAAACCCTGGAACGGCTCGAAAACCTTTTCACTTCACAACAAAGATTTCTTGCCGATGTCAGCCATGAGCTGCGTACTCCGCTGACGGTCATCAAGGGCAATGCGGATTTAATGCGGCACATGAAACAGTTCGACGAAGAGTTGCTTTCCAGCATTGATCAGGAAGCAGGCCGGCTGACTCGTCTGGTCGGCGGATTGTTGCTCCTCACTCAAGCCGACTCCGGCAAGCTTGCGTTAAACAAGCAACCCATCGATCTCGATACGCTCATGCTTGAAGTCTTTCAGGAAATGCACATCCTCGCGAGAAACAAAGTGCATCTTAAGATTGCAGACATTGATCAAATTCAATTCAACGGCGACCGCGACCGTTTGAAACAAGTCCTGCTGAATTTGGTGGGGAATGCGATTCAATATACACCCCAAGGCGGTGATGTTCGGATGGGGCTTGCGCGAGTAGGCGATCAGGTGCGCATCATTGTCCGGGACACCGGTCCTGGAATTCCAAGTGAAGACTTGCCCTACATCTTTGACCGGTTCTATCGCGCCGAGAAGTCACGCACGCGTTCTTCGTCGCCGGGCTTTGGCTTGGGGTTGTCTATCGCAAAGTGGATTGTGGAAAATCACGGGGGAACGATCAACGTTGAATTAAAAGAAGGACAGGGCACCACGTTTGCCATTTGGCTTCCACTGGAAAAGAGTGTGCCTCAGCAATCAACTACAAGCAATAAACAATCAGGGTAGATTTAGTTGTTGATGCGCCCGTTGGCATAGACTAGCTCCTCCAGCCGCGAGCCATTCCTCGAGGCGTTGACTCGATGACTTCCTCTGCATAGCGTCCGCATAAATACTACTTCCCCAATAAACATATCTGACCGTTTCTGCGGGCCACATCCATTCATTCGACCCAATCAGACTCTGAACCGCCGTTGTACGCCGCAAGTGTCCACGAAATATTTTGGTTCGAGGTATCGAACACGCGGCGCAGATACGTTAATCCGCGCAAGGCATTGGTATCGGGATCGAATGGTTGATCAGTGGAAGCAAAATGATCTGGCATGACCTGAAAAAGGCCAACCGCGCCGGCGGAGGAACGCGCAAACGCATCACCGCAGGATTCGATCTGCATGACCGTTGCAATCAAATTTGGATCGAGGTTTAAGCTAGTGCTCCAACGCAGAATACTTGCATTCCAATATTGCACCTCCGGTGTAAATAATGGAGCGAGTCCGTTCGATGCAATCGAATTATTTGGAAGTATCGCGGTTTGAGTTGAAATGTGAATCAAAACAATGGCAATCATCGTACCAAAAAACAAAACAGATAAAGGCGGAAGCCAATAAAAAGAGGAACAGCCGCTGCCTTCTTGATGGTAGGCCGCGGCTGTTCGCCGATTACTTTTTTCGTGACGAACGTGGGACATAGGTTGGTTTCCTTTCATGTCGGGTTAAAAACCCGCGTCGAGCTAAATTGTTTTAGAGCTATACAAAAATTTAAGTTCCTTTACTGTTTGCGCATTTCATTCGCATCGGATGGAGACTGTGAGTCGAAGGACATGTTGTGATAGGTCGGCTCGGGACGATCAAAGTTGGTGGGCGGCGCGGGCTTGGGTGCCGGGTGATAACTTTGGACTGGCCGCGGCAGGGATGATGCAGGGCGCAGAGTTGTTCCGACTGTGCTGCTGGCCGTTACCGGTCGAGACGGCTGCGAATATGATCTTTGAGTTTGATAGCCGCGCGCGTCCGCAGTGGAAAATAGATTGTCGCCCGCGATGGAGAATGTTCCAATGATGAGCACGCGGATCAACCAAACCATCACCGCTACAAAGATCGGCACGACTTTGATCAATGTACTGTTACTGATCACTGCGCCAGCTCCAGCACTGGTATGGCCGGCAATGGCGACCGAAACGCCCCACCATGTGAGCGTGGCATTGAAGCCGGCGGCCAACAGCCATGCGCCGAAAAGATACCAAACCTCGGCTGGTTCATCGCGGCCTTGTTGCGGTGTGAAGATGCGGGCAATTCCAGCAAAGTCAATGCCACAAAATGCAATGGCCAGAATGGTTGCCCAGCGCAGGCCGGCAAATTTGAGATCGCCAAGCATATCGGCCAGAGCAAACTGCGTAGTGCTGTAATTGAAGATTTCAAACGCCACGAGAGCGGTGATAATCATCAGGCCCCATGCCGCACCGCGGTTGATGCGCCTGCCGCGCGTGAGATTGCGGAACATATCAGCCAAGCCATCCCCTACACTGTGTGAGTTACGAACGGTGTTCATGTCTACCTCCTTATCATAGGATAGATGTCCGCATTATAGAACTAATGTTCTATAACTGTCAAGAGGGCAATTTATAAAAATTAGACTTATAACTCGACTTTTGCACCTTAAGAATTGAATAACCAAACGACTGCGCAGGACAGATTCGAATGCCAGTGATCTGAGCCCGGGCAACACAAACCTATCTCACTTGGGATTTGCCAAGCGAGATTGCAACTGCCGGTCAGCGGATGCTGAACTGCTTCAAGCCCTGCACATGCTCTGGATGAGCGGAGCCATGATTTTGTGCAAGGACTGGCCTTGTGCCAGACCGGCTTGAATGAACAAGCCCAGACACCACAAGCTTTGAGCTTGGGCCGCTCGACGTCCGGAAGCTGGGTTGCCTTCAAGATTCACCTTGAGTATTCGTTGAAGCCGCGTGCGAAGGTCATGGTCGTGTTGGGCTGCACGCAGTAGGGAATACACCACGGCGACTAGGGCAACGTGTCGTTGGATCGCGCCAAAGTCCCGGAGTTGATACTGGTCGAGTCCTTCTGCCTTACCTTCCTCGTGATACACCTCAACAGGCCAGCGATGACGTCGAATATGGGTAATACCGGCGGCATGCCAGATCAAGCGGTTGCTGATAAAAAAGGTTGGATTGTCCGATAAGTCCGGCTCGCGATGGTTAATCACCAAGCGATGTCGTCTGAAGCCATGAATTTGGTGGGTGGCACAGTAGCGGTAATAGATTTCATGCTCTCGCTTGAAGGGGATCGTAATGCGATGAAAGACAGGTTTCCCGCCGCGGGCGACGGCCTCCAAATGTTCCTGCTTGAGGTGGAGTGCGAACTTTTCCAATGGGGTTTCACCGGTCTTCAAGTTCACCCGATCGGCGCCAGTCAGGGTACCGACGTAAGCCAGGTGCAGTTGCTTGTCCAAGAATCGGCAGAAGTCCGGCTGGGTAAACCAACTATCGAAGGTCACTGGCAGGTGTGCGTCAGGATGTTCGCTCACCCATTGGGTCAGCATCTTCTCCACCATAATGAGCTTGCTATCGTAGAGTTCACGCAACTCTTCATGCTTCTTTTGCCGTCTCTGCCACACTCCCAATAGATAGCTCCGCCACTTGTTCGGGTTTGTCTCTTTGAGATTCTCTTTGCTGGCCTTGAGCGGAATCCCAGATGCTCGCAAACCTGCTTCGAGTTTTTCCAACGCTACCGGTTCCCAGAGTGGGAACATGACCGGGTAGTCTGTCTCCTCATCGCTATAATGAACTGTGACCAAGTCATGTGCCCAGACATAGGTTTGAGTAACGTGATCGAACAACTTGGCGATCTTCTCGAAGTCCTGACCGTAATGCTGAAGCAACGTGTCATCCACTCCCAGCACTCCCTTGGGCTTGATCTGTGTCCCCGGCACACTGGCCAGCATCGACAGGCGAGCTCGGTTCAACTCTTCCAGAGAAAATGGACTCTGCGTCAGCAAGCGATTCAACGAACTTTGGTTCCGGCTCTCCATCACGAACAGACGGTTGATCCCATCCACCGTCTTATTCTCGGAAACGATCAGACCACTGATATAGCGCTCAAACTCAATGAAGGCTTCCGGAGAGAAAACCTCTTCGAAGAACGGAGCGTAGTGTTGCACCAACTCAGGAAATTCCACCAGTGGATACATGCCGCACCTCCAAAGCGATTATCGCACTTATCGATTGTACCGCTCGCTGATGGCTTGGTTATTCAGTTATTAAAGTGCTGCAAAAGTCGAGTAATAATTTCGATATATTGCTTCCCGGCGGGATTCTTATGCTGTCAACTCGACCCCTCAAAGTTTTTCTATGCCATGCCCATGCTGACCGTGATCGCGTCCGCAGTTTGTACACCCGACTCAAGAGAGGGCGTGGATGTGTGGCTTGATAAGGAAAAGCTTCTCCCAGGTGCAGACTGGGAACTTGAAATCCGGAGAGCAGTGCGCGAATCGGATGTGGTGGTGGTTTGTCTTTCAAACCAATTCAACCAAGCGGGGTTTCGACAAAAAGAAGTGCGGCTTGCTCTAAATACGGCGATGGAGAAACCCGAAGGGGAGATTTTCATTATCCCTGCGCGTTTGGAAGAATGTGATTCGCCCGAAAGCTTGAGAAAATGGCATTGGGTGGATTTGTTTGAAGATGATGGTCATGAAATGCTCATGCGGGCTTTGCGCGTGCGGGCAGATAAGATCGGTGCGACTTTGCGTATCCGCAGGAGCGGGAAGTCAATCACCTCTCCTGCAAACATCAAGGGAACTGAAGAAACAAGTGAGTCGCCGGTCAATATTGTTCCTCAAACAAAGAAAGCCCAAGATCAATACAATGAAAAAGCGGAACGCGAAGCCGATGAGAAATTAGCCCGTGAAAAAGCAGAACATGATGCCGCAGAGAAAGACACCCGCGAAAAACTAGAGCGCGAAGCTGAAGAGAAAGCTGCTCGCGAAAAATTAGAACGCGATGCTGCTTAGAAATTGGCTCGTGAAAGGGAAGAACAAGAAAACGCCGAGAAAATTGCTCGCGAGGAAGCAGAACGCGAAGCCGCTCAGAAGAAACCAGCAACACAAAAACAGCCTGCAAGTAAATCGCTTCCAGCTTGGCTTGGAGTTTTAGGAATTATCCTTATTGTCATCGTGAGCATAATTGTTGCAATCAATCAACATCCTTCGACTCCTATTCCCGCCGCGACAGCCACGTTTACTACATCGCCCTCGCTCAGTATTGGCTCGAGCATGATCTCACCAAAAGATGGCATGAAGCTTCTATATGTGCCTGCTGGCAATTTCCTGATGGGTTCAGCGGACTCTGATCCTAATGGACAAGCCAACGAGAAGCCACAACGTAGTGTATATATGGATGCTTTCTGGATTGACCAAACCGATGTGACCAACGTTATGTATGCCAAATGTGTGAGTGCAGGCGCATGTAGTCAACTGACTAACCCAAATGCTTCCGGTTATTACGGTAATTCTCAATTTGATAATTATCCTATGATCGACGTGGATTGGAATATGGCAGATGCTTACTGCAAATGGGCAAACCGCCGATTGGCCACGGAAGCGCAATGGGAAAAAGCTGCGCGCGGCACGAATGGGCGCATTTATCCCTGGGGCAATAACGCGCCGGACAAAACCTTGCTGAATTACATTTTTAGCGCCGTTGGAGGACCAACTGCAGTTGGAAGTTATCCCAATGGAGCCAGTCCGTACGGCGCGCTCGACATGGCAGGCAATGTCTGGCAATGGGTGAACGATTGGTACAGTGCTACCTATTATCATAGTTCGCCACCGTCGAATCCTGCTGGTCCGGATTCGGGTCAGTACCGAGTGTTGCGGGGCGGTTCGTCGGACGACAATGGTGGCGATGTGCGCTCGGCCGGCCGCTTCAGCGGCGTCCCTACGAATGGGGACCTCTTCAAAGGTATTCGTTGTGCGATGAGTGCAACAAAATAAATTAGAATTCCGAGATTTTGCTTCCTTCGGAAGTGCTTCGCAAAAATCTCGGAATTCTTTCGTCATTTCTTCATTGGCCTTGCCATCTCATCTTTCACAGCGTGGTATAAATTCTCGGCTTTCAATTCGCTTAAGGGGTAGCATGGTGCTTTCAAATGCTCGGCCAGGCTTTGCGCCAAGCCCTGATCAAAGGCGGCGTGTTCCATGTTGATGACCACGCTCTTGACTTCTTCGTGGGCGATCAATTCGGCGAAGCGATAGGATTCTTCCTGAGGCGGGAGCGTGCCAATCGAAACATTGCCCGCACCATCGGTGAGAACGATAAGTAACGGTTCGATATCCGGATGAGTGTATTTCTCATGCTGTAACACATCCGCGGCCATGAGCAGACCCGCCGAGAGCGGAGTCTTGCCGCCAACCGGAATATCAATCAACGCACGCTGGGCGAGTTGAATGGAATTCGTCGGAGGCAGGACGAGCGTGGCGCGATCTTTTTGAAAAACGATGAGTTCCACGCGGTCACGGCGTTGATACGCATCCGTCAGCAACGAAAGGATTGCGCCTTTGGTTGCGTTCATGCGTTCCGCCACTGCCATGGACCACGAAGCATCCACCAAAAACAAAACCAGATTCGCCACGCGCTTGACGCGCACCTTGCGCTGTAAATCCGACTTCTCGATTGCAAATGCTAATCGTTTGCGTTTCTCGACGCGTCGCTTTTGGAATGGAGCAGCCGCGCGGAAGGTTGCATCGAAGGCAATATCATCCGTTTTGTTGCCAGCCGGACGCGCCTTGATATAACGTCCGTGTTTGCGCTCGGTTTTGGTGAGCGAACGGCGTCCGGCGCGTTGGCGCGTCAGCTTATCGAGCGGTGTATTTAATTTGCGGGGTTGAAATGTTTCGCCCGCTCTAATTTTTTGTCCACCCTCCCACCATTTGGCATCGGTGTGGGTAAATACGTCATCCTGCGGCATCGGCTCAGGTTGTCCTTGTTGCGGACTTTCCTGTGCCTCGTCTTCAAGCTTTAAGTTTTTTTTTCCGCAGACTTGCTTTCCTGCGATTCGGATTTTTCTTCCGATTCACTTGGCACCGATTGACCTGCCAGTTGCTCGATGCGTTCCTGCAATTGCTCGGAAGTAATCTCGGCTTGCTGGAATGGTGTGCGCTTGATGCGATGAGGCAAAGCCAGTTCTGCGGCGAGTGCGATATCATGATCAGTGATCTTCGTACGGCCCTCAAACGCGGCTTGCGCCCGCGCGGCTTTGAGAATGACCAGATCGGCGCGATGACCATCCACGTTGAGCGAAGCGGTCAGCGCCGCGATAGATAATAAGTCGCGGCTGGTGTATGTAACTTGATCCACAAGCTCACGCGCGCGTTCGATTTGTTTGGAAATTTCCAATTCCTTTGGCATCCATTCTTTGCGGAAGGCCTCGGGATCGCGTTCAAAGGAAAGGTTGCGTTCCATAATCATCACGCGCTCGCGCGCGTCGCGGATGCCAACGATATCCATGGAGAGAGCAAAGCGATCCAGCAATTGAGGACGCAATTCCCCTTCTTCGGGATTTATCGTTCCAACCAGGATGAAGCGGGCGGGATGAGAAAACGAAATCCCTTCGCGCTCGACTACGTTGACTCCCATCGCCGCTGAGTTCCAGCAGAACATCCACGACGTGATCGTCGAGCAGATTGACTTCATCAATGTACAGCAATCCACGGTTGGCTTTCGCAAGCACACCAGGTTCAAAGTGACGTTCGCCTTTCTGAATGGCTTGCTCGATATCCAATGTTCCTACCACGCGATCTTCAGTCGCGGAAACAGGAAGATTTACAAACGGCGTGGTTTTATTATGCGATGGTAATGATTTTTTCCCATCGCCGAAACGCTCTTTACATTCCGTGCACCAAGTGCCGGGTTTATCGGGATCGCATCCGAAGCGGCAATCTTCAACGACTTTGACTTGCGGCAATAGCGCGGCCAATGCGCGTGCCGCAGTGGATTTGGCCGTGCCGCGTTCGCCGCGGATCAATACACCGCCGATACGGGTATCGACCGCATTGAGAATCAAAGCGCGGCGCATACGTTCTTGTCCAACGATGGCAGTGAAGGGATAAATAGCAGGCATGTTAACTCCAAGACTGATTATATCAAAAATGATTCGGCCTGATTTCCAATTGCAGTATTTTCGGCGCAGACGGCCATTGTAGCGCCGGGAGCACTCAAAGGTTGTAGGTAGCGGGGGATAAATTGAAATAATCCGGTTTCAAAGATCCCACGCATGGCTCAGCCAAGCGGCTCTGGCTTTGGCGGTGACGATCACGCCAGGCAAGGTCCAACGTGCACCGGAACGTTTCCCGAAAGGACTGGGACGATGTGAGACGCACCGCGGCAATCTGCTTGCAGGTACTTTCAATGGTCCCGCTGCCAATCAGGTAACCGCATGGTCGAAAACGGGCATAGTCCATTCGTTTTTCATTATGATCGTAATAGGTGATCGCCTTTTCGATGAATGGCCGGGCAGAAACAGGAGACAGCAAACTGCGGCAAGTTTGGATCACATCCTGAATGCGCCCTTCCCAAAGTTCGGTGCGAGCCTGGACCAGCCACTCGTGAGCTGGTGCGGTATTGGCTCCGAAGGCGGCTTCGGCAATGGGCGTGAGATATTCGCTGGCGTGGTACCAATCCACGATCTGCACCGCATTCGGAAAATACTTTTGTGCCAAATTCCAAATCCACACGGCACCGTCTGAGACGAAGACGATTTCTTCGTAGCCGTCGACCTGATGTTGGATCCCCGTAGCCCATAACAATCGTCCAAATTGTTCGGCTTCCTGGATGTCGCAGTGGTATTTCATGTTCTTGGCTTGCAGATGACTTTGTTCTCCCACGCGGGATCCGTGCTGGTTCGGTTCCGCAGAACCATGGTGATTTTGGGAATGAGAAGGGTGAATCTGCTCCACTTCATACCCACACAACGTTTTCGACTGAAAGTCGCACGGACTCAGCAAACTTGTCAAGAGGGAAAATTCAATGGTCGCGGCTGGGAAGCAGGTCCATGCTAAACCTAATACACCAATATTTCCAGACCGCTTCGACATTTGCCGAAACGTTGTTTTTCTTGATCCCCGTACTATAATGGAATCGAGCGGTGAGCCCGTTTCCAAATACCGGGTTAAGGTTGAGTTCCGGGGCGTCCGGAATATATCCTGTTTTCAGGAGCGCCGACCTACTTGGGACACCGCTCACTCTTTTTCGATCAATAACGTTGAGGGCGGTAAATGGAGGGGCTTCGATCCCCAATTGATTTGCTGTAGGTCTTTGCCAATTTCCAGCCGGTCCAATTGTTCGCGAGTAAAAGCCAGAGCAGACTGTCCGTTTGGCAGGTTTCTTGTGCCAACCTGGTACGCGTGGTGGAGGAATGAACTGGCTACATTCTGTGGATCAGCAAAACGATCAGCTACCTGCTCAGTGAGCACATGGTTCGGACTACTGAACCACTTTGCCAGACGGCGACCAGAAGCTTGCGGGCGATTGCCACGACGGCTTTGGAACGACCCAAGTGAGATTCCAGCCGCTCGAACTCTTTCTTCCAATGAGGGTGGTGCTCGATAGCATGATTGGCAGCATTCACCATACCGCGGCGTAAGTCTGTCCGGCCCGCTTTGGTGATCCGGCCGGAATTATAAGTCATGCCGCTATCGTGGACACGGGTGCCCAGTCCGGCATACCCCACCAGCTTTTTGGCAGTTGGAAAACGGGTGATGTCGCCGATCGCCGCCAGGATGGTGATGGCGGTGAGCATGGCTACTCCGGGAAGCTGGATCAGCAAGGGAACGCGTTCATCTCGGACGCTCTCCTGCTTGATCTGTTCTTCGGCTTGTGCGACCTGTTTTTGGGCGAAGGCGAGCGTGTCCAAGTCGGAGCGCATCAGGAACTGCTCGGTTGCAGACAGTGGCAGGCTTTCCCACCAAGTGCTCTGCTCAGGAGAAAAAGGATTCTTCTCCGGCAGGACCAGATGGTTGCGATGTAACAGCGAGTGCAGCCGGTTTTTAGCCAAGCTCGAGAGGTGTACCATCTTCTCCCGCCGGGCAATCAGGGCGCGCAGGTCTCGCACCTCGTGCGGCGGGATCCACACTCCCGTGAGCATCCCGGCTGCGAGCAGTTGCGCCAGAGCCAAGGCTGCCTTCCTGTCCGTTTTCACCGCCACTCTCGTGACTAGCGGCACGCTGGGCGAGTGGACGGCGATGACTGAGTGTACCTGTGGCAGCAACGTATCATAGAACAGGTAGGTATTGGTAGTCATCTCCACCACTGCCGAATCCTGCGGCGTGAGCACCCGCGAGACCCAATCGTCCAGTTGATAGTTCGAGACTCTTTGCGGGCCAAAGACGACTTCGCGCTGTGGGTTGACCCCCACGGCAACAAAGTACTCCTTGTGAATATCCAGTCCAAAAAAGCGTGTGCGACCTTCTTCCATACTAACACCTCCGTGAGAATAGAATTGGGCCGGGCAGGTTGATTTATCCCTGAAGAACACAGGGACTTTGGGCAGGACATCCCTCACGGACACGGGCTGGCTCGATTGAGCCTCCCAGGTTAGCAATCCGAACGGGCAGCCAAACAGTCACGCGAGCTTGCCAGAGGCTTCTCATGCGCCTTACCGGCTGGCCCAAACGTCACACGCCCGGAGCAGGACGTTCCCGTTCCTAACCATCGGAAAGTCTACTCCCGAACGTGCCCGGCCACCCCTTGCAGAAGGGGTGCTGAATACTAACAGTCACTCCGCAACTCTCGCCACTCCCCGTGCAATGGCACATGCGCTCCATCGACCGAGGCATAGATGCGCCCAGCTTGCCTTGGCAGGCTCTGTTCCTGTTCTTCTAATCCTTTCACGTCTTCTGCCGCTCGTTTCCATTCTTCTTCGAGTTGGGCTTGTGCCTGTCCATAGCCTTCGGTATGTTTGAGTACGGTATGATCGCTCACTCCAAACAATAGAAAACGCTCCGCCAATTGACGGGCTTCTTCAAACGATGTTTCCACTCCCAAGATCCCGAGCAAGCTCGCCAATCCCGCTGTGCTCTGTCCCGGCTTCAATCCCAAGCGCTCATCCAAGGGCGACTGCCCACGATGACAATCCGCACACAGATAATATCGACGCTGATAATTCACTTTGCCGAACACACTCCACACCACAGCTTCCCGTTTGCCCAGCGGCTCCGCTTCCGCCCCGCATCCACAGCGGACACGACTTGCATATTTCGCTTCATTCGCTTCAATCATTTCCTGCAATCCAAGCCCACAGGCTTCTTTCGCTACCTCGCGCAGCGCTTGTTCAATCTCTGCCACTTGCGCACCTTCCTCGAGTTTCTCCTGCACCGCCTCGGTCATGATTTCCGCTATCTTTCTTACCACTGCTATGCTAAACTTCATCTCGAGCCTCCTGAGCATCCTTTGGTCTATCAGAAGCCCAAAGCTTACCTTAGAGGCTCATTTTTGAAAATCCACTTACAACCTTTTCGTGCACCCGTAGCGCCATTAAGGGTTGTCAACTTCTGCAATCGCCTGTATAATGCCCTTTACCTTTTTTAATCGGAGTCAACCAGTGACGGATCAGAACCAGACCCTGCCAGAGCAAGGGAGCGATGCTAACATGCAGGGAGATCATAACAATAATAACCAGAGCATGGAATCACTGCTCCAGACCGAGAACATGAATGTGGATATGCCCCAGCAAGGCGAGATCCGCACCGGCACGATTGCCGAAGTAAGTCCCAGCCAAATTCTCGTAAGCATCGGTGCAAAGTCCGAGGGCGTGATCTCCAGCCGCGAGTTGGAACAGTTGTCGGCGGAAGAACGCGAGGCGCTCAAAGTCGGCGCGGAGATTCCTGTTTATGTGATCAATCCGGAAGATGATAATGGGAATGTCATTTTATCCTTCCGCCACGCGCAAGAGCAGCTTTCCTGGGAAAATGTTGAGAAGATGCTCGAAGAAGACCGCACTTATGACAGCAGTATCGTCGGTTTCAACAAAGGCGGTTTGATTGTTTTGGTGGGCGGCTTGCGCGGCTTCGTGCCTTCGTCTCAAATCAGCGCCATGCGCCACGCCCAATCCAGCGGCGATACGCCTGAACAGCGCTGGCAAAAAATGATCGGACAGCCGATCTCCGTCCGCATTGTTGAAGTGGATCGCGAACGCCGGCGCTTGATTCTTTCTGAACGCGCCGCCAGCACCGAGACTCGCCAATCCGTCAAAGAACGCGTCATTGACGAGCTGGAAGTTGGCAAGGTTTATGCGGGACGCGTGACCAGCCTGGCGGGCTTTGGGGCGTTCGTCAACGTCAACGGCGCGGATGGTTTGGTTCATCTCTCCGAGATTTCCTGGGATCGTGTTCAACATCCCAAGGAAGTTTTAGAAGTGGGACAGGAAGTCAAAGTTAAAGTCATCAACGTGGATCGCGAGAAGAAACGCATTGGCCTGTCCCTGCGTGCGCTTGCCGATGATCCATGGAAGTCGCGCGTTGAAAAATTCAGCGTTGGACAGTTGGTTGAAGGTGTCATTACCCGATTGACCAAGTTCGGCGCATTCGCCCGCCTCGAAGGCGACATCGAAGGCTTGATCCACATTTCCGAAATGGCCGATCATCGCATCGATCATCCCAAGGAAGTTTTGAAGGAAGGCGAAGTGCACACGCTGCGCATCATTCGCATCGACACCGATCAGCATCGCATCGGCCTCAGCCTTCGCAAAGTCAACTCCGGCGCGTACGCCGACAAGGATTATAAGAAACTTATCGAAGAGTACGGGCATACGGAGTCAAGTACAGATCCGAGCGCGGGGGAAACTCCTGCGAAATAAAAATAAGAGCGCACCTTCCGGTGCGCTCTTTCCAACTATGGAAAAACCATTCATCATCGATTCACATTGCGATCTGGCTTGGAATATGCAAGCCTATGGCCGCGACTACACACGCTCGGCGGCGGAAACGCGCCAACTGGAAAAAGATACCAACGTCCCCGAAAACAACGGCGACAGTTTAATCGGCTGGCCCGATTATCAGCGCGGCCGCGTTGCTATTGTTTTCTCAACTTTGTTTGCATCGCCGCTAAGCAGTAAGCTCGGAGATTGGGATAAGACGGTTTATGCGGATTACGAAGAAGCTCACCGCGTCTACCTCGACCAGTTGCGGCTCTATCATCAATTGACCAATTCCAAGCCCGATTATTTTCGCCTTATTCTCAACACAAAAGATTTGCGCAATCATATGAATGATTGGGGATCGCCTGAAAAAAAGAACCTCCCGGTCGGATTGATTCCGTTGATGGAGGGCGCGGACGGCATCCGCTCGACCGATGAGCTGGACGAATGGTATGAGTTGGGATTGCGCCTGATTGGTCTTGCCTGGGCCGGGACACGCTATTCGGGCGGCACGCGCCAGCCTGGTCCATTGACCAAGGATGGCCGTCGTCTGCTCAAGGCCATGACCGCTTTCAATTTCACGCTCGATCTAAGTCACATGGATGAGCAATCCGTTCTCGAAGCATTGGATTTGTATGAAGGTCCGATTGCCGCCACCCACGCCAATTGCCTGGCGCTGTTGCCGAATTTTCCCACCAACCGTCATTTATCGGATCGCGTGATCCGCGGCGTGATCGAACACGATGGGGTCATCGGCATCGTTCCGTTGAATTCATTTTTGAAATCTGGCTGGTCGCGCGACAAGGGAAGTCGCCGCGAAGAAGTGCCTTTGGATGTGGTCGCCGCTCACATGGATCATATCTGTCAATTGGCCGGGGATGCGCGGCACGTGGGCATTGGTTCCGACTTCGATGGTGGGTTTGGATTGCAGTCCGTTCCGCCCGAAATTGATACGGTTGCCGACCTGCAAAAGCTGATTCCGCTGTTGACCGCGCGCGGCTATTCAAAATCGGATGCCGCGAACATTCTCGGCGGCAACTGGCTTAACTTTTTGGAGAAGAATCTACCGTCATGAATGAACCGAAAGACAGGACCGCTTCCAGTGCTAATGGCCTACTGCATTCCCCAGGGCCGTCGCGCTTGCGTGTGCGCGTGGGATTGATCACGACGTTGTTCGGACTGTTTGTTTTTCTTGTCGGCACAAAGCCGGGTTGGTTCGGTCTCCAGCGCACGCCCACGGTTGGATTTGTTAAGATTTCGGTCTTCCTGGTTGGACTGGCGATCATCTGTCTCGGCGGATATACCAGCTTGTGGGGCTTGTGGAAGGGAATAGAACGCTCCATCGCCGCGGACATTGGCTTACGCATGATTGCGACCGGATATGTGATTGCCGTTTTCTCCGGCATGGCCGATGTATTCGGAATGGGCTCGCAAACCGCTCCGCAGATTCCATATTTTGGGCCAATCCAAGCGCTGGGAGTTTTGCTTGGTGAGATCGTGATCGCGCTGGGATTCTTGCTGCTCATTCCATATCGTTCGTACTTCAAATAAACGATTACTTCCCTCTTCTCAAAATCAAAACCGTATTGAGCGCCAACAAAAGCATCAAGCCAACATGCGACGCCTTCTGAACCAGCGTGCCGCTGAGGCCTTCATCCATCCCATTATAAGTGACCCAGAGAATGAAAAGCGCATTCCCTACGATGGCAGATCATCGTCTTTGACTAATTTAGGGCCTACACGAACTAAGGCTGACCGTAAGGGATGTGCTTATCATGTGCTTATGAAGTGCTTATGATGTACCAAGGATGAAGCGATAATTATCCCTCAAAGATACCTGCAATGGCGCTTTTTACCTATTGAGATTGGACTTCTTGAGCCAGCATTACAGAGAATGCCTGGCTTATTCTTCTTTTCTCAAAATCAAAACCGTATTGAGCACTAACAACAGCATCAAGCCGACATATGACGTTTTCTGAACCAGCGTGCCGCTGAAGCCTTCATCAATTCTGTTGTACGTGACCCATAGAATGAAGAGAATATTCCCGGCGATGGCAAGATATTTAAAGAAAGTGGAAAGGCCAATGTTTTTCATTCTATACTCGATAAAGAAAGTGCTTCATTCATTTTTGAGCTTGAACTTCAAAAACATCCTCTAGAAATTTAGTAGCAAACTTTAATTCATTATTAACAATGTAAATTGTTATAGCATAAGCAATGCACATCATCAATAAGCCCATAAGAATACCATTATCAAATTATTGTTAGAAAGCGATCGAACAATTGAAGCATAGATTACCCAGACTGATAAACTATACCAAGCAATAGACCAGATAATTTCCAATGGATTTAGAGTGACAATCACCTTAATTTGTGTCTCTTCATTATTAGAAGAGAGCTTTCCATAAACAAACGGAGAAATATTTCCTCTTCCTCCAACCTCCTTAACTCTAGTCAATCGAAATTTATTATTTGACACATTGCCCATGTAATCAATTTGCCCTAGTGGAAAAATATAAGGAAACGGTGGGTGTTCTAAAATAGATTTAGAAAATCTAGCGATGACTTGTTCTCGGTTTAAGTCAACGGTCAGCTTTACTGAGCAATATGGCAAGAGGTACATTTCTAAAACCCTTCCGCTACATATTCTCCCCAAATTCCGCGCAGAGTATTGCAAATCTCGCCGAGCGTAAGATTATTCTCCACACATTCAATAAATAACGGCATCATGTTTTCATTCGTCTTGGCGGCATGCTCCAGCCGCGTCCGCAATTCGGCAACTTTGACATGGTCACGTTTGGATCGAAAGGTCGCAAGGCGCTCATGCGCGGCCTTCTCGATGGCGGGATCAATTCTCAATTTCTCGAGCGTAATCTTTTCCTCGCTTTGGAATTGATTGACGCCGACCACGATCTGCTCTTTCTTTTCAATCGCCATTTGCGCTTCATACGCCGCGTTCTGGATTTCGTTCTGCATGTAGCCGCGCTCGATAGCGTTCAATGCACCGCCCATCTCATCGATCTTGAAGATGTATTCGGTCGCGCCCTGCTCGATTTGATCCGTTAGATATTCGATCAAATACGAACCCGCCAGCGGGTCCACCGAATCCGCCACGCCCAATTCATATGCGAGGATCTGTTGCGTGCGCAAGGCAACCCGCACCGATTTTTCCGTCGGAAGCCAAAGCGCCTCATCCATCGAATTGGTATGCAGCGATTGCGTCCCGCCCAGCACAGCCGATAAGGCTTGCAGAGTCACACGCACAACATTATTCTCTGGTTGTTGCGCGGTGAGCGTCGAACCGGCAGTCTGCGTATGGAAGCGCAATTGCAATGACGCCGGCTTCTGCGCCTTGAAGCGGTCGCGCATAATCTTTGCCCACAGTCGGCGTGCGGCACGGAACTTGGCAACTTCTTCCAACAAATTATTATGCGCGTTGAAGAAGAAGGATATCTGCGGTGCGAACTCGTCCACGCTCAAACCGGTCCTGAGAGCGGCATCCACGTAAGCGATTCCATTTGCCAGCGTGAACGCCACTTCCTGCACCGCCGTCGAACCAGCTTCACGGATGTGATAACCCGAAACCGAGATCGTGTTCCAATTCGGCACTTCGCGCATGCAGAACGAAAAGATGTCGGTGATGAGTCGCATCGAGGGCACAGGCGGAAAGATATAGGTCCCGCGCGCCACGTATTCTTTCAAGATATCATTTTGTATCGTGCCACGCAGAGTCTTCATCTCCACGCCCTGACGCTTTGCCACCGCAATATACATCGCAAGCAAAACCCCGGCGGGCGCGTTGATGGTCATCGAGGTCGAAACTTTGTCGAGCGGGATTTGATCGAAGAGCCGCGCCATATCTTCCACCGACGAGATCGAAACGCCCACCTTGCCCACTTCGCCGAGCGCCATCGCGTCGTCCGCGTCGTAGCCGATTTGCGTCGGCAGGTCGAACGCCACACTCAATCCGGTCTGACCTTGATTCAATAAATAACGATAACGCTTATTGGATTCCTCGGCAGTCGAGAAGCCCGCATACTGACGCATCGTCCAGAAGCGAGAACGATACATGGTCGGCTGGACGCCGCGCGTGAACGGATATTCACCGGGGAAGTTTAACTTCTCCAGATATTCTGATTCCGTCAAGCTGAGCGAAGTCGAAGCGTCCGGCATCGCCACGCGCGGAAGCTCGATGCCAGCTGTCGTTTCAAATTTCTTTTTCCGCTCTGCAAATTTATCCAGCGACTTCTTGAGAGTAGATTCTTTCCAGCGATTGTATTGGTCTTGGAGAGTCATAGTTTTCACCACGAAATTGTAGGTCACGTTTGAAACGTGACCTACTTTCTTTTTTTCCAAGTATACAGCCAATTCCCATGCACACAATTAGACAAACATGGGCGAAATCAGGACAAAAGTCATTTGTAGAGTCTGAGAGAAAATGTTAAACTCTTCGTATACCTTTGCAGGAGGCTTCATCTCATGGGCAAAACCTTACTTTACATTGGCGCAGGGATTTTATTCCTCATCGGCTTATTACTGGTTGGATATGGCGCCTTGAGCGTGATCGGTTCCACTGCGCCGACCGGTAGCCAGAGTTGGCTCACGTTCGGACTTGGTTTCGGCTGTGTCGGCGTTATTTTTCTCGCAGGCGGCGGAGGGATGGTCTATGCCGCAGTGCGCGCCGGCAAGACGGAAGTCGTCCAGCAGGTCACGATGAAAGTGGATTTGCCCGGTCAGACCAAGATCGAAGAAGTCAAATGCAAAGAATGCGGTGGAACCCTGAGCGCCAAGGATATAACACTTGTGAATGGCGCACCGATGGTCAACTGCCCGTACTGTCACACTATCTATCAAATGACCGAAGAACCAAAGTGGTAAATTCTTAGAACGTTGGAGGCTTTATGAAACAGCGTCTGGCTCTCCTGCTCGCTTTTCTCCTGCTCATGGCAAGCGCGACCAATGCGGCTGCGCAATCTTCTTCATCCTATCTTTTCAGCGTGCCCAAAAAATCTGTGAATGTGTATTGGAACGCCGATGGAACAGAGTCTCTTGATTATGTATTCAACTTTGTAAACCAACCTGACGCACATCCAATTGACTTCGTGGACGTGGGCATGCCCAACAGCAACTTCGACATGAGCACCGTCACCGCAGATGTCGGTGGGCAAAGCGTGGATGTTTCGCAAAGCGACTATCAAGGAAGTGGTTCCGGCTTTTCGGTCGTGATGGGATCGCAAACGATCCAACCCGGCGCAAGCGGATCCGTGCATGTGGCGGTTGGCAGTATCACGGGCGTGCTTTATCCCGATACCAGCGACAACACCTATGCCAGCGGCGATTTTGCCCCGACATATTTCGGTTCGCAGTATGTGAACGGTAACACCGATATGACCGTGGCCTTCCATTTGCCGCCCGGCGTCAAAACCACTGAGGGACGCTGGCATGATGCGCCTGCTGGTTTTCCATCCCAGCCGCAGGCCGTATTGGATAGCCAGAGTCGCGTCACTTATACATGGGAATTTGCAAGCGCCAACGCGTCAACCCAATACACATTCGGCGCGTCATTCCCCAAAAGCTATGTGCCGTCTGATGCCATTGTTGTCGCGCCCGCTTTCAATATTGATTTCTCCGGTCTGCTCAGCGACCTCCCGACTATTTCTTGTATATGCTTTTTTGCGCTCCTGTTTATCGGACTGCCCATCCTTTCTGCGATCCAAGGTCAACGTCGCAAACTGCAATATATCCCGCCGCGCATTGGCATTGAAGGTCATGGCATCAAACGCGGATTGACCGCGGTGGAGGCCGGCATCTTGATGGACGAACCGCTCGATAAAGTCATGACGATGATTCTATTTGGCGTGATCAAGAAGGGCGCGGCCGAAGTTACCACGCGCGATCCGTTGGAATTGTCTTTTGCACAAACCCAGCCTGCTAATTTAAATCAATATGAAATTGATTTCCTGAAGGCTTTTGGCCAAAAGGATTTGAGTTTACGCCGGCGCGCCTTGCAGGATATGACGGTGGCGCTGGTCAAATCTGTTTCGGAGAAAATGAAAGGCTTCAGCCGCAAGGAAACCCAGGATTATTACAAAAACATCATGGAACAAGCCTGGGCGCAAGTGGAAGCTGCAAAGACGCCTGAAATTAAAGGCCAGGCCATTGATCAGAATCTCGAATGGACAATGCTTGATCATGATTACAACAATCGCTCACAGCGCGTCTTTACCGGCCCGATCTTCCTCCCGATTTGGTGGGGAGGCTATGACCCAATGTATCGTTCCGCTCCCATGACGACCGGCGCCGCACCTGCATCTCTTCCAACTGGTGGCGTTCGTTCTACGTCATTGCCCGGCTCAACATTTGCAGCCTCAGTGGTCGGCGGCGTGCAGACTTTTTCCTCGAAGGTGATCGGCAACCTGAACTCGTTCACCAGCGGTGTCAGCAACGTAACCAATCCCCCGCCTCCGCCTTCAACCACAAGTTATCGCGGCGGTGGCGGCGGAGGTTGCGCCTGCGCTTGTGCATGTGCCGGTTGCGCGTGTGCTTGTGCCGGTGGCGGAAGATAATAAATCCACAAAAGGATTATCGGTATGAAGCTTACGGATATGTTCAAGTCTGATTCACCATTATCTCCTCACCCGGGACTCTATCATTATCGCTTCGACAGCGAAAATGAAAAGAGCCGCGTTCATCTGCGGATCGATGCCGATGGTCATGGCACATTGATCGTCAATGCGAATCGCGTGATGCATCTGAATCCAACCGCCGCGCTGATGGCTTATCTCGTACTTGAAAAGGTCGAAGAGAAAAATGCGGTAAGAGCTATTCAAAAGAAATATCGCGTGAATGTGTCACAGGCTCGCGACGATCTTTAACATTTCGGTATGAGCTTTCTGAATTGGTTCGCCCGGATGGCGCCTGTCCCATCCATGACCTTGAACTAGAAGTCAACATGCCGTTCAGCGCGCGGCCGTCCGCGCCGTACCGAATGGATTTGGCGGTCACGTATCGCTGTAATAATGACTGTGCACACTGCTATAACGCGCGTGAACGTGACTTCCCGGAATTGACAACGGAACAATGGTTCAAGATTCTTGATCAACTCTGGGAATTGGGCGTGCCGCACATCATCTTCACGGGCGGCGAAGCCACGCTTCGTGATGATTTGCCGGAATTGATTCATCATGCCGAAACCAATGGACAGATCACGGGTCTCAACACCAATGCCCGTCGTCTGGTCGATGAAAAATATTTAAGACAACTGATTGATGCAGGCCTCGATCATGTGCAAATCACGGTTGAATCCTGCGACGAACAAATCCACGATCAAATGATGCACGCCAAAGGCGCGTTCAAGCAGACGATTCACGGACTCAAGAATGCACTTGCCAGTCCGCTTTACGTGATGACCAACACCACGATGCTCAGGACGAATGTTCACAAAATTCCTGACACATTGGATTTTCTTGCCGACCTCGGCGTGCCAACGATTGGACTGAACGCATTGATCTATTCCGGTCATGCCCTGACGGTTGGGACAGGACTCAAAGAAAACGAACTTCAACCCATCCTCGATATGGCCACGCGTAAAACCGCCGAGCGCGGACAAAAGCTAATCTGGTATACGCCAACGCAGTATTGCAAATTCGATCCAACGGCAAACAACCTCGGAGTCAAGGGATGCACCGCCGCGCTGTACAGCATGTGCATTGAATCAAATGGAAATGTCTTACCATGTCAATCCTATTATCATCCGCTTGGAAATATGCTGACCGATTCATGGGACTCGATTTGGAATCATCCATTATCAGTGCAGTTGCGGGAGCGGAAAAATCTTCCAGCCAAATGCGAGACCTGTTCAGTCGTCGCCGAATGCGGCGGAGGATGCCCGTTGCAATTTGAAAATCATCGCGCCGATTTCGGCGTCAACCAAGGATTAATTGCGCAGGAGGTACTAGCATGAAAGAACACGAATGGATCAAAGAATTTCCCGGGTCAGTGACCGTATGCGATGCGAAAGGCGTCATTCTCGAAATGAATGATAAGGCCGCCGAAGCATTCGAAAAGGATGGCGGTTACGCGCTGATTGGAAAGAACATGCTCGATTGCCATCCCGAACCGGCGCATACCAAAGCGGAAAGATTGTTGGCGACCAAAGAAAAAAATATTTACACCATCGAAAAGAACGGTGTCAAGAAATTGATCTTTCAATCGCCGTGGTTCAAAGATGGAAAATATGCGGGCTTCGTTGAACTGTCGCTTGAGATCCCGTTTGAGATGCCGCATTTTATTCGCTCGTGAAATCATGTGATGGAGAGCGTCATGAAAAAATTTTTTACTAAAGTCAAACCGGTTCAATCCGGCATGTATACCAAGCAATCTGCGCCCGAAGAGCAAACGCCATATCGAATTCATTTACGGCTTCAGCCGGATGGGTCCGGCGTGCTCGTCGTCAATGCCGCCACCGTTCTGCATCTCAATCCCACCGCGGCGGAATGTGCTTATCATTTCATCAAAGGCACCGCGCCGGATGCCGCCGCCAAAGAGATCGCCTCGCGTTATCGCATCAATCGAAAGATTGCCTTGCAAGATTACAATGATTTCGCGGTGCGGATTCAAAGGCTGATGACCGCCACCGATCTGGATCCCGAATCTTACCTCGACTTTGAACGAGTCTCACCTCATTCGGTTGAGCTCAGCGCCCCGCTTCGACTCGACTGTGCGCTTACTTATCGCCTCCCGGCCGGAACTCAAGCCGATTACGCACCGACGAAACGCGTTGATCGTGAACTAAGCACCGATGAATGGTTTTCCATCCTCGATAAAGCCTGGCAATTCGGAATCCCACACGTTACATTTACCGGCGGCGAAGCGACTCTACGAGATGATTTGGTTGATCTCATTGCACGCGCCGAGAAGAATGGTCAGGTTTGTGGATTGCTGACCGATGGCATAAAGCTCGCGGATAAAAGTTATCTTGAGTTGTTGCTCAAGACCGGAACTCGATCACATTCTCTTTCTGCTTCAACCTGATAGCAACAATTCATGGAAAGCGCTTGAAACCATCGTCGCTGAAGGCGTGTTCGTGACAGTGCATTTAACCGTAACGAAAGATAATGCTTCAAAAGCAATGGAAGTGCTGGAAAGAATTCACTCGCTTGGCGTTCAATCTATTTCACTGACCTCAGCTGATTCTCAATTCCCGGTCTCTGATTTACAAAATAAAGCCGCCAGCCTTGGCTTGACTCTCAAGCATGATCTGCCGGTGCCGTATTCAACAAATCATCCGGTGGCGCTGGAAACCGCGGAAGATAATATTGCAGATGGAGCCGGAAAAACCTGGATGTATGTCGAACCGGATGGCGATGTTCTTCCCTCGCAAGGTCTGGCTGATCAAATTCTTGGCAACCTTCTCCGCGATCCGTGGGAAAAGATTTATTCAAAATAGGAATTGGATATGCTAACATCGGGCATTCCTGCTGCCATAAAAAGATGGATGTATCGCGAAGGACATCCGCATACATTAGCCAAGATACTAAACAGGGGCTGGGCAATACTGCATTCGCTCGGGATATTTCCTGACCGTTTTGTCACCTTAGAAGTAGTAGGAAGAAATTCAGGAAAGGTGATCAGTTTTCCACTTGCGATGGCAGTGATGAACGGAGAAAGATATTTGGTATCCATGTTGGGTGGGGAAACAAATTGGGTACGAAATGTTAGAGCAGCAAGTGGAAAAGCAAGGCTTGTGCATGGGATTAGTGAGCAAGTGCTCTTGGAAGACGTAAACGTTGAAGAGAGAGCGCCTATCCTAAAAGCATATTTACAAATTGCTCCCGGTGCACGTCCGCACATCCCAATAAACCAGGATGCGCCACTCTCAGAGTTTGAAAAAATAGCATTAGACTATCCGGTATTTAAACTGGAAACAATAAAGTAGCAAAATGCCCGCCTGATTTAAGTCGACGAACGGCAGGTTTCATCCCGATTGAGAAAAATAAACTGGCACCATCGTTATCTTCAGCAGGCCGCATGGACATCGGATCTGCGCGCCTATCTCTTCGATAAAACTAATTTGACGCAAGCGCACCGCGTCCTTGAAGTCGGATGCGGCACAGGTGCGGTTCTCTCAACATTGCAAACCTCCGCTTCCTCTTCTAGGACGATGTCGCTGCACGGCCTTGACTTCGATGCGGCCGTGCTCAATGAAGCTCAGTTCCATGCCCCGACTGCTTTCTCAACGCGCGGCGACGCGCATTCACTTCCCTATTCAAGTCAATCCTTCGATATTACTTATTGCCATTTCCTTTTGCTGTGGGTGAATGATCCGCTTCAAGCGCTGATTGAAATGAAGCGCGTCACTAAATCAAACGGTTATGTTCTGGCGCTTGCTGAACCGGATTACACTGCCCGCACCGATCGGCTGGATGAATTGGCCGAGCTTGGAAGACTGCAAAACAAATCGCTCCAGCGTCAAGGCGCGGACATCGGCCTCGGCGCGCGGCTGGCGGATTTATTCTTTCGAGCTGGAATCAACATCATCGAAACGGGAGTCATTCAAAGTCGGGAGAATGATGCGCTCTCTTCGGAAGAGTGGCAAAATGAATGGGCTGTGATCGAATCCGATCTGGCTGAATCCGTCACCAAAAAAGAAATCGCACGCTTGAAAAAACTGGATCAAGAAGCACGGAAACGTGAAACACGTGTGCTGAACGTGCCAACGTATTTCGCGTGGGGTCAGGTATAATAGAGCCATCCCGGAGGCCTATTGCAAACTGTACCACTAGAAAACCAAACCGAACCGCAAACTCCTGCACAGGAAAAAACGGATTGGAAACATTTCCTGCTCGACCTTCTTGAAACGGTCGGGCTGGCGGTTATTTTGTTCTTAGTCATCAATGCCCTGTCTGCGCGTGTGCGTGTGGATGGTTCAAGCATGTTGCCCACACTGCATGATAGCGAATTTGTACTAGTCAATAAACTGGCTTATGATACCGGCTTGCCCACGCGCGGCGACATCATCGTCTTTCAATCAACAACCGCAAAGGACCTCGACTTGATCAAGCGCATCATTGGCTTGCCTGGTGATCATATCGTGATCGGCAATGACAAAGTCTCCGTCAATGGTCAAACGCTGAATGAGCCTTATACTGCGGCCGCTCCAAATTATTCCGGCGAATGGCATGTGCCGAATGGCTATTTATTTGTGCTAGGCGATAATCGCAACGATAGTTCTGATTCCCATGTATGGGGCTTTTTGCCGCTTCAAAATGTGATTGGCAAAGCGCTGTTGATCTACTGGCCTCCGACGGAATGGGACATGGTAGATCAAATCAAAATCGAAGTTCCTACACCTTAGAGGTCGAAATGAGTGATTCAGCAATTCCGGAACCCGTTCCGTGTCGTGAATGTTCCGCAGGCATGATGCGCCTGCAATTCATCACGTACTTCACCTGGCTCGGTGAGGAACTCATCACCGTGCAAAATTTTCCCGCCTGGATCTGCGACGTTTGCGGGCATCGCGAGTACGATGAAAAATCCATCTCGTGGCTGACGATGCTTTTGAATCCCGATGCAGGCAAACCGACCGGCAATAAAAGAATCTCGCATCGAACCCGACCTCGGCCGGCTTCGCGTCCACCGGCTGAATCTTGATCTGACGAGGAATCTATACCATGGCAATGGATACTGCCCAACACACGAATCGCTTTCTGCCTGCCGATATCTTTACATCCGGTTATCGGGTAGTGGGCAAGATCATGGTTTCCAACACTGGCACCATGGGCATGTTAAACGACAGCACACATTCCTCCATGGAAGTGCACGACGCGCGCCTGGCGCGTCTGCATATGCCCACCAAGTTGGTGGATCATTTTGAGTTGGTGCGCATGATGAAGGAGCATGTCTATGCGGTCTGCATGGCGCGCCGCGAAGACCTCGGACCGCAAGCTTTAGTGCGCGGCGGCTATACCAGCATCGTCGAATATCCCGCCCGCATCACAACGCAGGTGTTTGAAATTGAAGGCACGCTGGAACTGCCCGGACGATTTGATTTCACCACGCTCATATCGGAAGGCACGCGCGATTTTGTTCCCATCTTCAATGCCACGTTGACGGCCATCCTGCTTCCCAACTTGCGCGTGGAGACCGCGGGCATGTTAATTAACCGCAAACAGATTGATCTGATCGCATTGCTCAACCAGCGCGTAAAGCCCGAAAGTTAAAGCCCAATTGCTTGACCCGCGTGCGAGGCAATGATACAATCCGCCCGCTTTGATATGGGCAACTTGAAGTTCCCGCATATCAACATCGCTGACGTGAGTGAGCGATGAAATATGCCCCCATCGTCTAGAGGCCCAGGACGCAACCCTTTCAAGGTTAAGACTGGAGTTCGAATCTCCATGGGGGCATCTCTCCTTAGACAAACATTCACACTACCATTTGTCTATCAAATCGAGTAGGAGGCGGCGGTTAACCGCCTCCTCTCACACCACCGGACATGCGGGGCCGCATCCGGCGGTTCATCAAGCAGAACGCAGTTCTTGATACCGTGCTTTGAGAACTCTTCAGCCCTGAGTTGTGCCAGTAGGCATTGTTCAGGGCTTCGTTTATCACAGGTGAGGCAGAGATATGCCAGGGGCTTCTGCCTCCAGCTCCTTCTTGTGCCCTTTGCTTTGGGACGCCCAGCTTCACTAATTCTCGGTAGCGGGTTGTACCTCGTTTCCAGCGTTTCCAAATCAGTTGCCTCAATCGTCGTCGTATCCAGCCGTCCAGGTCTTCAAATAGGCTCGGTGTGTCAGCCAGCCGGTAGTATCCAATCCAACCCATGATGTAACGGTTGATCTCTTCCAGGATCTGTTCCAGTGTGCCACTCCGAGTGCGCTTCGTCAGGTTGCAGAGCTTCTCCATAAAGCGTTCCTTCGTTCGGTTCGCAATTCGGATCAGCACCATCCCTTTGCGCTTGAAGAAACTGAACCCAAGAATTTTCACCTTCCCTACTTTCTCAACCTTACTCTTCTTGGGATTGACTTTCAACTTAAGCTTCTTCTCCAGAAACCCTTTCACGCTTTCCATTACTCGTTCGCCCGCTCGCTGCGTCTTAACATAAATATTGCGGTGAGTGGCCCGAGGGAGTTTCACCCTCGGGCTCTCTCAGAACCGGACGTGAACCTCTCAGCTCATCCGGCTCCCATTATCCAGCCGTAGGCAGAATGCCCATCTGCCAATGAACAAACAATTCAGGTAGACTCTTGGCCAGTCTCCCCATCCAATGAATTGCTCTGATGTTGTGCCGTGCTAATTTCTTGTATTTCCGCCGTGCCCAGAGGACCAGCGCATCATTTATATGGCGTAACACTGGATAGAGCTGCGATTTGTAGAAGCGGCCGTAGTAATTGACCCAGCCTCTGATGATTGTATTGAACATCCTCGAAAGTTCGTCGATCTCTTTGTCCGATTTCAGTTGCATGCGCCAACTTCGGATGGTCTGTCTCATAGCTTTGCACGCTTGATTGCTTACCGCGGGGGTAAAATTGATGAAATACTTTCCCCAGCAATTCTTTGATCTCCTCGGCCGAAAGGTATAGCCAAGAAAATCAAATGCCGTTACAGGGTAGTCCCCTTTTCGATCATCATCCTTGCAGTACACAATCCAGGTTTTCTCCGGGTGCATTTCTAATCCACACTGCTTCAACCGTTCTTCCAGCTTGATCCGTAAGGCTTCCGCTTCCTCTTTCGTTCGACAATGGATCACTGCATCATCCGCATACCTTGCCCACGGATTACGTGCATTTTCTCTGCTCATCCATTGGTCAAACGCATAATGCATGAATAGATTCGCCAAGATCGGGCTGATCACCCCGCCTTGAGGTGTCCCAGCCGTTCGTTCAATCATGGTTCCATCCGGCATCTGGAAAGGCGCTTTCAGCCACCTTTCAATATAGAGTATCTCCCACGGACTGTCAGTGTGTTTCCGCACCGCTTTCATTAACAGTTCATGGTCGATCCGGTCAAACAATTTCTTGATGTCAAATACCAGCACCCAGTCATAACGCCAGCATCTCTCGCGCGTTTTTCCCACCGCTTCAATGGCTGACTTGCCTGGTCTGTATCCATAGGAGTTTGCCTGAAAGTAGGGTTCCACCTTCGGCTCAAAGTGCATCTTGACTGCCATTTGCGCTACACGATCGGCAACGGTCGGTATCCCCAGGATTTCTCGTCCCTCCGCTTTTCTTGGGTATTTCCACTGCCTTAACCGGCGGGGGAAAGTAACTCCCAGAAGACATCCGATTCCAGATCTTATACAGATTGCCTTTGAGATCCTCTTCAAACTTTTCAATCGTTTCTTCATCAATCCCGGCTGCCCCTTTATTCGCTTTGACTTGCTTGTATGCTTCCCAGACTGTTTGCTTGGGAATATCATACGGCTTCGTTTTGTCCATGGTTCCTCCTACTTTTCAGTAGTTGACACATCTTCAAAACCAGATAACTCAACCTCTTCGCTCCTCCACCTTTTTCGTGGATTCCTCGCTACTATAGGTTGATCCGCCCCTATACTCCACATTTGTACTTTCATCCTGGCGGGATTTCCGCTTGGATTTTTCCATTCTCATCGGAGTCGTAGGTTCCCACGTTCCGTACTAAAGCCTGTGTGATGTTCACGCCGCCTTCATGCCGGTCACCGTCTGGTCAGTAATCAGGTTCCTTCCAGACTTGTCCCAGATCAACAACTCTACCTGGTTTTGATGGCTTCCCTATGCTTTCGACACTTGAGCAGTGGTTCACTTGTGTTCGTCTCCATCACACTTACCTGACAGAGTCTTCGCTCTGCCTTTTCCGTAACGCTCACGACCATGGCTTTTGTCCACAGCCGCTTACGGCGGTTTGAAGCCTCCACCTGTATGGCGGCTCCGAGGGCCCTCCCTCATCTTTTGTACAGCACGGCTCTGCATCCTCCGTTCTCTATGAGCCTTCGTGGCACACGGTGAGTGGCCCGAGGGAGTTTCACCCTCGGGCTCTCTCAGAACCGGACGTGAACCTCTCAGCTCATCCGGCTCCCATCATCCAGCCATAGATCGTGTCATACGGCTTCGTTTTGTCCAAGGGTTCCTCCTACTTTTCAGCAGTTGACCCATTGTCCAAAACTGGATAACTCAACCCCTTCGCTCCCCCACCTTTTTAGTGGGTTCTTCGCTACTACGGGTTGATCCGTCCCTATACTCCGCATTTGTACTTTCATCCTGGCGGGATTTCCGCTTGGATTTTTCCATTCTCATCGGAGTCGTAGGTTCCCACGTTCCATACAAGAGCCTGTGTGATGTTCACGCCACCTTCATGCCGGTCACCGTCTGGTCAGTAATCAGGTTCCTTCCAGACTTATCCCAGGTCAACGACTCTACCTGGTTTTGATGGCTTCCCTACGCTTTCGACACTTTATCAGCGATTCACTTGTGTTCGTCTCCATCACACTTACCTGACCGAGTCTTCGCTCTGCCTTTTCCGTAACGCTCACGACCATGGCTTTTGTCCACAGCCGCTTACGGCGGTTTGAAGCCTCCACCTGCATGGCGGCTCCGAGGGGCCTGCCCTCATCTCTCGTACAGTTCGGCTCAGTCTCCTCCTTTTCGTAGGAGCCTTCGTGGCACACAATCATCGGCATAGCGCACAAACTTATGCCCGCGCTTTTCCAGCTCTTTGTCTAAATCGTCCAGCATGATATTGGACAGCAATGGGGAAAGCGGACCGCCTTGCGGCACGCCCTCTTCTACATCCATTACTATTCCATTAATCATTACTCCCGATTCCAGATAAGCTCGGATCAGCTTGAGCACTCGTTTGTCTTTTATCCCCCGTGCCACGCGGGCCATCAGCATATCGTGGTTCACTCGATCAAAGTATTTCTCCAGATCGATATCCACACACCATTCGTATCCCTCTTGCACATACGTTTGGGCTTGCCTCACAGCTCCATGCGCACTGCGGCCGGGTCGGAACCCGTAACTATGCTCTGAGAAGAGCGGTTCAAATAACGGAACCAACACCTGCGATGTCGCTTGCTGGAGGACGCGATCCAGTACATTCGGTATCCCTAACTGCCTGACCCCGCCATCGGGTTTGGCGATCTCAACCCGCCTGACTGGGCTCGGCCGATAGGCTCCGCTTTCGAGAGCTGCCCTAGTCTCCAACCAATGTTCCTTCAGGTACGGACGAAGTTCTTTCACCGTCATCCCGTCGATGCCCGGCCGCAGCTCCACCGTTGCTCTCTACTCGCTTTATCGCTATGAGTAAGTTCTGTCTTTCCAAAATCCTTTCCCACAGCCCTGCGTCGGAAGTTCGCTCGTCTCGCACTGAGGATGGCTCGGCTCTCGCTTCCAATCCCGTCGGCTTCACCGACTTCGCTGGCTCCGTAGTATCCCTATCCGGGAAAGACGGCCTTCTGTGTTCATCCTGCAAGCTGCTCAAGTTACTATTCCTGTTTAATGTTCGGCCCTTCCCACTCAAACGGGAGTGGGAATATGGCCTCGGCTGATTGGTATCCTGTGTTCTCTCAGGACCCCTGCCATTTCAATCCAATTTCTCAATCGGGGTTACCAACTTCGGTTAGATGGCAGGTCTCCCCAGGTAAGAGCATTGACTTTCGCTGCACCCTTGTTCCATTTACTGCTTTGGCCTTTGAAAGTGGTAGGCGTTTGCCCTACCATCGCATTGGGCTTCACTGTTTGATGCCAGCTCGCCCGCCCTTACAGCCTCTCATGGAATTCTTGTTCATCAAGTCGCAGGTTTGCCGCCAGCTTCCTTCGGACTTCACCTCGCACTGACGCCCTTGCTCTTGGCTAATGGTTGGTGCAATCAACCTCCATCCGGGACCCTCACCCTCGAGTCAACGCCCATGCTGGGCGCACAACAAAAAGCGTTCACTGCAGTGAACGCTTTTTGTAATTAACAGATGCAATGTTGATCGAACAGATTGCAAAGTGATATCCTAGAATGTTGTGGCTATCGTAGATGAGTTTTTCATTGGAAACAGGCAAGCCGGTCATTCGCGCTTTCCTTTCAATAAATTCCGCAAAATATTTTATCAAAGAAAAAGCCGCCTGTTTTAGGGGCTTAAGGATCAATAAATTGGCAAACTCGTATCCACTTCCTTTGCCCAGGCATTGATGCCACCTTTGAGATTCTTGACCTTCTTAAATCCGGCGCTGACCAACAACTCCAATGCACACGTTGAACGCGTACCGGCTTTGCAGAAAACAACCATATCTTCTGCTGAATCCAGTTCGGAGAGTCTCGCCGCCAATGTGCCTAGCGGAATATTCACCGCATTCGGGATGGCAGAAATCGCAAGCTCATGCGGCTCGCGCACATCCAGCAACTTCAAATGATTCTGTTTGAGCCGCGCGGCGAGTTCAGGCGCAGAGATGTCCCAGCCCACGCCCGCCGAGCCTTCATCGTGGTCGTGACTTGGAACGCCGCAAAACTCCTCGTAATCAATCAACTCTTTGATGTCGGCGTAAAGTCCGCACACGCGGCAATTCGGATTCTTCTTCAGCTTCACAAAATCAAACGACATATCCAGCGCGTTATAAAGCAGCAACTTTCCAATCAACGGCTCGCCGATGCCGAGCAAAACTTTCAACGCTTCGGTGGCTTGGATCGTTCCAATCGTGCCGGGCAACACACCCAGCACACCGCCTTCCGCGCACGAAGGGACAAGCCCGGGCGGCGGTGGTTCAGGGAAGAGACAGCGATAGCACGGTCCTTCCTTTGCATAAAAAACGCTGACCTGTCCATCGAAGCGGTAAATCGACGCGTACACATTCGGCTTACCGAGAAAGACCGCCACATCATTGGTCAGATAACGCGTCGGAAAATTATCGGTGCCATCCAGCAAAATATCGTAATCCTTCGCAATCCGCAATGCATTCTCAGATGTATATGGTTCGTTATAAGTTTCAACTTCGATATCGGGATTCAAATCCAACATTCGATCACGCGCCAATTCAACTTTCAACTTTCCAATGGTGGCTGTGCCATGAATCACTTGACGCTGTAGATTCGACGAATCGACTACATCGTAATCGACGAGTCCGATCCGGCCGATACCGGCCGCCGCCAAATACAGCGCGACCGGCGATCCAAGCCCGCCTGTGCCAATGATCAGCGCCGATGAGCCTTTCAATTTTCGCTGACCTTCGAGTCCAACTTCGGGAATCAATAGGTGGCGCGAATAGCGCAGGATTTCATCACGCGAAAGTTCAGGCAGCATATCAACCTCCCGCAATGGAGGGAATCAACACCAGTTTGTCATCATCCTTGATGGGAGTTTCAATACCCTGAAGATCCTTGATGTTATTCTCGCCGATAAACAAATTGACGAAGGGGCGCAATTCACCGCCTTCGTTGAAGAGGTGCGGCTTGATCGTGGGATACTGAGTTATCAGATCGGTCAGCGCCTCGGAAATATTCACGCCAGCGACTGTGACATTGCTTTGTCCATTCGTATACGCGCGCAACGGGGTTGGAATTCGCAAAACAGACATGTAAATGTGTTCTCCTAAAAAGATAGTTATAGACTTGGCCGGTCTGTTTTATATTTCAAAGTCTGAAAGAGATTGCAATTGCTCCATCAGTTTTTCAACTCGTGTAACACCGTTATTAACAAAACGCGCCTCCCCACGAGTATCAAGCAGGAACGTAGTTGGGACGCTCATCACGCCCCACTGTTTGGCCAAGTCGGGTCGTTGGGTGGCATCAATCTCGAATACCTGCACGCCATCACCAGTTAATGATAGAAGGGTGCTCAAAGCAGGGCGTTGGATCGTCTTGCATGGCACACAATCAGGCGTCGTAAAATACACAATCATTGGCTTGTTGGGCAGAGTGTCAACCAGCCCAAACACTCGGCCTTGTGCCCGTCCCAGCAAACGCTGATTGAAGAGCCAGTAAGCGGACAAGCCCGCAGCAATGATGACAACCGCCAGCCCAAAACGCAACAGGATATCAATATTCATACACTCGCTCCTGCCCTCGGCTTCGCACCGGGAAAAGTCCCCGCGGGAGCTTGTTTGTTAAAACCTGGCACGTTCAGCTTCCCCAACCAATAGTACATGGCACACCCCACGCAAAAACCGCCAAAGGCATTCAGCGCGGCGAGTGCGATCACGATCCACACCAAAGCCCATCCCAATATGACTGAACCCAGATATAACGCAACCGAACCTCCAGCCATGAATAGGAAGCCAACAAATTGAGCAAAGCGATGCGGCTCAGGGTTGTCATCCAATACATCGGGTTTCATCCAGCCACGCGGCTTCAAAATGAATTTGTACACAAATCCAAAACCGGGAAATTTCAAGGCTGAGCCGAGTCCCATCATCAATGCGACGAACACAGCAATCACAGGCAAGTTCAAAACAAAAGCCAGAATGTTCAAGACAATGATAATAATCTGATTTGTTTTCAAAGCAGAGTGATCCACTCTTTGTAAGGTTTGTGATGTCATATTTATATCCTGTTCTTTTCCTCTCGATGGTTTGAATATGTTCCTTATTACTGCCCGGAACTGCTCAACTACCTTAATTTCTTCCTCATCGTACTTTGAACGATCCTCCGTTAGGCGCCACGAACGATGGCTGACGGCCTTGCCTCCATCCACCCTTGAAATAATGTATGAGAAAAAAGGCTGTGCCCATTCACGGTCATATTCGGAGGGGACATTCGGACAATCAGGATGTGAATGGAAGACGCCGATCAGACTCAGCCCGAGGCGGTCAGCTTCCAATTCAGCTTTGAGATAATCTTCGGGCCTGATCAAAAAACGGTTATGGCGGGCTTCGTCCTCACGCGCATTCGGCAGAGCCAATATCTCCTTGACTTCACCATGTTCACCAATCAAGAACCCCGCACCTTCTTCAGGGTAAGCCTCTTCCACATGAGAATTGATTTTTTGAATCAATTCGTTCGATACCGACAACATGATCTATTTCCTTTTCCATAATGATGCATCGCTCAAATACTTGTAGCCTGCATCGGGAAAGAGCGTAACGATTACACCGTCCTTTATTTTCGATGCGACTTGCAGTGCCGCGACCGTTGCCGCGCCGGATGAGATTCCGACAAACAGACCTTCTTCACGCGCCAGCCGTCGAACCATTTCATGCGCCGCCTCGGTCTGGACTTCGAGCGTCTCATCCGCAAAAGAAGGGTCATAAATCCCAGGCTTGATGGCGCTTGGCATGTGCTTGAGTTCCTTCCAGTCCATGGAAGGACGCATCCGGTTGGAAAGCGATGATCTTAACATTCGGCAATTGTTCGCGCAGATAACGTCCTGTTCCCATCAACGTGCCAGACGTGCCAAGCCCTGCGATAAAATGCGTGATCTGTCCATTCGTTTGTGCAACGATTTCGGGACCGGTCGTCAGATAATGAGCTTGCCAATTGGCATCGTTGTTGTATTGATTCGCATACCAATACCAATCAGATTTCTCAGACGCCATTTGACGCGCCACAAGAATCGCACCGTCCGAGCCTTCGGATGGATCAGTGAGAATCACTTCGGCGCCCAGCGCGCGGAGAATCGTAATTCGTTCAGGACTTGCATTCGCAGGAACACATAACGTAACGGGAAATCCCAGCGCAGCGCCGAAGGTCGCATATGAAATGCCCATGTTGCCCGATGTTGAATTGAGCAGGCGTTTGTCAGAAGTCAAATCGCCGTTGGCAATCGCGTTGCGAATAATATTCAGCGCGGGACGATCCTTGACCGAGCCGCCCGGGTTGAACCATTCAGCTTTGGCGAAAATTTGAATTTGAGGCGGCAGGTTTCGGGTCACGCGGCGAAGCGGAAGTAATGGTGTATTTCCAACGTGTGACTCGAGTCCATCATCCAAAGATTTAAATTGAGTTTTCCGAATTTGTGTAAGTGTCATTTCTTACCAAATAAAATCAGCCAACGATAACAAAAAGGACGCCATGCAAGCGCCGTCGATTCGATTCATCGAATGCGGGAGCCGCACACCGTCCTTCAATTCGTTGACTGACTTTTTGAAGAGGCGGCGTTACGAACCCCGCCTCATACAGGAGCAAAGGTAGAAAGTAATCATAGGTTACCTATAAGATGACGGCTATTTTACAGTTCTTACTTGATTTGTCAAGACAAAAATCAATACTGGCTAAGCAAAAGCTTGGTGATAGATTTTATCAAATGCTGCCTATTTAGTTTCAAGGTTAACCATAGGATGCGACATGAACCGAGTTACTAAATCGTTGAAATGGGTTTTTAATCACTTCTTCCATATCACAATCGCGATTCTCGTCGTCATATATTTGTGGTGGTTTCGACTTGATCCATATTGGTTTCCGCTTTCTCCTCCAGGCGGAGCAAGTGAAGAAATTCTTGGCATTATTCTGTTTATTTTCTATGTTATTTTTTCAGCTTTAGTAAAGCTCGCGAAAAAACATGCAACAGTACGAGCTCTCCTGCTCGGCCCAACAATATTGTTCCTTCTGTTAAACGCAATTTATATATTTTCATATCTGCCTTCAATTAAAACCACCGCCACATATAATGGAGTAACTTATTACATCACTGAGAATAATGAATTTATGGGCACTTGGCATCCTTGGTATTTTCAGTTCATCAAGTGGAAAAACATATTCGACTTTGGTGTTTATAATCTTGGTTATGATGGTTGGGATTCACAATATATAATCACCTATGACAATAAAAATAACGCAGCCAATATTGTTGACCAATCCACTAATAAACTGGTCTACGCATGGAGCCAACCATTCCGATCATGTGATGCGAGTGCAGAATTTGGAAATAAAATCTATTATCTGGCTGAGGATTGCATAGCATGGAATACAAATTACGCTGACGAGTGTAACATAGCTGAACTCACCTTCTATCAATGTAATCTAGATAACACCTCGTGTGAGCTTCTCCCATTTCATTATGCGGGAAAATATATGTTCGACGCAAGCTTAGTTCCAGAAAAGACAACAAACGAAATTAATTTATATCTTGACATTCAAGGCAATGGGACGCCAACATTAATCTACACATATGGCGAACATCCGCGTTGCTACGTTGAAGGCTGTTCCATCACAACCAAATAACAATCGCCTTGCATTAATGACCTATCCGCCTGAATAGAAGCCAGCAAAGTGATTCGATCTATTTACCGCTTCACAAGAAAATAAAAAGCCGAAGGTGTACACCTTCGGCTTTTTGCATTTTGTATTCTATTACTCTTCCTTCTTCGCTTCCATTTCTTTCTTGTGAGCCTCGACAATGGTGCTTGCAATGTGAGATGGGACAACATCGTAGTGATCAAGCTCCATTGTGAAGTAACCGCGTCCGCCAGTGATGGAACGAAGCTGGGACGTGTATCTCAGCATCTCCGCCAACGGAACGTGCGCCACAACGACCGTGTTGCCGTGCTCTGACTCTGTGCCTTGCACGCGTCCGCGACGAGTATTGAGATCGCCCATCACATCGCCCATGTTCGCATCGGGAACACTGATGTGCACATTCATGATCGGCTCGAAGAGCACCGGGCCGGCATCCTGTACCGCCAGCTTGAACGCTTCACGTCCGGCAATTTCAAACACGACCGGCTTTAAGTCAACCGGATGCTCTTTACCATCAAACACGATCACTTTGACGTTGCTCATCGGGTAACCGGCAAAGGCTCCGTGTGCCATCGTAGCGATAATGCCTTTTTCAATCGGAGGCAGATATGATTTTGAAAGATTCATTCCAACCAGTTCATCGGCAAATTCAAAATCAGCAGTAGGCAATGGCTCAATTCGCAAATGCACTTCGCCGAACTGTCCCGATCCGCCAGATTGTTTTTTGTGGCGATATTGAGCAGAGGCTTTCTTTGTGATGCCTTCGCGATAAGGGACCTTTGGTTCATGCGGCAAGAGACCAACCTGAAACTTGGTTTGGGCACGATGGATGGCGACATCAATATGCTGGTCGCCCATACTCTGCAAAACGGTCTCGCCGGTGGCGTGTTCGTTATACCACGAGAGCGTCATATCTTCTTCACACAGACGAGTCAGCGTCGGTGAAATTTTCGCGGCGTCAGCTTGAGTCTTCGGAGAAATCGCGACACGATATAACGCGGCCGGGAATTTAGGCGGAGCAATCGTCAATGGATGATTCTTATCGCACAGTGTGTCACTCGTGGCTGTGACGGTCAACTTCGCGACCGAGCCAATATCACCTGCGTAAATCACCTTGACCGCGATCTGTTCCTTACCGCGCTGAATATGCAATCCGGACATCCGCTCTTCCGCGTTTTTATTTTGATTCCACACGTGCAAATCGGCTTGAACCGAACCGGATGCGATGCGGAAATAAGTCATCCTGCCGACAAATGGATCGGCGGTCGTCTTCCAAACGTACGCGGCCAGCGGCCCGCTATCGGATGCGCTCAATGTTTCTTCGCCAGCTTTGCCAGTTGCGACACGAGCAGGCGCTAGCGTAGGTGGAGGCATCAGATCAACAAAGCCATTGAGCAAAGGCAGGATGCCGATCTCGCGTCCGCCTGCAGCGCAATAGACCGGGATAAAGGCCCCAGAGCGAACAACATCTTTCAAACCGACGATCAACTCCGTGTCCGAGAGAGAACCGGCTTCGAGATATTTTTCGAGCAGTGTATCTTCACCTTCTGCCGCGGCTTCGACCAAAACCCCGTGGGCTTTCTTTGCCTCGTCCATCATATCGGCGGGAATATCCGTCACGGTTTTACCGTCCGCCATAAAGGCTTTCATCGAGATCAAATCTATCACGCCTTTGAACTCATGCTTCTCGCCGATGGGCAATTGCACCTTGACCAGGCGCTCGCCGCGCGGACGAGCATATTCTTCCACCGAGGCGTAAGCTTTTGCAAAGTCAGCATTGTCGCGGTCCAGTTTGTTGATCACGACAAATCTTGGCAATTTGAATTCATCAACGTAACGCCATGCAACTTCCGTTCCGACTTCGACACCTGCCACAGAATCAACCAAGACTGCCGCGCCATCAGCAACGCTGAGCGCCGAAATCACTTCGCCGACAAAATCAGTGAAGCCCGGGGCATCGAGCACGTTGATCTTATGATCGCGATATTCCACTGGAAGAACGGTGGTGTAAATGGAAATCTTTCGTCGGATCTCTTCTTCATCGTAATCTGAAGCCGTCGTTCCGTCCTCGATCTTTCCGAGGCGGGTGGTGGCCCCCGTCAAATGCAGAAACGATTCTGCCAACATGGTCTTGCCCGCGCTGCCATGTGAAACCAGCGCGATATTGCGGATAAACTCAGTGGTATACTCTTTCATGCCAACCTTTCCCGAAAATGGAATGATGCCAGCGGCGTGATTGTAAAAGAATAAGGTTGAATTGTCAAAGTGTGAGTTGTCATAACCTTTATGTGACTTTATCCGAATCCCGGCTTATTTCCATGAATTTGCTTCGTCGCATCAACTTTAATATTTGGTATTTCAGCCGTCCGCCTTGGGACAGCGGCATTTCTCCTCCCGAACTAATTGATTTCATATCCAAGCATCCTGCGGGCCGCGCCATTGATCTGGGTTGTGGGACCGGCACCAATGTCATCACGCTTGTTCAAAACGGATGGCAAGTTGTCGGGATTGATTTCGCGCCGCGCGCAATTCAAATTGCGAAACGGAAAATTAGACAAGGGAAAATCCAAGCCGACCTGCGTGTCAGCGATGCAACCAAGCTCGAAGAGATTGACGGTCCATTCGACCTTGCGCTTGATATGGGATGCTTCCACGGTATCGAAAAAAGAAGAGACTATCTGAACTCGATTAAACCGCGTGCTTGCATCAAATGGATATTGGCTGATGTATGGAATCTTCAAAACGCCTCAACTCGGACACGGTCTGGTCGCGGCGGATATCGAGTTGATTCAAGCCCAGGGCTTCCATCTGCTCTCGCGAAAGGATGGCGCAGATAGACATGATCGCCCTTCTGCGTGGTTCTTGTTTCAAAAGCTTTGATGTCACTGCGAGGCGGCTATAGCCGCTGATGCAATCTCCGTGAGGTTTGAAAGGATTATTGGTATAAATGCGCGTCTTATTCATTTTTCTCGATGGCGTTGGACTTGGCGTTGATGATCCGAACAGCAATCCGTTTGCCCGCCTTGAAATGTCGTTCCTGCAAAACCTGCTTGGCGGGAATAAATTATTAGCGAAGTCCGCGCCATATGTTGGAGAACGCGCCACTCTCCTTCCGCTGGACGCGGCGCTCGGTGTAAATGGATTACCGCAATCCGCAACGGGACAAGCGGTTTTATTGACTGGCATTAATATCCCTAAAGAGATCGGCGAGCATTATGGGCCAAAGCCCAATCCGGCTGTTGCAAAATATCTCCTCAATGGAAATTTATTTTCACAAATGGTCAAGGCGGGGAAAACTGCGGCTTTGCTCAACGCTTATCCGCCGCGCTACTTTGACGGGGTGGATTCAGGCAAACGGCTTTACTCGGCAATTCCATTGGCAGTCACTTCGGCAGGGTTACGCTTATTCGATAAAGATGATTATTATGCAGGCCGCGCCTTATCTGCCGACTTTATCGGCGACGGATGGCGTGAGATGTTAGGCTTTCCCGATGCGCCCGCTTATGAAGCGCGTCAGGCTGGCAATAAACTTGCTGAACTTGCAAATCAATACGATTTCTCATTCTTCGAATATTGGGCCAGCGATTACGCCGGTCACAAGCAGGATATGAATTGGGCAATCGAACAATTTAAGAAATTTGACGATGTGTTAAGCGGCTTATGCGATCAATGGGATGACAAGGATGGATTAATTTTGGTTACATCCGATCATGGCAACATGGAGGATCTATCCACGCGGCGGCATACGGATGCAAAGGTTCCGGGATTGTTGATCGGCTCACCAGAGGCGCGCGCCACTTTCGCGTCCGGATTGAACGATTTGACAGGAATTTATAAGCGCATTCTCGCTTCTATATCCCCATAACGTGTGATTGCAAATTATTTGCAAGACAGGGATAATGTTAAAGACAAGGAGAGAGAACATGAAACGGTTTTCTGTTTTAACGGCAATTGTCGTTCTGATCGCGGCGGCTTTGTCCTGTAACCTGCCTTCTGCTACAGCCCATCAACCGCAAAGTTCACCACAGGCATCGGCAAACACTGCCGCGGCGCCTACGACATCTCCAGCCTCAACCTCCACACCGGCTGCTACCTCAACTCCTACAATTACTCACTCGATGACACCGGCCGATGTCAATCCGACCGGGACAGTGATGTACGATGTTGATTCATCGGGGACAGCCTCCCAACATCGCGCGCCTTATGGCAACTCGTACAATATCAATCTCTTTGAGCGGCCATTCACTCAAAAAGATATGACGTATGTCCCAAGCCTGGATATTAACACTTTTCAAATTACTTCCGATACCACTTGGTATTATATTTTCATTGGATTAATCGGCAGTAACCCTAACGATCCCATCAACATTGATTACGGCGTAGAGATAGACAAGGATCACGATGGTTTTGGAGATGTTCTGGTCTGGGCACAGCCGCCGTATGGAACTCGCTGGACAACGGAAGGAGTTAAGGTTTACACCGATCCCAATCATGATACCGGCGGCGCTTCACCGGAAAAATCAGACGCAAATGCAACGACCAGCGCGCCTTATCCTGGTGACGGATACGAAACCGTGATCTTCAACCAGGGCCAGGGAGACGACTCCGATTTGGCATGGGTGCGGATCGACCCGCAGAATCCGAATACGGTTGATTTTGCATTCAAGCAATCGCTTGTCGGGCCTTCGTTTATGTGGGGTGTGTGGGCCGATGCGGGATTGAAAAACCCCGGCATGTTCAACTACAACGATCGCTTTACAAATGCGCAGGCTGGCTCACCGATAGGAAACAGTCAATATTATCCAATCAACGCGATTTATGCCGTCGACAACACCTGCCGCGCGGCTTACGGCTTCACGCCAACTGGTTACGAACCGGATATATGTCCTCCGAACGCACCGCCTGGGCCTGCTCCAAAATCTACACAGCCGCCAGCCGGAAAACCCACCTTGCCTGTCCTCCATATCAATCCATGCCTGATAGATCCGAAACTCTGTGCGCCAACGCAAGTTCCTATCCAATAGCTTCAGATTCTGTCAATCCACAAACTGCATAAAGACTCGATTGCCAAGCAGTCGTCCGCGCGATGTCAGCCTTAAGACTTCCGAAGTTTCGCCGTTTTTTGGCACTTCGGAAGTCTCCTTATGCCATTCCAGCAATTTGAGATGAATTAATTCATCAATCTCTTTTTGATAGACGTCTTTTAATTCGCATCCAAATCTCTGACGGAAAGCGGGCGCGGCGATTCCCTCGCGCGTTAATCTCAACCCGGTCATCATATACTCGGACATATTATCGTGCTGTGTTTGGCGATGATGATTAACCGTTGCGGGTGAAAGTGGAAAATCGAAAGTTAAATCTCGAACATCATTCATTCGCTCAATATATGTTTTAATCCGCAATACATTTGAATAACGATAACCGTTAGCGTATCCATGCGCACCCGCACCCAAGCCGAGATAAGGAAGTCCGCGCCAATATTGCAGATTATGAATACACTCGCGTTCCGGTTTGGCCCAATTGGAAATTTCATATTGAAGGTATCCTGCCAATTCAAGAACACCACTTGCCCATTCATACATATCAGCAGCGAGATCGGGATCAGGCAACGGAAGCAAGCCGCGTTTCGACCATCGTCCAAACGGCGTGCCATGCTCAAGTGTCAACGCATAAGCAGAGATATGATTCGGATTTAGATCAAGGATTCTCGTAACAGTCGTTTGCCATGTTTGGAGAGTTTGCTCGGGCAAGCCATAGATCAAATCCAAATTGAGATTATCGAAGCTTGACGCACGCGCCCAGCTTACAGAATTAATCACGTCAAAGAAATCGTGAGCGCGTTCCAGCATCCGCAATTCTTCGCTGTTCGCAGACTGAACTCCAAAACTTATGCGGTTGATTCCGATAGCGCACAATTTTCTTAATTGTTCAAGGGTTACGGTCCCAGGATTCGCTTCAATGGTGATTTCAGCGTTTTGGATTAAGTCAAAATATTTGTGAATAGAGCGAAAGATCAACTCAAATTGGCTTGGGGAAAGCAAAGACGGAGTTCCGCCGCCAAAGAAAACGGTGTGAACTTGATTGCCATCAGGAAATCTCCGCCCAACTAATTCGACTTCTTTGCATAACGCGTCTATGTAAGCAGGAATGGAATCTTCCTGCCCGGCATATGTATTGAAATCGCAATAAGCACAACGATGAACACAAAATGGAATATGAAAGTATAAAGAATAGTTCATAAAAAATAGGTATCAATAAACAGTAAAGCCGCCTGTAGGCGGCTTTTGATTCAGAGCGTGATTTCCTGCTCGGCTTGTCGCATCGTTTGGAATGACTTGATCGCCACTTCCAGCATGGACGAATCCGGCTCGCGCGTGGTTAGGGACTGCAAAGCCAGATTCGGCTTGATCAACCAGCGGACGATTGGATTGTTCAAATGATTCGCCGTCCAGCGAATGTATTCGAGCGCAATCCCTGCCAAAATGGGAATAAACAATATTCGGGTTACCAAACGCCAGAAGATTGGCAGTGGGCCAAGCAGCGCAAAGACAACAATGGAAAGCAGGACGAGAGTCAGCAAGAAGGCCGTGCCACAGCGCGGATGTTCACGCGAAAATTTCGCAACCGACTCGGGAGTCAATTCCGCACCTGCTTCAAAGGCATTGATTGTTTTATGTTCCGCGCCATGATACATGAAGAGACGCTTCACATCGGGCATAAAGCTGATTGCCCATAAATAACCAATCAGCAACGCGAGGCGGATGATTCCCTCCAGAAGATTGCTCCACCAAACATTCAATCCGAGATACTTTTCCGCCAAGCCGCCGAGTCCTGCGGGAAGCAAAAAGAAGAGACCAATTCCGAAAACGAGGGCAAAGCCCAAGGTCAAATAAAGAGCCGGACCTTCCAGTTTTACATCTTCACCGGTTTGGGTATTTGCGGCAATCGTCAGCGCGCGCATGCCTAGCCCAAGCGCATCCCACAACAAAACCACGCCGCGCACAAAAGGAATCTTGGTAATGCGCGATTGATAAATCGCGTCCAGCTTTTCTTTATAAAGGACAATCTTGCCGTCCGGCGTGCGCATGGCAATCGCGAAAGCCTTCTGCCCGCGCATCATCACGCCTTCGATCACGGCTTGACCGCCGTAAGCAATGATTCGATCTTCCATTATGCTTTCAAGTTATAAATAAAATGAATCAACGTGTCGATGCCTCGATACCAAGTGGGCAAATGAAGTTTCTCATTCGGGGAATGCGCATCGCAATCAGGAAGCCCGAAGCCCGACAGAACCGACTCAACATCGAGATGCTTTTGCAATTGCACCACCACACCAATGGAACCGCCTTCGCGCGGGAAGTATGGCTTCTTGCCCCACATCGTTTCCATCGCTTTCGACAGCGCTTTGACTCCGATATTATCTGTGCCGGTCAATGCGGCACCCGCGCCGCTTAAGTACATAAGTTCCCATTTAATATCTTTGGGCGCATTCTCTTTGAGATATTTCTTCATCTGTTTAGCAGTTTCTTCTGGAGTCTGATCGGGTACAAGGCGGCATGAAATCTTCGCCATCGCCCAGGCAGGCAAAACTGTTTTGGAGCCGACACCGGTGAATCCCGAAAGCAATCCATTGACTTCAAGCGTGGGTCGTGCGCCGAGGCGTTCCGCAGGCGTGAAGTTTGGTTCGCCCCACAATGCAGGCACACCGGATTGTTGTTTGATTTCTTTCCCGCTAATCGGCAGACGCGCAAAATCCTGATGCTCTTTTTTGCTTAGTTTGCGAACCTTATCGTAAAAGCCAGGCAAAGTGACTTTGCCATTTTTATCGTGCATGCCCGCGATCAATTCCGCCAGCGCTTGAGCCGGGTTATGAACCGTACCACCGTATAGGCCCGAATGTAAATCCTTGCTCGGACCGTAAACGCGCAATTCAAAATATGCCAGGCCGCGCAGTCCAATCGTAATAGAGGGTCTATCTTCGCCGAGGATGCCGGCATCCATGTTCAAACAGAAATCGCATGTCAGCAATTCCTTGTGATTCTTTATAAAATCGTCAAGATGCTCCGAGCCTATCTCCTCTTCACCTTCGATGAGCCACTTGAGATTGATTGGCATATCGCCGGACTTCATCACCGCCTCGACAGCTTTCAACGAAGCGATCACTTGTCCCTTCATATCGGCAGAACCGCGCGCATAAAGATTATCGCCGCGCACAGCCGCTTCAAATGGCGGCGTCGTCCATAGTTCCAGCGGATCAGGCGGCTGAACATCATAGTGACCATAGATCATCACGGTGGGCGCATGCTTTCCCGCGTTCAGCCATTCAGCATAGACAACCGGATGTCCGCCGGTCGGCATGATCTTCACACTATTCATACTGATGGAACGCAGTTGTGCGGCTGCCCATTCAGCGGCTTTTTGCATATCTGCATTATGTTCAGGATCAGTCGAAATGGAGGGAATGGCCAAGAAGTTAGTTAATTCATTCAAGAAACGTTCACGGTTTTGACTGGCGTATTGCAAAGCTTCTTCAAGCATAATTATCTCCTTTTATTGCTTACCTTTGATTCTTACTAAGGGGTAGTTGGCACCGCGGTTGGTTCAATCGTTCGGCGCGTCACCAGATACCAATCAGAAATGAAAGCCAAGCGGTCACTGGTATCAAACAGTGGCATTGGAATTTGGACTCCCTGTACCTGCGAGCTTACGCCGTAATTATAGACCGGATAATATAACGGCAAGGAGGGTAAATCCTGGGTGAATACTACTTGAAAATTGCGATAGAGCCGCGCCCGAACTGTGAAATCTGTTTCAGTGCGCGCCTGTTCAAGATATTCGCTGGCAGCGCGATTATTCCACTGCGAATAATTCTGTCCGCCTGTGGCTTCTGATTGATGCCAAAACGGATACGGATCTGGATCAGGAGTACGGGCAAGGTTAAGATCAACGAGCGCCGCTTGATAACTGCGCGAGGTAAGCGAATTGGAAATCAATTGGTCGTAAGGAACGCCCTGGATATTGGCCTGCACACCGATCTGCGCCCAATCCTGTTGAATTGCCTTGGCGATCTGAGTATGCAATGCGTCCTGCGGATACAAAAAAGTAAAAACTAAAGATTGACTGCTTTTTGAACGAACCGTTCCGCCGCTGGATGGGATTACATAACCTTCTTGCTTAAGTAATGAAACAGCCGCATCCGGGTCATATTCAATGCGGTCAATGCCATCATAATGTGCCCATGAACCGGGCAGGATCGGTCCGTCTGCAACAATACCTTGACCCTTTAAAAAAGCGGAAATAATGTAATCGCGATTCAAGCCCATCATCAGGGCGCGGCGAACGTTCGCGTCCTGGAAAAAGGTAACTTGGTTATTATTCAAATTCAACAACACAATGGACATTTGCGGCAGGCTGGTCGTGTAAACCATCAGATTCGGATCAGACAGCGCCTCAGGCAACACATCCGAAGTCAATTGACTGACGCCAAGCACTTCGCCCTGTTTGAATGCATCATACGCGGACTTTGAATCGGGATAATACCGAAAAACCACCTGCTGGATATAAGGCTTCTGTCCATAATAATTATCGCTGAGTGTAAGCACCACGCCAGCAACACGTCCGCCTTCCACAACGAAGTGATCAAATTTATAGGGGCCGGAGCCAACCGGACTGATATTGAAATTTGCGCTGGCGAGTTGACCAGCAGGAGTTGAGGCGAGGATATGTTTGGGAAGTATGCCAAACGTCAGATAATCGAGGAATGGTGCGAACGGCTCCGGCAAAGTAAATTTAAGATTATGGTCATCCAGCCTTGTTATAGTAATTTGATTCCATAAATCTTTGATGTCTTGAGGAAAGAAGGAACTGGATTTGATCAAGTCAATTGTAAAAATCACATCGTCACTTGTGATGGGAGTACCGTCTTGCCAGACGGCGTTCGAACGAAGGGTGAAGTTGTAGACTGTGCCATCAGGCGTAGCTCCCCACGATTCCGCCAGATCCGGCTGCGGCAGGCCGCGTGAATCGAATTTGATCAAGCCGCTGAATACCAGACCATCCACGTCGCGGTCCGAAGGATTATTCCAATCCAAAAGCGGATTGAGGCGGCCCAATGAGCCAATCAAGCCTTCAGTATAAATACCTCCGCTTGAAGGCCGTGATAAAACCGGCGCGAGGGCTGGTTGCTGGCTGAGCAAAAGAACTGCCACAACCAACAGCGTGATCGCGACGACCAAAATCTGCCAGCGTAATCGCCTCATGGAATGTCAGTGACCGGACAAAAAAGAAAGACCGCGCCTCGGGCCGCGTCAGAAAAACGCGGATGGGCGGCCTTTCCGAAAGTCAGCTTAAGCGTGTCCGAGAAAGAGGATGGTGATCGCCAGCCCGAAGAATAAAACGCTCAAAATGATCGTGACCCAGAACAAAACGCGTTCAACGCCGCGGCGAGCCGTGAAAACTGTGCTCGCATCGGAACCGGTTAAGCCGCCAAGCCCAGCACCTTTGCTTTGCAAAATGACGCTGAGGATCAACCCTACGGCGATTATAATCAGCGCGATATCTAGAAACTTATTCATGAATGTGCCTCCTGAAAATTAGCGGGCAAATTATACCTGTGTTAAAGGAAACTCGTCAACCAATGCCAGATGAGCGGAAATTAATTTAGTGGTCATGATTATATTGCGATCAAGTATTAAGAGATGACCCATGAATGAGATTATCGTCAACCTGCACATGCACACGCGTTATTCAGATGGAAGCGGAAGCCATCAGGATATTGCCGAGGCCGCCTTGAAATGTGGACTGGATGCGGTGATTGTCACTGACCACAACGTGCTCGTGCGCGGCTTTGAGGGTTACGTAAAAGAAGGCAAAAGAAATGTTCTGATGTTGATTGGTCAAGAAGTACACGATCAAGATCGCGATCCGCAAAAGAATCATTTACTTGTAATTGGCGCGGAAAAAGAATTGGCCGCCTTCGCGGATGATCCGCAAATGCTTATCAACGCGGTGCGTGAATCGGGTGGGTTATCCTTTCTTGCTCATCCCAACGATCCCGCCGCGCCCGCGTTCAACGAGACAGATATATCATGGGAAGATTGGTCGATCACAAATTACACTGGCATCGAACTTTGGAATGGCTTAAGCGAACTCAAAACTCTTGTCCCAACCAAATTGCATAGCGTGCTCTACGCGTTTTTTCCGGAGCTCATCGCACATCATCCAATCCCAGCCACGCTCTGCAAATGGGATGAATTGCTTGCCAACGGTCGCGTCGTTGCAATCGGCGGTTCGGATGCTCATGCCAAAGAATGGCATCTCGGTCCATTTCGACGCGTCATCTTCCCTTATGAGTTTCATTTCAAAACCATCAATTCGCATATCATCCTGCCCGATCCATTGACCGGTGATGTAAGCACGGATAAAAAGATGATCTATGATTCATTTTCGGCCGGACACTGCTTCGTTGGATATGACCTTCCCGCACCGACGCGCGGTTTTCGCTTCACCGCCCAGGGACATGGAGCAGATGCCATTATGGGCGATGAAATTCCCGCTCGAGGCGGAGTCACACTGCAAGCGCGGACGCCTTCTGCGGCTGAGATCCGGTTAATCAAAAACGGTAAAGTGATTCAAATATGGAAAAATCAAACCATCGCTGTACACATCACCACGGAGGCAGGCGTCTATCGCGTCGAAGCATACCGAAGATATCTCGGGCGCAGGCGAGGCTGGATTTTCAGCAACCCGATTTACGTCCGGTAATGAAGCGCTTCAAGCTTATGTTTAACCTCGCCAAAAACCATAACTTAGCGTACAATCAGCCCGATTAACAAGGTACGTCACATACGTGCCTTTCCGCTCTTGACTCGCCCACGGCGTGAACAAGAGCAATCCCACGGAAAGGAGGCATCCCTCATGCATAAATACGAATTGGTTTGCGTGATTCAACCCGACTTGGACGAAGCAGCTTTCACCGGTGTTATGGACCGCGTCAAAGGCTGGGTTTCTGAATCTGGCGGTAGTGTGGATAAAGTGGACATTTGGGGCAAGCGCCGAATGGCTTACACGATTCGCAAACACCGCGATGGACAATACGTCCTCTTCAACGTTACGTTGAATCCGCAAAGCGCGTCCGGCTTGGAACAAAACATACGCTATCAGGAAACGATCCTGCGCCACATGCTGACATTTGTTGGATAAGTTTTTCGCTCGGTCTTTATCTTATAAAGGAGATTAATATGAGCCGAGGTTTAAATAAAGTGATGATCATTGGGCATCTTGGCAAGGACCCTGAAATGCGTTACACGCCTTCAGGCCGGCCAGTGACCACCTTCACCGTTGCAGTCAGCCGTTCATGGAACAGCGCGGACGGAGAACGTCACGCCGAAACCGAATGGTTTAGCATTGTGGCTTGGGGCAATCTGGCTGAAATCTGCAAACAATATCTGACCAAAGGCCAGCAAGTGTATATCGAAGGCCGACTACAAACCCGGCGCTGGGACGATAAAGAAGGACAAAAGCACACCAGCGTTGAGATCGTTGCCAATGAAATGATGATGCTTGGCGAACGGCGTGATGCAACTCAAAGTCAGGAAACTCCGCACGCGGAGGATGCCGAGCCGATTGCCAATGAAGACGAATTTCCGTTCTAAAATATATGGAGTAAAAAATGACTGATGAAAGAAACAACAACAGCACAGAATCAGAAGGCGGTGGATCCGGCGAACGCCGTTATTTTGCCCGCCCGAAAACCTGTCAATTTTGCGCTGATAAAAGTTTGAGCATTGATTACAAAAAAGCGGATATGCTCAGACGCTTCGTCACAGACGAAGGCAAGATCCGTCCTCGCCGCCAAACGGGCAACTGCGCACGCCATCAGCGTGCTTTGGCCGGGGCCATCAAGCGCGCCCGTCATATTGCATTGCTGCCATTCACCAGCTCGCGGTTCGAAGAAAACCGTTAAGGGCAAACAAACACGGGCATGGAACATTCCATGCCCTTATTTCTATAATTAGGAGCACGAAATAACATGGCAAACCCGCGGGAAGAAAAACCCGTACTCCACACCAAGAAACATCTTGCCCGTCTGGAACGCGAACGAAGGCAAACGAATATTATTCTATTTACGTTTATTGGTTTACTGGTCATTGTCGCAGGCCTGATCGGCTACGCCGTTTTGTATAACACCTATCTTCAGGCCCGGCAACCGGTTGCAAAAGTCGGCAACGTTAATATCACGGTCAGCGAATGGCAGGCGCGTGTCCGATTGCAAACCCAGAGTTTGCAAAACCAATACGCGATGTATCAACAATATGGCCAGATGTTCGGAATGGATTTCAGCCAGCAGCAACAGCAAATTCAGGCTCAATTAAATGATCCCACCAGCCTCGGCGAATCGGTTCTTGATCAATTGGTCGACGAAGAATTGGTCCGACAGGAGGCAGCCAAGCGCGGCATCACAGCTAGCAAAGCCGAAGTGGATGCGGCGATTTAAAGCGCTTATAGTTTTTACCCGAACGGTTCGCCCACACCGACGGTTACACCAACCCCAGTAACCTTTCCAACTCTATCACCACAGACATTGGCATTGGTAACGATTACACCGACTCCGACCCTCGCCCCTCCTCCGACCAACACCCCTACGAATAATCCTTCGGCCTTGTCCCTCACCATGACACCGGCCTTCACTGCAACTGCAACCGGTACGCCCGGCCCAACCGAAACTCCTTTCCCAACCTCCACGCCATATACTCTTCAAGGCTATCAACATACTTACGCAACAAGCGTTGCCAATTATGGAGCATTGGGAATCACGGGGGATCAATTACGCGCGATGTATGAAGCGAACATCCTTCGTCAAAAACTGATGGATGCGATCACGGCCAACACGCCTCGTTCGCAAGACGAAATTTGGGCGCGCCATATTCTGGTCGCTGATGAGGCGACTGCGAATACCATTCGACAGCGGTTGGTCAATGGCGAAGACTTTGCCAAAGTTGCTGCGGAAGTCTCAACCGATACTGGTACCAAAGATAAGGGCGGTGATCTCGGCTGGTTTGCACGCGGCACGATGGTTCCCGAATTCGATGCGGTAGCTTTCACGCTGAAGGTTGGTGAAATCAGCCAGCCGGTCAAGACTCAGTTTGGTTACCACATCATTCAAGTGCTTGCTCACGAGACGGTTCCCATAGATGCAAGCACATATGATGCAACCCGACAAACAGCTTTCAATGATTGGCTCACCAAAGCTCGCACCGAGTATAAAGTCATCACTTATGACGTTTGGAAAAATCTTGTTCCCACCGAATCAGCGGCATCTACCATAGTGCCACAGTAAGATCAAAAAAATCCGTCCTGAAATTCAGGACGGATTTTTTGATTCCTTATTTTTTGCAAGATAGCATCCTACAAACTTTCCATAACTCATCTGCATTAACGGCTGTTTGAGATGTAATGTTCGAGTTGCGAGATCACGAGCTTCTGGTAATCCACCACTTCTTTGAGCACATCACGCACTGAAATCAATCCGGCGAGTTTTCCGTTTTCATAAACCGGCAAATGCCGGACATTTTTATCAATCATCACGGCCATACATTCATCTAAGGACTGACTGGTCTCGACGTATAACACCTTGCTCGTCATCACTTCACTGACCATCGTATCCTTCGACGATTTTCCCTGAATATCCACTCTGCGGATGCAATCGCGCTCAGAGATGATCCCTTCCACCTGGTCGGCTTCCATGACCAATAAAGCGCCTGTATTGTTTTCCGCCATCATCTTCATGGCGTTGAACACCGAATCTTTGGGCCGGATCGAGAAAACCTGCTTGCCCTTCCTGCGAATTAAATCTCGAACGTTGTTCATGGCTGATCTCCTTTGGCATTAGGATTTCTATAAAGTATAGGCTCGAAATCAGACAATGGCAAGAAGCAAAAATGGGACGCCGCTTGACAAGGCATCCCACTTGACAACATGATACGGAACGTTCTACTTATTTCTCAAATCTTCGAACGAACCAGACTTTGACCATTTGAGTGAGAGCCACATACGCGATCAGCATCCCGGCCAGCAAAGGCCAGTATAACGCGGGCAAAGCTACAAATCCCAAAGTCTTCGCCAGCGGCGATATGGTCAACCAAGCCGCAACGGCCACGATAACCAGAGAGGTTGCGATTAAGGATTTGCTCGCCCAGCTTTCAATGAACGGAATCTTGTTCGTGCGGATAACATGAATGATCAACGTCTGTGTAAAAACCGACTCCACGAACCATCCGGTTTGGAAAAGGACAGGATTGTTCGAACAATGGAATACAAACCACATGATAAAGAACGTCATGTAATCGAAGATCGAACTGATCGGCCCAATATAGAGGATGTATCGTCGCAGTGAGCCGAGTTCCCATTTACGCGGCTTCACCAGCCATTCGGCGTCCACTGTATCGGTGGGGATAGCCGTCTGGGAAAAATCATATAAAAGGTTATTTGTCAGCACTTGAAGCGGCAACATTGGCAAGAAAGGCAAGATCAAACTAGCGCCCATCACGCTGAACATATTACCAAAGTTCGACGAAGCGGCCATCTTGATATATTTGGTGATATTCCCAAACACCTTGCGTCCCTCAATGACGCCTTCTTCCAAAACCAACAAGCTGTTTTCAAGCAGGATAATATCAGAAGACTCTTTGGCAATATCCACTGCACTGTTTACAGAGATACCGACGTCGGCGGCCTTGAGCGCCGGAGCATCATTGATGCCGTCGCCCAAAAAGCCCACAACGTGACCCTTGCTCTGCAACGCGCGGATGATCCGTTCCTTATGCGATGGGGAAAGCTTGGCAAAGATCGCGACGCTCTCAGCCAAATCAGCCAACTGCGCGTCCTCCATTCCTTCAATTTCACTACCCAGCAGGATCCGGTCTATCGGCAGACCCACTTGATTTGCGATGTTGCCGGTGACTACATCGTTATCGCCAGTTAATATTTTTACATTAACGTTATTGGCATGAAGCTTGCTCAAAGCCTCGGAGGCGGTCGCCTTCGGCGGGTCAAGGAAAGCCAGATAACCCAGGAGTGTCAAATTCGATTCATCCTGCACCGTGTAGTGCGGTTCGTCTGGTCCATTCGGGAAGACGCGATAAGCCACAGCAATCACTCGGAAGCCTTCAGAGTTGAGTTGCCTGATCCGTTCTTTGCGATGCTCGTCATGTTCGGGTGTTACTTCCAGGACCTCGCCTTTTACCTCGACATGCGTGGAGAGTTGCATAATCTCTTCGACTGCTCCCTTGCAGATCAGGATATGCTGTTCCTTGTTATCTTCTACAATCACCGACATACGCCTACGCTGGAAGTCAAAGGGCAATTCATCAACCTTTCGATAAAGCTCATCCACCTGCAAATCGTCATTCAAATTAATATGGTTGAGAATAGCTTCATCCATCAAGTTCTTCAAGCCGGTTTGATAGTAGCTATTCATATATCCATAATTAAGAACCCGCTCGCTGGTATTCGCCAGCACGTCCAAATATTTCTCAAGGACGATCCTGCCCTCGGTGATCGTGCCGGTCTTATCGGTACAAAGCACATCCATTGCACCAAAATTCTGGATCGAATTCAGGCGCTTGACAATCACCTTTTTCTTCGACATCGAAATCGCGCCCTTCGACAAGTTGACCGTAACGATCATCGGCAGCATTTCAGGCGTCAAACCGACTGCAACCGCCAGCGCGAACAAAAAGGCTTCCAACCAATTTCCTTTGCTTAGCCCATTGAAAAGGAACACGAGCGGAACCATCACAATCATGAAGCCGATCATCAACCACGTAAAGCCGTTGACGCCCTTGTCAAAGCTGGTGAGCTGGCGCTGCCCGACGATGCTTCCGGCCAGCGATCCGAAATACGTCTCACTTCCGGTTTGAATCACGACCGCCATGCCGGTTCCACTTTCAACGTTGGATCCCATGAAGCAGACGTTCTGCATCTCGAGCGGATTTTGATGATCTTCATTTACCGTGACAACTGCCGGAATCTTTTCAACGGGCATTGACTCGCCTGTGAGCGCAGCCTGATTAAGAAAAAGATCTCTGGCTGAGAGCAGGCGCACATCCGCGGGACTCATGTCTCCGGCCGATAGAAGGACAATATCGCCGGGCACCAAATTTTTTAGTTCAATTTCCTGACGCTTGCCATCGCGCATAACAGTTGCTGTGGTGCTGACCATCGCCTTTAGTTTTTCAGCCGCCGAATCGAGCGCGGCTTTCTTGAATATACCGCAGAACGATTCCAAGAAGCACCATTATGAAAATTACCACTGTGCCAGGAACATCTCCTGTTATATACGTGACAATTCCCAAGACAGTAAGTAATATCACCAAAGGATTTTTGACATTATCCCAAAGGCGCATGAGCAAGGTCTGGTGTTTTTCCTTTGCGATCTCATTGGGACCATATTGTTCAAGACGAACTTCCGCCTCCTCGCCGGTTAATCCGCTTGAGGTGGTGTTCATTTTTTCAAGGACAGCGGAGACCTCCACCTGGCCGCTTTCCACCAATTTCTTCGAGACTTTAATGCCGTTCCCGCGCGCAAACACGGAAAGACGGTTTGGATTGGCAAAGATTGTTGTAAAGATTCCCATGATGAACCTCCGAAGATCATATTAATGTGGTGATCATATTTTTCGGTGGTCAGAAAAATAAAACCACCTTCGATAATTCTCCGAAGGTGGCAGTTGGTCAGGGATGCGTGACGCGTTCTGATTATGCGCGACAGGAGGAAACAAGGAAGTGACCGTGCAGATGGGCGCGCGTCAGGCCGCCCCGAATGGATTGCATTTCGGAGAATATAAGCGGAATAGAAGAATCATCGCCGGACTGACTTCCGTCGGCGTCCATAACGATCACCTCCTTTCGAACTTGCACAGGATATGCATTCATAATGTCTTGCGACTTATACTCCCGTAATTAATGATTCGTCAAGGGTTAAGTGATATTCAAATTAAAAACGCAATGAAGAATAACCAACGAAAAATCATCGTCATGACCAATTGACCATGATTTTTATGCTATCGTGTTTTGAACATCTGCATTAATTTCATGGCAAGGTTCAAGTCGCCGCCCAGTTTGATTTTACCCTGCATAAATGCCTGCATGCCATCCAGTTCGCCGGTGAAGATCTTGACGTAATCTGCCGAGTCGGCGGTCAGAGTCATCTTCGGCGAAGGCGCATCACCTTGCGCAACCACACATTTACCATCTTTGATGGTCGCGTACCAATTTCCAACTTCCGCGCCGGTGAATTTAAACTGGATCATCGCATCCAGTCCCACAGCCTTCTCCGGCAAAAACGCACCAGGCATTTTGGACATCAAATCAGGAATTGTGAGAGGCATTTCAATTCTCCTTTTGTATTATTGAGTAGAGGCGGATCGCGATCTGCCCTTACAAATTATTGTAGATTTTCAAAGATCGCTGCGGCGCCCATGCCACCGCCGATGCACATCGTCACCATACCATACTTGGATTTGCGGCGTCCCATTTCATAAATAAGTTGTGTGGTGAGTTTCGCGCCCGTGCATCCAAGCGGATGACCAAGCGCAATTGCTCCGCCATGGACATTGACTTTGCCCTCGTCCAATTCAAGCTCACGGATCACTGCCAACGATTGCGCGGCAAAGGCTTCGTTTAATTCTATCAGGTCAATATCGTTTAAGGAAAGGCCCGCGACTTTCAAAGCTTTGGGAATCGCAACGATGGGACCGATGCCCATTAACTCAGGCGGAACGCCTCCGACCGCGAATGAAACGAATCTCGCCAACGGTTTCAACCCCGATTGTGCAGCCTTCTCCGCCGACATCATAATTACGCCCGCCGCGCCGTCAGACATTTGCGATGAATTCCCGGCGGTGACCGTCCCGCCTTCTTTGAAAGCCGGTTTGAGTTTGGCAAGCGCTTCGAGCGATGTATCGGCACGTGGACCTTCATCGCGTTTCACTGTAGAGGATTTCTTCATTGGCTTTTCGTCCGAATTGAGTTCGGTAACTTCAACATCAATCGGTACAAGCTCAGGATCGAAGAGTCCGGACTCAACAGCCTGCGCGGCTTTTTGATTGCTCTTCAATGCAAAGGCATCCTGATCTTCGCGGCTAATTTCATATTTCAATGCGACGTTCTCAGCAGTCAAACCCATGTTGGTGTAATAATGAGGCAGGTCCTGTGCAAAATACGGATTGGGCGAAAACTTATAGCCTGCCATCGGCACCATTGTCATAAACTCAGCGCCGCCCGCTATAGCCGTTTCAATTTGTCCGCTTTGGATTGCATACGCGGCATGAGCAATGGCTTGCACGCCCGAGGCACAATAACGATTGATCGTTTCGGCAGGGACAGATTCCGGCAAGCCCGCGCGCAACGCGATCATGCGCGCCATGTTGAGTCCCTGCTCGCCTTCGGGAAATGCACAGCCAATCACCACATCTTCGATCTCAGCGGGATCGAGATTCGGCGTCCGCTTTAATAAGGCTTGGATAACGGCAGCCGCCATCTCGTCGGGACGAACCGTGGCAAGTCCGCCACGTTTCGCTTTGCCAACCGGAGTCCGAACCGCGCTAACGATCACAGCATCTTTTGTCATTCGTGTCTCCTAATTTCTCAATGGCTTGCCAGTTTGCAACAATGACCACATGCGGGCTTGAGTTTTTTCTTCGCCGCACAATGATAAAAACGCTTCGCGCTCGAGTTCGAGAATGTATTGCTCGCTCACCCATTGTGGACGAGTCAGCTCACCGCCGCACATCACATATGCAAGTTTGCTGGCGATATGATGATCGTACTCACTAATGTATGTACCTTCCTTGAACATGAAAGCGCCGACGCGCAACGCACCAAGCATATCGCGACCTGCAACATAGATCGGTTCGGGCGCGTATGGATGATAACCAGCGTTCATCATGTGCAAAACTTCGCGCTTGGCTTCCGTCAGCAAATGATCGCGATTCAACACAATGCGGTCTTGCGGATTTAGAATCGCCATCTGCCGTGCTTCATCCGCCGAAGTCGCAACCTTGGCTTGACCGATTTGAAGGAACGCTCGTTGAAGGAACGGCAACATTTCACCATTCTCGGTCTTCATCGGCGGGTTGATCATGCGACGCAACATTTCTTTTGTGCCGCCGCCCGCCGGGATGACGCCTGCGCCGGTTTCAACGAGTCCGATATAAGTTTCGGCTGAAGCGACCACGCGCGAAGCGTGCATAACAATCTCACATCCGCCGCCCAATGTCAGTCCCATAGGCGCGACCACAATCGGCTTGGGCGAATAACGCATCCGCATATTCAAGCCTTGCAATTTACGAATAGCTTGATCGAGGTTATCCCACATGCCTTGCTGTGCGGCGACCACAAGCATAAACAAATTTGCACCCGCGCTGAAATTCTCGGCTTGCGTGCTGACCACCAATCCATCGAAATCTTTTTCGAGTCGCTCAAGCGCTTCATTGACGATTGCAAAAATATCATCGTCGAGCGCGTTCATCTTGGCATGGAAGTCCACACACACCACACCATCGCCAATATCGTACAAGGTTGCGCCGGCATTCTCGCTAATGACCTTTTGGCCTTTGAGTGTGATCACAACTTCGGGCTTCGCGATGGGAACATATTTTTCTTTGTTAACATCATAGACGCCGATCTTGTCACCGTTCTTATTTCTAGGACTGCGGTGCTTGTATTGATAGAACGATTCGATCCCCGACTTGAGCATGGCATCCACCCACTTGGGCGCGGGATACCCTGCGGCCTTCATCCGCTTAACTGTTTCCTTGACTCCGAGCATGTCCCACGTTTCGAACGGTCCCGCTTCGTGACTGAAGCCCCAGCGGATGGCGTCGTCAATGGGCTTCGGTGAATCCGCGATCTCCGGCAAAAGCGATGCCGAATATTGGAAGCTTTGATAAGTCAAAGCCTGAACGAGTTGCGTAGCTTTATCCGATTCATCGAGCAAGATTTTCAATCGCTCACCGAGTTTCGCGACATCCTTGGCCCTGTTAACGGAATCAAAACGCGGCTTGGTCGGTGCGACGTGTTCAAGTGTTTTTAGATCAAGTGACCAAAACTCTCTGGTGCCATCTTCTTTGCGAACTTCTTTATAAAATCCAACTTTGGTTTTATTGCCAAGCCATTTACGTTCGACAAGAGTTGAGATCAATTTCGTCACTGCTTTGCCTTTGAGATATTCCTGTGCAAGTGTATTGTGCGGAATCATCGGCCCGATAATTTTGCCGACATGTTCCCACATATCAATACCCACAAGGTCAGCCAAACGGAATGTCGCGGTTTTCGGGCGGCCTATCAACGGTCCTGTGATGGAATCCACTTCATCCACCGTGTAATCATTTTTCAAAATGAAATTCATCCCAAACATGGCCGTCCCGAGGAAGACACGGTTGCCGATGAAGTTCGGAGTATCCTTGCAAAGCACAACGCCCTTCCCAAGCCGATATTCACCAAACCACAACATAAACTTGACTACTTCCTTATTGGTTTCCGTTGTGGGGATGATTTCCAACAACTTCAAATAACGCGGCGGATTGAAAAAGTGCGTTCCAAGAAAATGTTTCTTGAATTCCTTGGAACGTCCTTCGGCGATGGCTTTGATCGGAATGCCTGATGTATTCGTACTGACAATCGCTTCGGGCTTGCGGACTTCATCAATGCGCGCCATCAATGATTGCTTGATTTTTAAATCTTCGACGATTGCTTCGCAAATCCAGTCGGCTTCGGCGACAACACCAAAGTCATCTTCGAGGTTGCCCAACTTAACGAACGTCTTCAAATCCGATGACATCAAGTTGGCAGGCTTAGCTTTGATGCAACGATCCCAACCATCACGAACAATTCTATTGCGCGCTTCTTTATTTCCAACCGGCGCATCTTTTGGAAGGATGTCAACTAACGTGACAGGCACGCCGGCATTCGCTAAATGCGCCGCAATCGCTGCGCCCATTGTGCCGGAACCAATCACAACCGCCTTATGGATTTGAAACATCATAGCTACCTCAATTCACTTCCGCTATAACCCAAAATCTGTCGCGCCACCACAAGACGGTTGATCTGTCCCGTGCCTTCATAAATGTCTGTAATCTTCGCGTCGCGGAACCATTTCTCAACCAGGAACTCGCGGCTGTAGCCAAGCGGTCCCAAAATCTCGACCACCTTCTGCGTAATCTTTGTGGTCACATCGCCCGCTTTCACTTTGCTCATCGAAAACTCAAGCGCGTTCGGCTTTTTGTTATCCGCCATCCAAACCACTTTCATTATCATCAGCCAGGCGGACTTTAACATGATCTCCATGTCAATCACTTCGCGCTCGATGTTGGTCAGCTTTTGACGCGGTAATCCATAACGGATTTCGACTCCGTTCTCTTGGAGTTTTTCTTTAAGGAATTCAAGCGCGGCTCGCGCCACGCCGATACCGGACGCGGCCACGAGCGGCCTCGTCGCGTCGAAAGTTGCCATCGCGCCTTTGAAGCCGGTCGTCGTCTTTTCAATGGTTGGACTGCCAAGAATATTTTCAAACGGAACGCGCGCATCCACCAACGAGATCGCGGCGGTGTCGCTGACACGAATCCCCATCTTATTTTCCAGCTTGACGACGCGCACGCCCGGGGTTCCGCTCTCAATCACAAACGCGCGCATCCCCGCGCGTCCCGCCGACAAATCAATCGAAGCCCAGACCACGATAAAACCCTTGCCAAGTTTTTCATATTGAGTGAATGATTTATCGCCCGCCGTGGAAAAAATCTTTTCGCCATTGATGATCCATTCATTGGTCTTTTCATCCAGCACAGCCTTCGTGCGAATGGCAGACGTATCCGAGCCAGCGCCGGGTTCGGTCATGCACATCGCAGCAAACGTTGGTTTCTCCTCACCAAAGCGCTCTAGGAATTTCGCGCATTGTTCGGGCGAACCAGCGGCTTGCACTGCTGCCGCGCCGAGTCCACCACCGGGTGTATTGAGATATATCCCCACGTCACCCCATGCTAGCATTTCAATTTGAGTTGCCAGCAGTTGATAACCAATCGGTGGACGTTTATCACCTACCTCGCCACTCCCATTGGGCACGGGCTCTTTTGGAGTCAGCGAGGCGCCGCCCATGGCTTTCATGGCAGAATGTATAAACTCAATATAATCCCACGGTATCTCATGTTCGTGCTCATCGAAGTAACGCGACTTCGAGCGCATCATTTCTTGTGCAACAGTCTTTAAAATTGTCTGCGCTTGGACAATAGGTTTTGGTGATTTAAATTCGATAGCCATTTCTACCTCACTTACACAATCGCAAGGCCCGTTAACATTGCAAAGCCGCGGCCATTACGCATCCACATTTCAACTAGGTTCTCACGGATGTATCCATGTCCGCCCAAGATTTGCACGGCGCGGTCGGTGACCATCATCGCCATATCCGCCGCGCCGGTTGCCGCGAGATACGCTTCAGTGAACGCGTCTTCCTTTCCTTGATCCAGTTTCCACGCAGCTTCCCACGTCAGCAAACGAATCGCTTCGATCTCCGTCAGCATCTCAGCCAGCATAAATGCGATTGCTTGCTTTTGCGCGATCTTCACGCCGAAGGCTTCACGTTCCTTGGCATAATCACGCGAATATTCAAAGGCGGCTCGCGCCACGCCGATCGCGGCTGATGCGGAAGCAAGGCGCATCGAAGCTAGAACCGGTTCAAAGTCGTGACCCGAGGCGCCGCCCAGCCGATTTGACGCGGAGACTCTTACATTATCCAGCTTGACTCGATATAACGGAAGCGCATTCAATCCCATCAACTTTTCGCGCTCATCATTGACACTTAATCCCGCTGCATTTTTCGGAACGATAAAACCTTGCGTCTTGCCATCACATTTTGCATAAATTAAAATAGTTTCAGAATCTTTCGCGAATGGCACAAAAGCTTTTTCGCCGTTCAAGATATATTCGCCATTGGTTAATTCGGCATGGGTTGTTAAATCGTTCGCATCAAAATCAAACGCGTACTCGATCAACGCAGCAGTATATGGATGCCATTCACCTTCAATGACTTTCGGCAGATATTCTTTCTTCTGCTCATCACTGCCTACCAGTAAGATTGGAACCGCAAACAAAGATGGCGTCATAACCGTCAATGCGCCAGCCAGATCGCCAAATGCCAATTCTTCGACCGCCAGAACTCCGGTCACGGCTGAGTGTTCACCGAAGCCACCATATGTTTCGGGAATCGAGGCTTGCAGAACGCCAAGCTCCCAGCCTTTGCCGACGAGTTTCTTCGGCAGTTCGCGGTTCTCTTCTGCTTCGTGAGATGCCGTCCGCAAATCATTGCTGGCGTACTTCCCCACTGCCTCGACCAGCATTTGCTGCTCTTCACTGGGTTCAAATGAAACCATGCCTCACTCCTTTTATTTTTTCAACAGGCCATTGAAAAATAAATCAGCATAGTGGTCTGCAATCTTTTCAATGGATGAAGGTCCATCAGGACGATACCATGTCAGTGTCCAATTCAAAGTTCCCATCAAGCCTCGCACCGCGAGTCCGGCATCGGGACAAGTAAACAATTTTGCACGAACACCTTCATGCATCACGTCCCGCCACAGGCCTTCGAATCGATCACGATTTGGAACATGGCGAGCGTGAGATTTTTTGTCCAGCGAACGATGCTCAAATAACAAAACCGAAGACAGGTTGGGATTTTCGGCGAGCGACTGCAAATAAACACGAATCATCTGGCGCAGTTTTTCATCGGCGGGCATGGATTGGTTTACGATGGGGATAATACGAGCCGTCAGCATTTCCAGTGCGCGGTCGAGAAGCTCAAGAAGAATCTCCTGCTTGCTGGAAACGTGATGATAGAGACTCGCCTTCTGAAGATTCACGGCGCGGGCAATATCGGCCATGGAAGCCGCGTGAAAACCCTTTTTGCGAATCACCTGCGCGGCGGCGTCAAGAATATCATCTCGGGTCATTAAATAAACCTACCGAACGGTCGGTAGTGCACAGGATACCACTTTCTTAGCAGGGCCGTCAAGGGTTAAAGTCATTCACATCGCAATTCGAACCAGATGATTTTCGGGAAAATGGTTTTATGGTAAACTCAGACAGATTAACTCACGGAGAAATCCTTATGGCTAAATCACGCGCTGAACAAATGGTGGAACGTCTAAGATCCATGCAAGCCGCGGCACCCGATATCGAAGCGTCTGCCGTTGTCTCAGTCGATGGCTTGATTATGGCTTCGGCGCTTCAACAAGGCGTAGAAGAGGACCGCGTCTCGGCCATGTCGGCGGCAATGCTGAGTCTCGGTGAGCGCATTTCGTCTGAGCTTGGACGCGCGGGCTTGGAACAGGTCTATATTAAAGGCGATAAAGGCACCATCGTGTTGACCTCGGTTGGAACGGAAGCAGTGCTGACCGCCCTGGGTCGGCAGGATGCCAAAGTGGGTTTGATCTTCCTCGAGATGCGACGCGCGGCGGAAGATATCGTCAAGCTGGTAGGATGAAAAAGAAAAATAAACTTTGCACAATAAAGAACGCAATCCCCGGTGGGGAGGGCTTAATCGCCCTCCCCACCGCCTTTGTATGGAAGCATGTCATTGCAAAGCGTCTCCTCGCAATGACATAATCTAATGAGGTGACTTATGACCACAAAGTATTTATTCTTCACAGGCGGCGTTGTTTCGTCGGTTGGAAAAGGCGTGACCGCCGCGGCAACCGGATTGATTCTCAAGGAACGCGGCTTCAAAGTCGCGGTGCAAAAACTCGATCCGTATATCAATGTTGATCCGGGTACGATGAGTCCGTACCAGCATGGGGAAGTTTTTGTTTTGGATGACGGCGCGGAGACCGATTTGGATCTTGGCCATTATGAACAATTCATCGATATTCGATTGACGCGCGTCAGCAATTTCACGAGCGGACAAGTTTATGCCGAGATCATCGGCAAGGAACGCCGCGGCGATTTTCTGGGTGGGACGATTCAGGTGATTCCACACATCACCAACGAGATCAAGCGCCGGGTCGGGTTGGTTGCGAAGGAAACCGGTGCGGAAATGGTTCTGGTGGAAATCGGCGGGACGGTTGGCGATATCGAGTCTCAGCCGTTTCTCGAAGCGTTGCGTCAGCTTCGAAATGAAGTGGGACGCGAGAACGTATTCTTTATCCATGTGACCTGGCTGCCATATATCGGCGCAACCGGCGAACTCAAAACCAAGCCGACTCAACATTCGGTGGCGGCATTGCGCTCGATTGGCATCTCGCCGAACATGATCATCGCGCGTTCGGATTATCCGATTGAAGATGGCATCTGTGACAAGATCGCGTTGTTCTGCGATGTGGAAAAGGAAGCGGTTATCCCGATGGTGACGAGCGATGTGCTTTATGAAGTGCCGTTACTTTTGGAAAAAGCCGGCGTGGGCGATTATCTCGTTGAGAAACTCAAGCTGACTGCCACGCGTGAACCGGATATGCGACCGTGGCAAAAAATGGTGGACAACGTACGCAAGCCAAAGCCAACAGTAAAGATTGCGTTGGTTGGAAAATATGTCGAGTTGCAGGACGCATATATGTCGGTGCGCGAGGCGTTGAAGCACGCCGCGCTCGCTAATAACGTGGAAGTTGAGATCAGTTGGATTCATTCGGTGGATTTGGAAAAAGATAAAGGCTGGGAGGGCATTCAAGGCGCAGACGGAATCGTTGTCCCCGGCGGATTCGGATCGCGCGGCATCGAAGGCAAGATCATGGCGGCGCGTTATGCGCGTGAGAAAAAGATTCCCTATCTCGGATTATGTCTTGGGATGCAAGTGATGTGCGCCGAGTTTGCGCGTCACGTACTCGACCATGAAGATGCCAACTCGACCGAGTTTGACCGCAGTACCTCCGCGCCGGTTATTGATTTGATGACCGATCAACGCTCCATCACTGACATGGGCGCAACGATGCGCCTCGGATTGTATCCGTGCGTTTTGAAGGAAAGTACCAAAGCCGCAAATGCTTACGGCGTTCCAAAAGTGGAAGAGCGTCATCGCCATCGCTTTGAATTCAATAATTCTTTTCGCGCTGAATTTGAAAAAGCCGGAATGGTCTTTTCAGGAATGTCGCCGGACGGAAAGCTGGTTGAAATCGCAGAACTCGCTGATCATCCTTATATGGTCGGAAGCCAATTCCATCCTGAATTTTTATCGAGACCGATGAAGCCGCATCCATTGTTTGTGGGATTAATGAAGGCCGCGAAAGAAAGAGGAAAGAAGTAGCTAACGAGAATTGAGCCGGACTTTATTCCGGCTCGATTCTTTACGCCAATTACCATAAAATTGCCACTTGAAATTTGATCACGAACGGCGTATTGTATAAGTGCGGGTATCAGTGTTTCTTTCAGGAAGGAGCGAACCCATGAAAACAAGAAGTCCGTTCTTCAAACCGAATCGCCTCGCTGGCTTGGCGTTGGCGACTATCGCCGCGCTGACCATGTTCATGGTCGCACAGGCCGCGATCGGGGATTTGGATCCGACCTTCGGCGCAGGCGGAAAAGCAACGACCTTCGTTGGCAGTTCGAATAGCTATGCCAACGCTACGGCCGTTCAACCGGATGGCAAGATCGTTGTGGCAGGCGTCCCTTTGCTTACGCGCTACAACAGCGACGGCTCGATAGATACCACTTTCGGCACGAACGGAATCGTAAATGTTAGCGGGATCAATTACGGCGTGGATGTCACCATCCAACCGGATGGAAAAATCCTGGTGGCGGGACAGTCTAATTCCAATAGTGTCACTTTCGCTGTGGCTCGTCTCAATAGCAATGGCTCGATCGACACTAAATTCGGCTCAAACGGTATAGCTTCCAGACCGTCTTGTAACGTGGGCGCCAACATCTGTTCCGCTACCGTTCATTCCATCGCGCTCCAGTCGGACGGTAAGATCCTCGTGGCTGGAGGAGACAATTGTTGCCAGACCACTACTGAATCGTTCGACCTAGTTCGTTACAACAGCGATGGATCTTATGATAGTATGAGAATATTTAACGTTGGCATATATGACTACCTGACCGCACTTATCATCGAACCCAACGGAAAGATTCTCCTGGCGGGAAATTCTTATGATGGCAATGCTCCCGGATACAGGTTGGCGTTCGTGCGCTTGAACCCTGATCTTACATTCGACTCAACCTTGGGCGGAAGCGGAACTTGGGTTACCGACTTCGGAAGCGTCGGATTTTATGATTACTCCATCGCGTTGCAGTCTGATGACAAGATGGTCGCGGTAGGCCAACTTGGTTGTACCTTCAGTGGTTCCTGCCCAACCCCAGGCTATAAATTTGCCCTCGCCCGCTTCAATACGAATGGATCAGTGGATACCACCTTCGGCACAAACGGCGTGATCACCAACAACTTAAGCCTCATGGCCGATCCTACTAACGATCCTGGCTTTGAACAGTTGAAGAATATTGCGGTTCAATTGGATGGCAAGTTGATCGTCGGCCTCGACACGTTCGATGGCAGTCATTATCACTTTCTTCTCGCGCGCTTCAATAGCAACGGTTCAGTCGATACCACCTTTGGAACCAACGGCGAAATAACAACAGCTTTCGGCATATCCGACGACCATCTGCACGCTATCGTCCTTCAACGGGATGGCAAGATCATTGCCGCAGGTTCAACCAGCAATGGCACGAATACCGGCATCGCTCTGGCACGGTATCTGGTTGCCAATGTGAATTCGGTCACTGCCACTTTCATCTCCGAAGCCGCCAACGACGGCACCATTCTCGAATCCTATCAAAACAGCGGCCTCGGCGGAACCCAAAATGGTTTCGCCACCACCATCAGCGTAGGCGACGATCCCGGCAACCGGCAATACCGAAGCATCCTTTCCTTTCATACCGAATCTATCCCGGATAATGCAGTCATCACTGCCGCCCAGTTGATGATCCGCTACCAGGGCACCACGGTGGGAACCGATCCATTTACCACGTTTGGCAACCTGCTGGTCGACATTCACAGCGGTTATTTCGGAAACAGCATTGGCTTGGAACTCGCCGACTTCTCTGCTCCGGCCAGCCCGAGCACCTATCAGGAACATCTCTCCCCCATGCCAAATAACTGGTATGGAACCAACCTTTCCACTGCCTCCAACCTCGAACTCATCAACAAAGCGGGTTGGACCCAGTTCCGTCTGCGCTTCGCCCTGCCCACCAACAAGAATAACATCTCGGATTACGATAAGTTCTATTCCGGCGGTGGCCCTACCGGCAGTCAGCCACAATTGATCGTCACCTACTACGTGCCATAAGCTTGGTTATCGAGAAAAATACTAATCTTTCATCAAGCCGGACTTCTGAATGTGAAGCCCGGCTTGATGATTTATCTTTCTACGCATACACGCCGCGCAACCTCTCAGGTAATGCCGATGCAATCGCAAACATCAAACGGTCGGTTAATTCTGTTGGGTCATCATTTGGGCTAGGTAAAAGTAGGGGAAGAAACGTTACGGTCACGCGCGTGCGGTGCGGAAAAGATTTGAAGAACCGGTCACTGCCGGCGATTGCCATCGGCAGGATAGGATAACCCGCTTTAATCGCCAAACGCGCCGTGCCGGTCTTTGCCGCGCCTAATCCCTTCCCCTTCGAACGATGACCTTCGGGAAACATGCCCAGCGTTTGTCCATGATCCAAGACTTTGCGCGCATGATGCATCGCCCACGCGTCCTTCTCGCCGCGATAAACCGGGAAAACGCCGCAATTGCGAAACACAATATCAACAAGCGGAAACTTGAACAACTCCGCTTTGCCCATAAAGAAGATCACGCGCGGCAAAGCAAGCTGCATGGGGATGACGTCCCAATTCGTGATGTGATTGGATGCCACGATCAGCGCACCCTCCAGCGGAACATTTTCCATGCCATGCACTTCGAGCTTCATGATCCATCGAAACAATTGCCCTGCTCCCCAGCGTACAAATCGTCTAAGCGACGTTTCGTGGAAGACAAATCGCTTCCTATCTCGTGGGTCAAATTCAGCGGAATCAGATAAGGTCACGGCTTACTTTCTAATAAGTTTGCGATTATACTTGTTGTATCACATCATTGCGAGCAACCCTGAGTATGCCGAAGGGCGCGTAGCAATGAGATTGCTTCGGGGAAAACACCCCTTGCAACGATATTAACCCCAGGAGTCAAAAATGGACACATCGATTGAAAGCATTTCAGCACTTGAAATTCTGGACTCACGCGGCAACCCAACGATTGAAGTGGAAGTCATGTTAGCCGACGGCGCATGGGGACGCGCCGCCGTTCCATCCGGAGCCTCGACCGGCGTGCATGAAGCCCTCGAATTGCGCGACGGCGATAAGAAACGCTTCGGCGGCAAAGGCGTGACGAAAGCTGTTGCCAACGTCAACGGCGAAATTGCAGAAGACCTCTTCGGCTGGGACGCGGCGGAACAAAAAGCCGTCGACGCAGAACTGCTCAAGTTAGACGGAACCCCGAACAAGTCCAAGCTTGGAGCGAACGCAATTCTCGGCGTCAGCCTCGCAGTTGCGAAAGCCTCTGCCAATTCCTTTGGTTTGCCTTTGTATCGTTATCTGGGCGGCGTGTATGCGCATATCATTCCCGTCCCGATGATGAACATCCTCAATGGTGGCACGCACACTAACTGGCAATCCACCGATATGCAGGAGTTCATGGTCATGCCGCTCGGCGCACCGACTTTTGCAGAAGGCTTGCGCTGGGGCGCGGAGATTTATCACGCACTAAAATCAGTTTTGAAAGATAAAGGCTATGTGACGCTCGTCGGCGATGAAGGCGGATATGCGCCCGCGCTCAAAGCAAACAACGAAGCCATTGAAGTGATTCTCGCCGCGATCGAAAAAGCTGGATTTAAAGCAGGCCGCGGAAAAGATGTCGCCATTGCGCTCGATCCTGCCGCGTCGGAACTTTACGAAGAAGACACAAAAACTTACAACCTTCGTAAGGAAGGCAAGAAGTTAACCGGCGAGCAAATGGTTGAGTTCTGGGCCAAATGGATCAAGGATTATCCGATCGTTTCACTGGAAGATGGATTGGCTCAGGACGATTGGGACTCATGGAAGCTATTGATGAAGACTCTGGGCGACAAAGCGCAAATTGTCGGTGACGATTTGCTGGTCACGAACCCTGAGCGCGTCCGCCGCGGAATCGAAGACAAGACTTGCAACGCGTTGTTGGTCAAGCTGAATCAAATCGGATCGGTTACTGAAACCATCGAAGCGGTTGAGCTTTGTCATCGCGCCGGATGGCGAACGGTCGTTTCCCATCGCTCCGGCGAAACCGAGGACGCGACAATTGCAGATTTGGCTGTTGCGCTTAATACGGGTCAAATCAAAACCGGTGCACCGGCACGTTCCGACCGCGTGGCAAAATACAACCAATTACTACGCATCGAATCCGAGCTAGGCGATGAAGCCAAGTACGCAGGCTGGGATGCATTGAAGCAGGCATGATAAAAATCGCCCCGTCAAAAATTGACGGGGCGATTTGGGAGCACTCAAAGTATGTTAATTTGCCAGGGATAAAGAGGAATGAATGGGTTTCAAAGAATCCCAAGATTTGCTCAGCCAAGCGGCTCTGGCTTTGGCGGTAGCGATGACACCGGGAAGTGTCCAACGTGCGCCCGAACGTTTGAGACGTACGGCAGCAATTTGTTTGCAAGCACTTTCGATCGTGCCACTCCCGATCAAATACCCGAGTTGGCGAAAACGAGCATAGTCCATCCGTTTCTCATTGTGATCGTAATAATGGATCGCCTTTTCGATGAAAGGACGAGCCGCGGTGTGCGCAAGCAAACTGCGACAGGATTGAATCACATCTTGAATGCGTCCTTCCCACAGTTCGGTACGCGCTTGCGTCAGCCATTCATGAGCCTGTGGCGTGTTTGGGCCGAACGCTGCTTCCGCAATGGGTGTGAGATATTCGCTGGCGTGGAACCAGTCTACAATCTGAACGGCGTTCGGATAATATTTTTGCACCAGGTTCCAAATCCACACGGCACCGTCTGAGACGAAAACGATTTCTTCATAGCCGTCGACCTGATGTTGGATCCCCGTCGCCCATAACAATCGTCCAAATTGCTCGGCTTCCTGGATGTCGCAGTGGTATTTCATGTTCTTGGCTTGTAGATGACTTTGTTCTCCCACGCGGGATCCGTGCTGGTTCGGTACCGCAGAACCATGGTGATTTTGGGGATGAGAAGGATGAATCTGCTCCACTTCATACCAACACAAGGTCTTAAGCTCCCGCCATTCCCCGTGCAAAGGTACGTGCGCACCATCCATGGAAGCATAGATTCGTCCGGCCTGCCTAGCCCGTGTTTGCTCTCGCATTTCCAGGCCTTCCACATCTTCTGCCGCTTGTTTCCATTCTTTTTCCAAAGTCGCTTGAGCCTGTCCGTAACCTTCGGTCTGCTTACGCACGGTGTTATCGCTGACCCGGAATAACAAAAAACGTTCCGCCAATTGACTGGCTTCTTCAAAGGAAGTTTCTACTCCCAAGATCCCGAGCAAGCTCGCCAGTCCCGGCGTGCTTTGTCCCGGCACCAATCCTAAGCGTTCATCCAGTGGAGACTGTCCCCGATGGCAATGCGGACAAAGATAATATCTCCTCCGATAGTTTACTTTTCCAAATACACTCCATACTACCGCCTCTCGCTTCCCAGTGGGCTCTGCCTCTTGTCCGCAAGCACACATTACGTCACTCGCATATTTTTCTTCGTGGGCTTCAAGCACCTTTTGCAACCCACGTCCACAGGCTTCTTTTGATAGCGCTCTCAAGCGTTTCTCGATCTCCTCCACTTGCGTTCCTTCACTTATTTTCTCCAGAATTTCAGCGGCCAGTAGTTCCGCAATTTGTTTCATTCGAATTGTGCTAAACTCCATCTCGAGCCTCCAAGGTGTCTTTGTTCTATCAGAAGCTCAAAGCTTACCCTAGAGGCTCTTTTTTGAAAACTCGGTTACAACCTTTTAGTGCACCCGGCGATTTTTATCACTGGCAACTTCAGCCTGTTTGAGGTATAGTTAAACCACTATATTCTCATGACAGGAGGAAGAAATGGCAAGTGTAACTTACGATCATGTAACAAAGAAGTTCGGTGAAGTAGCCGCTGTCAACGATTTGAATATCAAGGTTGACGACAAGGAGTTCCTGGTTTTGGTCGGGCCCTCGGGTTGCGGCAAAACCACCGCCCTGCGTTGCTTAGCGGGCTTGGAAGAAATTACCGATGGACAGATTTTGATCGGAGACCGCGTGGTAAACGAGGTCGCGCCGAAGGATCGGGATATCGCGATGGTGTTTCAATCCTACGCGTTGTATCCACACCTATCAGTGTTTGACAATATGGCTTTCGGCTTGAAACTTCGCAAAGTACCGAAGGACGAAATCAAGAGCCGGGTGGGAAAGGCTGCGGAAACGCTTGGCATCACCGATCTTTTGAATCGCAAACCGCGCCAGCTTTCCGGCGGTCAACGCCAGAGAGTCGCGGTCGGGACGCGCGATTGTACGCGAGCCAAAGGTCTTCCTCTTCGATGAACCGTTGTCGAATTTGGACGCCAAACTGCGCGTTCAGATGCGCGCCGAGATCAGCAAGCTTCATCAGCAGTTGCAAACCACATTCATTTATGTGACCCACGACCAGGTTGAAGCCATGACCATGGCCTCGCGCATTGCCGTCATCAACAAGGGTGTGTTGCAACAAATTGACACGCCTCAGAGTTTATACGATTCACCCAACAATGTATTTGTGGCTGGCTTCATGGGTTCTCCTGCGATGAACTTCTTCCCCGGGAAGCTCGTCAGAGAAAGCGGCAAACTCATCGTGGATGCAGGCGATTTCACGCTTACGGTTCCATCCAACCACCCCAAAGCTTATGATGCACACACGAATAAGAACATCATCTTCGGCATCCGTCCTGAAAATATTTATGATGCCGACTTTATTCCAACGAATATTCACGCCGAAAAGGCTGTAGCCCGGGTGGACGTGACGGAGATGATGGGTAACGAAATCTACCTGTATCTCGTGACCGGCAAAAACACATTTATCGGACGCGTCGATCCACGTTCAAAGAAGCGCATGGGCGATCAGGCCCAGATTGCGTTCAACATGGATAAGTTCTATCTCTTCGATGGTGAAACTGAACAAGCCATCCGATAATCAAATTCCAATTTAACAAAGACGCGAAGAATAACTTCGCGTCTTTGTCTTTCAAATTCAACATAACCATGGATATTCCTAACTGGGTCTCAGACGCCATCTTCTATCAAATTTTCCCGGATCGCTTTGCTAAATCCGATCGAGTTTCAAAACAAGGATTGAATCTCGAACCGTGGGATACACCGCCTACCATTTATGGATTCAAAGGCGGAGATCTGCGCGGCGTAACAGAGCATCTTGATTACATCGAGGACCTGGGAGCAAATGCTATATATTTCACACCAGTCTTTGCCTCGGCATCCAATCACCGCTATCACACATATGATTATTACAACGTGGATCCGCTCTTGGGCGGCAATGATGCGCTCCGCGAATTACTCGATAAAGCGCACGAGAAAAATATCCGCATAGTTCTCGACGGCGTATTCAATCACGCCAGCCGCGGCTTCTGGCAATTTCATCAAACGCTCGAAAACGGCGCCGCATCGCCCTATGTGGATTGGTTCCACTTCGATCCCGACCGCCTGCAGGGGAAAAAACATTGGGGAGCCTATCCCTCTCCGCAAGAACAGGATACCATTCAACGCGAGGGTAGTTATAAAGCCATCGGATATCAAGGCTGGTGGGACTTGCCTGCCCTACCGAAGTTTAATACTCAAACTCCAGCTGTTCGCGAATTTATTTTTAATGTTGCGGAATATTGGATCAAGTTCGGTATGGATGGCTGGCGTCTCGACGTACCCGGTGAGATTAACGACAATTCGTTCTGGCAGGAATTTCGTCGACGCGTGCGCGCCATCAATCCAAACGCTTATATCGTTGGCGAGATTTGGGATGATGCGCGCCGCTGGCTGAAAGGCGATCAATTCGACGCCAGCATGAATTATCTGGTTACTGCCGCATGCCTCGGTTTCTTTACTGGCAAGCATCTCGACTTGAACGAAACGTTAAGGGCGGGCGGTTATCAGGGACACGTTGGGCACATTGATGCAAACGAATTTGCCAAACGGATTGATTCAATTCTTGGAATGTACGCTCCGGAAGTCACGCGCGTCCAACTTAATTTACTAGGCAGCCACGATACGCCTCGCTTCCTGACTTGTGCCGGACGCGACCTCAACAGCCTCAAGCTCGCCCTGATGTTTATCTTTACCTATCCCGGCGCTCCATGCCTTTTCTACGGCGACGAAATCGGACTCTACGGCAGGCATGATCCCGAATGCCGACAGCCTTTTCCATGGGATGAGTCAAAATGGAATCACGATTTGCGCGATTTCGTAAAAGGACTGATCACATTACGCAAAGCGCATCCTGCTTTGCGCGGCGATGGAAGTTATAAGAAACTTTATTCCGCTGATAGTGTCTATGTTTTTGAACGAGCCTCGGAAAGCGAAACATTGTTGATTGCATTGAATGCATCCGAGGCCGCGCACAAGGTCGAATTTAAGACGGGCACCAGAAATCAAAGCGAGAAGCAAATTCTCTTTGGCCTAGCCGATGTCGAAACTGATAAAGAATTCATCCGGTTGAATCTTCCGCCGCGCAGTGGTGTCGTTTTGAAATGATTCAGAATGGCCTCCATCATGAGTGATGGAGGCCATTCTTTATTGTTTATTGCAATCGGAGGTTATTAATTGCACGGCGAAATGGTGAGGCTGTTTTGATAGACTTGTGTCCGGCCCATGACCTGAAGACTGCCATTCGTTGCCACCAGTTGATATTGCACCCATGCGCCAGGGAAATCCTGATAATCAGTGATATTCTTGGCCGTCAAAGAATATGTAAAGGTTCCAGTCGCATTTCCATTCATGAGCGCACCTCCACCCATCTTGGTCATCTCACCAGAGGATGGGTTTTTTAAACGATAAAAGAGCAGGACGGCTGTTTCATTAATGGGATCCACAACCTGTGCGGTGAAGGTGACCGAGGATGGTTCGCAACCTCCCCACCGCAGAATATTCCCAGATATCTTTACCGATGAGAAACCGGCATTTTCAGGCGTTAAAGCAGAAGTTCCTACACTAACCGAGGTCGTGCCGGTGAGCCCGGTGGTGGTAGGTTCCGCTGTGGGAGATTCCGTTTCAGATGGGGTTGCTGTAAAACCGGAGCCCAGCAGTGTCGGCGTTCCTGTAAAAGTCGGAGTGGGAAGTGTCGGCGTGATGGTCGGCGTATAGCTGGGTGTGACATAAACCGTTTTCGTCGCCGAAAGCAAAGCCGTCGGGGTAAACAAGGGAGACAAGATGTTCGACACATCCGAAACCGAGCAGGCTAATAACATCAACACCACCGAGGAAAACAGGGCAATTTTCTTCATAGAGTACCTCTTGCATCCATATTGCGATTTATGCTATTTTACAACAAAGCAACTCCTAAATCGAGCGGTTGAATTGATACAGTTCCATTGCCATTTTTTCGTATAATGAAGGTCACCTGTAAATGCACTGTAAGTCCAGATGGGTAAAAACAAGGCTAAAATTTTTCTATGGCATCTTCATTAACTGTTCATCCAGATTTCTACAAATGCCTGGCAGAGAATACCTTCGATGGCATAATGCAGGTGGATATTGAAGGATACATCGTGGCCTGGAACAGGGGTGCCGAACGCATGTTTGGTCATACGGCTGTGGATGTGATTGGCACCAAGTATCAGGATCAATCCATCAAGCAATTGGCCGAAAACGGCACCGTATTACCTTTAGCCATACTGCCAGTTTTTCTGACCCTAAGAGATGGCCAGCTCCGGGAAGAACATGCCTACATCCAACATTTGGAAGGCTACCAGATCTCGGTTTTGATTCGAGTGTTACCTATCTTTAACGACAAAAATAAAATTATCGGTGCCATGCAAATCTTCACGGATAGCAAGGCTTTGATCGCAGCACACGAACAGCGCAAACGCGTCTCCGAGACCATCTTCTTCGATTCTCTCACCGGGATAGGCGACCGCAGGCATATTGAAAACCGGCTTAGGTTTGCACTGGATGACTACAAACTTTCGAAGATAGAGTTTGGTGTTTTGTTTATTGACATCGATCACTTTTAAAGACCTCAACGATTCATATGGCCACCTGGCTGGCGATAAAGTGCTTCGTTTTATTGCCAATACAGTGAGACACAACCTGCGCACGACCGATTCATGCGGTCGCTGGGGCGGCGATGAATTTCTTGCTCTAATCCTCGACATCAACCTGGAAGGAGGCAAAACTGTGGCCGAAAAAATAAGGAGACTCATTGAACAAACCAAGATTCAGGGTGTTGACAAAAACCTGGGTGTGACTGTCTCCATCGGCGCAAGTGTGAGCCACCCAGACGACACCGTCGAAAGCATTGTCCAAAGAACGGATGAATTGATGTATAAAAGCAAGCAGAATGGGCGAAACCGCGTAACTAGCGGTTGATGGGAATTTTTCTGGTATAATCCCGGCTCGTGACTGGTCCTGTCCTACGGTTCTCCCGCCAAAAAACATGCGGGACTGGGCTGTGGGCATGGAGACCTGCGTCGTGCGGCGTTTGAGCCGCCAAAATTCAAGAAAGGAAGAAGCATACGTCATGCCATTGGCTAAGGAAGTAAAAACAAAACTGATCACGGATTATCATCGCCACGATACGGACACCGGCTCGCCTGAAGTACAGGTTGCCATCATCACAGGCCGCATCCAACAGTTGACCGAGCACCTGCGTGCCAACAAACACGATGAATCCTGTCGGCGTGGTTTACTCAAACTGGTTGGGCAGCGCCGCCGCTTGTTAGCATATTTGCGAAAGTCTGAGTACCCGCGTTATCTGGCGATCACCGAAAGCTTGAGCCTGCGCCACAAATAAACCGTAGGGGCGAGTCTGAGACTCGCCCCTACCCATTCATTGATCCGAAGTCAGGAATTGAATAGCGTGAATAACGAAGTTGTCCCCGCTCTTCAGTCCCTGACCTGGCGGAAAACTTTAACAGTGGGATAAGATATTTTTTCTATCCCACCACAGGAGACTTTATGAAACCCGAATCAAAACGCTACTCGACCGTTGTCGGTACGCGCACCGTTACCATTGAGACCGGCAAGCTGGCCGCTCAAGCCGGAGGCGCCGTCACAGTTGGCATTAATGATGCCATCATCTTTGCCGCAGCCACCATGGGCGGCGTGCGCGAAGGCATTGACTTTTTCCCACTCTCGGTGGATTTTGAAGAGCGTATGTATGCCGGTGGAAAAATTCCCGGCTCCTTTTTCCGACGCGAAGGCCGCGCTTCCACGGAAGCGATTCTCGTATCCCGCCTCACGGATCGTCCTTTGCGTCCGCTGTTTGCGCACGGAATGCAGAATGAAGTACAGGTCATCATGTATTCCTTTTCCGCGGATGGTGTGAACCCACTTGATATTTTGGCGATCAACGCGGCCTCTGCCGCGATTATGATTTCAGACATTCCGTGGAATGGACCCGTTGGCGCAGTACGCGTAGGACGAGTTCAACGGCGAGTTCGTCATCAATCCGACCTTTGCGGAGATCGATGCGTCTGACCTTGACCTAAGAATTGCCGGCACCAAAGATGCGATTCTGATGGTGGAATGCGGCGCGAACGAAATCCCGGAAGATGTAATGGTCGATGCACTGGAACTCGGTCACAAGTCCATTCAGCCGCTGATCGAACTGCAACTCAAGATGGCGGCTGAGATCGGCAAACCCAAACGCGATGCCATCATTACATCCGCAAACGAAGATTTAATCAAGAAAGTCTTCGAGCGTGTCAACGGACCCATGAACGAACTGCTCGATAAGCCGTTGAGCAAAGGTGAATTTTATGGCGGCATGGGTGAATTGCTTTCGAAGGTTGTTAGCGATTTATGTGTGGACGGCGATGCAAACGCGCCCGCCAAAAAAGATGTTGAATCTGCTTTCAGCAATTCCGAACAGAAGATCGTCCGCGAAAGAATTCTAAGCACCGGCAAACGCCCCGACGGCCGAACACCGACCGAAATCCGCCCGATCTGGTGCGAGGTTGGCGTTTCGCCGCGCGCACACGGAAGCGGATTGTTCACACGCGGCGAGACTCAAGTTTTATCCTTCGCAACCCTCGGAACTTTGGGAGAAGCGCAAGAGCTCGATAACCTGTCCCCAGTTTGACTCGAAACGCTACATACATCATTACAACTTCCCGCCGTTTAGCACGGGCGAGGTCAAGCAACTTCGGGGCCAAGGCCGCCGCGAGGTCGGGCACGGAGCGCTGGCTGAACGCGCCCTCGAACCGGTGATTCCGGCGGAAGAGTCATTCCCATACACCATCCGCGTCGTGTCCGAAGCCTTATCCTCCAATGGCTCGACTTCGATGGGTTCCGTCTGCGGTTCGACGCTGGCCCTGATGGATGCAGGCGTGCCGATCAAGGCGCCCGTTTCGGGTGTCGCAATGGGACTTGTTAGTGACGAAACCGGTCGCTATAAAATCCTAACGGATATTCAAGGCACTGAAGATCATCTTGGCGACATGGATTTCAAAGTGGCTGGTACGGCGCAAGGCATCACCGCTTTGCAAATGGACATCAAGATCAGCGGCTTGAGCGCGCAGATGATGAAGGAAGCGCTCGAACAAGCCAAGATCGCGCGCATGTCGATCATGGAAAAAATGTTGGCAGTGCTCGACAAGCCACGCACTGAACTCAAGCCGTTCGCTCCGCGAATTATCACCGTGAAAATTCCGGTGGACAAGATCGGCGCGTTGATCGGACCCGGCGGAAAGAATATCCGCGCCCTGCAAGAAGAGACCGGCACAAAGATTGACATCGAAGAAGATGGCACCGTTTACATCGCATCCACCGACGGCACAGGCGCGAAAGAAGCGCAAGAGCGAGTTGAATCGTTGGGCAAATCGGCAGTCGTCGGAAACATTTACACTGGCAAAGTGGTCCGCATCGCGGACTTCGGCGCGTTCGTGGAAATCCTGCCCGGTGTGGACGGCATGGTGCATATCTCGCAGCTCGATAGCGAGCGCGTGAACAAGGTGGAAGACATCGTCAACATGGGCGATGAAATCACCGTGATGGTCACCGATATCGACCCACAAGGAAAGATTCGATTATCGCGTCAGGCTGTGCTGGAAGGCTGGACCGCGGAAGAAGCACGTGAGAAGGATCAGCGCAAGAGCGGACCGCGGCCCGGCGGTAGTGGGCGCGGTAGCGACCGAGGCGGAAATCGCGGCGGTGGAGATCGCGGCGGACGCGGTCGCTCAGGTCCAAGCCATAGCGGCGGCGAACGTAAATATTAATCAAGAGCAGCAATTGACAAACTCCCGTTGATCACAACGGGAGTTTGTTTTCTCGGCAATTATGTTTCTATCGGTGAAGAATTTCCTGACGGCCAAGACCATGACTTTTGGGCTATTCCCTTTCAAAGAAAGTTTATCCTATACTAAATACACAAACTTAGCGGTAAATGAAAGGAGCGTTACCCATGACAATTGAACAAGTTGTAATCTGGATTGTGATCGGCGGCATTGCCGGGATTTTGGCAGATTGGCTGGTCGGCGGATTGAGGGCCGGGTTGATCGGCGCAATCGTGGTCGGCATCCTGGGAGCTTTCATTGGCGGCTGGCTATTCGGCGTGTTACATATCAACGCTGGAACCGGCTTTGTCGGTGACGTGATCCAAGCGCTGGTTGGAGCAGTAGTCTTATTGTTGCTTCTACGAGTATTACGCAGACTATAAGGGCTGCGCAAAAAACAAAGCGGATGAGATAACTCATCCGCTTTTGATGTGCGCCCAGCATGGGCGTTGACTCGAGGGTGAGAGTCCCTGATGGAGGTTGATTGCACCAACCATTAGCCAAGAGCAAGGGCGTCAGTGCGAGGTGAAGTCCGAAGGAAGCTGGCGGCAAACCTGCGACTTGATGAACAAGAATTCCATGAGAGGCTGTAAGGCCGGGCGAGCTGGCATCAAACAGTGAAGCCCAATGCGATGGTAGGGCAAACGCCTACCACTTTCAAAGGCCAAAGCAGTAAATGGAACAAGGGTGCAGCGAAAGTCAATGCTCTTACCTGGGGAGACCTGCCATCTAACCGAAGTTGGTAACCCCGATTGAGAAATTGGATTGAAATGGCAGGGGTCCTGAGAGAACACAGGATACCAATCAGCCGAGGCCATATTCCCACTCCCGTTTGAGTGGGAAGGGCCGAACATTAAACAGGAATAGTAACTTGAGCAGCTTGCAGGATGAACACAGAAGGCCGTCTTTCCCGGATAGGGATACTACGGAGCCAGCGAAGTCGGTGAAGCCGACGGGATTGGAAGCGAGAGCCGAGCCATCCTCAGTGCGAGACGAGCGAACTTCCGACGCAGGGCTGTGGGAAAGGATTTTGGAAAGACAGAACTTACTCATAGCGATAAAGCGAGTAGAGAGCAACGGTGGAGCTGCGGCCGGGCATCGACGGGATGACGGTGAAAGAACTTCGTCCGTACCTGAAGGAACATTGGTTGGAGACTAGGGCAGCTCTCGAAAGCGGAGCCTATCGGCCGAGCCCAGTCAGGCGGGTTGAGATCGCCAAACCCGATGGCGGGGTCAGGCAGTTAGGGATACCGAATGTACTGGATCGCGTCCTCCAGCAAGCGACATCGCAGGTGTTGGTTCCGTTATTCGAACCGCTCTTCTCAGAGCATAGTTACGGGTTCCGACCCGGCCGCAGTGCGCATGGAGCTGTGAGGCAAGCCCAAACGTATGTGCAAGAGGGATACGAATGGTGTGTGGATATCGATCTGGAGAAATACTTTGATCGAGTGAACCACGATATGCTGATGGCCCGCGTGGCACGGGGGATAAAAGACAAACGAGTGCTCAAGCTGATCCGAGCTTATCTGGAATCGGGAGTAATGATTAATGGAATAGTAATGGATGTAGAAGAGGGCGTGCCGCAAGGCGGTCCGCTTTCCCCATTGCTGTCCAATATCATGCTGGACGATTTAGACAAAGAGCTGGAAAAGCGCGGGCATAAGTTTGTGCGCTATGCCGATGATTGCAATATTTATGTTAAGACGCAGCGAGCGGGCGAACGAGTAATGGAAAGCGTGAAAGGGTTTCTGGAGAAGAAGCTTAAGTTGAAAGTCAATCCCAAGAAGAGTAAGGTTGAGAAAGTAGGGAAGGTGAAAATTCTTGGGTTCAGTTTCTTCAAGCGCAAAGGGATGGTGCTGATCCGAATTGCGAACCGAACGAAGGAACGCTTTATGGAGAAGCTCTGCAACCTGACGAAGCGCACTCGGAGTGGCACACTGGAACAGATCCTGGAAGAGATCAACCGTTACATCATGGGTTGGATTAGATACTACCGGCTGGCTGACACACCGAGCCTATTTGAAGACCTGGACGGCTGGATACGACGACGATTGAGGCAACTGATTTGGAAACGCTGGAAACGAGGTACAACCCGCTACCGAGAATTAGTGAAGCTGGGCGTCCCAAAGCAAAGGGCACAAGAAGGAGCTGGAGGCAGAAGCCCCTGGCATATCTCTGCCTCACCTGTGATAAACGAAGCCCTGAACAATGCCTACTGGCACAACTCAGGGCTGAAGAGTTCTCAAAGCACGGTATCAAGAACTGCGTTCTGCTTGATGAACCGCCGGATGCGGCCCCGCATGTCCGGTGGTGTGAGAGGAGGCGGTTAACCGCGAGGGTGTAAGATAGACTGTGTAAACGGGAGAAAAATCTTAGACGAAGACATTGGAGAAAACAGAATGACCGCAGCAAAAAGTACGAAGCAGAATATTCAGGAAATCTTGGGTCAAGCGAATGGAACTACTTTGCCGAGTGTAGAGGAAGTACAACGCGAATTATCCACTGCAAAATCCATGGATGATTTCTTTGGGAAGGAAGGCATCTTTGCGAAACTGTTCGCTCACACGATTGAAGAAATATTGGAAGCGGAAATGAGCGAACATCTGGGATATGAGCCGTATGAGGTCAAGGGTCGCAATAGCGGGAATAATCGCAACGGCAGCTACGCCAAGAAGCTGAGAACATCCTCTGGAGAAAGCACGATCCAGGTGCCGCGTGATCGGAACGGCGAGTTTGAACCACAGGTTGTAAAAAAGCAAGTAGCGAACACGAATGAATTGGAAGACAAGATCATCGGCATGTACGCCAAGGGGATGTCGGTGCGGGACATCCAAGAAACGCTGCAAGAATTATATGGAGTGGAAGTCTCGCCCACGACCTTGAGCGCTATCACGGATAAGGTCTGGGGCTTAGTGGAGGAGTGGCAGAACCGAGCCCTGGCTAGTGTGTACCCAATCGTGTATCTGGATGCAATCTATATCAAACTGCGACACGAGGGAAAAGTCGAGAATATAGCCGTGTATACAGTGCTGGGCGTAGATGTGGAGGGCCACCGGGACGTTCTGGGACATTGGGTTGGGGATGGCAACGAGAGCTCCAATTTTTGGCTAAGCGTAATCACAGATTTACAAAGTCGTGGTGTAAGAGATATTTTTATCGCATGCAAAGTGGTTTAGTACTTCGAACCATGGATGGGTTGAGTGGATTCAAGGAAGCGGTCTTGGCAGTTTTTCCTCACACCCAGATCCAACGTTGCATCATCCACCAAATTCGCAACAGCCTGAAGTATGTTACCTGGAACGATCAGAAAGCATTCATGGTCGATCTGAAGCAAGTCTATCAAGCTGCTACCCGCGAAAGTGCCGAAGCCAACTTACGTCAGCTCACCGAAAAGTGGGGCGACAAATATGCGGTGGCAATTCGCTCCTGGCAAAACAATTGGGAAGATCTGGCTACGTATTTTGCGTATCCCGCCGAGATCCGTCGCTTGATCTACACCACCAATTCCGTAGAAGGCTATCACCGCCAATTGAGGAAAGTCACCAAATCGAAAAGCATTTTCCCGACTGCGGAATCCGCTCGCAAATTATTATTCCTTGCGAATCGTGATATCCTTAAAAAATGGACCATGCCGATTCAAAATTGGCCGTTGATTCTCAATCAACTGGTGATCCGTTTCGAAGGTCGCTTGGCGATCTAAATCAATTTCCGTTTACACAAAACCCTTGACACTCTCTTAACCGCCGTCTCCTACTCGATTCGGGAACACAACTGTCATTCAATCTAATATTTCCTCGTTCGCCTGATCAGCTTCCTGATAAATCTTTTTGACTTCTTCTTCCCCACTGGTTTTAATCCTTTCGAATTGATCGTCCGTATCAATCTGCCTCAATAAGACTCAGGAAGACATCTACGATTTTCGGCTCGAAATGCCGTCCCTTCTGGTATCTCAAATAAAGAATGACATCCTCGCGTGGCATGGCGGCGCGATACGAACGGTTCGTAGTCATCGCATCGTACACGTCTACGACCGCGAAGAGCCGCGCAGAAAACGGAATTTGTTCCCCTTTCAAACCGCGCGGATAGCCCGTTCCATCCCATTTCTCGTGATGACAATAGGGGATCTCGAGCGCCGGTTTGGGAAAACCGAGGTTCTTTAGCATATCGTAGGCAATTTTCGGATGTGTTCGAATAACAGCCTTATCCGCTTCACTAAGCTTTCCATCCTTGTGTAGAATGGAATCCGAAACAAATAACTTGCCTATATCGTGCAGGAGCGCGCCACTACGAACATCACTCAATGCCTCGCCGCGCAGGCCTAAAGCGGAACCCAAACGGACAGCCAGCCCGGTGACGCGAAAAGTATGTCCCTTGGTCTCGAGGTCACGGTCTTCCAGTGCCCTGACCCAACGCTCCAACATTGCTTCGTTTGTATCAACCAGCTTGTTTGGTGCTGTCGTGAATGATGCTTCCATGTTCTTGCTTGCCTCTGTAAACACTTTCGGGATTATGAATAAGAGTTTCCACTGAGAACCCCCGAAAGTATATGTCAATACATGTACCTGACAGTTTTCATTTTCGTAATGAAAGGAACCTGTAAAGGCGTGGTCGGAAAGCCGCATCAACCAAATCAAAAGCGGAAGAGTTTGAGTGCGCTTTCAATGCGGTTACCGTCATGTAATGATCGCTCTATGAAAGAATAGTGACAAGTTGGTTACACTCACGCGAAAATTTCAGTTGTAGAATTATGTTTATCGTTACCCATCACTAGAAGAATCACGAGCTGGTTTTTCAAGGAGGTACTTCGTTATGGAACAATACGATTTTGCCAAGGTATGGGTTGATAGCGAGGGGGTTCGTCTCTACTGCACCGACACTTCGGAAGGGGATGATTTAATTTCTCAACTCAAGCAGCTTGTTCCGAACCTGCAGATCAAGGAAACCAGTAAATTTCCCACAGGCGAGATCTGGTTTCACCACATCACTGCCTTATCTGGTCAGGATAATGGCTTGTTGTGGTTGCTCATCAAGCAATTCGGCTCACGTGGCTGGGAGCCGATTGGTGCGGTTAGCTACCCTTCCGCATTTCACCCAGGCGACGACTTGCACTATGAGTTTAAACGTAAGTCCGCTGGCTAAGTAATATTGGTGTTGGCGCAACTCTAATTATCCACCTACCGCAAGGGAATAATTCCGGCGCGCCATCTCATCCCCTTCTGATTTATCTGCTTGCTCCTCAACCATCAATGCAGGATTTCCTCATTCGCCTGATCGGCTTCCTGATAAATCTTCTTAACTTCTTCCTTCATCTCATCGGTTGCGCTCGGCGTCATGGGAATGAACTTGATCAGGTCACGTGCCTGGCGCAATAAATCCTTGACTTGTGCGATATAAGAGAAGTCACCTCGACCACCTTCAGGGACAGGCAGGTCGCGCGCCTTTTGAATTAGCGCTCTGGCTTTGATAATTCGTTCAGCGGCGGGAATAAGACGGGACATAGCTATTCTTTGTATTGAGCTTTATGCTACAGATGTTTCAATTTCTCTAACTTTGCTTACAAATTCACCAATATCAAGAAAGAAGCTTGGGTATGCACGTTGAAGTTTATCGATTGAGCCTGCGGAAACTAAAACGAGTTCTATTTTCTCGCCTTCGGCTGCTCTCTTCTCATATTCCGAATAGTCCTCTTGCGCCTTTTCAAAACTCTCTCGATCATATCCTATAATTTGAACTTTTTTATCCAACGAATCCAAAATTAGCAAATGGTATGATCTGCCTCCCCTCTCTTTAGTAATAATATCAACGGCGGCCGAAAGACCACTCATTTTCTCTAACCCACCAAGCTTCTTCTCTGAACGTGTAACGGCTAAAGCTGTTTCTTTGTACGTCAGTTCTTTAAAGCGTGGAATAGGATGACAATCTTCCATATAAGCAATAGCTGATGATGTAATCGCAAAAAAATCTTGCCACTCTTGATCGCCCTGACGATACTTAAGAGCTTGTCCAAGAAGCGTATCCATAGTTTCTATAGCCGTTGCCCAAGTATGTTGTAATCTAGTTCGTATTTGCAGCTCAAGTCTCAAGCCATCATAACCAGGATGTTGAGTATTTCTATATTTATAAATTAAGTGCAAACTTCTGTACCTGTCTTCATCTCTTGGATTCGCAATGTAATCGTATTCCTTAACTAATTCGTGTTTAAACCGTGATTTATTCTTATACTCTGCTGCAAGTTTATACACATCGTTGACTTCATTTAGAATTGCTCGAACTCCACCAATATCCTGCATAGTTGTTAGTTGCATATCAGGATATCTCTTAAGCTTATCAACTAAAGTGGGCATACGTTTGAGACGCTGAGCCACTATAGGATCGCCAGGGTAATCTTTCAATTTTATTCTCAGCGTTGCTTGAAAAGTGTTAATCGGATAAGCATGGCATGCACGCCAACGATTAGCCAAATCTCTAGCTGCTTCAAGCTCTTCAACATTGCCGACATTTTGAACCAAAGCTTGCCCCGCTCTATTGATACTTGCTTTCGATTCTGTATGTACTGAAGAAAATTTCATTTAGGACCTCAAAGAACTTTCTTTCCCGCTCGACTTTAACGAAAGAACTCAATCTCAGCGATCACACTCCCTGTTTTCATTGGAGAATGGGAGGGCCGGGAAGGTATAATACTCAATATTTTCATAGACGTAAGACTTGCGGCAACCTTCTTCATTGACCACCGCGGCTTCACCGCTTTCAGGGCAAAACCTCACGTGTTATGTTTCGAAACCTCACGTGTCTTGTTGGCAAACCTCACGTGTTATGTTTCAAAACCTCACGTGTCTTGTTTACAAACGTCACGTGCAAGGATTTATGAGAGGAAATAACTGGTTACGCGCACCGCTCCTACGGCGCGGGCTTGGCACAATTGATGGTCACGATGCGCACGACCTGACTAGGCTGCAGGCTCGCCAAACAATGGTAATAATTACTATCCCTCGGGCATAGTTTGGGATCGGCGGGCGTAGAAGTGGATGCAATGAGACACAGTGCACCATTTTTTTGGTAGCCATCCAACACGTCGGCGGGATCGACGGCGGCATAGGATTTATTCTCAGTCCAACCCTGATTTTGCAGGACGGATGTGACCGTGCTGTCCAATCCATTTGCCCCTGCGGCCGAAGTCAGCAAGAAGCTCATCAAACAGCCCGTGCCGCTCTTCTGATTGGTAGAGTCCATGAAGGGCGCAGAGTCTCGAATACTCCCAGACGACCCCACACTCTGGGCAAGGGCAGTATGCAGAGTATTGCAGTCGTCCGCACTCAGAGGCTGGTAACCCGATGACGAGACCACTGTGCCTGTGACCGCGATCGTCGCTTCAGGCGAAGCCGTTTGTAACGCGAAGGTAGCAGACGGCTGCTGCAAGGCCAAGGCGGTCTGTGTCGACGCTACGACCACTGCCACCTGCTGGTCGAAGGTTTTCCCTGATCCGCAGGCGATAGCAAATACAGAAACAAGTAAAACAATTATTGAAGTTTTTATTTTCCTTGAGTTCATTCGTCACTGATCCTCATCGACCGCCACTTTCCCAAAAACAGGAAAGTGGCAATCGACAGAAAAATTAGCACTCGCTATATCCGCAAGCATAACACTTGCGGCAACCTTCTTCATTCACCACCGCGGCTTCACCGCACTCGGGACACAAGTCACCGATCTTGATCGCCGAAGGCACACCCTCATTCACCGGTTCATCCAATGAAAAAACTGGCTTTGCATTCGGTTTGATCTCAGCCACGGCGTCGTCGCTCGCACCTTCCTTTTCACGCAGATATTGATCCAACACCTGGCCGATGCCATCCGGCAAGGAACGGACGCGGTTCGGGCCAAAGCCGAGCGAACGTCCGCCGCCGATGCCGATCAACTGACGCACCACTTCACGCATCCGTTCAGTCGGTGCGATGGGCGAAGCCATGCGCAGAATATACGAGATGAGTCGGCCAATTGCTTCGGACACTGCTGCAGTTTCCGAACCGGCTTTGGCGGTGTTGATGAACGCTTCGAAGGGCTGTGTGCCGCCATTCTCATTGATCGTGATGAACGCTTTGCCAGCGGGCGTCTCGATATTATACGTCTTGCCGGTCAAAGCGCGCGGTCGAGGTTTCTTGCCATCGTGCCATATCATCCCCGAAGAGGACAAAAGAGTCTTTTCAACAGACGCAACTTTCGGGGCGGGTTGAGGCGACTCTTTCTTATCCGCAGTGGCTTTCGTCTCCAAAACAACTTTCTCGCGCGAACCGGTCACATACACCGTGATGCCTTTGCATCCGAGTTCCCACGCCAGCATGTAGGCCTTCGCCACATCGTCCACGGTGGCAGTCTCGTGGAAGTTGACGGTCTTCGAAAGCGAGTTATCCACGAAGGCCTGCAACGCGGCCTGCATGCGCACGTGCTCTTCGGCAGTGATGTCGGCGGAGACCACGAACACCTCGCGCATTGACTGCGGGATTTCTTTGATGTGCTGGCATGTGCCATCACCCATCACCTGCTCGACGATCTCCTGACGCTTCTCTTCGCCGAGCCCAAGTTTCTTTAAGGTTTCATCGAAGCGCGGGCTGGCATATGTGAGTTTCAAATCCTTGCCATGATCGTTGACGTGACGAACATATGCCAACGCAAAGACGGGTTCGCAACCATAGCCTTCGCATCCCGCGACGGTTGCAATCGTGCCGGTCGGCGCGACCGTGGTCTGCGCCGCATTGCGGATGCCATGCTTCTTAATTCCATCTGCAATCGCATCCCATCGGACTTCGGGGCGGTTCCAATTATGCTGATAATGAATCAGCGACTGAGGCGGAGTCCACGTCACGTTATCCATATCATAGATCGAGCCTTCGATTGCCGGGAAGGGTCCGCGTTCCTGAGCCAGCTCGATGCTGGTCTGCATGGCATGATAACGGACAAACTCCATGACCTGCGCGCCGAACTCCTGCCCTTCTTCCGATCCATAGCGCACGCCGATGTGATACATCAAATCAGCGAGGCCCATGATGCCCAGTCCGATGCGGCGAGCTTTATGTGCGGCTTCGCTTAATTGCGAGACGGCGGGCACATAAGCATTGGCTTCCACCACATCATCGAGGAAGCGCGTCGATGTTGCGACGCTCTTGCGAAGCGATTCCCAATCCACAGTTCCATCGGGGCCGCAATGCTCATTGAGGTTCACCGAACCGAGACAACAATTCTCGTAAGGTCCAAGCCATTGCTCTCCGCACGGATTGGTCGTCTCGAGCGGATATAAATGCGGCACCGGGTTACTGCGATTGGCCGCGTCGAGAAACAAGACGCCCGGCTCTCCATTATGATGGGCCTGATTGACGATCTTATCGAACAACTCGCGGGCGCGCACTTTCCTATAAGCATGAATATGCACACCGGCAGTTTCCATCTGCTCCAATGTGCCGCGCACTTCGCGATACTTTGGATCATGCACATCCGGGAAGCGCAGTTCCCAATCCTTATCGTCGCGCACGGCGCGCATGAAGGCGTCCGTCATGCCGACGGAAATGTTGAAGTTCGTGATTTGATTCTCATCGGTCTTGCAGGTAATAAATTCTTCGATGTCGGGATGATCCACGCGCAGGACGCCCATGTTCGCACCGCGGCGCGTCCCGCCCTGTGCGATCTCACCGAAGGCATGATCATACACGCGCAGGAATCCAACCGGACCGGTCGCTTGTCCCGCCGACGACTTAACCAGCGTGCCTTTCGGTCGCAGGCGCGAGAACGAGAAACCATTGCCGCCGCCAGTCTGTTGAATCAACGCGGCATCGCGCAGGGTTTGGAAAATGCCCACGCTGTCGCGTCCCATGTCATCGGTAATCGGAAGGACAAAGCAAGCGGCAAGCTGTCCAAGCGGCGTGCCTGCACCGGTAAATGTCGGAGAGTTGGGGAAGAATTTTCTGCTAATCAGTAAATGATAATATTCGGTCGAACGCGCAATCACATCGCCGCCCCAGTCCTTTTCAACTTTCGCGACGTGATACGCAACGCGCCAGAACATTTCCTCCACGCTTTCGGCAGGCTTGCCATCGTCCCCGCGCCGGACATAGCGGCGCTCCAACACCTGCCGCGCATTATCCGTCAGTTGGGCCTTGGACAATCCCTTAGGCATGGAGGGCGTGGGAAGCAATCCCTGCTTCGATGAAATAATATTCTTGGCAACCATACAACTCTCCTCTCGAACAAGATTTTTTATCTAACAATAAAAAAACGACAGCGACACTTCTCGCTTCAAGCGAGAGCGGCCGTCGTTCAATTAGCCTTTGAGAAGATTATCTATTTCCTTGCGCAGCGCGCCAAGATCATCAAGGCGCAAATAAACAATCGCATAGCGGATGTATGCAATCTGATCAATTTCCTTTAAACCATTAATGACCATATCGCCGATCACGCGCGATGAAACTTCGGCCTTTCCCATCTTTTGCAGTTCCGCTTCGATGTGCCCAACCAGGTGTTCGATGTCCTCGGCCGAGACCGGACGCTTTGCGCATGAAATACGAATGCCGCGGAAGAGTTTCTCGCGGTCGAACTCTTCCCGCGTCCCATCCTGCTTGACAATCAACGGCGTTGACAGAATCGGGCGTTCATAAGTGCTGAAACGCTGCTTGCATTTGAAGCATTCGCGGCGGCGGCGGATTCCGCCGTGGCTGTCGTGGGATGTATCGAGGACTTTTGAGTCTTGGTAGTTGCAATATGGACAACGCATAAAAATGCTTCGTTTATAGAACAGATGATAGAGCCATATGTAGGGGTAGATATTTTCCTTGCCCGTACATATGGCGAATTTAATAGGATTTTAACACAGATGGGAAACCGCCTCAAGAGGCCGTAAGGGGGATTTGTCTTAAAAATCATATTTTTTAAGACGAGCGTATGGAAGACGTTGGTGGAAGCCATAAACCGTTTAGAATCTTCAACGTTAGACCATTGAGCAGGTCGCAGTAAGTGCCCTATGCGGATTCGTACTGACTCTTTGCCTTCGGGAATACAGCCGCTAGTTCTAAAAAAGAGACAGGCAATTTACGGCGATAGAGGTCAAGTTCTATATCCAGGAAGGAAGTGTCTATGAGAGCTAATGCCGACCATTTCGCCGGAACAATGATGGATTCTCTATTTTTATTTCGCCACTCAAAATGTTTATGCTATAATTTTCCGAATCTGGTCTGACAGCCTAACGAGTATCAAGCCGGCCCAAAAGCAAGGAGCTACTCTCATAAAGTCAGCTTATTTAGAAGAACCGAAAATAATTCAAAATATTTCGGAGGAGTACAAATTATGGAAATCACCCTGAGTATTGTCATTGGAATCATTATTGTGGGATGCGTGTTGGTGTTCCTTTGGGAATATCGTATTCGTCAACCGGATATTCTGGCGCTTTACGAATCCAAAGGTCAGATCAACATCCGAAAAGGCCCCATCTATCCGCGCCACTTCAGTCTTCCGCTCAAACGGACCACATATCCAATCCAGTTGACCATCGAGACAACTGTTGCTGGGGACCTGGGAATGCGCGTCAAACTCGTCGGCTCCTTCGCTCCCTCAGTTGAACACGTCCAGGCTCTGATTCGCGTTGGAGGATGGGATCAAGAGGCCGTTGCGCGTGCCACTAAGGAAGCTCAGGTATTACTGGAGGGATTGGTCAAAGAATACACTGAACGCTTCGAGATTCACGCCCTTACTTCAACCAATATTCTGGCTTACCTAAACGAACGTTCGACTCTGATCGCTGAAAAATTTGGCGTTGAACTCATCTCTCTCACTATCCAGTCACTGGATCCTACCGACCCAGAAATTGCCGATGCCCTGCGACGACAACAACAGGCAAGCTTGCTTGAAGAAACTGAGCGCATGAGTCATGAGGCGCGGGTGGCCGCGGCGAAAGCCAAATACCAAGCTGATGAAGAAATTTCTGAAAGAGAACACGACCTAGAAATGAAAAAAGCTGGGTTAAAACAGCTCCTGCTGGAAAAAGAATCAGCGCTGGCTCGCCAGCGTTTGGAAGACGAGTTGGTGCGTAATCGTATGCGCCTTGCATTCGAGAAGGAAGGGCTGGAGGTTCTTCAAAGCAGTCCGGAACTATTGATGCTGACGCCACAAGCCGCTCGATTGGCAGAAGCCAGCCAAAGCCTTAAGAATGCCCGTACCGTTATCTCTTTATCCCCTCAGGACCTCGACCATGGCTCAGAACTTATTGGCTTTTTCCAAAACTTACTACAAAAGGCTACGGAAGCAAAGAAAGCGAACTAACCGAGAGATGCCAGTTCCACTAGCTGTTTGCAATTTGCAGGCATAACATGACATTACAGTCCGATCCCTTGGATTTCTTTCGCCTGAAACCGATTCGGGTTGCTCGCGTCTCGGAGGTCAGCGAAACGACTGTAGCCGCGCCGGTTCCGAAGGAGGAGCGGATTGACTTCCACATCGGAAACCCATTGCAGGATTCAAGACTTCTCCTCGGCTTTCCTCCGCATTGCGCTTGGCATAGATATCTATCAGGAAAACCTGCGCGACACAGAACCCGATGCAATTCTGGAACATCTGCAATGGGAACCCTCTGATAAGCCAAAGCTTGAGTTCATTATCCGCGCGATGCAAAGGAGTTCTCCCTATATGCCGCGCGGCGGATACTTGCGGACAACTCCTCACCCCCTGATCAAGGCGTTTTGTGAGTGGCTGGATCACCAGCAAGAACCATTGCATTATGATACCGGCGAACAGTCCGGCAGGCGAGAGATCATTCTCGCTTCAGGTGGGATTCATGAAGTGTTGCGCGTCATATTGCTTGCTCTATCCTCCTACCTGGAGGTCACGCCTGCTCGCCTCCTATGCTACCGTTTGGAACTCCTGCCGCAGTTGAAAGCCACTCCAAATCTTCTGTTTGAAGATCTCGCTGCCGAGGAGCGTGTCGCGTACGAACAAATTCAACAATTCCTAATTCATCAGCCTGAAATCCCGACATTTTTGTTGGTCGGTGGTTCGTTGGGGGAAGAGACGCGACGCAAACTGCGCCTCTTGAGCACTCAATATCCCTTGTTCTTCATCGAAGCCAACAACGCCCCTAATCACCTATCCCTTGCCCGCGAAGCGAAATTGGTGCAACGCGTCATCCGATTGCTCAACCCGGGGATTTTTGCGCAACGATTGCATGCACTCTCCACAGTATTCATTGCCGGCAATGCTGATTTTTTGAATATCATTGAAAATGTTCATTTCAACCTAAAGGGGACACCCTCCGCATCCGAAGTCGAGTTGCTAACTTTCCTTATAGATCAAAAATTGACCCATCCTAAAGCAGAGACGCCTGCAGAAGTACCTCAGGTCAGGCCCTCGTTCGAGGGCTTGGCGTTGGGTATCGCTACAGAAACTGTCCTGCCACAACTGGCTGAAAAGGTAGAGCAACATCTCGAACAGTTACTGAGCGATCATTTCAAACAGCTTACGCATTCCCTGACAAACTTGGAAGAGAAAACCGCAGTGTTTAATCGCCGTGTTCAGAACGCGTGGAAAGACGGCATTTTTGACGAATTCTCGGCCATCGAGGCGAAGGAACTTCTTGATCTGCTGGTTCAAAACCTACATGACCCCGCCTGGTGCCAAGCACTCCAGCGCAGTTTTCTCAGCGCTTTTGCAAGGCACCAGCCACAATACCGGGCTGAAGCCTGCCAGGTTGCCAGCGGTTCATCCCGCACTGCATTGGGAATTCTGGGCTTTCATTGCGGAATCAGCGAAGTGGTGGTTCCGGATTTAAGTTGGTCCTACGAACAATGCTTTCCTAAAGTCAATGCAGTGCCATTAACAGCCTCGCTTGAACTCGATGTGGATGCCATCATCGAAAAAGTGGAGGAACTCTGCGGCCGCGATTCTTCTTGGACAGAGCGAGGCGCGGTAGCGCTTAATAATCCCCACAATGGTACCGGCCGGATTTTCAATGAAGAAGCCGTTTGCAAATTAATCACCTACTGTCTGCAACACAATATTTATATCATTGACGATCTTGCTTACCAAAATATGGCGCCAGTTGACGGCCTGCCAGAAATTAAAACTATTCGTCAGATTGCATCCGACCTAGTTCGGCATGGTATCGTTAATGAGATACAAGCTGATCGGGTAATCACGGTTCACTCCATGTCCAAGACCGATTGCCTAGCCGGAGCCAGAATGGCGGTTGTTGAAATTCGCGACCAGCAATTATCGCAACGCTTTGAAGAGTTGAACTCACGCATTCAACCAAATCTTGCTGCCATATTTATCTGCTATTTGTTTTACCGCAACACAGCCGACGTGACGCGAGTCTATTGGCGCCTACGCAATAAAATTTTCCACGAACGGACGCAAGCTATATTAACCGCTGTAGAGAATCTACCTCAAGAGCGCAATCCCTTTGGATTGACCATCATTCCGCCAACGGGCAGCATGTATCCTTTATTGCGCATCGGACATTTACCAGCTGGTCTATCCTTGGACTGGCTGGCTTCTTCTTTGGCACGACGCGGGATAGGCCTGCTACCACTGGCAACCTTTGCGCGCACCGAAAAGGGATACGAAACCGGCAGAACAACCTTTCGCCTGACACTAGGTGGCGTGGATAATGCAGATATCCTGCTGGCAAAAACTCGCCGCCTTTTAATTGATTTGAACCGCCTCATCGCTGAAGAGGAGGCTCACTACAACCGCAAGCAATTGCCGTTGCGAAATCCGCCCCGCACAAACGGCCGATCAGGTGAACTCTTACGTTCTTGGGAGGCCGTGACAAAACAGATTTTGATTCGTTACCAGAATAGTTCCTTCGCCCGCCGCTCAGAACTCCTCCAGCCACTGGATAGCCAATCTCTCCGTCGCGAATTCCTGCAGAGCTATGTTTCGGAACGACTGGATGTATATCGAACGCGTCTGCTCGACCGGGCATTCATCAGCGATGAATTGATGCAACGGGCATTGAACGACGACGGTGAATATCTTGCCAAGCGCCTGGATCGGGAATTCATGAGGGATTCTCTCCTGCGGCGTCAGGAACTGTTTCGATTACGTTCCTATGATCGAACTGTCCATCCCACACAGATGTACTCACTGTGTGCAGAACTGGCTCTGGATGCAATCGTAAAAGCTCTGATCTCCCGGGAGCAAATTGATCCAGCCTTGATTGAAAAGGCAGCTCAAGAATTGTGGGACGAATATCTGGGACGCAATGTGGCTATTAATTCACGGGAAGAAGCGGATGAAATTCTGCTGGATCTTGCCACACAGGTCGCAGGTGAAGAACAAGCCGAACTGTTTACAAACACGACCTTTTCGCCGTTCCTCTCATTCTGGAGCGACTGGGATGGAAGTAACCGACCTGCCGGCCAAGGGCATCGTTTGATCGCAGCAATCGTCATGGAAAATGTTCGAAGCATGAGTCGTATTCTCATCCGACTGCGACAAGCTGATCCAAATGTAGAGATAAATCCGGAACTGCTATCCGAACTCGACTTGCTTCCTCAGCGGAATCAGCGCTTCACCCAACTTCTGAACACCATCACGCTCCTAACTCATCAGTTGGAACAACGCTATCGGGGGACCCTTCCTTTTTCTGTGGATACCACACCTCTGCAAAAATTGGCTACGCGGCTGCACCTTCGCCGTGATCCAATGCAAATTCTTCTGCAACATAACGATCATTATGAACGAAGAATGCTCGAGCTCCGTCGAGAACGCCGCACGATGCTGGAGTATTACTTTGCGCTTAACAAAAAGTTAAGAAAACAACTGCACGCTTTGATTCCCGCCATTCAAATGAACCGCTCTTCGGAACCTCTGCTTCGCGAAGTGGTGGGCTACCGGGATATTTTGCAGCGTACTGTGATCACCCCCCGCATTCATCAAGGGTTGATCACCGCGCGCGACTTCTTTACCATCGATACAACGGTATACAACATGTATGAGATCAATGCCCTCGCCGAAAAATATGGCAACCCTGGCCTGGTACTGGCAATACAGATCAGCCTTTCCTCAAAGCCGGAGGCGTTGATTTCGCTGGACCGGAAAATGCACATTCAGAGTGAACAGGCACGCAGGGAACATTCGTTGACCGAACTTCCCTCGATTTGGATGATTCCCTTGTTTGAGGATATTGACTCGGTCAGTAACATCCCGGCTTATCTTGAACGGGTGTGGGATTACGCCGCACAAAGCCGCCAAACGGCTCGAGCAACGCAGGATCGGTTTGCCGAAATGATTGTGGAGATTTTCATCGCCGGCTCCGATTTGAGTCAGCAGGCAAGCCAGGCAACCGCGGCTCACCTGTTTCTCAAAGCCAAATACGAAATTCAATTGTGGCTGGCCGAACATCATCTGGCAGAAGTTGTACGCGTCAAGCTGGGCAGCGGCGAGCCAATGCAACGTCAGGGAGGATATTATTCTCGTGTTGCCGGAAACGCCGCCTTTCCGAGTTCCGAAGACAGCCGGCGCCGGTTTTCCAGCAACCTTCCCGCGGCTGCTCGGAAGAGCACGGCCTACGCGGTCACGCCGTTACAAGGAGTTTTCCTTGGCGGAGATTTAAGAACTTTCCAAAGCAACATATCAGAACAACTCCGCTTCCTGCCACTGCACGAGTTTGTCGGTCTGCTCTATCATGTGCGCGAATCGCAATTGCATCATCGTCAGGATTTGATCCGGGCCGCCGAATCCATTGCGGAGAGCCGTTCGGGCGTACAGCGTTGGAGCAGGCAAGAACTGGAACGTTTAACGGTTGGAACAAGCGAGGCGGTTTACGAGGAGTTCCTAAAAGAGCTGACCGATAATTTCCGCCAGATCCTGTATGGACGAGAAGAGGATGTCATCGGCATTCACATCATCTCCTATTTCATCGGCAGGTCCAGCCCTCAGTTGCGAGACCGCCCTACTTCCCGCCCAACGCCCGGCACTGGCACCGAACGCGGACAACAGATCCTGGCCGGTATCGCCGAGACCATTCCTCTGGCTAAACAAGGGAGCCTGTTACGAGCCATTGCACATAATCAGGCACAATCGGTTGTGCTTGGCATCAATCAACTCACGACAGGCCTGTTCCGCGCCGTGGAGCGCTTTGCGCAAAAATCCTTCGTTGAGGCCGAACGTGAACGAATGATCATGGATCGTTTGTTACCACAGCTGCCTGTTTATGAAATTCTCAGCACCCTGAGAATCTATCAGGATTGGAAAGGCGAATTTCTCAACCGCGTCGAAACTGCATTCCCGGCGGGTAATTCAGCCTTTGTGGCTCTGCGGGAAGATGGCGACGCCATGCAGCGTTATTTACCGTTATTCCAACAAGAACTTCTCCGGCGTCATGGCGTAAATGTCGGCGACTTCTTCACCGAAGGAGTCTTTATTCCAGACCTGCTCCCCACGCTTCGCCCGGACCTGGCAGTATTGTTGCAGAAAAATTTATTAACACCGACCCCGATGTTTTGCTCGAAGGCGTCTCTGGACGAATCGCGGATGGCTGGCGAGCCGAGGTCGCTCAATTGCTTCGACTGCCCCAGCAGATTCATTATTGGCGCTCGATGATTTGGGATGTGATGGGCGAATCGATCTATCAGCGGGTGCAAAGCTTTACCGAACTTGCTACCGCATTGTATGCTTTCTCATCATCTCGTTCATTTGGGTTACCGCCCACAATCGGCCGTGGGGTGAAACCGCCTTCAACGCTGACGGGTTTCTTCCGCACCGCTCGCGCCGATGACGAAATGCGACGCTTTCTGCTCGGAGCCGTGGAATACCTGAGTGCATTCGCCGAGGAAAATATCGAAGTGCCGGTCAGCATCATCCGCGCCATCAACGATGTGGAACGCATCGCACAAATCGAAGAAAGCGCGCTTCCACCGGCAAAGCAGGATGTGATTCGCTGTTGCCTACTTCAAATCGCTCGTCTGGCTTCCGAGAACGGATAACCAACACAATTTTCTCTATTAGACAATGCCGTGATGGTGAGCGTTAAGCGTTATAATCATTCATAAGAAAGCGAGGTACCAATGGCAGAAAAAACAACCCGGCGTAAACCGTTTGAAGGAAAAATTCCCGAAGAAGCGCGTGAGCACTTCCATGCCGCACGTCAGGAGATGCGTGAGAGCATTAAGGGCTTTCTTCCGCCCGAATTCATCGAGCATCGCCGCGCCGCCCGCAAGGAAATGTTGCTGGCCTGGCGCAGTATGATCAACTCGGCCTTAGAACACATCGAAGAAAAAAGCAAAAAAGCATAACATAAAACTGCTCCGCTAAATAGCGGAGCAGTTTGTTTCAGCGATCGCGCCAGGGGGAATGACCGCGCGAAAAAAAGATCGTCCAAATTAAAGACAGCAAAGCGAAACCCCAAAAAATATATCCCAGCATAGCTGCGCGCCCAAGAAAAAGGAAAACTCCTCCAAACAAAAACGCCGCGAACACTATACTCCCCGCGATACGATTCGCCGAACTTTCCAAGTGATAAATCTGACGGCTCACCTGCGGCACATTGATATTCAATTCGCCGCGCTCCAGACGCGTCAAAACCCGACCCGTCTGCGTGGGCAACGCAATCAGTTCTTTGACTAAATCCCCAATCTCATCCAGCCAAACTTCCCAGCCAGAGCCGACTTCATCCGCAACGAGCTTTTGCGCGTACGGCGCAACTTCTTCCCAAACATTGAAATCCGGATCAAGCCCGGTGCACATCCCGGATAAAATCGCAACCGTCCGTCCCAACAACAAAAGATTGTGCGGCAATTGGAACGGCATTTCATACATCAAGTCGCGGAATTGATGGGCGAAATCTCGCATCTCCCGATGATTGACTTTTCTCAATTCGCTCATCGACATTCCCCAAAAACGTTCGAACAATTGCCTCTCCGCCTGTTCAAGCAATTCAGTATCCGCGCTTGGAAGCAGGACGCCCATCGTTTTATAGGATTTCACAACGCGCGAAGAATCCCGCGTCCCAACCCCGATCAGCAGGTCGCGCAATCCATCGCGCAAATTCTCGGGCACATCGCCCACCATTCCAAAATCAACGAAGGTCAATCGCCAGCTTGCTTTTCTTTTCTCGCGCCCTGTGCTTTTCAGGGTGGTCGCCGGGACCGGAGTCACAAATAAATTGCCGGGATGTGGATCAGCGTGAAAGAAACCATCTTCGAAAATTTGTTTGAGGTATGTATCCAGCAAAACCGCTGCAACTTCACTGCGGTCAATGCCTGCGGCAGTGATGTCATCGTAGTCCGTGATCTTGATGGCATACACATTTTCAAGCGTGAGGGCGCGCTGTGTGGTGCGACTCCATACGACGCGCGGCACATGCACGCGCTTCCGGTCTTTGAAGTTTTCAGCAAACGTCTCGGCGTTTTTCCCTTCAGCCAAATAATCTATTTCACGATGAACGGTTTCCGACAACTCTTCGATCAACGCTGGTACGTTAACTCGTTTCGAATCGGCTCATAACGTTGAAGCCATCCGCCAAAACGACGAAGCGCGGAAAAATCCACATCGATCAATTGATCAATGAATGGGCGCTGGATCTTGACCACGACCTCTCGAAACTGTTCCGCTTCCGGCACGTCGACCCGCAAGCGGGCGCGATGGACCTGTCCGAGTGAGGCAGCCGCTAACGGTTCCGTTTCGAAGCGTTCGAAGATTTCATCCAGCGGCGCACCGAATTCAGCTTCTGCTAGTTTGCGGATCGCTTCGAAATCTTCGGCTGGAACTTCATCCTGCAAACCCGAAAGTTCATCTGTGATCTCGGCTGGCAATACATCCAGCCGCGCCGAAAGGAACTGGCCCACCTTGATCATCACACCGCCCATGCGGATTGCCATCACGCGGAATTGCGATGCGATCTTTTGATACCGCGCTGAACGCGTCCGCTGCGACACTGGTCGAAGACCAATGCGCGGCAAAACAATTTCCCAAAAGACGAAGCTCGTCGTGGCGCGGACAAAGAATCCCATGATGTAACAGTAACGAGCGCGTAATCGCGATGATTGCATGAATGTCTCCAAAGAATTTCAAATGAATTCTATCACTAAGAAAGCCGCGTAAAATCCTTTATACCCCTCGATAGAATCGCAATTAATCAAACCTTAAAAAATTCGCCTTTGACAAATCTCCGTCGCCCTGCTATACTTATCATTGTTGATATTGACTTTCACTGCCTTTTGGCAGTTTTGCAAGACCCTTGGAAAAGTAATTGCATGTGTGGCACGAACAGCCCCGCGGGAGTCGTAGTTTCCCTCGGGCATTTTTGTATAACACGAAAGTGATTCTTACCGCCTATGGCGGATAAAAAATTTTAAGTTAGTGAGGTAAAACAAACCTAATGCCTAAGCACGGAAAATTGAGAATCATTCCCCTGGGTGGACTTGGGGAAGTCGGCAAGAACATGACCGCCTATGAATTCGATCATCAAATCCTGATCGTCGATGCGGGAATTATGTTTCCAGAAAACGACATGCTCGGGATCGATTACATCATTCCCGATTACAACTATTTGCGTGACAAAGCGAATCAGATCCTTGGCATTGTCATCACGCACGGACATGAAGACCATATCGGCGCAATCCCTCATGTTCTGAATGATTTCCCGGTGCCGGTTTACTCCACGCCCCTGACCCGCGGCCTGATCGAAGTTAAATTGGCCCGCAACAACGCCTTGAACAAAGGCTCGCTTCGCACCGTTGAAGCGGGAAAATCCATTCAGCTTGGACCGTTCAAGGTAGAGTTCTTTCACATCTCGCATTCCATTCCCGATGCGGTCGGACTCGGCATTACCACTCCCGCCGGTCTGGTCGTCCATATGAGCGATTTCAAATTTGATCTCACGCCAGTGGATGGCTGGCCAACCGATTATGCAAAACTGACAGAGTTCGGCGCACACGGCGTAGACCTGTTGCTTTCCGATTCAACCAATTCGGAACGTCCCGGCTGGACTCCATCCGAAATGGTCATTGGCCCGGCGTTCGATAAAGTTTTTAGCGAGGCGCAAGGACGCGTGATCGTCGCGACCTTTGCATCGCTGATCTCGCGCATCCAGCAAGTCGCGGATGCAACCGCGAAACATGGACGTAAAATGGCCCTTGCCGGTCCAAGCATGATCGATAACGTCAAGATCGCGCGCAAGCTCGGGTATTTGGAAATCCCAGATGAACTGATTGTTCCAATTGATCAGGCCATGCATATGCAGGATCATAAGGTGACCATCATGTGCACTGGCTCGCAAGGCGAACCATCGTCTATCGTCGGACGTTTGTCCACCGGAACAAATCGTTCGTTTGATCTCAAGTCTGGCGATACGATCGTGCTATCTTCGCATCCGATTCCTGGCAACGAGGAAACGATCAGCAAAGCGATCAACCGTCTGCTTCGACGCGGCGCGAATGTAATCTATGATTCTCTTGCTCAGGTGCATGTTTCGGGACACGCGAGTCAGGAAGAACAAAAGTTTTTATTCAATCTGGTTAAACCAAAACACTTCATGCCGATTCACGGCGAACTTCGACAACTGAAACGTCATGGCGAGTTGGCAAAACAGGTCGGTATCGCAGAAGAAAATGTGATCGTGGTCGAGAACGGTCAGGTGGTCGAACTTTCCGGCGGCAAGATCAGGCTTGGCGAACGGATCCCCGGCGGTTATGTTTTCGTGGATGGTGAATCCATCGGCGACATTGACCATGGCGTGATGCAGGAAAGGGAAAAATTAGCCCGCAGTGGAATCTTGTTCATCGACATCAGCCTGAATAAATCCACGGGACGACTGCTCCACAAACCGGAGATCATCACGCGCGGATTCGTCTCGCCCGAAGATGCAGAACAGTTGATCCCCGAAGTCAGCAAGCGCGTCGTCGAAATCGTGGACGGCGGCGGAGTGAACGACGAAAAGGATATCGTCAATGCAGTCAAGAGCTATCTGCACGAAGCGACCAAACGCAGGCCGATGATCTTCGTCACCATGAACAGGGCATAACGCAGGCTTGAATTCTTTCTGAATGGTCAGTCCAATAATTTGGTGATCTCCCGATCTACTTTTCCCATCGGGAGATTTTCCAAATCGTTTATCTTTGCCCATCTGAGATTTTGATTTGCTGGTTTCGAGATAAACCTGCACTGGAATATGTAAACCGTCACCTTGAAATGTGTGTAAGCATGACGAACGACGCCTAACGCATCATTTCTCCGGACTTTGAGCCGGTAGCCTGATCTCAAACGCTTTGATAACTCCCGGGCCGGATCATCCTCTACGCGTCCATTGGGAAATTCCCACATCCCGCCCAACAATCCCTTTGATGGTCGCTTGGCCAGCAAGACGCGTCCGCGCTTCACGATGACTGCCGCAGCAAGAATATAATGCGGCGTTTTCTTCTTCGGCTTCAACACCGGGCGTTGATCTTGAATTCCTTTTAGTCGGGCTTCGCATGATTCCATCAACGGGCACATCAAACATCGCGGATTCTTTGGAAGACAAATCGTCGCGCCCAAATCCATCAGAGCCTGGTTGTAATCACTGGCTTTCCCTTTGGGTAAATATTCAGCGGCCAAATTCCATAAGGCTTTTTCACCTGACGATGAATCCGCGGGCACGCTGATATCAAAGACGCGCGCAAACACTCGGCGAATATTTCCATCGAGAGTTGGTTCGTCCATGCCGAATGCCATCGAAGCAATGGCCCCGACCGTATACCGTCCAATGCCGGGCAAGCGGCGAAGCGCATCCAAGTCGCGCGGCAATTGACCATTAAATTTTTCAATGACAATCTTCGCGGCTTTATACAAATTGCGGGCGCGAGAATAATAACCAAGACCCTCCCATAGATTCAAGACTTCTTGTTCTGAAGCTTCGGCTAGACTCTCGATAGTTGGGAAACGAATCATCCACTGGTTGAAATATGGAATGACGGTTTCAACGCGGGTTTGTTGAAGCATGATTTCCGATACCCAGACCGCGTAGGGATCGGGATGATTACGCCAGGGAAGAGTCCGCGCGTTGCTGCGGTACCACGCCAAAAGTCGACGCGTGAACGTACTTATTCGCCGGAGTTCACGCATTGACTAAATGGCGACTCAGTTTGAAAGATCAAGTTCTGGACCGGAAAGATAATCAACCGGGCTTCCACATAATCGGATTGTTTACAGCCCAAAATAATTGCATCGCCCGCCTCGGGGATGGAAGGAACGGTTTTGTTTTGGAAAACAATCGGCGCGAATCTGATTCGTCGTCATCAAAAGAAAACCTAAGCGAGAATAATCGCGGAATGCATACGCCGGCGACGGATGCGCCTGTGCGATTCCCTGCCCGCGCCAAAAGAAACGAGGATACAATACACGGCCTTGCAAAGCTTCACCATTTGTATTTTGGGAAAGGAAACGATTTAACTGATCCTGAGTTAAATTTGCTGATTGCACAACCAGGACTTGTGAAGCCTGTGCGATCAATGCAGATTCAGAAAGCGGGAGATGATGAGGCGGCACAGCATGTTCCGCGATCCATGGCAGAGAACCAATCAAGATGAAAGTAGTCATCACAGGTAAAGCAAATTTTATATCGAATTTCGCAGTGGACTGTTCAAAGGAAATTTCAGTAAACAAAGATTTCGCGGATGCACCCAAGAAAAGCGCGGACAATGAGAAGATTTCCACGATACCAATTCCAAAATAAAAATAAGAAACCCAATCTGCCGGAAGATCGTATCGCCAGCCAGAGAAGCGGCCAATACCATTCGCCAGCGCGTATCCCAAACTAAAAACCAATGGAGCAAGCCCAAGCCAACGCAGACGTTTCCATACCGAACCCAAGCCAATCGCAATGACCACAAGATATAAAAGGACAACCAAAAGGTTGTACCAAACTAAACGTCCGTTCCAATCAAACCAGTAAATATCAATTGGTGCACGGAGACTTTAAAAGGTTCAATCAATGGTAATGCCAGCACGCCGCCAATTTCCGTGGCAAGAAAATGATTGGCGATGAACTGGGTTACAACATCAGGATGTTTTAAAGTAAACGAGAGTAAATTTCCTGTGAGGCTTTGAGACTGAATATTAAATTCAGAAGTATTCAGGTTTCCGGTTAATGCGTATTGACTGGAAATCACTGCCATTTGTCGAGGATCGTCAAAAGCAAACTGACCAATCGCCAAATAATTATGAATAAGCCACGGCGCAATCGTCACCGCAATGCCAAGAACAAACAAGGCCATCATCCGTCCCGCATCCCGCCATTGCGGCCAGAACACCAATAAGGCCAACAAAAGCGCGAGCGGCAAAATAATCACGGACTGCGTTCGCAGAAGCAGCATCACACCACATATGCCGCCTGCGACCAAGGCGCGCTGAATAGTTCTGTTTTCCAACCAGCGCATCACGAACAGACACGCGAGAGTAATCATCAACGCGGTGGGTAAATCCGTCAGCAAAGTGCGGGTGTCTGAAACGCGCGTCGCGGAGGAAACCCATAGTGTTGCCAGCTCGCGGAAGATAGCCAAGAATGCAATCATCACACCCGCCGCGCGGCTGTGGATTTTCCTTCCGAGGAAATACAACGTCACCGGAAACAATGCCAGCACACACGATTGACCGGCTATTATCAGAGCATAATTCTGTCCAAACCAAAGATGCAATAATGCTAAAAGTAAAATGTACAGCGGACGTGTGGGAATATCTCCCAGGTAACCCATTCCCAATAAAACCGACTGGGCGTGATAATCGTAATAAGCTGCATCGGAGTTGGGGAACGGCTGGTTGGTCGGTGGCATCATCGGCGCGTAAAAACTATTTTGCATGACGCTCATTGGCACAGAAAGCCAAATCCAGACTGCTACCAACCAGATCAGAACTGCAAAGATTACATCGGTTCGGATTGCCGACCGTTCATCTCGATCAAAGGCAAATCGCAAACCGAGAGTCAATACTGCGCCGCCAATGAGAATCGCAACAACGGCTTGCCATCCAAGCAATGGAACCCCGGGTTCACCCCAATAAGCCGGGTCTTTTGTAAATCCAAGATGAGTGATCGCAATAAAACATAAAGTAAAGAGTAAAACGCAAAACGCGATCAGAGATGATTTATATATCGACTTGAATTGCGGAAGATTGTCGCGATGAAATCCATAGCGCAAAATGAGTACAAAAATGGAGAATTGAAAAGCAAGGATCAGCAAATAGAACAGGAGCGGACTGAGGCGCTGGTAATAAGGCAGCAAACGTTCCGGGTCGAGATATCGCAGGAAGAACAGGGACCAGCCCAAAGTCACAGCCAGAAGCGCTGAGACGAACGCGAACGATGGACGGATCAGGAAATCCAACCACTTCGGAGGGCGCGCAAAGAAATAAATCCATAAAATCAAAAACGCAATCAGGACGCCAAACATCGCGAGCCGAGTTAAAGAGAAACTGCTTCCCTCATGCGGCACGAGAAATAATAAAAGGAGAGCGGCCCCCGCTTCGAGAGCCGCAAGTGAGAAGAACCATCGACCGTTCGATGTGTCAGTTTTCATTTCTAAAATTGAAAGCCGTTGCGGAAAGGCACTACCTTATAAGAAAAATTGCGAACAAAAGTGAGCAGGCGATCTTCCAACGTAGTCCAGTCGCTCGAGCTTAAGATACGGCGCGCAGCGGCTTCATTATCAGCCACCAGGTTCACTTGAATTTGCGGATAAGCGCCATAAACGGTTGCCCACGCATCGGTCGGCTGGAAACCAAGTCTCTGCACACCTGGCACCCATTCACCGATCACAAACTCAAAATATTCCTGCTCATGATCGGCAGCAATATCCCAGCTCATGATTACTTTAACAGGCACAGCTTCACTCACGTTGATAATCCAATACGACGACGTGGGTTTCTTCAGGTAAAGAAGAGCGCGTCACTTTGATGGACGGTTGGGTTTCGGGTTTGCTGAGTCCCATTTCTTTGATAAATTTATTCAGCGACTCAAGCGAGACTTTGGCATCGGACGTGGCATAGTGCATCGGGATAACGATGTTCGGCTCAAGCAAGCTGATGACCTCCGCGGCTTTCGCAGCGTTAAGTCCTCCGCCACCTCCCACTGGGACAAGAGCCACGTTTACCGTTCCCAAAGCTTCGATCTCAGTCTGAGGCGGCAACTGCTTCAAGTCACCAAGATGTGCGACCGTCAATCCATCGTAATCAAACACATAAAGCGTATTCCGAGTTTGCTCTTTGGCTTTCTTGCCTGCGCCGCCCCCTTCGGTTTGAACGCCAGTAATGAACACACCGCCAATCTCAAACTCCCCAGGTCCGCTGATGACATGCGATGTGCCTTTGACCGCGTCCGAGTTATTGTGCCCGGGCGCGTCATGGCTGATGGTGACAATATCCGCTTTGAGCTTGAGCGGAAAATAACCGATGGATGCATTGTCATAAGGGTCTGTCACCACTGTCGCCATATTGCGCTCGGCGAGACGAAAGCAAGAATGCCCATACCACGTAATTTCCATGAAAAAGCCTCCGACGTCAATTATAATAGAGAAAACGTGGAAGAACTGATAGAATCAGCAAGGCAAAAAACAACTCTATAGCCAGACCTGTATAAAGATACGAACAATTCATGAACAAAATCTTTCTTTTCTTTTTCAATAAAATTAAAGCAAGCAGTTTTCAACAACAAATGGAAAGATTTAAGGAAATTGATTACTTTAATGTACTGGTTATCGCGGCTGGAATTATTTTAGCCATTTTAATTCGCTACAGCCTGATGGATTACAAATCGCTTGATTATACGGGGAAAATCAGTCACTGGTATAACTTTATCAAGTCCAATGGCTTTCCGGCGTTTGCCACAAACTTTTCAAACTATAACCCACCGTACCTTTATCTTTTTTATTTGGTCATCCGAATGGAACCGAATTTAGCAACAGTGATTGGCGCAAAAATTCCAGGCTTGATCTGCGACTTTCTCTGCGCTTACTATGCATATCGAATAGTCAAGTTCAAAAGCTCAAATTCAACCGCACCGCTACTGGCAGGGATGGCAGTTCTATTTGCCCCAACAGTAATTTTAAACAGCGCATACTGGGGTCAGTCAGATAGTATTTATACCGCTGCTCTTCTAGCTTGTGTATATTATTTGATTACCCACAAAAACTGGCCAGCCATGTTTGCCTACGGGATCGCATTATCGTTCAAATTACAAGCAATTTTTCTGGCACCTTTTCTATTTGCACTCTTCTTAAAGAAGTTGGTAAATTGGAAAGAACTCCTATTAATTCCTGTCGTTTTATTCCTATCCTTAGTTCCATCTTGGATTGCAGGCAGACCAATTTCAGATCTCTTGAACGTTTACCTTCATCAATCCTCTCAATTTGAAACGATCACTATGAATGCTCCCACGATTTACACTTGGGTGCCGCAAACCAAGCAAGTCTTCAATCTGCTATATGTGCCAGGAATACTCCTTGGAGGAATAATGGCTTTTCTCCTCATCGTTTTAATTTACAAGGGCAAAGTCGAATTGACTCCATCGACAATTCTAGAACTTTCACTGATTTCTTTCATGCTTATTCCATTCTTTTTGCCCAAAATGCACGAACGCTACTTCTTCCCTGCCGACGTGATTTCAATTGTGTTCGCCTTTTATTTTCCCCAATTTTTCTTTATTCCAATTGCAATGATCGCGACTTCATTTCTATCGTATGAGCCGTACTTATTCGAACAAACGCCCGTACCTTTCTCCATCTTAGCGCTAGGATTACTTATTGCGATCTGTATTCTGGTAAAAAATGCAATCACAAATCTGTATGCTAGCGAAGTCGTAAATCGGACAGATCTCGAATGAATCAAATTAAGAGACTTTCAATTTTGGACTTTATCATTATCACCATTGGCATCGCGCTTGCAATTGCCATACGGTATAGTTTGTTGAATTTCCAATCTGTTGATTACATGGTCTACACACGGCATTGGTATGATTTTATTAAGGCTCATGGTTTTTCTGCATTCGGTCAAAATTTTTCGAACTACAACCCGCCATATCTTTATCTCCTCTATATCATTATTCGATTCTTTCCCGATCTTCCGGGCTTAACAGCTACCAAGTTACCTTCGATAGTCGCTGATTTTGTATGTGCTGGCTTCGCATATGAGATCGTAAACATTAAATATTCGAAGTCTCCACTCCCGACGTTTGCGATGTTTGCCATCTTGTTTGCACCAACTGTCGTTTTGAATAGCGCTTTCTGGGGTCAGGCAGACACGCTCTATACGGTCGCGTTGATTGCATGTATTTATTTCCTGCTCATCAAACGACCGGCACTAGCAATGATTTTCTTCGGAGTATCTATCTCTTTCAAAGCACAGGCGATATTTTTACTTCCCCTCCTATTTGCACTTTTATTGAGACGGGAAATCCCCTGGAAAGATCTATTAATCGTTCCGTCAATCATGCTTCTCTCTCTTGTTCCTGCATTGCTGGCGGGTCGCTCATTAATTGATCTCCTTTCAGTCTACCCTTCGCAGGCCAGCCAATATCAGCAACTCTCCATGCATGCTCCATCGCTTCTTTCATTGATACCAAACTCCGGGCGGTTCTTTCCCTACTTTTATTCTGCGGGGTTGGTACTAGCCATTACAGTGAGCCTGCTCTTTTCCATGATAATTTATAAAAGTCAAGTCAAGTTAACATCGTCTCTACTTATCGAACTTTCGCTGATTTCCGTAATCCTTATGCCATTAGTTCTTCCCAAAATGTTAGACCGTTATTTTTATCCAGCAGATATTTTGTCCATCCTTTTCGCTTTTTATTTTCCAAGTTATTTCTATATTCCAATAGCCATGAGCATTATTTCCTTCTTCGCATATCAGCCCACGTTATTTGAAGCTGAACCAGTGGCGATACCGATATTAGCGCTTGGGGTACTAGTGTTGGTGGCAATCGTAATCAAAGATGCCATGATTCAGTTAGCGGGTAAGTTCACGACTAAAGTGAAACAATAACAATATAGGCTAATTAGATTGATCAAAAAAGATTGTATCAAAAGGAAAACCCTTGAATAACATTCACCAATTCATCCAAAGGTTTACAATACGTATTAGCTCTAACCGCATTTATTGGCTTTTATTCATCTTGATTCTAGGTCTTGGAATTTTTGCACGAGCCTGGCAGTTCAAAGCCTTGCCGCCTGGGCTCAACTCCGATGAAGCATCAAATGGCGTTGATGCCATCAGCATCTCTCGATATGGAATTGATCGAAACGGAGTGTCCTACCCAGTCAAATTTATATCGTGGGGAGGCGGTCAGGATGCGTTGTATGGTTACATCTTAATCCCTTTTATCACCGTAATGGGTTTAACCCCGTTTTCAGTTAGATTGCCAATGCTGCTTAGCGGGATTGCGACTCTTCCATTGTTGTATTATGTTGCTAAAAAAACGCTGAACAAAGAATTTGGTTTACTTTCAATGTTTTTCCTTGCTATAAGCCCCTGGCATATATTCTTATCGCGATGGGGATTGGAGGCCAATCTTTTCCCTTTCGTCTTTTTGACGGGATATGCATGTTTGATCAACGTAAAAAAGAATGATAAATGGTTTATCCCGGCCTGCATTCTTTTAGGACTGTGTTTTTATGCTTATGGCCCCGCCTACGCGATGATACCGATTTTTATGATTTGCACAATGACCGTCTTGATTCAAAATAAATTAATAACACTAACGAACCTAATGATTGGCCTGCTCGCTTTTGTCACGTTGGCCACTCCCATTGGGATGCTCATCCTTGTTAATATCTTTAACATGGCATCCATCCACCTAGGCATCATCACAATACCACATTTCCCTGTGGAAGCTCGCTTTGAAGCCGAAACAGTGCTTTCCAAAACGAATTATCTTCAAGTTGTTTTGAGTAATTTATGGACGGCAATTAAGCTCTTAACCATCCAACCCAATGACATTGTCGATCGATACGGATATTTTTACAAAATCACTTTTCCTTTTGCGCTAATAGGAATTGTATTGCTGGTCATAGGATTAAAAAGTGAGAAACATATAGAGAATAAATTGCTTATTAGTTGGATTATCGCTTCAATGATCATCCCAATTTTCCAACAAGTCACGTATGTTCAATTCAATATCATTTTCATCCCGCTAATTGTTTGCATTGCGCTTTCTGTACACTGGATGAGTACTCGATACAAAGCTATCCTGCTCGTTTCAGTTGTTGGGCTTCTTTCCGGATTCATTCTCTTTACAATCAATTTTCATGGAAAAACATACATTCGGCAGATAAGTTTGCAATTTCACGATGGATTATTACCAGCCTTACAATTTGCACAGAGCATAAAGAATACGCCTATATGCATTGATGATAACAACGATCCTTATATCTTTGTCTTATTCTCGGGGCCAACGAATCCAGCAAGTTATATATACAACATAACATACGTTAATTCGGAAGCTCCAATTCGAGATGTGCTGTCCTTCGGGCGATATACATTTGGGCGACATAACTGCCAAGAGCAACCAATGCCTATATATATAATTATTGCCGGCCACGTTCCTCCGAGCGCGCCGTCGGGCTTTCGATACAAGGTTAAGTTCTTCGACAGTTATGCAGTCTTTTATCCCGTTAGATTAACATCTTAACGGACTCTAAATTTATCCAAATAACAGAGAAAATTAGTCTTCAGAGTCTACTTCTTGGATTCTCCTCACAAAAAGGGAAAGAATTACGCCAGACGCAGGAAAATAGGCGAGCCATGAAATCAATCACTAATACTGTCCCTCTCGAAAAACTCATCGATCGACTTCCGGACACCTATCCTTTGGCGGAAAAGGAGCTGGTACAATGCGTCCATCGAGTAGGAGAAGAACCTCTTCTTTAAGGAAAAACGCATTTCAAACGAACCGTGGGCCGGGATTAGCTTCCCTGGAATATTGGGCAGGTCGGCAGCGGAGATTAAATAATGAGACTTGAGTGGAATATCGCATCAAATACAAGCAAATTGAGTGTAAGAATTGTCTCGGCGATCCTACTTTGGTGGATAGTTCTCTGGGCAATCTTGACTCCCCTTACTTTTATATCGCAACTTATAGGCATTTCATTTCAATATTATTGTTATATTTCCCTCCTTGTTTTTTTATTCTCTTCAAGTAGTCTGGCTATTTCATTGATGAAGTCGTGTTCAAAAATTGGATCTGAAGACAATGATGTCTACGTAGTAATAGGGTTGATAGTGATATTTCTTGTTGGTTCCCTTATTTCACTTTCGTATCATACTGCTGGCAGACTTTTTCTTGACGATTTCTACTTAATAGCTAACCCTGTCTACTATTCAGAACACGCGCCAGCCCTCATGGGATTTGAAGCGAGAACATTATATAGTGGCAAGCAACCCATTATCAGCGCAGCGTTCCTAACGGCTGGCAGTTACGAATACATTCTAGCCATTCCATCCTACCTATTGCATATTCAGTACATAATAATATATTACAGGGCTGCCGCTGTATTTAATTCGCTGTTTGTTGTATTGTCCATTTATCTATTGTTGTCCCGTTTCTCCGAGGACACTGCAAGTGCATTGTTAGGAACATTTGTTGTACTTTGTCTTCTAGTAGTAATGTCAGAAAATTCCTGGGCAATAGGAGGGCTCTCATTTATACATGTATATGAGGGAAAATCCATCTTACTTATAGATAGCATTCCATTAATGGTAGTGTACTCGTTAGATTATCTCAACCATATGACAATGAGAACATGGTTACAACTTCTTGGAATCGTAACAGGCATGACCGGAATGAGCACATCTTCATTGATGATCCTGCCCATATTTGGAATGATCACTTTTCTTTCTCACACTTTTACATTCAGAAAGAACTATAATTCTTTTGTAGAGTGGATAATATCTGCCTTCTCCTATTTCGGGAGTTATGCCTACTTAATCATATTCGGTATATTTGTTTCACTTGTCGATAAAATAGGAAACGCGCTGGTATTCAACAGTTCATATCCAGATAACTTTGATGGATATCTAAAGGCTTTTTTAGCGTCTTCAACGTGGCCCGCAACATCTCTCCTTGCATTATTGTTTTGCATTGCGGGCCTCATGATACTTAATGGACAAAGGCGCACTTTTGTCTCGCTTTGGATTATATTATCAATTGGATTGGCTTTAAACCCAATTGCAGCGCAATTGCTACTGTTAGTGTTCCGTGGAATATACTTTAGGCTGTTTTACATAATTTTCCATCCACTGTTTGCCGGCATGGTTGCTGCATCTGTACCCTTTCTTATTGAAAAACAATATGGTGCAAAATGGCGATCAATCTCTTTTGTTGTGATTGCCTTGATTGCCATCGCCCCTACAATTTTGAGTTCCTCATCCATTTTCATTAACCCGCGCTATGAATTTGGAAATTGGACGCCCACTGACGATTTTCTTCCGGCTGAAAAAATAGTGGGCGTTACCCCAGAAGGAGTAATGCTCGCCCCATATCCAATTTCAGGAACGATTAGGATGATCTCTTCAAATTATCCACAAATGGAGGCTCGCGACGATATAGTATCGTTTTATCTTGGGCAACAAGGTCGAGGAGCCGATGCAAATTCACGACTAAAAGCAAATGATTTCCTACAAGGGCAAATGCAGGACTTTCAAGCGTTTTCCAATGTAATTGATAATTATCCCGAAATCCATTCAGTAGTTTTTCAGAGCGGTGGACTGGCTAATATGGATTCAAAGTTTATAGGTTTATTTCTAGCTAGCAATGGTTTTGTTCATAATCATAACGTGGGAAAGTACACGGTATATTGGAGATAAGCGGCAAACTAAGAAGACCATATAATCGCCCCCTCGATATTCAAAACCGAAAATTCAGCAGACGCAGTAAAATAAGGGGATAATGAAATCAACCGCCAAAACTGTTTCGTTAGAAAAACTTCTCGAGCAACTCAAAGAACTGCACGTTAGCCAAGAAGGATTATCAGTGAGGGAAATTTTTGGGTAATGAACGACCTAAAAGAATTCTTCCAAAGATATAAATCTCAAATAAGCGCTAAACAGGTTCATTGGATCCTATTCTTCTTAATTTTATGTTTAGGGGTTTTTGCAAGAACATGGGAATTTCGAAGCTTGCCTCCCGGCCTGAATCCGGACGAAGCATCCATTGGCGTTGATGCATTCAATCTGCTTCATTATGGAATCGACCGCAACGGGATCTCGTTTCCAGTTATATTCATTTCTTGGGGAAGCGGTCAGAATGCATTATACGGCTATGTTTTAATTCCATTTATTACCTTGTTCGGCCTCAGTCCTTTTACGATCAGACTGCCAATGCTGATTACCGGCATTCTAACTATCCCATTATTATATTATGTAGCTAAAGAGACTTTGAATAAGGATTTTGGTTTATTGTCCATGTTTTTTCTTGCCATAAGTCCCTGGCATATTTTATTATCGCGATGGGGATTGGAAGCCAATATTTTTCCTTTTGTATTTTTAGCAGGATATGCTTGTCTGCTTAGTATAAAAAAGGACGATAGATTGTATATCCCGGCCTGCATTCTCTTTGGACTGTGCTTGTACGCTTATGGCACCGCCTATGCGATAATACCCGTTTTCATGATTTGCACAATAACCATTTTAATTCAATATAAGTTAGTCGCGCCAAAAAGCTTAATCATTGGTTTGTTTGCTTTTATAGCTTTAGCAATACCCATAGGATTGTTCGTGCTTGTTAATACCGTCCAAATGAACTCTATCCAACTGGGACGCGTGACCATACCCCGTTTTCCCGTCCAGGCCCGTTTTGAAGCTACGACAATATTCTCCGCCACGGACCAAATTCAAACCATTTGGAACAATTTATGGATGGCCGTAAAGCTATTAATCACCCAGTCGGATGGATTACCATATAATGGTATCGATCCATATGGATATTTTTACAAAATCACTTTCCCCCTTGAGATAATAGGAATTGTATTGCTGGTCATGGGATTCAAAAGCGAGAAAACTATAGAGAATAAACTTCTCATCTCGTGGATCTGCGTTTCAATCTTGATCGCGATCATCCAGCCCGTGAATATCAATCGCTTCAATATCATTTTTATCCCCCTAATACTTTGCATTGCCCTTTCCATTTATTGGATGGGCAACCGTTACAAAATGATTCTGGTGGTTTTAGTGCTTGGACTTCTTGCCGGCTTCATTTGCTTTACGACCAGCTACCATGGAAAAGCATATCGTCAGCAGGTCGGTTTGGAATTCCACGATGGGATATTGCCGGCATTAACCTTTGCACAAGGCTTTAGGAATACGCCTATTTGCGTTAGTGACAATAGCAACCCTTATATCTTCGCCTTATTCTCGGAACCAACGAATCCCACAAACTATCTAAATACCGTAAAGTATGTTAATCCCAAGGGCCCGGTACGAGTTGTTCGCTCATTTGGGCGATATACATTTGGATGGAATAATTGCCATGAAAGTCCGGCGCCTATATATATCCTGATTGCAGGCAGCGCCCCTCCTGATGAGCCAGCGGGCTATACATACAATGTTAAGTCCTTCGATAGCTATGTAGTCTATTATCCATCACACTAGCAGATCGCGTGCTCCGAAAAAAAGGAAACAAAATCCGTTAGGAGAGTACAATAAGGGGGCAATGAAATCAACTACAGATACTATTCCCTTAGAAAAACTTCTTGAACAGCTTCCAAACACTTACACTTTAGCTGATAAAGAACTGGTCCAACGCGCCTATCGAGTGGCGGAAGAGGCACATCGCGGACAGAAACGCAATTCAGGCGAACCATATATTAGTCATTGTCTGGCGGTGGCGCAGATCCTGGCAGAATTGCGCGTGCCACCCGAAGTTCTGGCCGCTGGGCTTTTGCATGATACCGTTGAGGATACCACTGTCAAGTTGGATGACATTCGCAATGACTTTGGCGATGTAGTCGCCAAACTTGTGGATGGCGTGACGAAGCTAACCAACCTCCCGCGCGTATCGCGCGACGATCAGCACGCTGAAAGAGCGGTCAATGCGAACGGAGAAGTCACAGCCGCCGCGCCCGCCTCACTCGGACGCAAAGCCGATATGACGTCCGAGACGCTGCGTAAAACATTTCTCGCCATGGGCGATGATGTGCGCGTCGTCCTCATCAAACTGGCGGATCGTCTCCACAACATGCGGACGCTCAGTCACATGCCGGAAGACAAGCGTATCCGCATTGCCCAGCAAACACTCGACATCTTCGCACCGCTTGCAAACCGATTAGGCATTTGGCAAATCAAATGGGAACTCGAAGACCTGGCTTTTCGTTATGTCAATCCGCAGAAATATAAAGAGATCGCAGAACAACTTGCCGAGCGGCGGCCAGATCGGGAAGCGCAGATAGAATCAATCATGGAGGAATTACGCGCCCTCTTCGAGGAAAATAGCATCAAGATTGAAATCAGCGGACGGCCCAAACATATTTACTCCATTTACAAAAAGATGCAGGATAAAGGAAAGGCGTTCGAATTGGTCCGTGATGTGCGCGCGGTGCGCCTGATTGTCCCGGATATTGCTTCCTGCTACACCACGCTCGGCATCATCCACACTCATTGGCGGCCCATCCCCGGCGAGTTCGATGATTACATCGCCGCGCCGAAAGATAATTTTTATCAATCGCTTCATACAGCTGTGATCTGGGACGATGGCAAACCGCTCGAGGTGCAGATCCGAACTTTGGAAATGCACGAGAACGCGGAATATGGAATCGCGGCGCACTGGCGTTACAAGGAGGGAACGAAGCGGGATAAATCCTACGAACAACGCATCAATTGGCTTCGTAACATGATGGAATGGCGTTCGGACGTGAACGATGCCACCGAGTTTATGGAATCAATGCATTCCGATGTTTTTCAGGATCGCGTCTACGTCTTCACGCCGCGCGGCGACATCATTGACCTGCCAGCCGGTTCGACTCCGATCGACTTTGCGTATCACGTTCATACCGACATCGGACATTGCTGCCGCGGCGCAAAAGTTAACGGAAAACTTGTCCCGTTGTATCACGAACTGAAAACCGGCGACCAGGTCGAAATCCTGACCGCGAAGCGAGGCGGACCCAGCCGCGATTGGTTGAATTCCAATTTAGGGCTGGTCAAAACCCAGCGCGCCAAATCCAAAATCCGACAATGGTTCAAAAGAGGAAAACTTTCAGCAAAATCTGTCACAGGGACGATTGGTGTTGGAACGCGAATTGCAGCGGCTCGGCATTCCCGAAGCCAACTTTGAAAAGATGGCGCGCAATCTTGGCCTCAAGTCACCGGACGAAATGTTCGTGGATTTGGGCACCGGCGATTTATCCGTCAGCAAAGTCGTCAAGGAAATTTCGGAAACGGAAGAAAGCGCCAATCTTCTAACGGCCAATGTGCCGAAGCCGGATATCACCAGCACCGAAGCCGTGGACATTGTGGGATTGAGGGGTTTGCTCACGACCATGGGCAGATGCTGTAACCCCGCGCCCGGCGATCAGATCGTCGGTTATATCACGCGTGGACGTGGCGCGACCATTCATCGGCAGGATTGTCCCAACATTCTGCGCCTTGGATTGAAAGAACGCGAGCGGATCGTGCGCGTGGACTGGGGACAACAGGTTCGCACGTTCCCGGTTTCGATTCGCATCAAAGCCTATGACCGTCAAGGCTTGATGAGCGATGTGACCAATCTGTTGAGCGATGAAGGAGTCGAATATCGCGGATGCGCAAGTCAACGTGAATCGCAGTCTGGCGGAATTACGCTTGATCGTGGAAGTGGAGGATATTTCCCAGCTCAGCAAAGTGCTCACTAGACTTGAAAATGTTCCGAATGTGATGGAAGCACATCGCGTGAGCGGATGATAATCTCCTTTGCACTGTCTTCAATAGTTGGAGGAAAATCTCATGAAATTATGGCACAAAATAGTGATTGCTTTAGTAATAATCGTGTTAATTGTTGGAGGCATACTCTGATGGTCTTATCTTGAACTTGGCAAGGAACAATTTGTACTTAGCCACGAACTTAGCAAGGGGCAATCGGCAATCATAGGAGGCTCCAATTTTGGTCGTAGCATATATCTTTTAAATCCTCTCTTTCGAACTTGGCATCGTTTACCTACCGACAACCTGTTCCCTTACCGCATGGCATGGTCGCCAGACGGAAAGAAGATCGCATTTATCTATTCCACCAGCAGCATAGACGATCTAACAGCTGAATGGGGAATAGCAATGCTAAACTTGGAAAACATGGAAACAGAAAAGTTATATGTCGCACCTTCTAATGAATTTCTTGACAATTTGGCTTGGACTCCCGATGGACAAAGTTTAGCATTCATTACAGAAGAAAATTCTTTCGTAACTACTTTTCAAAAATTAGATATTCGGGCAAGGAAATTGCAGTCAATCTCTGTTCCTGAAAATACACTGCTAGAATATTTTGGTGCAAAATATTTTAAGATTGCCCCAAATAATGATTATATAATTGAAGGTAGAGGCGGCTATATCGCATCGCCAGACCTAAAAAATTTCCACATGTTCACAGCAGATACTGTTGAGGATTTGGGCGGCTTCTTTTTGACGCCAGACAGAAGGGAAATCACCACCTTTTGCGAACAAGCAACTTTATGTAACTATAATATTGGGTCGAACAAACTAACAGAAGTTTACAACGGAAAATTGACCTCCGAATGTTGTATCGTAACCGATGACAATTGGTCGTACGATGAAAAGGATGTGGTTTATCTCGTGAGTGGCGGAGAAGGCGATCCTCAATATATTATATTGCTTGATACCCAGACTCAACAAAATTATATAATCTATAAGTTTGATAATGAAATTATGAAGTTATTAGGACCAGCGGGTGTTTGGCAACTAGCATGGTATTCCGAGAAATAGCTTAATAACATTTACAAAGATCGTAAACCATAAAGTGCGTGGTATAATGCGCCCGCTTTAGCCATGAGTTTGCTTAGCGTGCGTGAAGCGCAACAGCGCATCCTTACCCACTTCAAGCCGGTCGAGACGGAAATGTCCTCTCTCAATGCCTGCGCGGGACGCGTGCTGGCGGCCGACATCATCTCGTCCGATCTTCCCCCTTTCGATAATTCATCCGTGGACGGCTTCGCCATCATCACGAACGATGTTGCTGACGCAACATCCGCATCGTCTCTGACTTTGAGCGTGGTCGCCGATATCCCAGCCGGATCATCTTCTGACATCACTCTCGCCCATGGACAAGCTGCGCGCATCATGACTGGCGCTCCCGTTCCCAAAGGCGCGGACGCCGTCATCATGGTCGAAGATACCGATTTCAATAACCGCAATCCAGGAGCGCCCGCGCCGAAGACCGTCAAAGTATTTAAGAACATCCAAACCGGCGAGAATGTCCGCGCACGCGGCATGGACATCAAGATGGGCCGCAAAATATTATTTGCCGGCACTCGCTTGCGCGCACAAGAAATCGGTTTGCTGGCAATGCTTGGAGTTGCGAATCTTTCCATATATCGCAAGCCGCGCGTGGCTTTGCTTTCGAGCGGAGATGAATTAATGCCGGTCGAGCTTCGGCTGGCGCCGGGGCAAATCCATGATTCGAACTCATACATATTATCCGTGCTGATTACAGAATTAGGTTGTGATGTTCTACCGCTCGGAATCGCACCAGATCAAAGAGACGCAATTCAATTCCTGTTTGACCAAGCCATCGGCATGAACGCCGATCTGATCATTTCATCGGCGGGCGTCAGCGTGGGCGCGCTGGATTATGTAAAAGAAGTCGTTGAGTCAAACGGCAAACTAGATTTCTGGCGCGTCAATATGCGTCCGGGCAAACCGTTGGCATTCGGCGATTATCACAGTGTGCCGTTTATCGGATTGCCGGGGAATCCGGTTTCGGCTTTCGTCGGCTTTGAAGTCTTTGCGCGTCCTGCTATCGAACGGCTGGCAGGTTCGAAAACGGCGACCCGCACCAAGGTCAAGGTAAGACTCGCCGAGGCCATCGAGTCAGATGGACGCGAAAGTTATCTGCGTGCGATCGTTGAAGAACGCGACGAGGTTTTATCTGCAAAATTAACCGGGCATCAAGGCTCAGGAAATTTATTATCGCTGGTACAGGCGAACGCTTTACTTATCGTGCCCGCTGGGGTAAAATCGCTTGCCATTGGCGACCAGGCAGAAGCTTGGATGCTTTGAGGTGACGATGAACAAGTGGTTATACAGAATTTCAATTGCACTGGCTTTGCTCGGTCTGGCAGTTTCGATTTATATGACTGTCTTCAAGTTGACCGACAATGCCAGGATGTGCTTGGGCAACGGAGGCTGTTCAAAAGTTAATTCAAGCATCTATTCAGAAGTGTATGGAATTCCTGTGGCGCTGTTCGGCGTTGGCGGTTACGCGGTAATTGCCGCATTGCTATTCATGGAAGACCGTAATCAGTTCTTGGAGCAGAACGGAACGATGGCCGTTTTCGGGTTTGCTCTGATCGGATTCCTTTTCACGCTCTACCTGATCTATGTGGAGCTGGCTCTGATCCATGCGCTTTGTCCGTTTTGCGTTACGTCACAGATCACCATGACGATACTTTTTATACTTTCCATCATTCGGCTGGCTCGTCAGCCAATCAACTAGGAGGAGTCTTATGGCTCGTATTCGCTGTCACTACGTCAACTGCGTTTTCCTCGATGAAGGATTTTGTTCCGCGGCCGCAGTAGAAATTGATCCCGACACGGGCTGCGCCACTTTCACCGAAGCTGAAGGGGCTGGCGAAGGTGAATGGGACGAAGAGGAAGAAACAGAAGAAGAGTGGGACGAAGAGGACTTGGAAGATGAAGAGGAAGAGACCTGGGAGGAAGACGAAGACGAGATTTAGATCCTCATCACAACATGCAACACGGATGGCTGAGCCATCCGTGTTTTTTTATATGGCCGCAAATTGGTATAAAAGAATCCCAGCCGCTACCGCGAGATTGAGCGAGCTGGCGCGTCCGCGCATCGGCAGGGAAACGCTCACATCGCAAGCTTTGAGCTGTTCCATCGAAAGGCCTTTTTGTTCACTGCCCAGAACAAGAATCCACGACGCGTCGGGTTTTAATTCATGGTAGTTTTGTGTTGCGTGCGCCGATGTGGCGATCCGTTGATAACCGCCGCGCCGCGACCAAACCAGAAATTGATTGAACGAAGTTTGAATCATCGGCTTCCAAAAAATCGTTCCCATGCTGGCGCGGACGGAGGTCGGATGATATGGGTCCACGCCGCCATCGAGCAGGAAGAGTGCATCCGCGCCGACAGCATCGAGCGTACGAAGGATCGTCCCGATGTTGCCGGGATCTTGCGGCGAGACCACCGCCGCGCCAATCCGCACTGAGTCGAGATCATCGAGCCGCATCAGCTTTTGATGAACGACCGCTAGAATGCCCTGCGGATTATCTTTATCAGCCAGCGACTCCATCACTTGTGCGGAAACCAACTGCGCCGCTGGCGTGACGCGAGAGATCAAATCGCGCCCAAAATCGCTGGTTAGAACATCCGGGGAATAAAAGATCGACTCGATTTCCCAACCGGCTTCCAGCACTTCACCCACATGATGCAGACCTTCGACCATGAACAATCCCGTTTCCGCCCTGGCTTTGCGTTGACGCAAAGAGCGCGCTTTCTTGATCAAAGGATTGGTAAGGCTTGTAATCAGCGGTCGGTTCATTCTTAATCTTCTACTCCACCAGCTTAATAGCACACAGCTTGGAAAATGATGTACACTTAGACAATCGGTCGCGAAAGATTTACAACATGAAACATCATTACACATCATCACTCAAGATCGCAGGCATTGTTCTCACAGTCATCGTGCTCGCTGTAATATTTTACCTGAAGGCTATGCAGAATTATACCCATCAGGATTATACCAACTCGAATTTCTTTTTCTTCTGGCTCTCTGGCCGCATGATGTGGACCGGCCAAAATCCATACAACCAAACCCAATGGCTGGCCGGCCATGATGCTTTTGGCGCAACATGGAGACCCAATAAAATCTTTCCCTATCCCCTGCCGTTGGCGTTCTTGATGGCGCCGCTTGGATTGCTTTCCCTTGGTCAGGCTTACATTGTGTGGCAAATCATTTCACAGATCATCCTTGCGCTGACAGTCTTCTGGCTGCTCCGTCATTGGCGAGGACAGGCTCAGCGGCTTCTTTTCCTGCCACTGATGATATTCCTGTTGTTTTTTGGGCCAGTGTATCTGACGTTACAAATCGGTTCGGTCGGACCCTTGGCGTTGGCCGCGATCCTATTGGCGATTCTCCTGCTGGAACATGATCAACCCATCTGGGCGGGAATGGTTCTCTCGCTGACCCTGTTGAAGCCGCCGCAAGGACTTACGATATTGATTTTGGTTGGGATATGGTTTCTAGCCCGCCGCAACTGGAAGGCAATCCTTGGCGTAGCTCTCGGAGGAATCATTTTGCTGATCGCTGGAATGATTCGCGACCCATTATGGGTGATCAAATTTCGCGGCGCCAGCGCGGTTGTCCTTGACCGGACAATGGGCATTGATTCCAATATTTATAGTTATGCCTATTTGGCATGCAACCAAAACGTGCCTTGCATGTGGGTTGCTGGAACATTGGGATCGCTTGTTGTCATTGCTCTCGGCGGATATTATCTATGGCGCAATCGCGTCCGGTTGAACGCATGGGAAGCGTTCAACATTATCATCCCGCTCGGATTTGTTTCGACGATTTATCTCTGGTCATACGATCAACTGCCTTACGTCATCCCCATCGTTTGGATTGTGGGAACGCTTATCGAGCGGACAAAATCCTATGTCCACGTTTTTATTTTTTTGGTCGTTCTTGATGTGCTCTCCATTTATTCACTGCTGGTGCAGGCCAATACTCAAAAGGATTTATTCAGTATCGTCAACACGATTCTGGTCCTCGGAATGTGCTTGTTACTTTTGCGCAGGAAGAGTCAGGCTGCATCACTTCCATCTACAGCTCATTGAAATATTCTGCAATGAATTCATCCTTCACTATTATTGCTATGTTAGAATAAATTCATGCGACGCGCATATTGCTTCATTTTATCGATACTCTTTTTTTTGATCTCGTGCCAGCCGCAATCCAAGCAAACGATCACAATCATTGATGGCGATCAAATCCATCAGTTGGTTACACCTGAACGCATTCCCGCTTCCATTTTGACTCAAGCCGATATCCACCTTGCGACCAATGATATTGTTTTACTGAATGGCAAACCGGTTGCGCTCGATCAACCCATACCCACCGCACAAACCTATACACTTCAAGTGCAACACACGGTTGCATTGACGGTCAATGGAAAAATGATCCAAACCACCGCACAGACTGTTGGTGAGGCTTTATCGCAGGCAGGCGCACAACTTTACGCAAGCGACCAAATTAGTCCGCCAATTCAAACTTCTGTCACTGGGCCAATGACTGTGAAATATATTCCATCACGCGCGCTGACGGTGATGGTGGATGGCACGCCCTTGCAAATCCGTTCCTCGTCCGCGACGGTAGGCGGCGCGCTGGCCGAGGCTGGGATTCCGCTGCTCGGGCTGGACTCCAGCCAGCCGTCCGAGAATGAAGCGCTTCCATCCAACGGACAGATCCAGGTCATGCGCATCAACGAATCGATTCTCTTAACAGAAAAATCCATTCCCTTCAAAACCGATTATCAACAATCGGCCGATGTGGACCTTGATCAACAAAAAATATTGCAACCCGGACAGCTCGGTTTATCGGTAAGCCGCGTTCGCATTGTTTACGAAGACGGACAGGAAACCTCGCGGCAAACCGAATCCGAGACTGTGGTCCGCGCACCGCAAGATCAAATTGTCGGCTACGGAACCAAGGTTGTGATCCATACCACAACAGTCGATGGAGTTCAAATTCAATATTGGCGCGCGGTGTCGATGTATGCCACATCGTATTCGCCCTGCGGCTCTGCCGGAGCGGCCGGAAAATGTTATTCAGGCACATCCAGTGGCCAGCCGGTTCAAAAAGGTGAGGTGGCTGTAAAATATAGTTGGTATTTGGCAATGGAGGGACAAAAGTTATATATTCCGGGTTACGGATTTGCAACCATAGAAGACGTATGCGGCGGATGCGTTGGCAAGCCGTGGGTTGACCTCGGATACAGCGACGCCGATTATCAGGATTGGAGCCAAACCGTGACGGTCTATTTCCTCGCGCCTGCCCCAGCTACAATTCCCTCAATGAACTGATCCCATGACAAAAATTCAAAAGATTATCGTTGCTGTTCTTTCGGTACTCGCTTTGGGGTTATTGATCAGTGTTGGATATATCGGCAAGCAGGCATATCAAAATTGGGTAAGCCGGCCGCTCGGCGCGTCGATCCCAACCTCGCCTTATACGCCCATTCCATTGCCGACTACTTGGAAGGTGTTGCCTTATACTCCTATGAGCGAACCAACACTAACGCCGCTATGTGGCGGACCAAGAATAATGAATATTCTATTGATTGGCTCCGACACGCGCGAAACAGATTACACATACGGATTATCGGATGTAATGCGCGTCGTGCGTGTGGACTTTGTTAAACCAAGTGTGACCATGCTCGATTTTCCGCGCGATCTGTGGGTGGAAATCCCTTATATTTCATCGCATCTCAATGGACAGGATCACGAGAAGCTTAATCAGGCTTATCTTTATGGAAACCCCGGCGACGGCTTTCATTATTGGGATGATCCCAGCGCAGGTCCGGGCCTGCTGGCGCTCACACTCAATGTCAATTTCGGCGTCAACGTGGATCACTATCTCGCGGTCAACATGAAGACCTTCGTCAAGATGGTGGACGCGGTCGGCGGGCTTGATGTGACATTCGATAAACCGGTGGCATTGAGTCATAATCCAAATCTTCAAGCGGGCTTGCACCATCTCGATGGGACGCTAGCGCTGGAGGTCGCACGCGATCGTGTGGATGGTGTTTTCTCGCGCGGCGACTATCAGAACATCATCTTATGCGCCCTGCAAAAGAAACTCACCAGCCCGGGGGTCGTCTCGGAAATCCCCGATTTAATCAATGCATTTCAAAGTTCTGTGCAGACTGACCTCAGTCCACAAGTCATGGCACAATTAGCCTGCCTCGGAACCCAGCTTCCGCGCCAGAACATCACTCTATATAATTTCCCCGAAAGCCTGTTTACTGGTTCGCGGATTTATGATCCCGTGTTCCCAGAGCAAAAGAAGGGCGTCTTCTATTGGAAGGTGGATTTCAACATCCTGCGGGATTATGTCGCTGACTTTCAAGCCGGATCATGGCCCGATGACTCAACGAGCACAGGGACTCCTTCAAGCACAAGTACAACCACATCGCTCTGCCAATGAATGATATTCCTCCGCTCAACGCGGCATCGCTTCTAAAAAAATATGGCCTGCACGCTGACAAACGTCTCGGGCAAAATTATCTGCAAGATGCAAGTGCGCTGGAAAAAATTGTCGAAGCCGCTGAAATTCAAAAAGCAGATACCGTGCTTGAGATTGGACCCGGTCTCGGAAGCTTGACGCATTATCTTTCCGTTTCTGCGCATCAAGTTGTTGCGGTCGAACTGGACCTGAAACTGGTTTCCGTTTTACGGACCATTCTCAAACCTTATGCCAACGTCCGTTTAATTCACGGCAATATTCTCGAACTTTCTCCAAAAGAATTGGGACTTCCCGCTGATTACCTCGTCGCGGCAAACATTCCCTACAACATTACTTCAGCAATTATCCGGCATTTACTGGAATCACAGCCAAAGCCTCGACGGATTATCCTTACTGTTCAAAAAGAAGTCGCGGAACGGATCTGCGCCGCACCGCCGGATATGAGTTTGCTGGCATTGAGCGTCCAGGTTTATGGAACGCCGCAAATCATGGCACAGATTCCAGCAGAAGCATTTTATCCTGCGCCAAAAGTAGAACTCGGCGGTTGTCAGAATTGATATTCTACCCTCCCCTGCGATCGAATTGCATTTGCTCTATGATTTCTTTCAACTGATCAAAGCAGGATACAGCCAAAAGCGAAAAACCTTGCGCAATTCGCTTTCTGCTGGACTGAAAATTTCGACAGCAGAAGCCGAGTTGCTTCTTGCAAAAGCAGAGATCGATTCAAAACGCAGAGCCGAAACGTTGAGCCTGAAAGAGTGGGAAAGGTTGAACCAAATCTATTCCAAAGAATAAGAGACAATAGCTATTGCCTTTTGTTTGCATTAACCCTCGCGCTTTTTCCCGCTTTCCGCAAATCGCGAGAACTCCACCACACGACCCAAATTCGCAGTGCCGCTTCAGCTTGGATCGCGAAGGACATCTTCGATTTTCCTTTTTGCCGGTCAGGAAAATATACAGGGATTTCGTCAATCTTGTAATCGAGGCAGTGAGCAAGATATGTCATCTCGACTTGAAAGACATAGCCGTTGGAATGAACACGCTGCAACGGCATTCCCTCGAGCGTTTCGCGGCGCCAGAGTCGAAAGCCGGCGGTCACATCGTGCTGGGGCAAACGGAGAATCGCGCGCGAATAATAATTACCGAATGCTGAAAGACTTTTGCGCCACAGCGGCCAGTTCTCGTCTACTGCCCCGCCCTGAATATAACGCGAGCCAATCACCAAATCACAATTCTCCAAACGCGCAGCCAGCTCCACGAGTTTAGCGGGATTATGCGAAAAGTCCGCGTCCATTTGGGCAACGGCTTCCGCTCCATCGTCCAGAGCGATGCGGAAACCGGTCAGGTAGGCGGAACGCAATCCTTCTTTGCCGGCGCGATGAAGCACGCGTACGCGCGTATCCTTTTTAGCAAGATTATCAGCGATCGCGCCTGTGCCATCGGGGCTGTTATCATCCACGACCAGAATCCGCAAATCCAATGGGAGAATGAATAAAGCGGAGACCAATTTGGGCAGGTTCTCCGCTTCGTTATAAGTTGGAATGACAACCGTGATACGCAATGGAATTCCTATTTTTTTCTGCGCAACAACTCGACCTTCAATTGTTCCACACTCGAGATATGTCCGCCCGCGGCCAAAGGCATATCAGACATCTTGACCGCCAGGCGGTCTTTGCGTTTCGCGGCCTGCTCCCGCTCCTTGATTGGATAAAAGTAATCCAGCGATTGATCAAGCCGTGATTGCAGACGCTCAACCAAAGCCGATAAATTGGCCGGAGCAACCGTCAAGACAAAATCAACCGGGCCGATGTGACCGAGAAAATCATCGCCGCCATTCAGCTCGCGCATCGTATTGACAATCATCAAGCTGAACGCACGCAATACATCGTCCGAAGCGACAAAACCATATGCTTCGCGGAAAGCATCCAAGTGTTCAAGCGATATTAGCAAAAGCGCAATATCGCCTTTCTTTATGCACTTATCGAGATGATCATCCACCAAGGCGCCTTCCGGCAAGCCACTGACCGGATTGGTCAATGAGCCCTGACTTACGCGCTCGAAGCGCGTTGCGCACGCGCAGCCGCAATTCCTGTACGTCAAAAGGCTTGGTGATGTAATCGTCCGCGCCGAGTTCAAGGCCCAGCAAACGGTCGGCGCGCTCGCGCTTTTCGGTCAAGAAAATGATCGGAATATCTTGGGTACGACGATCACCGCGCAGGCGCTTGGCAACTTCGTAACCGTCAATATCCGGAAGGCGGATATCAAGGATGACTAAATCAGGGTGAACGGTTTGGCACGAACGCACACCGTCTTCTCCCCAATTGACCGTATACACTTCATAACCTTGAACGCGAAAATAAGCGTTCAGCATTTCCGCTACATCAAGATCATCTTCAACGACCAGAATTTTAGATTTGTCTTCAGTCACACAATCCGCCGTTAAGCGATCGGTTCTTTCTGGATCACAAATTCGCAAACGTCATCGCCCATTGCCACGCACTTCGATTCGTTCACGCGAAATTCATTGCCGCCCGAAACCCACTTCAGACCTTCTTGTAAAAGACCCGTTGCAACATAGCAGACCGGTTTATCCGCGTTATGACGTCCCCAGCAAACCGGACACTTGTGAATCGTGTAAACGTATTCACTGTCCCTTTCTTCAACGGTGCTGAGCTGATCGCTTAATTGGCTGAAGATTTTAGCCATGGCAGGAACGCCGATGCGAAGTTTTGCATGAAGAGGAAGGACAACAAACGCCAGGTCCGCTACGCCGGCCAATGCCCCAAAATTTTTCAGGGCGTCGGAGAAAGTTGCCCGTCCGGCGCGCAACGCCAAGCCGCGTCCGCCGCGCGGGCCATACATCTCCTCCAAGGCCGTGCAAATCGCGGAAAGCTCCGCAAAATCAAAGCCTTTGTCCAGATTATCCGGCGGATAGCTGTCAATATAATTATTCAGTCCTGCCAAGTTCAAAATGGCATTTAGACCGTTCTTGCCCATCACTTCTTCCAACGACTTAATAGTGATCAAGCCGAACTTGTTTGGATAATATAAACCGCTCTTTTGAACAGGGCTCATACGGTCTCCACTAAATCAATTTTGTCAGATCTTCAGCAGCGCGGCGCATATCAAGGAAGATCAAGCCCAGTTTGGCCTGCTCGCGCGCTAACGCAGTCAACACAGCTTCCTGCCCGACTGACATCAACACAACATACCCTTTTTGGCCTTTGATATACACTTGTTCGAGGGATCCGCGGCCCAACTCTGAAGCAATACGTTCACCCAAAGATAGCATTGCAGCGGACATCGCCGAAACGCGATCCTCTTCCACACCTTGCGGCAAAGCGGACGCAATACTCAATCCATCCACGCTGACAACGGCTGAGGCTTCAATATCTGGTGAGGAAGCTTGAAGCTCACGCAGACGATCCACCATTTGTTGTGTACGGTTCTTGGTCAAAACAACCCTCCATACCTTTACGAAAACACCCTTTGGTTTACGGGTGTTATCACGAGAAATAGTGAGACTATTTTAGCACAGGGCGAAACCCTGTCAAGTTGGCTGAATACAGTCATACTATTTACAAAAAAGTAAGCCTTCGCATGAAGGATACATGCAAAACTTTTGTCAAATCTGACACCAAACCGCCAAACCGCGGGAGCACTCAAAGTATGTTAATTTGCCAGGGATAAAGAGGAATGAATGGGTTTCAAAGAATCCCAAGATTTGCTCAGCCAAGCGGCTCTGGCTTTGGCGGTAGCGATGACACCGGGAAGTGTCCAACGTGCGCCCGAACGTTTGAGACGTACGGCAGCAATTTGTTTGCAAGCACTTTCGATCGTGCCACTCCCGATCAAATACCCGAGTTGGCGAAAACGAGCATAGTCCATCCGTTTCTCATTGTGATCGTAATAATGGATCGCCTTTTCGATGAAAGGACGAGCCGCGGTGTGCGCAAGCAAACTGCGACAGGATTGAATCACATCTTGAATGCGTCCTTCCCACAGTTCGGTACGCGCTTGCGTCAGCCATTCATGAGCCTGTGGCGTGTTTGGGCCGAACGCTGCTTCCGCAATGGGCGTGAGATATTCGCTGGCGTGGTACCAATCCACGATTTGTACGGCGTTCGGATAATATTTTTGCACCAGGTTCCAAATCCACACGGCACCGTCTGAGACGAAAACGATTTCTTCATAGCCGTCGACCTGATGTTGGATCCCCGTCGCCCATAACAATCGTCCAAATTGCTCGGCTTCCTGGATGTCGCAGTGGTATTTCATGTTCTTGGCTTGTAGATGACTTTGTTCTCCCACGCGGGATCCGTGCTGGTTCGGTACCGCAGAACCATGGTGATTTTGGGGATGAGAAGGATGAATCTGCTCCACTTCATACCCACACAAGGTCTTAAGCTCCCGCCATTCCCCGTGCAAAGGTACGTGCGCACCATCCATGGAAGCATAGATTCGTCCGGCCTGCCTAGCCCGTGTTTGCTCTCGCATTTCCAGGCCTTCCACATCTTCTGCCGCTTGTTTCCATTCTTTTTCCAAAGTCGCTTGAGCCTGTCCGTAACCTTCGGTCTGCTTACGCACGGTGTTATCGCTGACCCGGAATAACAAAAAACGTTCCGCCAATTGACTGGCTTCTTCAAAGGAAGTTTCTACTCCCAAGATCCCGAGCAAGCTCGCCAGTCCCGGCGTGCTTTGTCCCGGCACCAATCGGAGAAGTAAGAGGAAAAGAGAGAAGAACGGAGGAAGAAAGGGAAAGAGGAGAGAAAAAGAAGGAGGGAGGAAGGGAAGAGGAACACAAGAAAGAAGAAAAGCGGGAACCGACGGAGAGCAGAGGGGGGAGGGAAGGAGAAAGGGGCGCGGGGGGGAAGGGGGGGAAGAGAAGGAGGGGAGGGGACGGGAGAGGGAGGGGGGGGGGGGGGGAGGAGGAGGGGGGGGGGGGGGCGGGGGCGGGGGGGGGGCGGGGCGGCCCGGCGGGCGGCGCCGGGGGGCGCGGGCGGGCCCCAGCACAAAACCTAAGCGTTCATCCAGTGGAGACTGTCCCCGATGGCAATGCGGACAAAGATAATATCGACGCTGATAATTCACTTTGCCGAACACATTCCACACCACAGCTTCCCGTTTGCCCAGCGGCTCCGCTTCCGCCCCGCATCCACAGCGGACACGACTTGCATATTTCGCTTCATTCGCTTCAATCATTTCCTGCAATCCAAGCCCACAGGCTTCTTTCGCTACCTCGCGCAGCGCTTGTTCAATCTCTGCCACTTGCGCACCTTCCTCGAGTTTCTCCTGCACCGCCTCGGTCATGATTTCCGCTATCTTTCTTACCACTGCTATGCTAAACTTCATCTCGAGCCTCCTGAGCATCCTTTGGTCTATCAGAAGCCCAAAGCTTACCTTAGAGGCTCATTTTTGAAAATCCACTTACAACCTTTTCGTGCACCCCCAAACCGCTATTCGCTTGACGCTCACCCATCCCTGTGATAAACTACTGCCCGCAAAAGGTCTCGTGGTGTAGCGGCCAAACATGCGGCCCTGTCAAGGCCGAGATCGCGGGTTCGAATCCCGTCGAGACCGCCTTTCTGATACCGTGTTATGCGAAGGCTCTAATTATTTCATGGAGCAAACAATGATTAACCTTCGCAAAAACCGTTTACTCTCCCCCGCTGATAATAATATGCCCGATCTTGCTGAATTTATCACGACCCAAGAAGCAGCGGAAAAGCTAGGCTTTACCGTTGCTTCTGTACGTCAACTAATATACAAGAGAAAACTTGAAAGCATAAGGTTCGGGCGCGCCTTACTTATCCCTAAAAAGGCAGTCAAGGATTATCTTGAAAAGACAGTGGGGATGAACAAGAACGATCCCAGACGAGGCGAAAAATAATTAAGCGCTTGTTGCTTGACAGGCGCTTTTATTAGTACTATACTGATAATGTCAAATTATCAGTAAGACAATGCCCCACAAAGGGCTTATTTTTTTACCTTTTACTGATAACGTCATATTATCAGTACTTTCGGAGCCTTTCAAATGGACATAGCGACAACCATTCAAAACACAAACACATTGATCGATTTGGGATCGCAAGCCAACGAAGCCGCGGCGCGTGCAGTTTTTGCCTTGTATCAGGAACGCCGCCCCATTAACACACAGCGAAGCCAACGTGGCGCGCTTCATCTCTTCACTGAGTTCGTTCAGAGCTCAGGGATCAGCGTGAATGATTTGTATTCCGAACCCGCCGCATGGCATGGCATCAGCTGGGGACTCGTTCAAGCCTTTCAACAATGGCTCATCCAAAACGGCTACAGCATGAAAACGGTCAATGACCGGGTGTCTACTGTCAAAGTTTATATGTCGCTTGCCAATCAAGCCGGGATCATTCCAGATAACGATATTCTGAAACTACAAAGTCTTCGAGGGTACACGCACAAAGAAGCGATAGATACCGATGCCAAACGCCAAGCCAATGGAATTGCCAGACGCAAAGGAAATAAGAAGAATACAGCGACCATCATCAGCGATGATCAAGCGCTTGTCTTGTGCCGGGTCCGCAACTATACGCCTCAAGCACGGCGCGATGCGTTGATGATGTGTTTTCTGCTCGATCATGGCATGCGGGTCAGCGAAGTTTCCCTATTGAAAATCGAAGACATTGATTTGGAGAAAAAGCAGATCGCTTTCTACCGCCCAAAGACCGGCAAGACGTCGCGGCACAACTTGCGCGGACGCGCTTGGGAGCGTCTGGTTGAATATCTGGCCAAGGACAACTGCGCCGAGCGCGGCATATTGATCCTGTCTTCATGCAAGACCGGCGCTCTGGTCAAAGGCAAGGGCATGACGATTCGCGCCATCAACGAGCGAGTCCGCCAATTGGGAAATGCAGTGGGCATGAAGTCTCTCAGCCCTCATGATTGTAGGCACTATGGCGCCACCAAGTCAGGCAATGATCCGGATGTTTCCCTAGCCGGACTCATGTCTTGGGGCGGATGGTCTAGCGCAGAGAGCGCGGCGCATTACATCAATCGCGGGGAAGCGGAAAATGACGGTGTGGCTTTAGGCTTGGAATAGGAAGCGGAACGATTCGCTTTTTATCTGTGGTCATTTGACCACCAGCACTTTAAAAACTAAATAACCGTTTACCGTGTACCGCGTGAGAGTAGCGCGGGAGTGGTAGTACGGCAAAGATGAAAACCATAAGAGAGATGATGAATTTGAACGAAGATGATCAGAGAGAACATTTGAATCCCCGTACAGAAAGGCGTGTAGCGTTCTGCTACGCCACTCAAAAAAGCGCAAAAATGAAAAGACCGTGCACGCCTCAGATGATCAAAAAGGCACATCGAAAAGCCCGCTCCTGGCGCGCAGCGGCAAGAGAGTTGAATTCAATATACGGCGTGGATCTCCCCCATCTTACTTGGAGGGATTATGCAATGGGTCGCCGCGATATTGCAGATGATGAAACACGCATAGCGCTTTTGCTGGGACCGCGTCCTTGTCCAAGCTGTGGAAATAAACCGAGTATTCATTTCTCGCGGTTGCTGAAACGAATGACATCGAAAGATCTGCAATGCTGGCGAAAACTTCGCCGCCAAAAGAATTACAAAGCCGCCAAAGATTTTCTCAATGAAGTCTATAACCGCAAGCTGCCGAACAGATGAGCGCGGCCTGAAATGTAAATTGAATGAAAGGAGTTGAATGAAGAAAATCGTCTTATTGCTCTTGCTGGTCTCGTCCCTAGTATGTGGATTGTTGGGAAATTTTACTCCCATTGCCCCTATGCCAAACAAGCCGCCGTCTTCCAACCTGAGCCCTTTCAAGAAAGTAGAGACTAGTACTCTAAGAATAGAAGCGAGTACCCGTCCCACTGTCTGCGAGGTGAGCACTGGAGTGGAAAACGGCGGACTCTTGAATCTCCGCGAAGGTCCAAGTGTGAATTACACGCCGGTTCGAATCCTTCACGAAGGCGAGGTGATTGTACTCGCGAACCTCCCCGCCCAAAACGGATGGCGGTCCGTGAAAACAGAATCCGTCGAAGGCTGGGTCAATGCAACATATATCAAATGCGAGGTGACTCAATGACTAAAGGATTAACAAAAAGTATTGGAAAGATTGCGTTCTACGTTTTGCTGCTTGGTTTGTTCGCTTATGCCGCGTCCCGTTCGCTAGATTTCATCCAGTCCACCCTGCCCCCCAACCAGAAGGTGATCGGCTTCCTGGGATTGTTTGCAACTGAGGGTGGCTCGATCATCTGGCTGGTGGTGTTCTTGAAGGAAGCCAGTGGTCTCCCTCAGAAAGCGATCAGTGTTCTGATCGCAATTGTGGACATGCTGGGGTCGATTGGCTTGTTTACATTCGATACTCTGTACCGGTCCGGTCAAAATGGAGCGATTGCATCGCTTACGCCGGATGATATCCGAAACGTGATTTTGGGATTGTCCGAACTCATCGGGTTGAACTTGATCAGTGCCTTCGCTTTTCATCTAATGAATCCGGAGAATATGCGAAAGATGCGCGAAAACTCAGCGCACGATGCGGTGCAGGCTTCGCTCCTAAAGCAGATCGAAGATGAAGCGGAACACATGGCGCAACAGATGACTCCCTTGCTGTTTGCTCAATGGCAAGAGAAGTTCATGCAAACCTTCAACCACATCGATGTTCTTGGCTTGGGCAAGTTTGAACAGCACGGCAAGCCGATCAGCGCCGAACTTCCGAAGCGTGATTATCCTGCGACGACCGATATTCCGAAAATTGCCGGCGATGGTAATACGGAGGATAAGCCCAGCTTGGGCGAACCGTTTCTCGGTCAAGGTAAATAGCAAAAAGATAATCTATACCTGGATCTGCCAATACTGCGGGCAGCCGTTTGAAACTACTGTTTACAGCCAACGATACTGCACTCGGACGCATAAAGAATATGCCTACCGAGAAAGGCGCAAAGCTGTTGATGCTTTGACCGTCAACAAAAACAAGGCGTAGAGCGTGTTTCCCATACAGCAGGATGCAAAACAGGGCGCAGCGAAAATGCTGCGCCCTGTGCGTTTGTGTAGTTTATGCCCACATGTATGGGAAATACATTTGTGTTATTGCAATGGCTTGATGCGCTTCCCTTGTTCATCGAACACTTCAGGATAGAGCCGATGCGCTCTCTCCGGGTAGGGCAGTGCCCACTTTGTTTGCATATCGTCTATTACATTGACAATCTGTTCTGCGGTGGCCACCGATCATCCATCCGCTCTTTATTTTAGAGTTTTTAGGCGTGTTTTGCTTTAGGAATTGTTCGTGTTGCTTATGTAGAATGTGGCTATAATTGACCCTGAATAAGGGATAACTGATGCCTGCGCCTGATATTGTAAAATCCTTGGTTGAACGGTTTGAACGCAATTATGAACAGTATCATTCGCCGAAGTATAACGAGGCACAGGCGCGGCTTGAGTTTATCAACCCGTTCTTCAAAGCCATGGGCTGGGATATTGATAACGCGCACGGCAACTCCGAAACGTACAAAGACGTCATTTATGAAGATTCGCTGGAAATTGAAGGGGAAACAAAAATGCCCGATTACGCATTTAAAATCGGGAACGAACGAAAGTTTTTTGTGGAAGCCAAGAAGCCTTCTGTAAAACTCGAAACAGATATTCATCCAGCCTTTCAATTACGGCGTTATGGGTGGTCGAAGAAGTTGCCGCTTTCGATACTTACAGACTTTGAAGAGTTAGTAGTCTATGATTGCCGCATCAAACCTGATAAAAACGACAAGGCTTCGGTGGGGCGCGTGGTGTCATATTCGTATCGCGATTATGTTGAGAAGTGGGACGAGATCGCGAATATCTTTTCTAAAGATGCAATTCTGCGCGGGTCGTTTGATAAGTACGCGGAAGACATCAAGGGCAAGAAAGGCACGGTGGAAGTTGACGATGCGTTTCTTGCTGAGATCGAGCGTTGGCGTGAATTGCTAGCGAAGAACATCGAATTACGAAATCAGTTGAACGTGCGTGATTTGAATTATGCAGTGCAGATCACGATTGACAGAATTATTTTCCTGCGGCTTTGCGAAGATCGCGGCATTGAACCTTATGGGCAACTGCAAAACGCGGTCGAGCATGATGGTATTTATGGCGAACTGTGTCGTTTGTTTCAACTGGCAGACAGTCGTTACGACTCTGGTTTGTTCCACTTTAGGGATGAAAAAGAGCAATCCAGTCCGGCAGATTTATTGACGCTGAATTTGAAGGTTGACAATAAAGTTCTCCGAGATATTCTGGTCAATCTATACCCGCCAGAAAGTCCGTATGTCTTCTCTGAAATCCCGTTGGAGATTTTGGGACAGGTCTATGAACGTTTTCTCGGTAAGGTCATCCGAGTAACGGCGGGGCATCAAGCCAAAGTCGAAGAGAAGCCCGAAGTCCGCAAAGCGGGAGGCGTGTATTACACACCCACTTACATCGTGGACTATATCGTCAAGAATACGCTCGGCAAGGTTTTGGAAGGCAAGACACCTAAAGAAGCTGCTCGGCTCAGAATTCTTGATCCTGCTTGTGGGTCAGGAACGTTCCTGCTTGGCGCGTATCAATATCTTTTGGATTGGCATTTGAATTGGTACACAGATCATGAACCGGATAAATTAGCAACGACGAAGAATCCCGCTATCTATCAATCGAAAGATAGCTGGCGTCTGACCACCGACAAGAAAAAAGAAATCCTGCTCAACAACATTCACGGCGTGGATATTGACACGCAAGCCGTGGAAGTGACGAAGTTGTCTTTGCTTTTGAGGGTGCTGGAAGGTGAAAGCAATGAGACAATTGGTTCGCAGTTGGATTTGTTTAAGGAGCGCGTTCTGCCTGACCTGGGGCGGAACATCAAATGCGGAAACTCGTTGATCGGCTCTGATTATTACCAAGACCGACAATTGACAATGAGTTTTGTAGATAAAGAAGAACGGTACCGCGTCAATGCCTTTGATTGGAAGACTGAATTCCCACAAGTCTTTATTCAAGGCGGCTTCGATGTGGTGATTGGAAATCCGCCGTACATCCGTATTCAGACTCTGGCAACCGAAGACATTACATATTTGTCTAAAGGTTATGAAACAACAATCGGCAACTACGATATTTATTGCCCGTTTTTAGAAAAAGCAGTAAAGCTAATTTCACCAAAAGGATTCGTAAGTTTTATTTTGCCCCATCGTTTCTTTAAGCAAGATTACGGTGATGGTTTAAGAACATTCTTATCTTCTAAGAAAATTGTCAACCAGATTCTTGATTTTGATGGCTTTATGGTATTTCGTGATGCAAGTATAAATACATGTGTGATTGTTTTATCAAATACGAAAGAGACTGAATTCAAATTTACACAAATTCAATTCATCCGCCGGTCTGAATCTGAAATGCCCGAAGTTATGCGTCAAATTGGGGAAGCCAAAAATTTAATGAACCGAGATTTTATTTCGGGCAACTTATCTTTAGAATCTCTTGGTAATCAGCCATGGGTTTTTGTTTTTCCGCCAGAGCAAAGTCTTTGGGAGAGAATGGCGAAAATAAAATTAAAATCTTGGTGATATTTCAAATCAGATATTTCAAGGTTTGAAAACAGGTGGCGACTCTGTTTTTTCCGTACATGTATTGAAAAAGTCTGGGGATAAGTCGTTAGTAAAAAGCGATATGGACGATAAAGAGTATTTTATTGAAAACAAAATTCTTTATCCGCAAGTTAAGGGTGGAGAAATGAAAAGATATTTTGTTGGTGATACAAATCGAGCAGTGATTTTTCCATATACAAATGGAAAACTTATTGATGCGAAAACAATCGAGAAGAATTATCCACTTGCATGGAAATACTTGAAAACTCACCAGAAATTTTTGGAGGAGCGAGAAAGTGGAAAAATGAAAGGCGTTGGTTGGTTTGGTTATACCCGTAACCAAGCGCTTACTTCAATGCAACAACCCAAAATACTTACACCGGATTATTACGCAAATCCTTCTTTTTGCATCGACACAAAAGGAGACTATTTCTTTTTCGGTGGTGGTGCTGGTGGTTATGGTATTGTTTTGAAAGATGGCTTCAACTCTGCATATATTATCGGATTGCTAAATAGCAAGTTACTGGGATGGTATCTAAGCAAGATTAGCGTTAGACAATATCAGACTGCTTATTCGTATGTAAAAAAATATATCGAACAACTTCCCATTCGCAACATCAACTTCTCTGATCCTGCCGATAAAGCGCGCCACGAAAAAATGTTTTTGCTGGTCGAGCGCATGTTGGAATTGCACAAGCAAAGTCCGAAGACGCCGCAAGAGCAAGAGATGGTCAAGCGCGAGATTGAGTCAACGGATAGGGAGATTGATCAGCTGGTCTATGAGTTATATGGGCTGAATGGGGAAGAAATAAAGATTGTGGAAGAGGAATAAGGAGGATTATTACATGGCTTACTATATTGACTTGTTCTCACCAGAAACATACGAGGCTTTTTCAAAAAGCAATCAGAATATTTCTGGATTTCGCCTACGTCAAGAAAATGCGGTGTCGCCGCAGTTAAGCGTGGTTAGATTGCCCATTGTTGGACCCATTGAAGCATAGCGGCAGAAGGCCTGCCGCGTTGAAGCGGTGGCTTCCAACGCGGCGGAGGCACTTTGAATGCAAACAACTCGACCGGTGTCCATGGGTGATCGGTGAGGCCGGCTGCAATCGCTGGGGTTCTTTGAACCCAATGGTGGCGGAAGGACCCGACGGATAATTTCAAGCGTAAGCTATAGTGATCATCACAGAAGTTATAGAAACAGCCAACCAGGTACATGCCCGCCTGCAAAGAATTCGCTTGTTGGGCCAAACAACGGGTGCGTCGAGTCAAAAAGTAAATGCGCTGGCGAAAGGTGGCGTTGATCCGTTCAATAAAGGCCGTGTTGATTCCACCCCGACCCTGTTGAGTGGCATGGATCAGATTCACCACCCCCGCTTGAGCGCCCTGAACGATCCGTCGATCGACATTCAACACGCCTTCGATGCGCTGCTTCACCACCTGCACGATTGCAATGTTCGGCCACTCGACCATCTTACAGCGTCCCGTTTCACCCCGCTCCCGCGGAAACTTGCTGCGAAACGCATTCCGAAACGCACTCACGTAACTCGCCAAGCCATCCACCGCCAGCAGTAACGGACGACATAGCGCCATGTTGCGTACTTTATCCGCCAAGGCTTGGATCAGATCCAGATCGCGTTTCGGACTGATCACGCCTCCTATCCATAATCGGGTCGGAACCCAGATTGCCATCGCCATCCAGATCGTGCCTTTCTGTATCTTCACTTTGATCTCATCCGCCTGCACCTGTTGTAAATCGTGTTGCGTCCCTTCCACCAGATGTTCATGAACTTGTTGGCAATGTCGGCCTGCTCGTTTTTGCCATTCACACACCGTTCGCTCGTCCAAGTCAAACGCCTTCACGATGGCTTGAAGCGGACATCCGTAGGCCAACAGCACCACTACTTGCGTCACCAATTCAGGCGCATGCCGAAGACCATAATAGATCGTCCCAGCCCGGGCGGTAAAGGTTTGTCTGCATACATCACATATACAGCGCTGATCCTTTTGGCTGTGCACATGAATGTTTCCTTTTCCAACTTGTCCTCTTGCCGGACAATCCAGATTCGGGCAAAATAGCTCTTGCGGGTTCATTGGCTTCTCTCGTGATGTAGTAATCCAAGAGTTTGCCAATGAACCCCGTTTTTTGCAAGACCTTCACCACCTTACCACCCTTTATTGGGGTGGTACCGAAAATGCAGCTAGCCGAATAAAGGTTGGTGATAAGCTAATTTGTTATATGGTAAAGCTTAGCCGTTGGATAGGTGTTCTTGAAGTAACAAGCACATATTTTAGAGATAATTCACCCCTTTTTTATGCTAGCAATGATCCATATGTTATTCGCTTCAAGGTCAAACCGATTATATGGTTGCCAAAAGAAAAAAGCATTCCAATCCATGATGATCGAGTCTGGATGAATTTGTCTTTTACCAAGAATGTGGATAAAAAAGGGTCGGCATGGACTGGTAAGATTCGCGGTAGCCTAAATATCCTTGACGAAAACGATGGTGAATTTCTTGAAAAATTGATTTCTTCTCAGGCTAAAAAAAGTGAAATCTTCGAGATTGATGAACGTGAGTATATAAAATTTCTCAAACATAAGGTTCGGAGACCGGAAGGGGAAATTGCAGTATCAATTCCACAGGATACGGAAAACGAAGAACAAGTTGTTCCGCGCGCAGAAGTCAGGGAATCAATAAAAATCCAAGCCTTGATAGCTAAAATTGGCGCTCAGATGGGATTGAAGATTTGGCTACCAAGAAATGATCGAACAGCAGTTTTATCAGAGTGGAAATCGGACAAGGCTGATGTGCTTGAAAGCTTACCATTGAATTATGATGAAACGACAATAAGGACAATTGAGCAAATAGATGTTTTGTGGCTAAGAGGTCGAGCTATCGTTCGAGCCTTTGAAGTTGAACACACCACTTCAATCTATTCCGGGATTCTTCGCATGGCTGATTTGTTGGCTCTTCAGCCAAACATGAATATCAAATTACATATAGTCGCTCCATACGCTCGAAAAGACAAAGTGTTTCAAGAAATCCTACGCCCAGTGTTTTCGCTTTTAGACCAATCACCACTATCAGAGCGATGTACGTTTCTCTCGTACGATAGTGTTCAAGAGATTGCGGGATTGAAACATGTGGAATATTTATCAGATAGCGTACTTGATGAGTATGCAGAAGAAGCTGAATGAAGAAGCTATAAAGGGAATAAGTATATGAAAACGAGACAGAGATTTACGGCAAGTTTTCTAAGCACACGTACCGACCTGCATGGCGAGCAATTTACAAAAGAATACCTTGCCAAAATGCTTGCGAATTATCAGGAATTCGGCGAACCGTCGATGATGGATTTGGATCACCAAACTACATTGCCGCCAATAGGCTATATGCGAGCAACAAGGATACAAAAGGCAGATGATGGAGAATATGAGCTTATTGGGGAGGGTGAAAATTTCAACGATGAAGACTATATAAAATATGATGACAGCGAAATTAAAAAATCTGTACCAGATAAACTCAATACTATCGAATTAATGCCGCTTTCATTTCTGGAAGTTGGTTACGATCCTATCAACTTTTCGTCAGAAGAAATGCGACCAATCATTGATTCACTAAATGAAATCATTCAAACACGCGAAAAGATCGTTCGTCGCAAATCTGAAATACCTGGAGCGGTTATCTGGGTTTTGATTGGTTTTGGCGTTGGGGTTTCCGGAGGATTTGCGAACCGTCTTGGAGAAATACTAGCTGACAAGACTGTAGATACTTTACATTCCGTGCTTACTAGAACCAAAGACGCATTTGCCAGAGTTTTCATGTTGAAATCCAGTCAGAAGGTCAACATCATATTCGGAATACCGATTGAAGATTTTGAGATTATGGTTGAGGGTGCAGTGGAAGATGCGAATGAAACGACCCTCGTTAAGGCGTGGTCGACTATACCTGCATTATGCACAATGGCAATTGAAATCCTTCGCGCAAATGCAAAAGATTACTTTAGAGAAGCGAAATTTATATATAATCCTGTTACAAATAAATGGGAAGTAAACTACTTTACTACACGTAAGTTAGAGCACGTCATTCTAGGTCCCAGATATTACGATCCGGAGCATCCATTAGCTTGCCGACTTGAAGATCTTCGAGAAAGAGCAAAGACTATGAAGCATGTGAGCATTTCAGTCTCTGGCTACAAAGAAGAAGAGTAGAGATATTAATTTTCTAGAATTTTGGCTCTAAGACTTGCGCTTGAAGTGTAAAACGAGTTTGATCGGGATAGTGTTCGATGTAATAATTCTGTGCTTCGAGCATAACTTCTTTTGCAAAACAGGATTCCATGGGAACGTCATCGACCATGACGACCGATGGTTGGCCGCGGAGCAAAAAGTCAATGACTGCCTGCAAGGAAATGGTCACTACGAAGGCATGTTCTTCTTCTACTCTTTTCTTGCTCGGAATGTGGATCCAGTGTTCATGATTATGATTCAATATGCCCGAACTGCAAAAGAAAATTTATTTGAGATAATTGCGTCTTTTTTCAGGAGTTTTGAATGTCAACCGCGCATAACAAAGTGTCAACTGACGTATAGGAGTCTTCGGCATTTACGAGCATCTTTCTGGCTTCGAATTTTTCTGCTTTCAAGCAGCGTTTACACCACCCAGTTGTCTGTACTAACCCACGGCCCTCGATGGAAAAGGAAATGAGTCATGGTTTATATTCCAAGTAACAAACTTGCTAATGAATTGCATATCGAAAAAGCCGGCATATGGTTTGTACATGAAGAACTTACGAACAACGAAAATATTGTTGCAAAAATCCCAACAGTACCTCTAAAAGCCGTTTATCGCGGCCGTCCTTTCTATCTACTTCTGGCCGTTGTCAAAACAGACGCACAAATCATTGGTTTTGCTGGGTACAAGGTTGACGACGATCCTGAACACCCTTTTATCGCGACTCATCCCTTGGATAATAATAAGTTCAACCAGATTAACTCTTTAGATGGTATTTTGTCAGAAGATTCTATCAGAGTTCACTTCTTTGACGAACGAAACTTCCCTGTCGTTTCTGCGATTGGTACAATTACGAAGCCAGATACTGATATGTTATCGGCGATTAAGAAAACCACGAGTTTTACAGCCAGGCTCAGCCCTGAACAGCAAAGTATCGTTCACAACATACTTCAGCAAGATTTAGAGAAAATCAACCGTGGAGGAGACCCCGAAAACTCGTCAATTAGTCTTATGGGGATATCATTGAAGTTTGATGAGCCCAATAATGTATCAAGCGTCAGCTCAGTAATTGTTGAAAAATCTCGCCTCGACGATATTGATGAAGGCAGTGCACTTGAAAAATCAGCATATATGGCAACGTCACGAATTTTCAAAAAGCAAACATATCACTCTCCAAAAGTCAAAGAAAAATCGTCTACCAGAGAATTGACAGATGTTCTTGGGTTTGGCAGTCAACAGGTCTGTTTGGTAGAAAGCAAAGCCTTATCGCTTCTTAACACATCGCTTGATAGAAGTAGTACAAGAAAAGCAAGCCTAATAGAAAAAGATATTTCTAAAGCTGTTAGGCAGTTGCAGGGAGCAATAGGAAGATTAAAACAGAGAAGGGAAAATTCTTAAGTAACGGGCAGATCATTACAATCCCAGACATTGAAATGGCATATATTCATGGAGTAGTTTTGATTTCTGAAATGTACCCTTTTTTGAATTGGCAAGATGTAGCGAGAATTTTAAAAGCCGGCAGCAGCCCAAAGGAGAAAATTATGTTGTATACAATGGATTTGCCGGACTTCGAGCGTCTAAGTCATGTTGCTCAGAATCCCGCATCTTTCGGTAATCTCATGCTAGATAGGTTTCTCTTAATGTTGTCTCGTAAGAATGCTTTCATCATTGGAAAAACTTCCACATATGAATAAATACCGGCCAACAGAGCACGCAGGTCTGCCAGTTGGCATCTCGTTAAGCCACCGTGCAGTCTATAATGTGCCCCGATTGTCTCGGGAAGCTGGCAGCACTGATGAACCAGACGAGAGAACAAGACGCAGATTATCGCTATTGACGACACGACACCCAAGCAAATAACCCTGCTAACAGGCAATTCTTAGAGGTTGTCGAAGGCGATAATTGTAGAGAAAAGACAAGGGCGTGAAAATGCAGGAAACAACAATTAAGTCTGTTGAAGCTTTATTTCCTTTTCTTAAAAGCGTCAAAGATAAATTTTACTTCAGGGGGTACAGCAATTATGCTTGGCATATGCGCCCAAGTTTAGGTAGAGACCATGATCGGCTTATTCAAGACGAGATTAAAGGTACTTCAGGAATTTGTAACAACCCCAGCACTCAAAAAACTGGAAATGAAGGTTGGAAATTTACACGAACTGCTGGAGCTAGGACAACATTACGGGTTACCAACACGGTTACTTGATTGGACGACTAATCCATTTGTTGCTCTCTATTTTGCACTAGGAGCAAGAGATTTCGACAACGCTATACTTTCAATTGCTTTAATTTCGAGAGACAATTCCGAAATAACCGATGACTGGTCTGAGATAAACGATATTGCACCAATCCCACCGAACTCTTACGGACTGGGACTCTGAAAACGCTAGGAGAAATGGATTTCTCGCCATTATCGGACTTGGATAGATTTGAGTTATTCAAGACGAAAGTTACTCATCTTCTATTTGCCAAAAAATTCGATAAACTTATCAACAAAATGAACGAGAAGATGTTGATCAAATATCAGGTAAACTCATTCAATGAACGAATAAAGAAGCAGGATGGTTTATTTACGATACACAAAGAAGTCAGGATAGCAATACCTAGCGTTTTGTTGGATGGAATCGTAACAGTAAAGTTTGATAGTGTAGAAAAAGGCAAAGCATCTGATATTCTCAATCGAGATTATCGAATAAATAAAGAAGAAACTTTTCCTGACCCGCCTAAAGGAAGTGCTCTTTATGAAGTCAAAAGATGGTGTGAAAATAAAAGGGATTCTTACAATGCATAAAACGCAGGCTAATACAGCGTGCACCGGCCGGGGCTTCGCCCCAAGACTCGCGGCGCGTTTTGCTAATTTTCGTGCAATAATATCAGTGAGTTTTGCCTGTCCGGCTCGCCGGTAACGCGAACCGTTAGGCGTTTAGTCATGGGAATACAAAATGGTACTGAATAATCAACTAGACGATGAAAATGTAGAAAAAATCCGCGATGAACTTGTAAAATCATCCCCGTCTACAAAACGAAGAGTTTTTGAAAAGTTTGTTTCAGCGGCTTTAGGTAGTATTCCTTGGGTTGGTGGTTTTTTGAGTGCTGCCGCAGATTTCAAATTCCAAGAAGGCGATTGGCGGGAAGATAATCTACAAACTCAATGGCTCGAAGAACATACCAGAAAATTAGCAAGATTATCAGAAACACTGAATTACATTGGCTCGCGTTTTGAGACATTAGGCGACCAAATTGATGAGCGAATTCAGAGTGAGCAATACTTGGATATTGTAAGAAAGGCTTTCCGTACATGGGATGAAGCCGATACAGATGAAAAGCGAAAATACATTGCAAACTTAATTACCAATGCAGGCGGCACAAAACTCACATCAGATGATGTCATTCGCCTTTTCATAGATTGGCTAGACCTTTACCACGAAGCACACCTTGCTGTAATCAGAGAGATTTATCAAAATCCTGGCTCAACTCGATATGACATTTGGGAAGCAATATACGATAGTTTTCCACGAGAAGATTTTGCCGAAGCAGATTTGTATAAAATGTTAATTCGAGATTTAAGTATAGGTGGTGTTATCAGGCAAGAACGTGCTACAACCCCTGACGGGCAATTTCTTAGAAAGCCACGCACCAAAAGTAGAGTGTTCAGACCTACAACTATGGAATTTGCATTCGATGACACAAAGCCTTATGTTCTCACAGAACTTGGAAAACAATTTGTTCATTATGCGATGTCAGAAGTAGTGCAAAGAATTGAAACGAAGTCCGAGACAAACAGCGCCTAACAAAGCGCGCACCGGACGCGGCTGCGCCCTAGGATTCCCAACGCGTTTTGCCAATCTTGGTGCGATAATAGCAGCGAGTCTTGCCAATCCGCCCCGCCGGTACGCAAACCGTTGGGCGGTTCACACCCTATGCCCAATAAATTCGCAGGATATAAAATGAAAACAAAAACATCCAACCCATCATCATCTCAAAAGAAATTGTCTGATTTAATTGACAAACTTAATGAACTCGACAAAGTAACATATCCAAATGACCCAATTGCGTTCATCAAAGAGTGGATTGCAGAAGCAACTCCCATAATTCGTATTGAATGGCGTGAAGTTTTTGATGATTTCTCTAACCACATTGCTACAGGGGGATGGACTAATGGAGATATGGCTACGTTCGTAGATATAGTTACTTATGGCAATGTTCAGCAAGGCTCAAACGAACATCGGCAAGCGTGGGATAGCGACATGAAAGAAGCCCAAAATCTACGTCAAAAAGCCCAGCGTTTTTTAAACGGATTACTTAACTCATCGCCAAATCGTCAGAAAAATTCATCTCATAATGACCAATCAGTCTATATCCATGTAGGGGACAATGCATCAATAGGCAATTTGGTGGTATCTCGTTCAATCGCCAATAGTTTTAACAAGATCGAATTGGCGTCAATTTCTGATGAACTCAGAAAAGCCTTGCAAGACCTTGCTCATGCTGTAAATGCGATGACGACAAAAATGTCAAATGAAAACGCTGAACAAGTAGCGCGCGACTTAGAGACACTCACAGCAGAAGCAACAAGTAAGTCACCTCGACCTCAATGGTATCAATTGAGTGTAGATGGCTTGAAAAAAGCAGCGAAAGATGTTGGAGAAATTGGATTGCCAGTGTTAAAACTTGCAGGCACAGTCCTCACCTTATTGGCGATGAAGCCATAAAACCACCTAATAAAGCGGGCACCCGGCTGGTGGGATTCTGGCTGCCAAAAGGGAGTAAACTACGCTCAAGCCAGGTCCGTCAAATCAGCTTCATCTCACCCTACCCACCAGCGGTACGCACACCGTTAGCCGGCTTCGAAGGCAAACAACTATGGAAATGATCCAACAGACAACATCCGTAAAGGGAACGCTCTCAAGAATGAAGGATTGGCTACAAGATTGGTGTTCTGCATATACCCGCCAAGGTTATGCCCCAATTCACTCTATGGTTCTAGAAAACGGAGACCAAAAGATTTATTGGCATTTTAGCGGCAAGCCCGCCGCTATCAGTCGCTTGTCTTTTATTTTTTAAAAGGAAGGGCGTCGGTTCGTTTTCAGCTACATTCCAATATTTTGACGACGAAGATATAAGACCCTACGCCGAAATGCTCTTTCGAGAATTTTCAGACGAATGGAGCACTTATATCCCGCCGCTCGGCTTTGATACGCTGTTGTCTAAGCCAGAATTGGCTGCACTGTTGGAAGCTAGATGGGCAGAAAGCGAAAGAGCGTCTAAAGCCGAGGCGTTTGTTTCTGCAACTGTAGTGTTGGGGAGTATTTTAGAGGGTGTTCTGGTAGATATGTGCTACAGATTTCCAAAATTAGCAGGCAATGCCAAAAGCAGAAAAAAGGATAGCCGCGGGAAGAATTTGCCATTTGAAGAATGGCACCTTGATTGCCTAATTGACATAGCATATGAATGCAAATGGATTGCGTTCCATACACGAGAACAAAGTAAAAGTCTACGTCAGTATCGCAATATAATACATCCTCAAGAGCAACTGAAGTTGGGTTATTATCCGAATAAAGATACATGCTCACTTTCTCGTGAAGTCGTAACCGTCGCATTAGGAGATATACGAAGATGGATAAGGGAGCAAGCTGGATTGAATCCCAATCCATAATGCCGAGCCACCTAACGACGCGTGCACCAGATTGACGGGTACAGCGCGGCTTTTGGGATAACTTCTAAACCCGTCAACCGCTAACGCAAACCGCTTGCCCCTTGGTTTCGACATCGTAAAGAGTCATGCCAGTAGAAATTCACACCAACAGCGTCACGTTCGGAAATACAGCAGTGCCTTTTGAGGACTTTGGCAGATTAATCGAAAGACATTTGTCGCGTTATCCAAATACGCCTAATTTGGAGTCAGAAGGTTCTCAGCTAAGGTCCCTGAACTTTGCCGAACATGAATTAGAGTTGTTTATCAGGCATGTTTGCAAATGGGGTGGATATCCTGGCATTGCTGGACGCATAGTCAAGCAAAATTCAATGGTAATGGCACGTGAGCGTTTTCGTTCTGCAATGATGAAGTTAGAAGCCAATGTTACTGATGTCGGCGGCGCGCTACGAGAAGTTAACTACATTCGTGGTTTAGGAACTCCGTCTTTTGCATCTAAGCACTTACGATTTCTGCATCCAGAACTTTGCCCGATTCTTGATGGTATTATTGCCAATCGGTTAAATTACCCTTTCAATGTGCATGGTTACCAAGCACTTTCAAGTGATTGCGGCAGAATTGCAGATTTGCTACAACATAGTCAGATCCAGAATCCTAGACATCGAGGGGGTAACAAGTGGTATATTTCCGATGTCGAGATGGCAATGTTCTCATACTTAAACGAGCTGTGAAGGCAAAGGCGGGGCTAGCACAGCGTGCAGCCGACAAATGGGATCTTGCGCGATTTATGAGCATTTTCCTGGCTTTAGGTTTATACTGCCCTCAAACCGAGTCTCGTTCCGCCCAATTGCGGCTAACCCAAACCGTGGGGCAGCGCGCACCATCAATGACAAAAGATGGAGCTATGTCAAATACACTTGATAGAAAAATTCAAAAAATATATACTGCTTTTGGAGTAGTAGTAAGTGATCATTTAACTACTGCAAGCGTCAAGCCGACAATTACAAAAACTAATTCGGGTTTCCATATCGAAATGAATTTCAATCAAGGCGTCAATGAAATCGAATTAGAAAACGATGCAACACTTCTTATCACAAATATTGCTTCAATTAAGGATCACTTCAAAACCTGGTGCGAAAATAATCATGTTCCATTCAAAGGCAATGAATTAATAAATAATAATCAGGCTGTAGCAATCATCCACGACCTTTGGAATATTGATAAACATGCCAAGTTAGATAAACAACCGCGCTCTGGATTCATCCCAACATTACAAGGATTAAATCGCGGCATGGTGCTTTCACCACAAAGTACGGCAAACATTCCCGTAAATCTAAATGGAGAAGATTCGCAAATTACAACTGACGGTAGCTTTCAATTTATTATTACTGGTCAAGTTGTTGATGAAAACGGAAAATTTCGCGGTGATTTTAAGGACATCTGTGCAGAGGCAATAGAAGCATGGTTAGATTTGCTAAAATATGCTGGCGTGCCAATTTCATAAATGTGTGTAAAAATAAGACAAAGTGAGAAATATCGAAATCAAGTTTAATCAAAACCGTCGCATAGAATGCTGTCCACCGATTAACAGCAGTGTCAAGAGATGGGAGATGAAAAGGTAAAAGGGAAAGCCCCGAAGTCCAAACGGTTTGAACATTCTTGGTTGCGAGCCGTTTTTTGTTTGCAACTTTATGGCTAGAGACAGCCTTCCAGACCCACGCCCGAATTCGAGTTGGCCGAGTTCTCAAGAACCATCGAATCACAAAAGAAGTGATGCAATCATCAGGCATGTGATTCCATGTCAAGCTTCATGAATCGGCGATTGAAACTTGCAAAAATACACAGATCCTTAAATGCAAAGCAGGCGTTCTCATGGGAGGACGCCTCTTATGTTTGCCCCCTTCATTATGCAGGGACGAGTTGATAGCCCAACTTCGCCGCTTTCTTCTTTAATGTACTTCACTTGCTGGGCTTCATACTTCTTCTGTTATTCATTCACGCTCAACGGATCGTATTCCACTTTATATTTCAACATCTGATAATCCACTTTGGCAATGGCATGCGCGGTCGCCACGGTTGCCTGAGCCGGCCCCAGCCGCGAACCCAAACGCCGATACATCACGCCGAATGGACAGTCCCGCCTGTTTCACCGATTGCGCGGCCATTCGGAATGCCTGCCCTGCACGGTTTTTTCGTTTTCAAGGTTTTGTTCTTCAACACCTTGCCCCCGGAGATCTCATGCTTAGGCGGCAGCCCCAACTATGAACAAAAATGCTTCTCGGTCGGAAATTTCTCTTCGACCTCGCTCCCCACTTCCATCGTCACCGCCTGTGCCAGCGACACATCAAATCCATCTACCACGCTCAAATCCACTCCGGTGATCCGCTGTAGACGCTAACGAATCTCCCGCCTGTTTTTCGGCGCATTTTTTCTATGCGAGTTCTGCTTCTTCTTCGGTATGACTGGCAACTCTCCTACTGCCCAATCCGGACGGGTCAAGGCATGCAGCCGATCCATCTCCGCATCGCAGGCTTCGATTTGCTACGTGTAAAAATCATACAACTCCAGCGACTTGTGGCGGCTACTTAGTCATCCGGCGAAGAGTTGCATCCTCTGTGGTTTTCGTTAGCTTTTGATGACCAGGACAAGGTCCAAGATTCGCTCGATTTTGGGGTTCTGTTCGGTCAAAAAATTGGTACCGATAGGTAATGCTATCGGTACTTGAGCTTGCCATTCATAACTAACAGAATACTTTATGTGTAAGGAAAGATGGCGCACAAGATTGTCTGTCTTCATCTTTCCACAGTCACACGGTCGATAGTTTCCGGGTGAATGATGAAGACTGTGCACCGTTGCATAATTTCACCGGGACTTTTAAGTGAGAAAGAACTTGATCAATGCTCCGATAGAAATCGCCAGGAGCAGCACGAAACCACAGCCTTTGGTCGTGCGGTTGTAGATGCGGTTATACGCGGCTCTTCTGGGGTTGGTGAACCAGCCATAGCCGCGTGGCGCTTTCAATCCAAGATTATTACGCAAGTAACGCCTGATCGATGTGCGGGCGGCAATTCGTTTGTTGAGGGATGGAACACGAAATCCGATCTTTGGCATTTTTACTTCCTGATCTTCATGTTTGCCGGGTCTTATCAACGGGTTCGGTTTATCCAGCCGTTGTTAATGGCTATCGCTCGTCAATATCGATATACTGCGGAGGACTTTGTCCGATTCGATGGGTTATTTTGGGATACCTACTTTTTATACTCGTATTCTCAATTGAGATCACGTTGATTTGATGCCACCAGTCATCTCCAAAATCAAACCAATATCCAAATGCTTCATCTTTCTTTAAATCTAGGATATCAATTGTGGTTTGCGTGACATCGCCTTTAATCTCAATATCTTCAAACTTGTCAGCAAGAAGCGTAGTCAAACCATATCGTCTAGCCTTGGGGTCATTAGGACCTTTGCCGCCAAATTGAAATTCATACAAGTGTTGATCTTCTCGATTGAACGCCTTAAATATAACACCATGGAGTTTTTCAAGGGTTTGATCTCCCCGAATTTCTATGGTTCTAGAAACTACTGGGTTTTTCTTGACAAATTCTCTTGTTGTTGGGCCGCTTATAAGGAAAACTTCCATTGTGTAAATATTCATTTTTCTCTAACGTTTTTTGTTTGTACTGTTTTCTATTTGACCGCCATAAATTTCAAAGGGACGTTTATAAAAAAGAAACCAAAATCACATTGGCAAGTGCCCAGCAGATCGATTCACCGGCAGCAGCCGGATATTTTCTCCGCATTTATTGAAAAATTATAAACCTGGTCCTTCATCCATTTCTTTTACGTGCAGCCCAAGCAACCCCACGATTTGTATGGCCTGCGCCGCCTCGATAATCGCCCCATGAAGTTCGGCAGCTCCCACCTGGATACCGGAAATCACCGAACCACAAAAATCCGTGCCCTCCAGTTTAGCGCCACGAAAATCGGCGCTTGTAAGATCACATCGATCAAAGACAACACCGGCCAGGTCAGCCCCTTCAAAGGATGCCCGACTCAGGTTACAGTTCTCAAAGCGAACAGATTTGAAAACTGCTGACGTAAAGATCGCGCTATTGCAATTTCCATCCCGAAAGAGTACATCTTCCAAATACGCTTCCATCAGCAGAATACCCACCAACCTGCTAGCCAACAGTTCGATTCGTCTGAGACGGCCGCCTTCCATAGCAACGCCTGATAAATCCACTGCTTCCAGGCGGACATCTGTTAGCCGCACATGAGGCAGCCGTGATTGGCTCAGTACGACTCGGCGCAATAGAACTTGTTCCAGTGAAAGGCGATCAGCATTCTGGTTTTCCAGATGAAGGCCCGTCCACAAGGCCATTGAATAATCTGCGTGATCTTCGATCACGGCAGGCACTTCGATATGTAATTCCCGCGGAAGATTAGGCGCTTGCATGTCGCGCCTAGAAGATGACTTCATGTTTTATTGGCCACCCCATCCTAAACTGATGCGTCCGCGTTCGACTTCGATCTTTTGGATCTCCACATCAATGATGTCACCAACTTTGAGAACTGTGCCTTGCGGAATTTGACTCTTGTGGAGAAGGCCATCCTGTTTTACGCCGATATCCACGAATGCGCCGAAATCCACTACATTCCGAACCGTGCCTTTGAGTTGCATCCCTGTTAAAAGGTCTTCGGCTTTGAGCACATCTGAACGCAGGATGGGAGCGGGTGCATCGGCGCGAGGGTCGCGTCCGGGACGCACGAGTTGTTCGAGGATATCCTTAAGCGTGGGAACACCGCAGTTAAGCTCAGCAGCCATTGCTTCCAGCGGGGTTTTGGCAGTCAATGCCTCGAGGGCTGGAATCCGTTCGTTTATCTGAGAGCGGGCTGAAAGTCCGGCACGAGCCAGGATTGATTCGGCGATCGCATAGGATTCAGGATGGATCGCTGTGGCATCCAATGGATTCACTCCGTCTCGAATCCGCATGAAGCCCGCAGACTGTTCAAAGGCTTTAGGGCCAAGACCACTAATCTTATGAAGTTCGATGCGGGATTTGAATGGTCCGTTGGCATCACGATGTGCAACTATGTTGGTTGCAAGTTTTGGACCGACACCTGCAATATGCGTAAGCAAGGCCGGACTGGCAGTGTTGACATCCACGCCAACGCGGTTGACCACGCTCTCAACCACGCCGTCCAGCGCGTGCGTCAGAGCAGTTTGATCCACGTCATGTTGGTACATGCCCACACCGATGGATTTGGGATCGATCTTGACCAACTCGGCCAGCGGATCTTGGGCGCGGCGTGCAATGGATACCGCACCGCGAATCGTGACATCCAGATCGGGGAATTCAGAACGGGCAAGCGCGGAGGCAGAGTAAACAGATGCTCCCGCTTCATTGACGATCAGATATTTGGTTTGCTTTGCATTGCGAGTTAACTCGGAGGCCAATTTTTCAGTTTCACGCGAGGCCGTACCGTTACCGATGGTGATAAGGGTGACATGGTGACGATTGATCATGTCCTGCAATATGTTGATGGCGCCCTTCCAGTCGTTCTTCGGCTCGTGCGGATAGATCGTGGCGGTGTCGAGGAGTTTACCGGTAGCATCCACAACGGCAACTTTGCAACCTGTGCGAAACCCAGGATCAATACCGAGAACGACATTCCCTGCCAGCGGCGCCTGGCTGAGCAGTGCACGCAAGTTGGTTGCAAAAACTTGAATCGCGTGATTATCAGCACTTTCGCCTTTTTCTCGGCGAACGTCGCGCTCGATAGCGGGAAGTAATAGACGCTCGGCAGAATCCAAGATGGCGAGTTCGAGTTGCTCAGCAAAGGGACTCAGAATGTCTTCTTCGTATTCGGCTTGAATGACATCCAGCCAATCGCGTTCGGGTAAGTCTACATGCACGTGCAGAACACCTTCCTTTTCGCCGCGCGTGATGGCAAGGATCTGATGTGGCTGGAGGCGATCAATGCGAATGGAGAAATCGTAATAACTTTCATAGACGCTCTTTTCATCCACTGCGTCTTCAATTTTTTCAGCACGGAGCGTGGAGAATTTCAGTGCTTTTTCACGCGTGGCAGCGCGAACATTGGCATTATCACTGATAAGTTCAGCCACGATATCGCGCGCACCCTGCAGGGCTTCCTCAATACTAGGAACCTGGTCATTAAGAAATTGCTTTGCAAGCTGTTCAGGAGAATCGGAAACCTGCTTGAGAATTAATTCAGCCAGCGGATCCAACCCCTTTTCGCGGGCAAGCATGGCACGTGTACGGCGTTTCTTTTTATAGGGCGCGTATAGATCTTCGAGCGCGGTCATTGTGACCGCGGCGTTGATCGCAGAACGTAGTTCTTCGGTTAGTTTCCCTTGTTCTTCGATCGAGGCAAGAATAGCAGTGCGGCGTTCATCCAATGTGCGCAAGTGAACGAGTTCATCCGCGATGATGCGGATCTGTTCATCGTCCAGCGAGCCGGTCATTTCCTTGCGATAGCGGGCAATGAACGGAACCGTGTTGCCTTCGTCCAAGAGGTTGATAACTGCGGTTACCTGTGATGGTTTAACTTTGAGTTGAGAGGCGATTTGTTCAGCGTGAGTCATGGGCACGATTTTATCATGGTCAATGATGGAAACAATTCCGTACGGATACTCTGGGCTTACGGCTGTAATGGTTCAACTCATGCACCGATCAATTCACCCTGACAGCGGAAGAATTCGCACACGGCCTCGGGATTCATGCCTGTAAAGATACTGTTACAGGATGAAAGCATAAAGCCTTCTCTTCCGCCTTCTTCGACGCACCGACGGACATCAGCGCGTATAGCCCCAAGGTTTGGTTCAAAGAAAAGATTGATATCCGCATTACCTATCAAAATCAACCGGTCCCCGTACTCGCGTTTAATCTCATCCAATTGATTACCTGCCAGCGTTTCAAGTCCATGCATGCCTACAAATCCAGCTTCAACCGCAAACGGCAGAAGTTTGCCCACTCTTCCGTCGGTGTGCCAGATCACAGGGACAGATAACCCTTCGACGAGGCGACGATGATAAGGCAGGACCAGTTCGCGCCACATTTGCGGGGAGATCATCGAACCGCCGCGGTGCGCTGAGTCGTCGCCCATGACGATCACTTCCGCGCCGAGTTCCACCGCACGCTGAAAGATCGCCAGGCACCATTCCAGCCGAGTCTCCATCACCGCATGGACAAGCTGCGGATCCTTCCTATACTTCATGAACATGCGCTCAAGTCCCATAGCCATGTAGGTTCCCATAAAGGGGCCGATATGAGTGCCGAAGAAAAGACAATGTTCGGGATAACGCGTACGCAGTTGGCTGATCCTTCTCTCGTCAAAGAATTGATCTGCATAAGAGACCGGCGGCGTATATTGCTTCAAATCGTCGAGCGAATTCACCACGCCGTTGAAATACATCCCTTTTTTCCAGACGCGCCCAAATTCATCCACGCCATCCTTCCAGGCCTTGCTTTCCCTGGGAGTTTGCGATGGCATGAGGATCGCATCCTGTCCCAATTCAGGATAGGCACTGTACGGGTCGCTGACTCCTAATTCATAGAACATCCCGTCGATCCAAACTTCGAATCTGGGAATGCGATCTGGAGTTTTTCTCTCAAGCACAGCATGAACTCGTTCACGTGAATTCATGATTCCTTCCAGTACGTCTGAAGGCCATTGATAGGGTTGGCATCACCATGCTTTTGCAGTACCGAACCGCCATATGATGTTAGTCTTTCTGGCGCGTCATTTCCCGGTATGTTTGAGAATTAATTATCACCAACAATCTCCGGCTCTCACAATTTATCAATTTCAAATGCTGCTTTCTTTCGTCCTGCCGATGCCTATCTTGGGCGCCAAAATCGCTTTAGATCAAGTACGGTATTATCAATAGCAAAACTTTGCTGCCCATCGTTCATTGTCTGCGCTGTTTTCTATTTGCCCGCACATAGATTTCAAAGCGGCGGTTATACAAAAGGAACCAAAATCACAGAGACAAGTGCCCAGCAGATGGGGTCACTCGCAGCGGCGCGACCCCTTGAAATTGAGGACTAAACATTCAACCAGCGTCGAGATGATTGTACATGCAAAAATAATCTTTAGTAAAGAAAGTTGAATAGGGATCAAGAGTATAGACGTACTTATTGCACCACATTGGAATGATTTATTACTCATCCCCCAACCCAAATGGTGGATTGAGGGGATGTAATCAAAACTCTCCAGCTTCTTCTGCCATTCTCACAATGCGCGGCGTGAACTTGCCTAGCACTTCCACCAGATCAGCTTGCGCTGCAATGACACTTTCAATGTCCTTGTAAGCCTGCGGGGATTCATCTGTGCCGCCGCCTAACAACGTAATATCCCTTTGCTTAAGATATTCATCGCGCTCCGATTTGCTGATGGAGTTGAACGCGACGGTGCGGCTCATGCGGCGGCCAGCGCCATGCGAAGCAGATGTCAGCGCCTCAGCCGCCCCTTTACCGCGTACCACGTAACCGGCGTCACCCATCGAACCGGGAATAACTCCCAACACACCCACGCCCGCCGGTGTCGCGCCTTTTCGGTGTACGACCACCCTCCTTCCATCCGACAGGGTTTCTCGCCATGCAAAGTTATGATGATTCTCAATGACCGCAACTTCCTTCAAGCCGACGGCTCTTGCCACGCGCTGATGGATAATGTAATGGCAAGCCGATGCAAAATCTCCGGCAAGTTCCATAGCCAGCCAGTATTCCAAGCCTGCTTCTGAATCCAATGAAAGCCACGCCAGTCGCTTGACGCTTTTATCCAGTTCCGGGTGCAGTTCCACAGCCAGTTTGCTATAACGCTCTGCGATGCGCGCACCAACGCTGCGCGAACCGCTGTGCGACAACAGCGCGAGATAGTGACCAGGCTCCAAACCAAGCAAGGGCTCATCCAAACGGAATGAACCCCATTCAACAAAGTGATTCCCTGTACCGCTCGTGCCAAGCTGCCGTGCAGCATTGTCCTGCAAGGTCTTGAGTAAAGGCGTTGCCTTCCAAGATGGATTATCCAACACCGCATGTTCGGCCCGGCGCGCTCCTTTCCATTCCACACCCATGCCAAAAGCAGTTTCATTCCAGAGTGATTCCTCAAACAGACCTTTTTTCTGCCCGAGCAAATGCGGCGAAACTTGATATAAAGAAAGTCTCATGCGGCAGGCAATATCCACGCCCACCGCGTATGGGATCACCGCGTTCTCAGTGGCCAGTACACCACCGATAGGGAGTCCGTAACCGACATGTGCATCCGGCATCAACGCACCCGCGATGGTAATCGGCAACCGCATGGCATTATTCATTTGCCTAACCGATTCGTCATCAATGTTCTCCCGTCCCCAAATCGGGAAAGGCAAAGGCTCTGTGCGCAAATCACTCGGTTGCGGATCATCCTTATGTTCGAGCCGGATGCACTCACGCGCCAACTCGGCCATATTCAGGTCGGCTAAAAACGCGCCGGGATTCTTCCGGACTTCTTCCAGCCGCGTCAAAACGGACTCGCGGTCGGCCTCCGTTTTCATAAGCTCTTCTGCGGCTTTTTTTGCCAACCCAATAATTTTTCCATCGGGCCAGCCATTAAGTTTGAGAATTTTTCCTGTGATCATATCCATAGTCATACCTTGCTGGGTTTCGATATATCCAAAGAACACGGAACATTCGATCTGCGCCTTCCAAAATAAAAACAGCCACCTTCTTCAAAGTGACTGTTCTCGATAGGAAATGTGGATTCAGATACGACTGAAAACGTCAAATTGAAAGAGGTCTCGCTAAACCGGGGAACGTGGAAGATATCTGTTGCATGGGTTGAATTATATCTGATTCTGTGAAGATTTGCGACTTTGGCAAATCATGGAACATGCTTGTACCTCGTCAAAGAAAATGAGCCACAAGGGTCGGTTGCTAGGTGATGTCTTTCAAATTAGACGCGTTGAGTCCGACACGCTGTGGAGACGGCCTTTTGTCTCCCCTGGTCCTGTTATGGAGCAAAACCAGTTATGAACTAACCGAATACATTGAGAATTAGCGGCTTTACTTCAGCTAGTTCTTGCCCGGCAGTGGGAGCGTCTTGAACGAATGGACTCAATTGTTGATCCCATTCACGGTGAGCTAAACCCACAAGATCTGCGTTCACCTTTAAGGGCAATTCTATCTCCCAGTCTTGGTGTTTGGGCAATTCCGGCCAGCAGGTAACTTAACGCATAATCCTTCTGCAGGATTTCCAGCGCCACACCGTGCGCTTTGGCCAGCGACCTGAGCATTTGACTGACGTTAGGCATGATCTTCCCTTCTCAAGTTCTCATTGACGGACCAACGATCATTGTTCATTTCCCGGACTTGTGAAGCTGGATTGAGCCGGTAGATGTTCTGCGCGGGGTACCCTCTGTAAGGAGGCTAGTTCATTCTGTGGAACGCCCAACTGTTCCAGAATCCAACCCAAGCGCTTGATGACTGCGCCAACTTTGTACTCCAACCCATACTTAACCAGTGTCGTGTGGTCGATCCTCGGAAGGGTATCTTCCAGAATGTCGATCGCAGCTGGGAGCGCGAAATCTGTCGGCGGGCCGGCAGTGTTTTGACTTGGTTGATGGTAAATATCGGGCCGAATTGTTCCAAGGCGAACTCAAGGAGTTGCAATCCATGAGGTTGGGCATAATTCTTCGTCTCACTCATCGAATATTTAATACTGCTATAATTTGCCATTAGCAAATTATAGCAGTATTAAATATTTATCCGTATTTACGGATGCCTGTGCCGGTTTTTATTCCTATTGACATACATTTCTGAATTATGAACAAGACATACAACTTATCATAGCCATTTTCTCTTGTTAGGGTTCCAGCGTCTTCGATCTATAATAATATCATGGGTGATTAACCCTTTTATGGGCCATTCTAGAAAATTCCATATGGATTCTACAAGCATCAATAAGTTGTTAATCTTGGTATTCTGCAATTCGTTTTTTCTTAAGAAGGCCAGCCAATTTTCACGGTATTTGGAAGCAAAATCAGCGGATAACGATCTTGGTCTGTTTGTGGGGATCGCAGTTGCACGTTTTTCAAATGTCCTTCCAATTGCTTTACTAAGAGATTGATCATCTATTTCAAAATGATCTGATATTAACCATATATCATAGTAATCTTTCCATCGGCTAGGGACATCTGCAAAACGTTCCATAGCATGGAACTTCTCTGCAATAACAGCTTCTACAGGATATCCCTTGAGTTGAGGACTTGCTAAATCATGCAGTAACGTTGGATAGCTTATCACTTCTGGTTTGGAAGTAATTTCGTCTGAAAAGCCAAAATCAATTTGCATGTGTATTTCTGATCTGCCAAGAAACCCCAAGAAAGCCGTACGAATACCTTTACGATCGGCATCTACTTGTTTTTCTTCCAACGTAATACTAGCGGGATCAAAATATATCCCATCTTTGGGAACTGATATAGCAATTGCAGCTCTAATAACTTGATCAATTATTTCTTTTCGATTTTCTAATGTGCTTAAGAAATCTATATCTTTTGTCGGCCTGCGCAAAGGTATATCCCAGTTATAGAAAGCTAAACCACCCTTAAGAACAAAACTATCTGCATATTGCGTCTTTGAAAGCCGATAAAGAAATCGCTCTATTCCATAGTATTGCAAAACTTCGCCAAAGTTTTTATTTCGTTTTTTAGCTTCAATGACTAAACGGGCGTATATCGATGCGGGGATATTCTTCGGATGATCGGTCATACAAGTGTTTCTAAATATGGACGGATTACATTCTCAACTCGATTTATCTTAGCATACTTAATGATTGACTGAATATCTGGATTAGGTTGATTCATATAATCCTTGAGAGCTTCAAGAGCTATACTTGTTTCTATTTGTTTGCGAAACTTAAAGCAATCTGCTATAGTCTTTTCTCGGCTATATATACTAATCTTAATTCCGTCAACAACATGATCTTCAATTCCTGCAATGAAAGATTTATCCGAGAAATGAAATACTTTTATGGGAGGGTATTTTATTTTAGGCGCTTTTACGTTTTGTTTCAAAGCAATATAAACTCGGTGAGGTATTTGAGTTGTCAAATCATAAAAATAAAGCGCGGAAATTAGACAAATTACGCTTTTTGGTATTAGGACACTAACTTGAACCAAATCTGGATTACTCAAAGGCTCTAAGTCTTTCAAACGATATATTCCCCTTGATTCCTTAGTAAGTTCACCGGTGCCAATAAATTTGTCAATAGCATATCGTGGTATTCCAAGTTTCATAGCCTGAGAATAGCGAAGAATGCCATTGTTATTGTGAAATATTTCTTTGTAACGATTGAAGTTGTTTTTGGACATAGTTATTGTTTAGAATATTATACAACAAAAATTACCATACTTTTAAATAAGTATGGTAATTTTTGCTCTTTTTGCTAATAATGAAACTATCTAAAGGCAGTTTATGGATCTCAAGAAACAGCCATCCCTCTGTGACTACCGAATCAGAGAAACAGGAACGGCGGATAGAAACCTGGCGCAAATCCATTGAGGCGGCGAAGCTGCAACGGTTAGAAAATCATAGGAAATTCACACCGGAGCAGCTAAAAAATTCTATCAAAATTCGTGTTCACTCTTCTCTCGCAGAAGCCGATCTGTCCAAACCACCTCAAAACCTTATAAGTCGTTGCACCGTTGTTGGCCGTCCTGAAACCGGGTAAACGATAAATCCGTCCGATGAAATAAACAAGATCCAAAACAATATCGTCCGTCTTGAAACGTTGAAACGGGAGGGCCTGATGCCTGCTGACCTTGCGGACGCCAGCATCCTTGCACTGTGCAAACAACTTGCTATGTATGAATGGTTAGGCTCCATTAAGAAAAATTATAGGGAGACAGAGTAAAAATCCACATTCTCGCGACCACGCGTCTCCGACTACATTTTCACACCCAGTCCTCATAGCCCACAGTTCCAGCCATCGCGTGCTTCAGAATGGCGATCCGATTATGCAGGGGAGAATTTTCAGCAAAGGCTTTCGCGTTGAGTAAGAACTTGCGGCTGGCAAAAGCGTTAAGATGGCGATCTACCACTGGACTTTTCCATGCCACAAGCGGCTCGACATAGAAAGCCTTTACATCAGAAACATTAGATAGGTCGGGCATAAAAGCTCTAATAAAGGATTCCTCAACTGTTTGAGCGTTATTCCCAAAAAAGAAATCGGTTGTTTTAATCTTCATATGGGGATCAAAAGACCGTATGCCGGAGACCATGTGGTAATACAACCAGTCAATATCCTCGTATCGGCCCGGAGAATAGGCGATACTCAATGACACAGAAAATCTGCTCTTTCCCGGTCTATCAACTCCAAACTGAATATCCAACATTTCCCTTACATAAGAAACGTAATCTAGCAGATTGGCATGCAAATCGATATATTCGCTCAGCCCACTCAGATAATCGCTCACCATATCCCTCATCATTTGAGCTTGGTCTCCCTCTGGGCTGAGCGGCAACCGAACCAGCCGGGAGTTTGTCATTATCCACGGGTCAGCTGTTCCGTTAATGGTAGCTAATCGTTGAAAAACCTGCTCAGCAATGGTGGCAAGTGCCCAGATTCTTGGTTCCATCAGCGCTTCTGCTGGAGCCGACCAAATGATATACAGAATTTGCAGCCAAGAACGCGAAGATGCGCCTGGCAGGAGTCCCTGGACTCTCCACAGGTAATCACCTGCAGCCCGATAATCTTTCCTATCAACCAAATGATCAATTAACAAATACAGCCATCTGGATAAAGTGAGGTAAGCCTCCGTGGGAGGCAACGCACTGCGTTCCTTTTTATGTTCCTGCAACCACACTCGCGTGAACAGGGCGTCGAATAGCAATAAATTTGGCATGAAGAGGTTAGAACCGGTATCCACCATCAACAAACCCGCATCTACCAACTGACCAATGATGGGCGATACATTTTCCTTATGAATGCTATTCCAAATGGCTTCCAATCGCCGCCGTGAAATAGACGAAGCCAGATCTCCACTTTCGGTGATTGCCCAGTACGGTAAATAATTGATCAATTCGAGTGCCAGTATGCGTTGATCGGCCGTAAGCGAAAGCCCTGCTATTTTCTCAGATAACAAAAGGTCGGTAATTTCACTCAAGCGGGGTAACCGATCTAATCTCTGCCGAAGTTGTGAAGCAGATTCCACGTTTTCCGGGAATTGCCAATACAAAGAAAGGATAGGTGGAAAGTCGGTTGATGTTTTCCAATCCGTAGTCTGTTGGGTAGCTAAAATAGTCTTCTGTTTTTTACGAGAAGCTCTGGGCTGGTTGCCATCTGAGTTAAGAACCTCTATATTGACAGCATCACAAAAGGCAATATGGATAACTGACATTCCTCTATCGCGGGCGCGGGCGAGGGTGGAATTGTCACGCTCCGTCCAATTCTTCAGTTTTGATGATATTGCCGAATCCAATTGCAGGTCAAAAATGTTAAGTGCATCTTTTAGTTTTGGCGTCTGCGAAAGCCACTTCCCCATTTCCTGATCGGTCTTTATATCAATTCTCTGGGATTTTAATTTGGAGTTTACCGATAAGTAGCAGGGCCAAGCATATCGCGCAAAGAAAGTGAGCAAATCTATGGCTTTTCGTTCCATTTTGCCGAGTTGGCTAAACTGCTGTCTCCAAACGCCAAGCAATGCAAAAGCCCAAATCCACCCAGAGTCGAACTTTTCGCTTGGATCCGGGATCTTCAACTTCAATTTGGCTAGTGTGTCTTTTACCCATACCTCGTCAAGGAGTTTCGGGACATGCTCTTCAAGTCCCGTGGTTTTCTGCGAAATTAGGTCCCATCGGTCCGCAAGAATGTCATCAATGAAGCTTTCGAATTGTTTCTTATCTGAGAGGGGGTGTTTTGATCGGGTCATTGCAAATTGGATGCAAATATTTTGCAAAAATCGGGGGAAAACTGGGAGACATCGACCTATAATGCCGCATCATGAAACGACATTATAAACCAAACCAACTCAAACAATCCCCAGCTCCACAACTCCAACTCGCAGTTGCCATCGCTCAATACATTGACGAACACGGGAACAGTGTTCGCGAAAAAACGATCGAGAGCTACAGATATTTCACAGGGCGCGTATTAATTGCCGCCAGGAAATTGGGCCTGGACCAAAAATTGGTGGCTGCCATTACCACACAGGACCTACGGGATCTAATGAAAGTCTTTTCCAATATAGGCCTTTTTTCGCTTTCTACCGATCGAACAACTTACCGGACAGGGAAATTTATCAGGCAATTGTTCAATTGGTTTGAGACACGGCAACTGATTAAAACCAATCCTTCTGCCAGCTTGGGAAAACCGTATCGGAGAAGGCGCCCGATTATGAGAAAACTTGGAGACTGTTTTGGTGCCTGGGTGCCTATATAATGCCGACCTAAGTAAAGTGAAATGATTTGGAGGAAGATATGACGACTACCTTTAAGCTCTTAACCAGCCCATACCGGCGCAGTATAGACACAATGTTCACCTCTGCTTTGAATGAGAAAGTGATGGTGTTTGCCTATCCGACTTCATCCAATCGTGTGTTTACCACATGGTTTTGTTCGTTTTCAGGAAGACTTGGTCGTTTTTCACTCATTGCAAAAATGATGCGGATGCACCAACATGGGGAGAATTGTGTGTGGAAAAATATGTCAGCAAGATGGAATTCTATAATTTCATAAATTGCGTCTGCTATCGCAATTTTACACCAAGGATGACTATGCCCGCACAACCCACTAATTCAATTTCAGAGTCTGAGCGGATCGATGCATTTTGCCGTGAACTCGGACTGATTCTTCGCAGAATTCTCAAGGAAGCCCAGGAATCTGATCAGGTCCACAAACCGGCAAGCACAGGGCCCATTGAAGAAGCCAGGCTGGTGATCAAATGACAACGAATTTCTCAAACCCCGCAACGATACGTCCGGAAGATGTGCTCGCCAACCTTTCGCGCCTTGCCCAAGATATCAAGCCGCCGAATTTAAATCGGGCCGCGATCTATATTCGAAAATCCCGCGTACTTCAAAATTCTCCAACATACTCGCCTGAAATTCAGGAACGTGAATGCCGTGCGGTGGCAGAGAGATCGAACTTACAAATTGTCACCGTGATCAGCGATCTGGATAAGTCGGGAAAAAACTCCAACAGGCCTGGCCTGCAGGAATTGCTTAACTTGATCAAAAAAGGCGACCTGGATTATGTCATCGTTCATTTCATTGACCGTCAATACAGAAACGGCTTAAGTATGTTGAAGTTCTTTGACAGGATTCAAGAACATAACGTCGCATTAATTTCTGTCAATGAACAAATCGACACTCGCACGGCTGGTGGCCGGTTGATGCTCTTTATGATGGCCGCTGTAGCGGAAATGCCCATATTCACAACATCCATCCGCACACGACAAGCTGCTAAACGTAGAAAGGAACGTGGTTTTCATCACGGCGGATATCGTCTTGGCTATTGCAATGGGATGTGCTCAACTTGCACTGATCCAAACGGTAAAGGCTATTGTCCGCTCTTTGGCGGACTTGATCGCCCCGAATCGGACCATGGCCGGATTCAAGTCCCACACCCCATTGAAAAACATGCTGTCCAACTAATTGCATCTCTTTATCACCAAGGTTGGAGTCTGCGAGAAATAGCCAAATATCTTAATGATAACAAGTTCGATATTTCTGAATGTGCCGGTGGAATGAAAATAAAATTCCGAACAAAAGGTGTACCTGGTTCGGTAGAACCGGGAGCATTCTCCCCGGACAGCGTCCTTGATATCGTCCGAAATGTTTTTTATGCCGGATATGTAGCTCATTATCCAACATCTCCACTAAGCATGAAAGATGACTTGGACGATCCAACCAAATATCGACAAACAGTGAAAAATCGCCGCCAAATCGAATACAGTTATCCTGGCAAGCACGAGCCGCTGATCTCCTATGAACTATGGCAGGAGAATCAATCTATTAGAAAATCCAAGAAACAAACGCCAACCAACGCTGGCAAATCTGCCAGGGTTTTCCCATTAAGCGGGATCGCACAATGTTGGGAGTGCCTGCCCTTCACGAGGCCAGGCCGAACTGTTTCTTTGCGCGGAAACACAAATGGTTCCAATCAACGAGTATATCGATGTGCGGGGTTGCATGGCCGTCAGAGGGACCGTGATCATAAAATTGATCTGACATCCACTGGATTGATTTCCTATCCAGACCGAAATGTGGATAGTCTGCGCGAGCGTCATCTTCTTCCAAGTCTTCCCGCCGAGAAATTAGAGACTCAGATTGACGAATTGCTGGCTCAATTGATCTTGCCGGAACAATGGTATGAACGGATTGTCGCATACGCACTGAGCGATGCAGGTATGGGACTTTATGCATCCAAACGTCACAACTTGGAAATGGAAATGGCGAAATTCATAGAACAGCATTCAATTGGTGCGATAGATAGTGCTGAACTGAAAAATCATCAATTACGGATCGCTGCTGAATTAAGTAGATTGACCCCCAAAACACACCCCTTTACGCCTGAGACAACTTTAATCCTTAAAGATTTTTCCCAACTGTGGCATCGTATGTTGCCGCGCGAGCACCGAGCTTTACTTGGCATAATATTTGATCGAATTTACTTTGATGGCAAAGGTCAGTTGCAGGAAGCCCGCATACACTCACCGTTTGATGAATTGCTAAAATAGTATCAACCTGTTTAAAGGTAATCTTTGGGCGCGTCGAGATTATTTAGTAGGTTTCATTCGAAATACTGATTAAGTAAAGTCATGATTGCCTCAGTAACTTTTTTGCGTGTACCGGGGTTATCGATTTGTGCGAGACGCGTGGCGACTTCCAGAACATCATTTGGAAGTTTTTCGGGCATATTCTTTGCTACATCAAACAAACTTAGTCTTGGCCAAAAAGCCAGTTCTAAGAATTCATTTGGATTCACACCAAAATGATCGGCTAGATAGGCACAAGTAGTCATACTTGGACGCTGACCAGAAATGATCCTCTGAATTGATGCATTGTCCAAGTGTGCGCGCAAGCTCGCCTCCCGGTAATTTTCATTCCTCTCCGCTAACAGTTCATGTATTCGATCGAGAAGGGGTTGCTTATCATACTTTCTTCGCCGCCCCCTCCGCAGTTGCATTGCTAACGGCTCTTCACTCTTCATTTTGGGCTCCATCATTTTATTGTGTAGAATAAAATTATAACTTATTGTCAAAAGGAGAAAAAGAAGAAATGGAAAACACTATTCATCTAAAAGCGCTAAGAGCCGTTGGATATCGACGCGTTTCTATGCGCGAGCAGGTTGACGGTTATAGCCTTGATGCGCAGGAAAACAGTATAACGAAATATATCCGGGAGCAGGGATGGCAATTGGTCAACATCTACCAGGATGCAGGTATCTCTGCTAAAAAGGGAAGCCACCGTCCCGCTTTTGAAAAACTCCTTCAGGATGCGAGCGATGGAAAATTCGATGTTGTCGTCGTAGATAAAGTAGATCGCTTCTACCGACACTTAAGTGGCTTACTTTCCACACTGGATCAACTCAACAGCTACGGCGTTGCGTTCGCTTCAGTCCAGGAACGAATGGATTTCACTACTCCTTGGGGAAAGTTGATGCTGTCTGTCCTCGGAACACTGGCAGAGATCTATATTGACAATTTGCGTCAGGAAGTTCGGAAAGGGAAATTGCAGCGCGCCCGTCAAGGCTTGTGGATCGGCGCCATTCCTTATGGATACTGCAATGGTTTGTGTTCAAAATGTACTGACCCAAACGGAAAGGGATATTGCCCAGATTTTGGTCAACCCGATAAGAGCGATGGTAAAAAGATGGTTGCACATCCGATCGAAAGCAAGATCGTTACCCAAATATTTAATTGGTACGCTACTGAGAATGAAACTCATCGCACCATTGCAATGAAATTGAATTCGCTCAAGGTAACTCTAGCAGACGGCACGGAATTACCCGTGCGTCAAAAGGGGGTTCCGGGTCGAACAGGACCGCATTCATTTAGTCGGGATGTCATTCGAGATATGTTAAAGCGTATCGCCTATACTGGGAAAGTAGCGTATCAAGGGGTTGACAACAATGGCGTTCATCAAAAAAGGAAGGCGCCCAGCCACCTTTTTGAGTCCGTCCATCCAGCGTTAGTATCCCAAGAATTATTTGATCAAGTCAACGATATACGTGAAATCCGATTTAAAAATACTTTCAATAGACGAGGAACGCCAGTTCGTATATTTCCTCTGACGGGTATACTTAGATGTGGCTACTGTGGTGGCCCAATGCGTGGCTCATCACACGCGAACAAACGATGTTACGCGGACGGCAATCAAAGAGAAAAGATCTGCGAGTGCCATCAACCAAATGTAAACGCAGATGAAATTGAACAACAAGTCTTGATTTGGATCAAAGATATTGTCGAGAATGTTGTTTCTACGGAAGAACTTGATTCTGAATTTCGAGCAAGACAACTTGAAACAAGATTCGAGCGCACAAAGAAGTTATACTTGCTTGGAGAATTGGATGCAAAGACGCTGGAGCAGGAACAAAAAAAACTTGACGAAGATTCTGACCCCTTGCATCTTAAAGCAGTGCGTAGTAAGATCGAATTAGTTAATGATATCCAATTAGTTTTAAAGAATTGGAATGATCTTTCCCAACTTAAGCACAAAAAGCTCTTTCGAGGACTAGTCGAAAGAGCTTTCGTGCGGCAAAACGCATTCACGGCCGGACAGCCATCCTTTGCGTTTCAGCCTTTACAGCAGTCCCGGTCACTAGGGCCTGAACCGTGTAACAGCGGGGAGGGCGGGATTCGAACCCGCGACCGAGTTACCCCGGCACTCACTTAGCAGGCGAGCCCATTCAGCCGCTCTGGCACCTCCCCAGAAGAAAAAATAAATTGTCAAAACTCCTGTTGGTTGATGGCGGAGGGAGTGGGATTCGAACCCACGTAGGTGTGACCCTAACATGTTTTCAAGACATGCGCCTTCAGCCGCTCGGCCATCCCTCCAGGTTCGAAGATTTTACCATAACTTTGATTCACAATGAATAAAATCGCCGCCCTTTTTAAGGGCGGCGTTGGCTTATGCATCCACATACACATTGTTTGGATTGGCAATGTAATGCCACCAGTTGTTATAAATTCCATTCTTGATACCGTTCACCTTCGGCAGGTGGTTCAACCACCATTGTTGGAATGCGCCATCGTCGCCGTTGCCCCATTCGGAGCAGTCCACACTCCGCGTACTTCCAGTGAGATTCGGGAAGGCCAGCCAGTCGTAGCAGGTGCTATTGACTTGGGTCTGATTGCCCCAATCATAATCCTGCTTGCTGTTGGGTGCGAAATGAACGAGTCCGACTCCGGCCTGACCGGGCGCGATTTGATCGTAGAGGATGAAACGCTGAAAGAGATTCAGAGTTTCTCCCGCGCTGACCGTGGCCGGGGTCCGATTAGACCGATACGCCCATGCCAGAAAATCCTGACAATTAAACACCTGGGCCATAATGCTTTCAGCGCGATGAGCGTAAGAATGCAGCATCTCGCCGACCTCCCGCTGATAGTTGAAGCCCATGATCACAAAGCGCCGATTGCAGGAAGCTGTATTCGTCAGCGCTGGAGCATTGCACCAGAATGCGCCGTCACCAGCCATAATCGATTCATACAACCCGGCATAGGGGAATCCCATGATCCATACTTCATCGAACTCGTTGTTGGCAACGCGTTGTAAGATGTTGAAACGCGTCATGATGGCATTGTAATCTATGCTCGAGGGACTATGCATGGGCGTGGAGCCATTCAGCACGGGTAAAAAGGATTGCGCCGTGTACTGAAATCCATCGGCGAGAGCGGGGAACTCATCCAGCACGATGTTTTGAACGATTTGATGATTTGCCAAACCGTTGCTGACCTGCAATAAGCTGGCAATGTAACCATTAAGTAAAACGTCCGGCGCTGACCAACCTTCCAGGTCCGCCAGTTTTTTGCCGGTGGCTGGATCCATCGTTGGATTGTACGTAATAACCAGGGCTTTAGTGGTGGTGGACTGCGTGGGCATGTTGGGATCGTCCGCAACGAGGTTGGCGACTGCCGAGACTCCTTGAATGTGTTGCGGCGCGGGTTGTTGAACGGCATGGCCGATCAGAGAATTCAGGTAATCGAACATAACGCTCCTCCTTGAGCAATCGAAGATAAAAGATGCTACGGCGAATTTGTCGCGTAGTATACCTGGTCTTTGAGAGCCAGGAATAATATGTGATTGGGACTGACTGTCATTGCGCTGGCGGGAATAGATGGCAAGGAATTCGCATGCCCCGTCACAGGCTGGAGCTGGTTTTGTAACTGCAGCGAAATCGGCGCAAAACGGAAAATGCCTTGGCTATCCGTATCCAAAATTAGCAATGAAGAGTTGGGTGCGGGTGCAAACATCATCTGCGTGAAATGAGCTTGAGAGAAAAGATTTGTATCACGGTAGGCGGGGAAAGGATTGGTCAATGCGGCCGGATCATTGCAACGTGTAGGCACAGCCTGAATGCTGCTGTAAGTACAGGTGGAAAGCTGTCCATCGGCGTGAAGAACATAAAGTTCTCCATTGCTCACTGCCAGGTCGATTGCGTTTTCAATGTTGGGAACCTGGTCGCCAAAGAAGAAGTAGGGCCGGTCCACGAACGCATCGCTTTTGCCGATGTAAACCCATACCGCGCGTGAAGGCGGATCAATGACGTAGAGATTATTTCCGTCCAATGCGATAGCATTGACACGCCCCCAATTCGTATCTGGTGGCGGGAGCGGAATGGCTTGCGGTACCTGCCCCGGCGCGCAATAAAGCAAATTTCCGGCTGCATCCACGCCCATCATTGCCGCATTCAGTGAATTGACCGGAGGCAGGATAAGAATATCCACCAACGGGCCGACGGTGTAACTTCCATACGTACCGGGTGCGCAATTAAATGAATTGTCTGGCTGGAATAATCCATTGGCGTTGATGGCAATATGCAACACATCGCCGCGCACGGCATCCAGCAAATAAAGATCGTTCTCGTTGGCGGCCATGCGGCTAATTTGTCCGTTGACTCCGCTGACCACGGGCTGAAATTGCAAACGGCTGATTCCTTCCAATTGATCCAGTTTGGATTGCGCTTCCGTGCGCATTGCGTTGGTATCAGCCGTCGTGCTGTAAGACTCAGCGCCATTCAGGTATGAAAGTACCTGTTGCCACGCATCCCGCTGTGCGACGGGATCGCTCAAGCCAATGGCCACAGATCGCGCGTTGCGTGCCTGCGCCAAAGATTCTTCGTATTGTACTGTGCGACCATAACGGAAATAAACCAAGCTTGCAATGGTCACCACCACCAACGGAACCAGGATGGCGATGAAAATCATGATGTACGATGGCAATTTAAGATTGGGTGATTCTTCCGAGCCGGGGAGAAGACGCGGCAGAAAGGATTGCAAACCCTGGCCCATTCGTTCACTACCGCGACGCCAGAATTGCATACCGCTAACAACTGTTTTTGCAGCCCGGCGCCTTCGTGATGCTCGCGGAGCTGGTGATTCTTTGATTGGCTCAGCGACAGTTGGCTCTTCTTCCTTCTTCGGTATTGGAGGCGATTCCAAAGGTTGCAGGCGCGGTAATGAAGATAAAATATCCGGCTCAATGGATGGTAGCTGAAGTTCTTCTTCCTTCGGTTCAGGCGCAATGGCATAGGCCGATGGTTGCACGAGATGCGCTTTGGGCATGGACTCGGCTTGCGGCTCGGCGGCCCGCTCCTCGTCGGCGGCTGGAGGCGGAGTGGCAGATTCTGCGGATGCGCTTGATTCCGCTCGCATTACTTTCAACGCGCCGTTTCCTTCTGTGGCTTGAATCAAAACTGCGTTGACATTGTCACTCGAGAGATTCATCAAGCGGCGACGAGTAGCTTCAAATGACGCCGGACTAGAATCATTCAGGGCCGATTCCCATGCATAGGGAATCTTGGCACACAGGACGAGCCGATCATTGAGTTGAAGGCTGATGCGGGAGAAATGGTGAGGCGCGTTGGCGCCCAGCCCCAATCCGTTGCCCGAAAGCGAATCGAAGATATGGTGCGCACCATCCGTGTTCAAAATATAAGCGTGCATTGGACCACTCAATAAAAGCGTGGCTTGTGACTCGCGCAGAGCAACCAGCGATAATAGTCCAACCGTATATTGTCCTCGTTCGCTGCTTGACATGTTGCGCTCCAGCAATGGCTGGTTGATCGCTTCTGCCGCGGCGCGCAAGGCATTCGTCAACGTGCCGGATGTTTCATAAAACGTGACCACGGCGCGGCTGGCGAGTTGTATATATTCGCCTGTTGGAAAGACGGCGCTGCCGTTGAGTAAAAGATAAACGACCAGCCGATCTTGTTCGCGGCCGCGCGCCGTTTTGCGCGGCGGCATAGCAGGCATGAGGCCCGGCAGGCTGGCTGGTTCTTTTCCTTCGGTTCGATAAAGGGGCGTGAGAGTTAGATCGAGCGGCATGGTAAGAATGTGGAAAGATTATCTATCATTATACTGGTAAAATCTCAGGCGATACATCTTTTAGTTTAATGGGCAAACATGGATTTCACTCTTCATAACGATTTCTCATCCATCTCCGAAAACGAATGGAACACATTGGTCGAACAAGGCATCAGTGATGTGCCGTTTTTGCGGCACGAATATTTAAGTCAATGGTGGTCAACACTTGGCGGCGGCGAATGGAAAGATTCCGAATTGGTTTTGATCTCAGCGCACGAAAATGATCAGCTCATCGGCATTGCTCCGCTCTTCAAAACGGAATATGACGGACGCGCCGCGTTGTTGTTGATTGGAAGCATCGAGATTTCAGATTATCTCGATTTGATCGTCCGCCTCGATGACTTGCCGCGTTTTCTTTCGGGCTTAATGGATTTCCTCGCTCAGTCTTCGACTTATCGCGGCTTGCCCTTCGATTGGTATAACCTCCCCGATAGCTCTCCAACTCTCGCGGCCCTCAAGGTGGAGTCCGAACGACGCGGCTTGACCTATCGCGAAGAGATTTATCGCCCCACACCGCGCATCGCGTTGACGGGTTCGTTTGACGATTATCTTGCGCGCATCGAAAAGAAACAGCGTCACGAGATCCGACGCAAAATGCGCCGCGCCACGGAAAGCGAGGCGCCGGTGCAATTTTATGTCGTCGAGGACGCTGGGACTCTAAAGTCGGAGATCGACGCGTTCTTTCAATTGATGGAACATGATTCCAGCAAGGCGAATTTCCTGACGCCCTCCATGCGCGAGCAAATGCGGTCCATGATCCGAATCGCATTCGATCACGGTTATCTGTGGCTGGCGTTTTTAACGGTGGATGGAGTCAAAGCCGCAGCGGCGTTGAACTTCGATTATAAAAATAAGCTGTGGGGTTATAACTCAGGCGTCAGCCGCGAGTTCATGGAGCTTTCGCCCGGCTGGGTCTTGCTCGGACATCAACTGCAATGGGCCTGCGAGCACGGACGGGTAGAATTCGATTTCATGCGCGGCGACGAGGAATACAAATATCGCTTCGGCGCAGTCAATCAATATGTGATGAGGGCAGTAGTGGACTTCAAATAATCGATTATATGCGATTCAGTTTTATACAAAATGGTGTATAGCATTGACATAGATACTCTGCGAGAATGTCTTGTGGTAGGCCTGTGCTTGAAAAGGAGCGAACTATGGATAGTCCAATTTCGTTTGCATCTAGCCAAGTTTTGGGAAGATACCTCCAATCACTTGACTCTGTGAGATTTGCGGAAGCAGATAGGGATGCCAGTAAGATACATGCCCAAGTTGAGACTTTTATATCCCTTCTGTTTGGTCAAACAATTCCTATTGGAGAACATCAGTTTCTAGATTTTGAAGGCTTTTTGTCAAGCGCAAAGAGTTTAATTGATAGTTTAGATTCTTTGGAGGACAGGGATCACGAAAGGGTCATAAAAATGTTTCCATTTAGACTTGGCATCCGTTCAATGTATCGTAATGTGGATGATTTGATTGCAAAGAAACTTAGCGACGTTGGATATAAACTTTCAGGTTGGCATCGCTTAGGCCAAATTGATGACGAAGAAATGAATGAGCGGCGGTTAAAGATTAAAGATAGGTTCTTAGCTGGACTTTATCCATTTGAACAAATATAAAAAGCAGGATAAGCTAAAGCAAAAACTCTGCCAAGAGGTTGCTTATGCCCACCCTGCAAACGGAATATATCACGATCTTGGGGACCTTTGAGAGGCTCTTCTCTCAACGAATTTGGAAGCATGCGAAGATCTTGTTGATCGGGGCAATTCTTTCTCCTGCCGAACGAACCGTGACCGCGGCCTTGGGGAGGGCAAGGGAGGGGTCGGCTAAATGCCTTTCATACATTGTAGCTGGTAAGGCTACCGGCTTAGTTGGTACGGCCTACCGCGTTGGTCGGTAGCCTTACCGGGTTCGTCGGTAGTCCTACCGCGTGAGTCGGTAGCCTTACCGGGTTCGTCGGTAGCCCTACCGATTGAGGTGGTAAGCCTGCTGGCTTGGCTGGATTATTTCGGCATCTCCAGCACTCCGGGGACGAGATCCGGAAATTCGGCGCGGATGCGGGCTTCAACTTCGGGCAGGAAGATCGCGGAACTGCCCTTCGCCAGGATTTCATTCGCACGCTGCATGGCATGTGCCTGCGTATCGAGCGAGCCTTTCTTTTCCCAGATGTTGCGCTGGTCGCGATCAGCGATTTTCGGGAGCACAGCTTCGGTCTTCATGCGCTTGGCCGTGTGCGGACTCATCAGGAACGACCCGCCCGGTTTGGTTTGTGCGATGACATCCAGCGCAAGTTCCTCTTCATTGAATGTGATGCCGCGTTTGAGGCGCTTGAGCATTTGCGCGACTTCATCGTCGATCACGGCCTTGGCGAAATCGAATACTTTTAACGCGTCGAGCAGACCAGCCATATTAAACATATCCATGCCGGCCAGCACACCGGCAACCGACGACATGCCGGTTTCGTACCCCGATTGCGCATCATTGATTTTTGAATTGGTCAATCCAACATAACCGCCGCAGGGCACTTTGTAGAAACGCGCCATCTGGGCAAAAGCCATATGCAAAATCCCACACTCGATTCCGCCGGAAGCGTATGCGCCGCTGCGCATATCGGCCACCGTTGGTAATGAAGCATAGATGGTTGGAGTTCCTTCACGCACCATTTGCATCAGCACCGCCGCGGCCAGGAATTCCGCGTTGCCTTGTGCCACAGTTCCCGCTATGGACATCGGCGAGGTCAAGCCTGCGTTCGGCACGATGCTTGGATAAATGGGCAAGCCCTTTTCGCTGAAGTAGATGATCGCTTCCGTGGAGAGCTTGTCCATGGTCAGCGGCGAAACGACCGGACAGTAATGAAGCGTCACGAACGGATGCTCGCGGTAAGCTTCTTCGCTTCCAGCGATCGCGTATAAAAGTTTCATGACCGCTTGAATGTCTTTCATATCCTTCGTCGTACTGCGGATTGGCTTGAGACAGTATTTCAGCGCCGGATACAAACGCGCTAACGTGAATTGACCCTCGGGTGCGTCATCGGCTAACGTCGAAACCGAGAAGACATCAATCGCGGTGAGTTCATTGACGAGATGCGCGATGCGCGCGATATCGTCGGAACGGGCGCGTCGTTCCTGACCGGTAACGGGATCAATGATATTGGGAGCAGAGCTTCCCGTGATTACAATGGGGCCATCCTGCGGAATGGTGCGATCAAATCTTGGGTCGCGGCCGCGGAACGTGAACGTCGGCTGTAACATGGCGCGGTATTTTTCCACCACCGCGCGCGGAAACTGGACGATGAGCGTTTCCGAATCTACCTTGCAGCCGTGCTTGTTGAAAATGGAACGCGCCTGATCGTTGCGCACCAGCAAGCCCACGTTCTCAAGAATTTCGAGCGAAGCGTCGTGGACGCGCTCGACTTGTTCTTGGGTGAGAAGGGAAGCGTAAGTGATCACGGTTTCATTCCTTATCGTTATGGATTACCATTGAATGCTGGATGTTTACTTCAAGTTTTGAAGCCAATGAATTCATTGATACTTATCCAATCGCGGTTCTTATCTGTTGAAGATACCAGAGCAGGAAACGATCCAGATTATATTCCTTGTACGTGGAGAGAGGACCGGGCGTGTACGCGTGGGAGTTGACGCCTTTTTGCTGATTAACACAAATTTGCCAATCCTGTTCTGCAGTCAATAACCAAAAGGGCAGTAATTGATCGAGATCGTAGTCCTTGCCTTCCTTGGCTTTTGCATCCACCAGCCATGTCATGCGGACGTCGGTGTGGTACAAACCGTTCGGCGTCAATCGTACTGCGACGACATGGTCGCAACTGGCATGCTGCCAGAAGTTGGGCAAACTGCGCACGCGTATCGTGCCGATATCGGCGGCTTCGGTGTAATCGCCCATGAGCGGAGCGACCTGCTCGCCATCCAATGTTTCGCTTACAAATCCATCCGTCAAGGCCGTGCGATTGGCTGAATACCAGATATTGTGCTCGGGGTCCGGAAATTCGATCATGCCGGTTTCGGCGCGCATGATGGACAATCCCAGTGCACCCCATTTCGCTTGACTCCGTGCCGTCACCATCGCCAGTTCCTCCGCGACGCGCCCGATGGTGTCATCGGCATTATACCGGTCGAAGTTGGCTTTGTTGTATTGGGGATGATTGACGTTGCAGTGATAACATTCACGGTTGTTTTCCCACACCAATTTCCAATTGGCGTGAACGTCGAAGTCCATGATCTTGGCGACTTTTGCGCGGTTCAATCCCTGCGGGCGCACAACAGGTCCAATCGCCGAGTACGCGGCATCAAAATCCATTGGCTCCCTAGCGAGATTGATAAAGATCATGCCTTCCACTTCGCGGGCATGGGCGCGATGCAAGCCAAGTTGTGACTTATCTAATTCTTCCTGCATGCCGCGCACCAGTAAGAGGTTCCCGTCGCGATCGTAAGTCCACTGGTGATACGGGCAGATGAAACGTTTGGCGTGACCCTCAGCCTCTTCGCAGATAATTGATCCGCGGTGGCGGCAAACATTATATAGGGCGTTCACCTGGCCGCCATCGCCGCGCACGATAATGATCGAATCTCCATCCACTTCGAATAAGAAATAATCGCCTGGATTCGGGATCTGGCACGAATGCCCCGCGAAGAGCCAGCCCTGACGCCAGATGAATTCCATTTCGGCGCGGTAAAGCAGGTCATCGTGGTAAAACGGCCGCGGAAGTCCATGGTTGGGCTCGCGGGATTGCAATATTTTTTTGATCTCCAATAATTCGCTCTCGTTTAGAGATAACATTCTTCGATCTTCCTTTCAACTAATAAATAGGTTTTGCGTCTCAAGCTTATACATGCAGGCGTTCGCCTTTTGGATCGAATAATACACTCGCGGTCACTTCACCGAAACAGCGGCCCTCGATCAGGTCAAGTTCGAAGCGGTTGCCAACTTTGGCAAGTTCAATTGGCAAATACGCGTACAAAATATTCTTCTTGACTGTGTATCCGTATCCGCCGCTTCGGACTCGGCTCAAAACTTTTCCGTCATGATAAAGTGCTTCGCCGCCATAGATTTGCGTGAACTCGTTGCCGTCAACGACCAGCGTGCAGAGTTTGCGCTTGATGCCTTCAGCTTTCTGCTTGGCCAGCGCGGCTTTGCCGATGAAATCTTGTTTGTTGAGATCCACACAGAAGCCAAGACCGCCTTCATACGGCGTTTCGAGTTGTGTGACATCGGCGGTGTAATAGCGATAACCTTTTTCGAGACGGAGCGCATCCAACACTTTATAACCGCCGACCTCGATGCCAAATTCCTTGCCCGCTTCAAGCAGCATGTCCCAGACCATCGTGGCGCGATTATATGGGACATAAAGTTCCCAGCCGAGTTCGCCCGCATAACTGACACGTTGAGCGTAAACCTTCGCACCGTTGATGGTGATTTGCCTTGTCATCAAATACGGATGCGCTTCATTCGAGATGTCATCGCTTGTGATCTTGCGCAATACTTCGCGCGCCTTCGGTCCCCAAATCGGAAGACAAGCCCATTCTTCGCTGATGTCGCGGATGGAAACCTCGCCATCGTTTTTATCGACGTGCATTTCCAGCCACGAACGGTCGTTGCCAATAAAGGCCGCGCCCGTGATCACCCAGAACAAATCCTTGCCCAGACGCGTCACGGTGAGATCAGCTTCGACGCCGCCGTTCGTGTTGCAGAATTGGGTGTACGTCGCTGAGCCAATCGGTTTGTCCATTTCGCTATCCGCGACGCGATTTAGCAAAGGCAACGCGTCGGGGCCGCTGACTTCGAGCTTGCTGAACGGAGTCAAATCATAAAGACAGATGCGTTCACGCGTAGCAGCATGTTCCTGTCTGAGACGATCAAAGTATGGCGGCTTGGTCCAACCCCATTTGCGTTGATCTTCGCCCATGCGGCGCGACGGCTTGCCGGGATCAAAATAATTGACGCGCTCCCAGCCGAACTTTTCGCCGAAGACTGCACCCAATTCCAGTTCGCGGTGATACACCGGGCTGATGCGATGCGGGCGCGCCCATTCGAATTCATCGTTCGGGAAACGCAGACGATAATAATATTTCACGCTCTCGCGCGTTCGCTCACAAGCATATTGCGGATCATCATAGTAGGTGCTGAAGCGCGTGGCCTTATAAGCATAAACATCCATTGTCGGTTCGCCGCCGATAATCCATTCCGCTAACAGTTTGCCAACACCGCCCGCGCCGCCATAACCGTTGAGCGAAAAGCCTGCCGCCATCCACATGCCGCGCGCGCCAGCCATCGGTCCAAGGATTGGCTGGCAATCAGGCGTATACGCGCCAGGATGGCAAACCAAAGTAATGATGCCCGCCTGATCCAGGAACGGCAAACGTCGGATCGCGCCTTCGAGCAATTGCTCGAAGCGATCCATATCTCCGGGTAATGATTTGTTGCTATGTTCCCACGGCACGCCGTCAATCCAGCGCGCAAGCGGGTTCGGTTCATAACCCCCGATCACAAGTCCGCCTTGTTCCTGGCGCATGTAAACCAAGTTTTCCGGATCACGCAAACATGGTGTCTTGGCATTGAACTCATGACCCGGCACAGCTTTTAACGCGATGTGTTGATGATCCACTGGAGTTGTCGGAAAGTGCAGGCCCGCCATCGCGGCGATGCGCGGCGCCCAAAGTCCCGCCGCGTTGATCACAAGCTCGGTCTTTATCGAACCTTTATCTGTCACCACCTCTGTGACCTCACCCTTCGCTGACAATTTGATTCCGGTCACGCGCGTATTGGTATAAACTGTCACGCCCAAATCTTTTGCAAACTTGACCATGCTATTCGTGGTCGTATATGGATCAAGTTGTCCGTCGCGGGGAAGATAGATCGCGCCATACAGTTCTTTATTCGTGATCTGCGGCATGTGCTTGACCGCTTCATCAGGACCGATGACTTCACATTCCAATCCCAATGCTTTGGCGCGGCTAACGCTTCGCTCCAAATCCTTGAGCAACTCGCGCGTCGACGCGACCCGCAGGCTTCCAACGTGATCGAAGAGTCCGAGTTCGCTATACAGTTCAATGCTATACATTCGGAATTTCAACATGGTCTGCGACGTGGCAAACTGTGTGACTAGTCCTGCTGCATGCGACGATTCGCCGCTGGCAATCTCACCCTTTTCCAACAAGATGACATCTTTGCGTCCCATCTTTGCCAGGTGATACGCGATCTGCGCGCCGACGATGCCCCCGCCCACAATGACAATCTGTGCTTGATCTTTCATCAATTCACCTTTTCTTTTTGGAATTAAATTTTAAACAAAGCCCGATAATTGCATAGGCGGTCATCAAGCTTGGATAGGATTGTCGTCAGCAATCAAAGTATCTATGGAATGAGCCGCAAGGGATTCAATTGCCGACATATCAATCGCTTCATCTGTTACAAGATCATTAATCTCATCCAGGCTTGCCACTTGATAATTGGAAACCACACCCCACTTGCTGTGATCTGCGACAATAATGACCTGGCCTTTCGTATGCTCGATCATCAACCGCACAACCTCCGCCTCCGCATCGGACGGAACAGTACAGCCATGTTTTAAACTGATTCCATCCACGCCGATGATGGCCTTATTGGCATATACCTGCTTCAAATTCTCGGTTGCTAATCGTCCGGTAGTGGACAAGGACCGTGGTTGAAAGTCTCCGCCGATCAAAAGGTAATGAAAGTCCGGTTCTCCCATCTCAAGTGCAGCATAAAAATTATTGGTGAACACCGTGATATTAGCTGTGCCTCGGATGTGGTGGATTACCTGAGTGGCTGTTGTGCCGCTATTGACAAAGACAATATCGCCATTCTCAATCAACGAGGCGGCCAGCGCTCCGATCCGTTGTTTTTCTTCTGGATGTTTTTTCGCTCTTAGCTGATACTCTGGCTCCAGAGTTATCCTTTGACTAAGCATGGCTCCCCCGTGAGTTCTTTCGATAATTCCTTTTTGCTCCAGCCATTCCAAGTCCCGCCACACAGTTGCTTCGGAAGTTTCCAGCATTTTATAAAGATCAACCGTCCGGGCGATCCTATGAGTTTCCAGATACTTCTGAATTTTTTCTCGCCTCTGTGCTGGAATGAGTGTTTTACTCATCAACTGAACCTTGAAATCAAGTGAATGAAGTTGAATGCTTTAGAGAAAGATTATATAAGAATATGAAAGAAATTGCAAGTTTTTGTTTTATTAGTTATAATGTTCTCACGTAATCTAGATTTTGCCTTTCTAGTATTTTAAGTGCCAAGATGTGATTCTAGGAGTTATTTATGGATGGCAATATGATTGGGATGGGCGAACAAAATCATAGCGAACAAGGAGAATTGCATGGCTGAATTACCTTCACAGGCACAAGTCGTCGTCATTGGCGGCGGAGTGGGCGGATGCAGTATTGCCTACCATCTTACGCTCATGGGTTGGAAGGATATTGTCATTCTGGAACGCCACGAATTGACATCGGGCTCAACATGGCATTCTGCGGGCCTCGTGGGCCAAATGCGTTCGGACGCAAACCTCACGCGCATGATGCATTACAGCACGGATTTGTATCGCAAGTTGAAAGCTGAAACCGGGCAGGATACCTCATGGCGTGAAGTCGGCGGCATTCGCCTAGCTTCATCCGCCGAGCGCATGGAAGAGAACAAACGCCTCGTTGGAATGGCGCGTTCGTTTGGCGTGGATATGGAATTGATCTCGCCGAAAGAGGCTCACGAAAAATTCCCACTCATTTCATTGGATGGCGTAGTTGGCGCGGCATTCACGCCAAATGACGGCATCATTGATCCAACGGGTTTGACCAACGCTTTGGCAATCGGTGCAAAGAACCGCGGCGCAAAAATATTTACTGACACGGATGTTGAAAAGATCGTCGTAAAGAACGGACGCGTCAGCGAAGTGGTGACCAACAAGGGCTCGATCAAGACTGAGGTTGTAGTGAACGCATCCGGTCAGTGGGGACGCGAAGTGGGAAAAATGGTCGGCTTGGATTTGCCGGTTGTTCCAATGGCGCATCTTTATATTTTAACGAAACCCATCGAAGGCGTCACGCATAATTTTCCAACCTTGCGCGATCCCGATTTGCTCGTCTATTGGCGCGAGGAGGTCGGCGGGTTGGTGACCGGCGGTTATGAACGCCAGCCCGAACCCTTTGGTTTGAATGGTATTCCACACGACTTTAAATATCAGCTGTTGCCTCCCGATTGGGAGCGCTTCACGCCGTTGATGGAAAATTCCATCCGGCGTGTTCCGGCTGTGGAGAATGCAGAAGTCATCAAACTCTTGAACGGCCCCGAGGGCTTCACACCAGATGGCGAGTTTTTGCTTGGCCCCACGTCGGTTAAAGGATTCTGGGTGGCCTGCGCGTTCTGCGCGCATGGACTGGCAGGTGCAGGCGGCATCGGCAAAACGATGGCCGAGTGGATCATTGATGGTCATCCCGAATGGGATGTATGGCGGCTGGATGTACGTCGCTTCGGTCCCAATTACAACAGCCTCGATTTTACGGTGGCGCGCACCATCGAAACTTATACTCAATATTATGATATTCATTTCCCTGGCGAGGAGCGCATGTCGCGTCGCAACCAGCGGCTCTCTCCAACGTATTTTCGCCTGCGCGACCTCGGCTGTTCATTCGGCGAAAAGTTCGGATGGGAACGCCCGAACTGGTTCAAGGTTTATGAAGAGAAGGCGACTCATGGCCACGAGCCTCAGGGTTGGTCGCGCCAGAATTGGTCACGCGCGATCGGCTATGAACATTTGATGACGCGCGAGAACGCGGGTCTGTTCGATGAGACATCCTTCAATAAAATTGAAGTGCGCGGCCCTGGCGCGTTGAAGTTCCTCAATTATGTTTGTGCGAATAACATCGATCAGCCGATTGGCTCGGTGATCTATACTCAATGCTTGAATAAACGCGGCGGCATCGAATGTGATTTCACGGTCACGCGCCTCAGCGAACAACGCTTCCTCATCATCACCGGTACAGCCTTTGGTCTACATGATTCTTCATGGTTGTCCATCAATATGCCTGAAGATGGTTCGGTAACCATCGAGGATGTTGGTTCATCTTACGCTTGCATTGGTTTGTGGGGACCCAAAGCACGTAAGATTCTCCAAAAAGTTACAACCGATGATGTGTCCAACGCGAATTTTCCATACATGACGGCGAAGTACATCACCGTTGGCGATGTGCCGCTTCTCGCTTCGCGCGTGACGTATGTCGGCGAGCTGGGCTGGGAGTTTTACTGCCCGATGGAATACGGATTGCGATTATGGGACATCCTCTGGGAAGCGGGTCAACCTGAAGGCATGGTGGCTGGAGGGTATAAGGCTATAGACACGTTGCGTCTTGAGAAAGGATATCGTTATTGGAGCAGCGAGATCAGCCCGGATTACAACCCACTTGAGGCTGGTTTGGGCTTTGCCATCAAGCTTGATGAAAAAGATTTCATCGGCAAAGACGCGCTGGTCAAGGCCAAAGAAAAAGGTTTAACGCGCAAGCTGATGTGCATCACACTTGCAAATGATCGTATGATCGCCATCGGCAAGGAACCGATCCGGACGATGGATGGAAAAACTATCGGATGGGTGGCCGCTGGAGGCTATGGTTATTCGGTTAAGAAAAGCATCGTTTACGCATATCTGCCAATCGAATACAGCAAGCCCGGCACAAAATTTGAGATTGAATTCTTTGGTGAGCAGATTGGTGCGGTGGTAGTTTCATCGCCGTTGTGGGATCCGAAGGGAGAACGAGTCAGGGCATAAATAGGTGAAAGTAATCGGCGTAGCGTCAAAATAGTTTTTGGGTTATAGGTTAGAAAGAATTAATGATGAATGGAGGTGTACCGCTCAGTACTAACTTCCAGTGATGCATTGAAAGTTTATAAGCAGGATCCTGTTATTTATTAATAATGAGGAGAGACCATGTCATTCGCTATTGATAGTGCTATTTCAAAGGTACCATTTCTTGCAGAGTCGAAAAACATCAAGAAAACGCCGTTAAGCGGCGGCATCACGAATCTAAATTTCAGGATTGATGCTGATGGTAAATCATATGTAATTCGTCTCGCTGGTGAAGGCACGGATCAATTAGGCATCAAGCGCGATGTGGAGCATGCGGCAAATCGCGCCGCTGGTCAATTGGGCATCGCCCCGGAGGTGGTGTACTTTATCGAACCCGAGGGCTATATCGTGACCCGTTTCATCAACGGGAAGCGCGTGCCGCCCGAAGAGATCGTCAAGCCGCATAATTTGAAGCGTGTCGCAAACAAGTTAAGACTCTTCCATCGCCGCGCTCCGGAGTTGAAAGGTGAGTTCAATGTGTTTCGTCGTGTGGAAATGCTGGCCAAAACATCGAAGGCCAACAATTCAAAATTTCCATTTGATTGGGATTGGATCATGCAAAAGACGGATGAAGTGGAAAGAGTGCTCTTGAAAGATCCTTACATACCCACGCCATGCCATGACGACCTACTGAACTTAAACTGGCTGGATGAAGATGTGGCCGGCGAAATCGGCGAGCTTCGCTTATTGGATTGGGAATATGCCGGCATGGGCGACATCTTCTTCGACCTGGGAAATTTCTCCCACCACCATCGCCTGAACGACGAGCAAATCCGCCTCCTACTTCAAGAGTATTTTGGTGAGGTCACCCCGAAGCGTTTTGCACGCCTGAAACTGATGGAGCCAATGTCGGAATTGCATGAAGCCATGTGGGGCACCACTCAGACTGGTATCTCCAAGCTCGAAGAAGATTTCCAGGGTTATGCCGATTTGTGGTTTGGACGTTTCCGCCAGCATGTGACGGATTATCGCTGGGAACAGTGGCTGAAAGACGCGGCAGGAAAGTCGTCGAAGAAAAAGGCAAAATCAGCAAGAAGGTTGTAATTTCCATCCTGCAACCTTTGCTAGTTAGCATCTAAGATTCATCAATAATTCAAACAAAAGGAGAGAATATGTCTATCGTAAATGCAAAAGAGATCATGGTCGAGGCGTTTAAGGGCAAGTATGCCGTCGGGGCGTTCAATGTTACGGATCTGCTTCAATTCGAGGCGGTGATTGATGCCGCAGTCGAAAAGAAAGCGCCCGTGATCGTTCAGACTTCAGTCAAGCCATCCCAGTTCCTCGGGACAAGTATGATGGTGGCGATCTATCGTAACCTGGCTTCATCTGCGCCAGTGCCGGTATGTCTGCATTTAGATCACTGCACCGATATTGATTACTGCAAGAAATGCGCAGATGCCGGTTATACCAACATCATGATCGACGCGTCCAAGAAGGCTTACGATGAGAATATCCGCCAGACAAAGGAAGTAGTGGATTATTGTCATAAGGTTGGGGACATCTCGGTCGAGGGTGAGTTGGGAACCGTGAGCGGAGTAGAGGATCAGGTCAAGGTCGCGGAAGATGAAGCGCAATTGGCGAATCCGAAACAAGCTGTGGAATTCGTCGAGCGCACCGGTCTGGATATTTTCGCCCCAGCCATCGGCACCGCGCATGGAGTTTATAAAACGAAGAATCCGAAAATTGATTTCGACCGTTTGGCGACCATCAACAAAATGATCAACGGCAACGGAATCAAAACGCCGCTCGTGGTCCACGGCGGCACCGGCCTGCCCGAAGATTACATCAAGAAACTGCTGGCGGCTGGCGGAGCGAAGTTCAATGTATCCACCGAGTTGAAGCATACCTTGATCGACGCGAAGTTCGAATACATCAGCGCTCACCGCGACGAATATGACCCCGGCAAGATCGATACCGCCGTGCGTGACGCGACCCGCAAAGCCGTGATCCATTGGATGGAAATGTTGGAATGCATTGGCAAGGCGTAAAGTTCACTAATTGCCGCAGAGTGTATGAAAAATAACAATCTCTGCAGTGATTTAATAAATTTTTATGGAGCAAAGAATGGCTAAGAAAATCGAAGAGTATTATGTTCCGTGGGTAAAAGGCATTCCAATGTATGTCTCAGATCATATCGAGAAGGCATGGCGTAATCCTGCCTTGCACCGCATGATGTCGAACGAGAATCCGAATGCGCCTTCGCAAAAAGTTTTAGAGGCGATGGTCAAGTATTCCAAGATGGCGAATCGTTATCCTGATCAGGGACTCGTGGTGCGGACCAAGATTGCCGAGATCAATAAGCTGGATGGACCGCAAAACGTCATGATCGGCAACGGCTCCAGCGAAGTGTATGACAACGTCTTCCGTATGTTCATTGCGCCGGGTGACGAGGTCATTCAGCACACACCATGCTTTGCTATTTACGAATTGCGTGGCAGATTATTAGGCGCGAAAATGGTCAATGTGCCGATGGTCTATAAAGACAAGAAGCTGCTTTATGATCCGGATGCCATCCTCAAGGCCGTAACCGATAAGACCAAAGTCATTGCGATCGCCAATCCCAATAATCCGACGGGCAACTTTATGGACGCCAAGCATTTTGTCACTATCGCAGAGACGGGAATTCCTTTAGTGATCGATGAGGCATATGTTGAATTCGCAGGCCTGGGCATGTCGCAGGTATCCTTGATCAAAAAATACAATAATGTGATTATCACGCGTACCTTATCAAAGGCTTACGGCTTGGCGGGAATGCGCTTTGGATATGCACTGGCTGCGAAGGAAGTGATCGATCAAATTTCTGGTTCGCTTCTTCCCTGGAATGTGGGCACAATTCCGATGTGGGCGGCGCTGGCGGCCTTTGAAGATACCGAGGGACTCGCCGAGCGCGTCCACTTCAACAACAGCGAGGTGGATTTTATTACTGAATCCTTGAGCGACATCCCCGGCTTTGTGATCTTCCCGTCCAAAGCAAATTATATTTTGTTCGATTGCGGCGCAACGGGCAAGACCGGCAAGGAGGTGCTGGCTTATGCAGACACCAAGGGCATCATCCTGCGCGGCGAAAGCAAAAAGTACGGCAGCGATGGCTGGTTCCGTGTCACAATTGGCACAAAGGAAGAGAACCGTCTGTTCGTGGATACGATCCACGAATTCTTCGGGATGAAAAAATAGATGTTATTGTGGGCGAGGCAATCTCGGGTTTGAAAAGGGAGATTGCTTCTTAAAGACTCGCAATGACGGGAGTTAAACATGATACAAATCAGAGCTGTGTTTTTTGACCAGGACGGAGTGATCATTGATACCGAACGCGATGGGCACCGCGTCTCGTTCAACATGACCTTCAAGGAGTTTGGTTTCACCGATGAGTGGAGCGTGGAGTATTATCATGAATTGCTCCAGATTGCGGGCGGAAAGGAACGCATGAAGCATCATTGGAAAACCAAAGGCTTCTCGAAGAAGATGACCGAGGAAGAGATCGACAAGCTCATCCCCGAAATGCATAAGCGCAAGACTTTATTGTTCGTGGAATTGATCGAGACCGGGAAACTTCCATTGAGGCCGGGCATTCACCGGTTCATGAAAGAAGCGATGGATGCAGGCTTGAAGATCGCGGTTTGCACAACGTCGAATGAACAGGCCGCAAAAGCCATCACGGAGAAAATCCTGACAGATATTAAATTTGCTTTGGTGCTTGCCGGAGATGTGGTCAGCAAGAAAAAACCTGACCCGGAAATCTATAATCTTGCATTGTCGAAGTTGGGATTAAAGCCCGATGAAGTTTTTGTGGTGGAAAACTCGAAGAATGGTGTTGCCGCTTCAAAAGCTGCAGGACTGAAAACCCTTGTTACCACCAATGGATATACTGAGAAAGAGGATGTGAGTGCTGGCGATGTAATTGTCACCTGCCTCGGCGATCCAAAAGGTGAGAAGGCAACGATGAGCAAAAGTAACCTACCGGGCTTCGATGGCGTGGTGCATGCGAAGCAGTTGGTTGAAATATTTAGAAAGTAGTATTGAGCAGAATAAAAGAGACGCAGCCAAGGCTGCGTCTCTTTTATGTTATGAGGAGCAATTGAAATATGAGCTTCTAATCAAAGAACGAAGACGGGTATCCTTCTTAGGAATTAGCATTTATGCCTTATTTCACATTGGAAGGTTGCTCTTTTATATCTGTATATGATCATGACGTAAGAAATTGTTAGTCACATTGCATCAGTAAAAAAATATTTCATTGGCAGCATTGAGCGTTCTATCACATATGAGCATCGCACGTCACTGTCTTTGTCATCATGGGTTATATATCCAAATCAATTATTGGTAGACACAATAACTTTTGGATGCTTCAATTAACTGAGCACGGAGGTGATATGCCGAAATGTAAATCCTGGTTAGCTTGACATCCTGACAACTTCATTTGTTTCGCCAATCAAAAAGGAGATAAAGTCATGTCAAAGCAAGATGAGCATCTTGAGCACGATGTAAAACAATTGCACGGTTTTGGATATGCCCAAGAACTGTCACGTCGCATGAGCGGCTTTTCAAATTTTGCCATATCCTTCTCGATTATTTGTATTCTCGCCGGCGGGATTACCTCATTCGGATTCGCTTTTGCCGCTACGGGCGGGGCCGGTGTCGGCATTGGCTGGCCAGTAGGCGGTTTGTTTGCGTTGATTGTGGCTCTTTCCATGGGACAGATCGCCTCTTCGTATCCTACGGCTGGCGGCCTTTATCATTGGAGTTCAATTCTCGGTGGCCGCTTCTGGGGTTGGGCTACGGCTTGGTTCAATCTGCTTGGTCTGATCTTCGTTGTATCATCCGTCGATACGGCTGTATTCCAGCTTTTCCGCGATCTGATCTTGAGCCCTTTGTTTCATGTTGATGTCAGTGGTGCGGCCTGGCAGGCAACCGGTAGTGGGAACTTCCCCGGATGGATCTGGCTGGTGGGTACGATTATTGTCATCGGGTCCACGGCTTTATTCAACCACTACGGAATTAAGGTTACCACCATACTCACAGACTTCAGCGGCTATCTAATCTTTGTGGTGGCCACCCTATTGACGATCTTCCTTATCGCTTTTGCGCCCACGCATCTTGATTTTAGCCGCCTGTTTACATTCACGAATTTCACTGGAACTGCAGGGGGCGGCGTCTGGCCGCAAACGAGCAATATGTTGTACGCTTTCGTAGTGGGACTACTTCTCGTCACGTACACCATCACAGGATACGACGCTTCCGCACACACATCCGAAGAGACGAAAAATGCTGCGGTCAATGTGCCAAAAGGAATGTGGCAGGCAGTCTTATGGTCGATCCTCTTTGGTTATGTTTTGGTATGTGCACAAGTGCTCGCAATGCCGGATATCGCGAAGGGTGCCGCACAAGGTTACTCTCCCTTTGCATATGTCATGAGCAGCTCCACGATGCCGGCGTTTCTTAACATTATTTTGGTTATCGGAGTAGTAATCTCGAACTATCTTTGCGGACTCGCCTGTATTACCTCCTGCTCACGCATGATGTATGCTTTCGCCCGCGATGGCGGCCTGCCATTTTCCAAAGGACTCAGCCACGTCAGCACAAATTATCGCACACCGACTGTTGCGATTTGGACGAGCGGAATCCTGGCATTGATTTCCTGCTTATACGGTGGAGCCTTCGCGGTTCTAGCCGCCGGGTGTGCAGTCTTCCTTTATATCTCCTACATTATGCCAATCGTTGCGGGTCTTTTCGCCGAGGGCCGGACTTGGAAGGAAAAGGGGCCGTTCAATCTTGGTGCGCTTTCCAAGCCGAATGCCATCTTGGCCATTATAGGAGGCACCATTTTGATGTGGGTAGGCTTCCAACCGCCGAACGATGCGGTCGGCAGGTTGATCATCGGATTGGTTGTCTTCTTGGTTGTTCTGTGGTTTATACTCGAGCGTGTCGCTCCTTTTGAAGGCGTCCCACAAGGCGACAAGATCACGGCACGTCAGGGAATGATCGCAGAAACTGAAGCCAGGTTTAAAGACAGCGCTGCGGATTAAACTTTTCTCAGTCTCGAATTTAAATCATAACGCGACCTCCATGGATTTTACAGGAGGTCGCGTTAGTCATTAGACACATGGTTGGATTATTTATCAAATAATCCAAATAAGCGCCCAGTAGAGACCAGCAGCAACCAAAGCTGTAGCAGGAATAGTCAACAACCAGGCCATTGCAATTTCCTCTGCAACTCCCCAGCGCACCTTATTTGCCCTTTCAGCGGTTCCAACGCCCATGATCGTTGCACTCACTACTTGAGTTGTGCTGACCGGCCCGCCGATCAAAGATGCTCCTATAATGATAACAGCAGATGCAATTTGCGAAGTAAAGCCATCGATGGGTCGGATTTTAAACATCTTGCCTCCCAAGGTTCGAATCAACCGCCATCCGCCTATAGCAGTACCAAACGCAATCGCTCCGGCACAAATGATAATGACCCAGAATGGAACGACAAAAACTTTCAGATATCCGCTCGTGACCAATCCCAATGTGATAATTCCCATGGTTTTTTCTGCATCATTGGCGCCGTGGCTGAGTGCCAAGGCGACACCGGTGACTATTTGACTATGTTTGAACAACTCATTGATTGTGGGTGTCGCGTTCCAACTCAATATCATTATTAGCTTCAGCAGGATAAACCCCAAGATAAAGCCGAGAAATGGAGAGGTAAAAAGCGCAACCAATATTTTGATCAATCCTGGAAGTTCAATGGCACTCCATCCCGCATCGATGACGACTGCGCCGATAATACCCCCGACCAATGCATGCGAGGAACTGCTCGGAAATCCAAGATACCATGTTAATATATCCCACAAAATCGCGCTAACCAACGCTGCCACAATTACCGTTATGTTGATGGAAGTGGGAGCAACAACGTCCATTCCAATGGTCTCTGCCACTGCCAGCCCGAAAATAAAGGGCGCTAAAAAGTTGGCGAGGGCGGTTATTCCCAGTGCGACTTGCGGCGAAAACGCCCACGATGAAATCATCGTGGCGACCACGTTGCTGGAATCGTGAACGCCGTTCAAAAAGGAAAATCCAAGCCCCAAGATGATCACTGCAACGAGGACCGGCTGCATGGATGCTTCTCTCCCTATTATGTGATCTTGACGACAATATCAGCTATGACGTTAGCGGCCTCATCGCCGCGGTCAGCGGCGTTACTCATATGGCGGTATACCTCGCGCAATTTCAGCATCATCACCACGTGCTTTAGATCTTCCACACCGCTGAAGAGATCCGCCAGGGCTTCCCGGTACACGCCTTCGACGCGATTTTCAAGAGCCTTGGCGCGTTGGGCATGGTCATTAGACACAGCGGGATGATCTTCCAGAGAATTGACTGCCATGGAAAGTTCATAAGCCGCATCTCTCAATAAAGAAGCCATGCGTTGCATATAAGGCGTCGGCTTTACTTTCAGGATTTCCATCTCGCTGACCGTGCTGTAGGCATAGTCCAATACATCGTCAATCGTTCGCGAAAGCGAGAAGATGTCTTCGCGGTCAAAGGGTGTGATGAAAGTTTTGTTCAATTCGTCAATCAGGATTCGACGGGCCTCATCGGCTTCTTTTTCTTTGGCATCCAGACGTGCAGAGGCGGCTGGGTCTCGGGTGTTTAGAAAATCTTTCAAAGCATCCAGACCCTCCAGCGTAAGCGCGGCTTGATCGTGGATCAGTTTCAGAAAAATATTTTGTCGTTTCTTTAAAGAGTCAATTCATAATGGATACTCCTTGGTGCTGTATTAAATTTAGCCAATGAAATGGGGATTGTTTTGACTCCAGAGCATATTATCGAATCACCAAGGAAGACGCGTTTGGTTTTCACGATTCGAATTCCTTGCCTCGTTGATGATTGCGCAATGATTGTACACCCATTCGAATATCGTTCTAGATTCCAATCATAATTGACAAGTTCAACTGTATGATCGTGGTACATAAAGAATACAGTTGGGTCTGCGTTATTTTGCTAAGGTGGACTGCTCACTAAAATTTCATCCGGATTTACAAATACTTGTACTTTATCGCCATAATGGATTTCTGGAATTGGATCAGCAATCACTTCCAGCAATGAGGGGTTCTGAAAATGGCGGCGCTTCGTCTCCGGGTGAGGATAATAGATCCACCCCTCATATTCGATATCTTCATAGACGACCTTGCATCGCGAAAAAGAAAAATGCTCAGGCGGATGCAAGTCCGTCCACTCCACATCGTGAAAAGTAAACTCCGGTTTTATTAATTGGAAGGTATATGGACGGATATCTATGTTCAAGGTGCCATTGAAATAGCCATCGAGGTTCAATCCGCGCGATTTGAAGATGGGCTTCTGTCGTTCCAACGCGCCATAGGGATAATCCTGCGATGGGCCGGATGCAACTCGATAGCCTTGAACAATCACGCCGCGTAAAGGAATCCATTGCGAAGGCATATTTCAGAGTATAACGTTAATTGGGCTTGGAGAAATGAAAAGGGCGGACACTTTGTCCGCCCGATTGTTGAACTTGCTGAAAGTTATACTACAGCAATTTGTGAGGGATTAGCCGGGTTGTATTTGATCTTGATCTTGTCGCCGACACGCGGAATGGCGATCTTGGAAACCGGCGCTTGGGCTGTTGTCATAAATTCTGCGCCTACCATGGGCTGAACCTTTAACTGCAGAACGACTACCGGATTCATGTTGATCAAGGTGCCTGTATCTTGGATGGATAGAACCTCTGCGGTTGCATCCATTCCAGCCTGCGCCACCCATTGGGCCTGTTTTGCGTTGTCCATCGCGGCCTGGCCCCGGTCCATGGTGTTGTTCATTTTATCCACAAAATCCTTGCCCATGAAGGCTTTGGTCAAGCCTCCGGTTAAGCCAGTGTTCAAGGTCTTTCGGCCGTGATTCAATGCCTTTTGTGGGTCGTTCATGTCGTCCTTGTTTTTTCCGAAATTAAACATAATTTGCTCCTCTCGTTTATTTGACGATGGCACAAATATAGCCTCACGCAGTCATTTATTCAAGCCGTACTAAAGTACTGGTTAGGTTTCTCAACTTAAGAAAAAGTTAAGGTCCGATTTTGAAATTTTGTTTGGCCGAAACGTCATTGGGACTCAATACATGCAAGCTGATGGAATAATGTCCACAGCCTGCGGTATAAGCCCCAGGGTTGAATACGTTCTTCGTTCCGGCCGCGCTGAGGGTGATCGTCTGAGGCGAAGCGGTGTTGGACTTATCGCCGCGGATTTCCCACTGGAATGAAGTTTTGGCCGCGCCGTTAGTTGTGATCGTCTCGATGAAATTAACCGCATTGGGTCCACCGCATATGCTGAAGCTGACCGACGGGTTCACGGTCACATCGGTGACGATCACGCCCAGAGGGGGAATGACCGGCAGGTTGCTCAAACTTCCAGACGTTGTCACAGCACTGGCGGATACCCAGCAGAATCGGTTTGTATAATTTGGATCGTCGACATACCACCATGTGCTATTTTTATTCTTTGCGACGATCAATGCAGTCTGTCCAATACCAATTACATCCAAAGAAGCATCGGCAACATCAGGACCAGGGCGACAACTCATTGTTTTTGATTTCGGCGTTATTTGTGACGCGTCGGGTGTGGGCGAGAGAGTCGGGACAGGTGTAAATGTGGATGAAGGCGGAAGTGATGGAGTCAGCGTGCTGGTCGGTAAAGACGAGGGCGTTGGTGTCGATGATCTGAACATTGCAAAGTTGCAAGCCATGATCAACCAAGCACACAAGCAAGAGAATCATGCGATGATTTCTCCTGGCTTTTCCTTTGACGAACATTCTATCTCTGGAACGCGGCAAATGCGGTAATCTCTTTGGGCTTCACTTAAGCATGGGGATTTTGATGCCGTACTTCTTAGCGGCTTCGATGGCTATCTCATAACCTGCATCGGCGTGTCGGACCACGCCCATGCCTGGATCCGTGGTAAGGACTCTTTCCAATCTGACCGCGGCTTCCGGCGTTCCATCTGCAACGATGACTTGTCCCGCGTGCTGACTATAACCGATGCCCACTCCGCCACCGTGATGAAATGAAACCCATGTCGCGCCGCCGATGGCATTGATCAACGCGTTCAGAATCGGCCAATCGGAAACCGCATCGGTGCCATCTTTCATCGCCTCGGTCTCCCGGTTTGGACTCGCGACCGATCCAGCATCGAGATGGTCGCGCCCGATCACAATCGGTGCTTTGAGAATTCCTTGTGCCACCATCTCGTTGAATTTGAGTCCAGCTTTGACGCGTTCGCTATAACCAAGCCAGCAGATGCGCGCCGGTAATCCTTGGAACGGAACTTTCTCGCGCGCCATCTTCATCCAACGATGCAAATGTTCATCGTTTGGAAACAATTCCATTACCGCTTCATCGGTTCGATAGATATCTTCTTTATCGCCAGATAATGCGACCCACCGAAACGGTCCCTTGCCTTCGCAAAACAATGGACGAATATATGCTGGCACAAAACCTGGAAATTCAAACGCATCCGTTACACCAAAGTTAAATGCCTGCTGGCGAATGTTATTGCCATAGTCGAACACTTCCGCACCTTTGCGTTTGAATTCGAGCATGGCTTGCACATGCTTCGCCATCGAAGCCATTGCGCGCTTTTTATATTCGTCGGGGTTGGACTTTCTTAATTCATTAGCGGCATCCACTGAAAGTCCGGAGGGAACGTACATCAACGCTTCATGTGCGGACGTTTGATCGGTCACTACATCTGGCACCACGCCGCGCATTACCAACTCGTTGTGAATGTCCGCGGCGTTACCGATCAATCCGATGGAGATGGGTTTGCCTGCCGATTTATTTTCCTCGACGAGCGTCATCGCTTCTTCGAGATTGTCCACGACGGTATCGACATAGCCAATGGCATGTCGGCGTTCGGCGCGTTCGCGATCCACCTCGACGATGAGTTCCCACCCCTTCGTTCATCGTGATGGCAAGCGGCTGTGCGCCGCCCATGCCGCCAAGACCGGCCGTCAAAACAAATTTGCCTTTGAGTGAATTCCAGCCGCGTAATCTTGCCAACGCACCGAATGTTTCAAAAGTGCCTTGCAGAATTCCCTGCGTGCCGATATAGATCCATGAACCCGCCGTCATCTGGCCGTACATCATTAATCCTTTTGCGGCGAGTTCATCGAAGTGTTCCCATGTGGCCCAATGGGGAACGAGATTGGAATTGGCAATCAAAACTCTCGGCGCATCGCGATGCGATTTGAAGATCGCGACCGGTTTGCCGGATTGAACCAACAACGTTTCATCATCTTCGAGATTCTTTAACGATTCGAGAATCGCATCGAAACATTCCCAATTGCGAGCAGCTTGTCCGCGTCCGCCATAGACCACAAGGTCCTGTGGCCGCTCCGCCACTTCTGGATCGAGATTGTTTTGGATCATGCGATACGCGGCTTCGGTCAGCCACGATTTGCAGGTAAGTTGTGTGCCGCGTGGTGCGCGGACAACGCGGGGAATGGACATAGCATTTCTCCTTTTGAATTTACATGATACACATACTATGTAATGAAAATTCCTCTAAACTATTATTTGTCGCGAGGAATTTTGTGTTGGTTCTCATGGAAGCATCTTGATTTGATCGGTCATTAAATCAAAGCCGGGGACGAAATTATCTTTTATTTGGGTCGCTGTGCTCATAATAAGGGTTAGAGTGCCGCTTTTTAATTTGAATAAAATCATTTTTTGATAGAAGGTGATAATTTGTTTGGATGTTGTGGTTTCTGTTGTACTTTGCTCAATAATGCCCATGGGTAAATGCGTGGAGGTGGTTCCCATGTCTGCATATGTGATCTTTAACGATGAAGGAGTTTTAGGGAGAGCCTTCTTTGCGTTGGCGATAATTTGCTCGATCGTTAACCGGTCATTTCTGTCCCAAAAGACAGTCATATTTGAGACAAATCCAGTTTGCAGGTCGCTGGTCGAGGTGTCAAGGGCAAACAAACGATATTCCTTCGGATCATCTTTTTGTATTAGCGACAGCGACCTCTGAATTTGCGGATCGGAATTTGCAGGCGATATTTGTGCGTTCATGAATTCCTGTTCATTAATACGCACGGCCAGCCGCCAGACCGATGGAACTATGATTGAATAGCCGCCCTGATAATCCGTGAATACGTATGATCCATCACTTTGCTTGACAAGAGAGGTTCCTTCTGTGGAAACTTGTGGCGATGGAGTCGCTATTGGAGTGAGAGTCGCTGTTTTAGTCGAGGTGGGAAGCGGCGTGCTCGTCGAGGGATTGGCTTGTGCAGTTTGCATCGCGGCGGCGTTGGCTGTTCCAGCCACAATAGTCGAAAGTGAATTGGCATCCAGTGGACCAGCGCTGGATAATGGGAAAAGTCCTTGCATATTGCAGGCTAGGGTCGTTATGAATAATGTAGCGACCCATAATGCGGATCTTTTTTTGTACATACGCCTCCTCCTTGAAAATAAAATTCCTCCCGGCTATTATACGCCGAGAGGAACAATGATTGGTTCAGTAAAATATCTATACAGCCTGAGTATTCAAGTCTGCGAAGTTGGTCGCCCGCAATCGTTTTACCAATTCATCCTGTACGTCACACCAAACGAAACGAAGCGGGCATTCATTACCGAGGGAGCATTTTTTTCCATGACCAACACACTCGTTCAATTGAATTGGCCCATCAATCGCTTCCACAACCTCCAGTAGCGTAATATCTTTCGGTTCGCGAGCCAAGGTCACACCGCCGCGCGCGCCGCGCGAGGTATGAAGTAATCCAGCAATGGATAATTGAGAAATAATTTTAGCCAGGAAGGATGGTGGAATGTGTTGTTCTTTAGCCACGGTACTGGTGGCGGCGCGTTCCGAGTCATCGAGGCGGGCAAGATAAAGCACTGCGCGTACAGCGTAATCAGCTTGACGGGTAATTTGCATAAAGTCCTTCTTTCTACAAAAACAGATAATACTAGTCTATATTAAGATTTTATTTTGTTTGGGAGTACGCAACAAGTGATAGAGGTCATTGCTAAATTATGACCTTTTACTCCGATTTAATAATTTTTTCCTCTCCAATTGGCGAGGAAAAAATTAAATTGTTGGGATTAATGAATTAGCGTCAGATTCCCCGCGCCGGTTTTGATCAGGAAAGTTAGCGTCGAACCGGAACCGCTTTGAGTGTATTGATCGCCGTTTTGAGTCCAGCCCGGCCCGGCATTGATATTTGTCAGCCCACTCTCCGTTGTGACTTTTGCATTCACATTTTGCGGAATCACCAAAATAATGTTGCTCAATCCACTCGATACGGTAATGGTCGCATCGCGCTTCAAAGTGCCGGAGAAATCCAACGTGTAATCGCCTGCCCCGCTATCGAAGATCATGGTATTGAAGTTTGCGTTGGCAAGTCCGTTCAGTTTAACGTTCGATGCGCCAGTTTCATAACGGAAGATGGTCATTTCGCTTGGATTAGCTTGCGAGAAAGATAGCTTGACATTCGATGCGCCGTCTTTGATCGTCAGGTTGGTCAGCGAAAGCCCGCCGAGTTCATAGGTTCCGCTATATGCGCCAGCGTTGATGGTCAAATCCATGGGCGTATTGCCAAGCTTGAAGTCCCAATTATTTTTGATATTGCTCGGATAGGGAATATTATTAAGGTTGCCTTGTTTGATCTCGATGCCGTTGCTATCGGTGACGACTTCGGGCTTTAGATCTGGGACATTATAGGTGGCTGCGCCGTCGACCAAATCTTGCGCGCCGGGATTTAGATTCAACTCACCGGCGCCAAAACTGATATTCAAACGCGTCGCTCCGGTGGTTGGAGCGGGCACCGTTATATTATCTACGACATCCGGCCCGGGCGTGGGCGCTTGGGGTAATGAGACGCTAAACCCGCAGGCAAGAGTTGCCAATGCGAGAATCAAAACAATCGAAAACATTTTATAGCTCATGGAAATTCTCCTTCTGAGGATATACGAAGAAGAAATTAAATTGTCGCGCGAAAGTTATGCAAGCCTTCGGCCTTTTGGCGACTCTCTTTGAATGGCAAAAGCCGCATCCAAGGCTTGCGAAACCGAACGCGCCTCGATGATCTCGATCCCCGTTGGCCAGCCTTCGCCCTTATGAATCGCTTTCGGCACGATCGCGCATTTAAAACCAAGTTTTGCTGCTTCACGCAGACGCGTCTGCATTTGGCTTGGCATGCGCAATTCACCGGCCAAACCGATCTCACCGATCAACACCGCATCGGCACGAATGGAAACATCTTTCCATGAGGATGCGATTGCAGCGGCAACGGCCAAATCCGCAGCAGGTTCATCAATTTGAATGCCGCCCACCACGTTGACAAAAACATCCTGTTCGCCAAGCTTGAGTCCCACACGTCGGGTCAGGACCGCCGCGATGAGCAGAAGCCGGTTGAAGTCCACGCCGTTTGGCGTACGACGCGCATTGCCAAATTAAGTTGGTGAAGTGAGCCCTTGAATCTCAACCAAGATCGGACGCGTGCCTTCCATCATCACCGCAATCGAAGAGCCGGGTGCATTGACCATCCGCTCTTCGAGAAAAGCCTCGGATGGATTGGTCACTTCGATCAGGCCGCGTTCGCGCATTTCGAACACGCCGACTTCGGCGGTCGCGCCGAAACAATTCTTCACAGAGCGCAGTAAACGATAAGCCTGGAAACGGTCGCCTTCGAGATATAAAACTGTATCGACGATGTGCTCCAACACGCGCGGACCGGCGATGGCGCCTTCCTTGGTGACATGACCGATGAGGAAAACGGATATGCCGCTGGATTTAGCGAGCTCGCGCAACTGCGAAGCGCAGTCACGCACCTGCGAAACAGAACCGGCGGATGAATCGAGTTCGGAAAGATAAACGGTTTGAATCGAATCGATGATCAACAAATCAGGTTTGATTTCATTGACATGATTGAGTATGACTTCGAGATTTGTTTCGGTGACCAATAAGAGGTTTGCAGGAAATTCTTTTTTGTCATTGCCGAGACGCGTGGCGCGCATCTTGATCTGTCGTTCGGACTCTTCGCCTGAAACGTAAAGCACGCGCTTTTTGTCCGCCATGCCCAGTGCCATTTGCAACATCAGCGTGGACTTGCCGATGCCGGGGTCGCCGCCCACCAGCACAATCGAGCCGGGCACGATGCCGCCGCCGAGCACGCGCGCAAATTCAGCGATAGGCAATGGAATGCGATCTTCGGCATCGCCGCCGACTTCGCCGATAGGTTGCGGTTGAGAACGTCCCGTCAGTCCGCGCACATTGGCTGTCGCGCCTTTGCTGACCGGTTCATCATGGACGATCTCCTCGACCATGCTGTTGAACGATCCGCATTGCGGACATTTGCCCATGTACGAAGCAGAGACGTGTCCGCATTGCTGGCAGACAAATCGAGTGTGAGTTTTTGGCATAAGGTAATTATAATGCACGGAAAGTTTTGGGTGTCCCATTTGCATTTGTCAATTGCGCTATAATTTCGACATGACCAACCAAACCATTCGCTCGCGTTACGAAGAACTTAAAACTGAGATCAACCAACACAATTATCGGTATCACGTGCTCGATGCGCCGGTCATCAGTGATGCGGAATACGACAAGCTGATGAATGAGTTGAAAAAAATTGAGGCTGAACACGCGGATTGGATCACGCCCGATTCGCCGACGCAGCGCGCGGGTGCCAAAGCGGCCGACCGTTTCGAGAAAGTCCGCCACCCCGCGCCGATTTTGAGTCTGGCGAACGCCTTTGGCGCGGACGACGCGCGTGCCTGGTTTGAACGCGTCCGTAAATTGGATGAACGCGTAGCCTCCGCGAAATTCGTCGTCGAACCGAAGATTGACGGCTTATCGGTTGTCCTACATTACCGCGATGGCGTCTTCGTGCAAGGCGCGACGCGCGGCGATGGGGAAGTCGGCGAAGATATCACAGGAAATCTACGAACGGTAAAAACAATTCCGCTTCATATTCCGGTTGACAATAAAGGCCCCAAACCGCCGAGATATTTGGTAGTGCGCGGCGAAGCGTTTATTCCGATCAAAGAATTTGAAGAACTCAATCATCAGCTTGAAGAAGCCGGTGAGAAGACGTATCTCAATCCGCGCAATACTGCGGCGGGTTCACTGCGACAGCTCGATCCGGCGCTGACCGCTTCTCGCCCATTAGCATTGCTCGTTTATCAAATAGTTTATTCCGAAGGCGGACAAATTCCAACATCGCAATGGGAATTGCTTCAATACTTAAAGTCGTTGGGCTTTCCAATCACCGATGTCGCCAAACGATTCGATGATATCGAATCTGCGATTGCTTATACCGAAACATGGAATACCCGCCGCGATGAATTGACTTATGAAGCCGATGGCATGGTCATCAAGATTGACGATTTGAATCTCGCGGCGGAGTTGGGATTCGTGGGCAAAGATCCGCGCGGCGCAACTGCATTTAAATTCCCGGCACGCGAAGTGACGACGAAATTGCTGGATATCCGCGTCAGCGTGGGAAGAACCGGCGTCTTGATCCCGAACGCGGTGTTGGAGCCGGTTGAGATCAACGGCGTGATTGTCGAGCGCGCCACCTTGCATAACTTCGACTACATCGCTGAGAAAGATATCCGCGTCGGAGATCGTGTTTTAGTTAAGCGCGCGGGTGAAGTCATCCCGTATGTGATTGGTCCGGTGGTGGACGTGCGCACGGGCAAAGAAAGGAAATATAAGCCGCCGCAAGTTTGTCCGGTGTGCGGACAGCCGGTGGAACATTTCGAAGGTGAAGTTGCTTGTTATTGTGTCAACGCAGCATGTCCTGCGCAACTCCAACGCAACATCGAGCACTTTGTCTCACGCGGCTCGATGGACATCAATGGGCTTGGATTCAAGATTGTCGAAAAGTTGATTGATACTAGCGCGATCAAAGATGTGGCAGATATTTACACCTTGACGCGCGAATCAATTCTCGAAGCTGTCACTAAGAAAGATCGCAAGACTGAGAAGGAACCACCCGGCAAGATCGCTGATAATTTATTAGTGGCAATTGCCGAGTCGAAGAATCAATCCCTGCCGCGATTGGTCACGGCATTGGGAATGCGCGGCGTGGGAGAAGTATCCGCGCGCGACCTTGCGAGTCACTTTGGAAATTTGGATGCTTTGTCAAAAGCAACCGTTGACGATTTACAACAAATCGAAGGTATTGGCCCCAACATCGCCAAGGCCATCATGGATTGGTTTGCACGTCCCGCAAATCAAAAGATATTAAAGAAGTTGAAAGCAATTGGATTGTGGCCGATAGCGCAAGGGAAAAAAGAAAGAGGAGAAGGGAAGCTAAGTGGTTTGACCTTCGTCGTCACCGGCACGCTTCCAATGCTTTCGCGTGATGGCGTGAAAGCATTCATCGAATCGAATGGCGGCAAAGTGACCGATAGCGTCAGCATGAAGACAACTTATCTTGTGCTCGGCGCGGAACCGGGATCAAAATTTGAGAAGGCCAAGTCGCTGGGCGTGAAGATTATTGATGAAGATGGGTTAAGGAAGTTGGCAAAATAATGAAGGATCTCTTTATCAAATGGTTCATGTCCATCAATTCCTTCATCCTCCGCACCAGCCGTGGACGAATTGGAAGCAAACTTGGCACGCAGACGGTTTTGCTTCTGCATACCACGGGTCGCAAATCGGGACAGGAGCGCGTCATCCCGATTGCATATTTCGATTACGAAGGCAAATATCTGATCGTTGCGTCGAATTGGGGAAAGAATCAGAATGCGGATTGGTATTTGAATCTAAAGAAACAGCCGCGCGCCGCGCTGGAGATTAAGGGAAAAAGAATCGAAGTCCAAAGCCGCGAAGCGACTGGCGAGGAATATGATCGGCTGTGGAAATTCGCCACCGAGCATCATCCGCCGTATTTGGAATATCAAAAGATGACAACGCGTCACATCCCGATTATGGTATTTGAATCTGTTTGACAGTTCATCCTCAAGCGGCTAAACTAGGCCAAGTTCTTTTTAGGAGTCGATTATGGAATTCAACACGGATGATACTGTCTCGCGCCGCATCAAGGTTTTTACCGAGCGCGTCTCGGATGCAAAAGCCAGTGATTTATATTTTTATAATCAGCCTATTGAAGAACTGCGCGGCGGGGCAAAGGTTTTGGTGCATGGGCGCGAAATGGGAATGTATGCCTCGTACGGTTATCTTGGATTGTTAAATCACCCGCGCATCAACGAAGCCGCAACGAAAGCCGTTAAAAAATTTGGCACAGGTACGAACGGTGTCCGTATGTTGGCCGGCACGCTGACCATTCACGACGAACTCGAAGAGACCATCGCGCATTTCAAACATGCCGAGGCCGCCATCACCTATACTTCGGGATATGCCACCAACCTGACGGTCATCTCAACCTTGATGGGACGCGGCGATTACGTGTTATCCGATAAATTGAATCACGCTTCCATCGTGGACGGATGCCTGATGTCAGGCGCAGAATTCCGCCGCTTCAAACACAATGACATGGAAGATTTGGATCATCGGCTTGGACAAATTCCGGACGGCGCTTCGAAGCTGGTTGTCGCTGACGCGGTCTTCTCGATGGATGGCGATGTGATCGACCTGCCTCGCATGGTCGAAGTTTGCAAAAAGCACGACGCATATTTGATGATGGACGAAGCGCATTCGGTCGGCGTGCTCGGCAGAACTGGACGCGGCATCGAAGAGCATTTCGGCCTCGAAGACGTGGTGGACATCAAGATGGGAACCCTTAGTAAAACGATACCATCGGTGGGCGGATATATCGCTGGCAAAAAGGATTTGATCAATTATCTGCGCCACGCCAGCCGCGCCTATATTTTTTCCGCCGCCCTTCCGCCCGCTCAAGCTGCCGCCGCCAACGAAGCCTTCAAAGTGATCCTCGACGAGCCCTGGCGCATCCAGAAATTGAATCACAACACACAGCTATTTATCAATGGACTCAAATCCGCCGGCTTCGACACTTTGCTGACCACGACTGCCATTGTCCCGGTGCTGTGCGGCTCCGATGAACAAGCTTTTGCGATGACGCGCGAGGCTCAGCATCACGACGTGTTCGTCTTGCCGGTCGTTTCGCCCGCGGTAGCGGAAGGCTTGGCCCGGCTGCGCGCCACGGTCACGGCCGCGCATGAGCCGAGTGAGATCGAACGCGCGATTGATGTGATTGCAACCGCCGGAAAACAAATCGGCATTATTTGAAAGGAGCGACCGTCATTTTAAAAAGACGGCCGCTTTCTAATTTCTGATCGTTCACTTCGGTCTTCGCGCCGCGTGTGATAAACTTGGAACATGCCGCAATTCACGGAGTCAGTTTGACAGTTTAGCTCCAAGCGGCTAAACTAAGCCAGGTTATTTTACAAAATATCGCGCAATCATTCAATTCAGAACCCTGTTTTCATCTTGTCACGGTTAAGTTCACGCCTATAGATTCAAACGGGAAGCAATAGGAGTTGATCATGGAATTCAACACGGGTGATATTGTTTCGCGCCGCATCAAAGTTTTCACCGATAGAGTCGCGAGACTCGAAACGGAAGATTTGTATTTCTTCAACCAGCCCATCGAGGAAATACGAGGCGGGGCCAAGGTTTTGGTGCATGGCCGCGAAATGGGAATGTATGCCTCGTACGGTTACCTTGGATTGTTAAATCACCCGCGCATCAACGAGGCAGCGCACAAAGCTGTTGATAAATATGGCACCAGCACTCACGGCGGCCGTTTTCTGGCCGGCACGCTGACCATTCACGACGAACTCGAAGAAACCATCGCGCATTTCAAACATGCCGAAGCCGCGATCACCTATACTTCGGGATATGCCACCAACCTGACAGTCATCTCGACCTTGATGGGACGCGGCGATTATGTCTTGTCCGATAAATTGAATCACGCTTCCATCGTGGACGGATGCCTTATGTCTGGCGCAAAGTTCCGCCGCTTCAAACATAATGACATGCAAGATTTGGAGCATCGGCTCGAACAAATCCCGGACGGTGTCGCCAAGCTGGTCGTCGTGGACGCCGTCTTCTCGATGGACGGTGACGTGGCTGACCTGCCCCGCATGGTCGAAGTTTGCAAAAAATATAACGCCTATCTGATGGTGGATGAAGCGCATTCGTTGGGCGTGCTCGGCAAAACCGGACGCGGCATCGAAGAACACTTCGGTCTCGAAGATGTGATAGACATCAAGATGGGAACGCTCAGTAAAACAATTCCATCCATTGGTGGATACATCGCTGGCAAAAGGGATTTGATCACCTATATGCGTCATGCCAGCCGCGCCTATCTTTTTTCCGCCGCCCTTCCGCCCGCTCAAGCCGCCGCCGCCAACGAAGCCTTCAAAGTAATCCTCGATGAACCCTGGCGCATCGAAAAGCTGAATCACAACACACAGCTATTTATCAATGGACTCAAATCCGCCGGCTTCGATACCTTGCTGACCACTACCGCCATTGTCCCCGTTGTATGCGGTTCCGATGATCAAGCTTTTGCGATGACGCGTGAGGCTCAGCATCACGACGTGTTCGTCCTGCCGGTCGTTTCGCCTGCTGTGCCGGAAGGTTTGGCGCGGCTGCGCGCCACGGTTACGGCCGCACACGAGCCAAGCGACATTGAAGGCGCTATTGACGTAATTGCAACCGCCGGAAAACAAATCGGAATTATCCAATAATCGAGTAGGGAGCGGCGGCTAACCGCTCCCTCTCACACCACCGGACATGCGGGGCCGCATCCGGCGGTTCACCGAGAATGGTACAGAAATTCTTGAACTGGATTTTCCTCTGTCTCGTGCCGGGGATGGCTCGACCCTCTGTGCAACTCCCATAGGCTTCACCCATTTCGTTTGCACGGCAGTTCTTCTATTCGAAGCATTCGGTCTTCTATGTTCATCCCGCGAACTACTCATCGTACTCATCCTCTCGATGTTCAGCCCTTCCTGAAAAATAATCTCAGTACTATGGCCTCGGCTGACTCCTGCCGTCTCAATCTGACATCCTTGCCAGGGTTACTTTGTTAGCCGGACGACAGGCCTCCCCAGGTAAGAACGTTGACTTTCTCTGCATCCCTGTCCCATTTACTGTTTCGGCCCTTGATTGCTTCGGGCTTCGTTGTCACTTGCCAACTCGCCCGACCTCACAGCCTCTGATGGGCTTCTTGTTCATCAGGTCGCAGATTTGCTTCCAGCTTCCTTCAGACCTCACCTCGCAGTGACGCCCTTGCCTTCCGCTAATGGTTGGTGCAATCAACCTCCATAAAGGTCTTTCACCTTCTATACTGAGAGCGGGCATAAATTGCGGTTTTAAGAAACGAGGGGCTAAAGTTTTGGTAAGATGGGGCTATGACCATTCACCTCGAATTCACATCGGAACAGATTGCAGAAATGCGCTATCAACGCTACAACCATCTTGTGCCGTTAGTCCAGCGCCGAATGGAAGCACTCCTGCTCAAAGCGTATAACTTATCGCCTGAGCAGATTGAAGAAATCGTGGGCGTCAGCGGAAATACCGTTCGAGAATACTATGAACTTTATCAGCAAGGCGGCATAGAGAAGTTAAAGGAAATCAACTACTATAAAGCTCAAGGCGAGTTGGTCAAGCATATTGTATCGTTGGAAGCGTATTTTCGAGAAAATCCGCCAGCCAGTATCAAGGAAGCGCAAAAGGAGATTGAAGAGATCACGGGTGTGAAGCGTAGTCAAAGCCAAGTGCGTGAGTTTTTCAAAAAAAACTCAATCTCCGTTACAGGAAAGTAGGCAGCCTGCCAGCCAAAGCCGATCCAGAAAAACAGAAAGAATTTCTGGAACAAGAAATGCAGTCTCGTTTAGATGAAGCGCAGGCGGGGAAGAGGGTGGTTCTTTTCATGGATGCGGCCCATTTCGTATTATCTGCTTTTCTCGGCTGTCTGTGGTCCGTGACTCGTATTTTTATTCCAGCGCCTTCGGGTCGGCAACGCTTCAACGTCTTGGGTGTGCTCAATGCCGTGACGCATGAAATGCTGACGGTCACGAATGACACCTACATTACGGCGCAGAGCGTGTGTGCGCTTTTGGAGAAGATCGCAACTTTTTATATCGGCAGCCCGATTACCATCTTCTTGGATAATGCTCGCTATCAAAGATGTGCTCTCGTCATGGAAAAAGCCAAAAGCCTGAACATCGAATTGTGCTTCCTGCCCTCCTATTCGCCCAACCTCAACTTGATTGAGCGCATCTGGAAGTTTGTGAAGAAGAAATGCCTGTATGCCCACTACTACGAAAAATTCCCAGCCTTCAAAGCTGCCATTTCAAAATGCTTGGACGAAACCATGACAACTCACAAATCCGATCTCAATTCTTTGCTAACTTTGCGTTTTCAGCTCTTTGAAAAAACGCAATTTGTGACCGTGTGAAGTATAGTCAACGCCCATGCTGGGCGCACAAACAACCGCCGACTTTCGTCGGCGGTTGTTTTCAGAAAATAAATTTGGTGGGATTCTCAAAAAACTTCGTCCATGCCAAACATTGACGCGGAATAAACACATAGAGACCGCCGCTATCCCATTGATTCGGTTCGGGCGAATATCCTTCACTGGAATATTTGGACTTGTATTCTTGAGACAGCCTTTGAGCCAGTTCGACAGAAGGTCTATCTATAGATTGAGAAATTCCATCCATGATTACAACGTCACTGCCGCTCTCCAGATGCAGAGATACATTTGGAGAGCGGCAGTGACGTTTTTTGCGTGACGAGTTTCGAGACTGCCATCATAATAAAACTTTCCGTCCAGAAAAACTCCCCAACGCGGAATCACATGCGGATGTCCATTTGAACGAACTGAACAAATCCAATAATTTGTGGATCCAGTCAAACGCTCCTCAACATGTTCCCATGCGACTTCTGAAATTGGATGATCCACATATCCTTTTGGCAAGGTGGGGCGTAAGATTTGTGACGGTTTCATATTTACTTGACTTTAGTCATCATGAACTACATTCACCATCACGCATGAAAATATGCTATACCTTGAATGTCTGGCAAGAGAGGTCGTTAACTCAATGGTGCACCGAGCTCGTACTTTAGTCGGACCCGGATACCTGGAGGCACCGCCAATTGTCGCTCCGTAAAGGAAGCACGTAAGTTAAATTCTAACTGATCGGGTATCCACGCCAGGCGATATGAAAGAAAGGAAAGGTTGGCATGGAAGTCGTACACTTGCAATGTGCTGGATTGGATGTGCATAAGAAGACGGTAGTGGCTGCGATCATGGTTCCGGATGGGCAAGGTGGAGTGCGCAAAGAAGTTCGTACGTTTGCGACGATGACTGCGGATCTTCTGGGTCTCTCGGATGGGCTGGTGAGTCTGGGAGTCACGCACATCGCCATGGAAAGCACCGGTGAATATTGGAAGCCGATCTACAACATTCTGGAAGAGAGTTTTGAAGTGTTGTTGGCGAACGCGCAACATATCAAGAAAGTGCCGGGGCGAAAGACAGACGTGATGGATGCGGAATGGATTGCCGATCTGCTGCGGCATGGATTGTTGCGAGGCAGCTTTCTTCCACCCACAGGACAACGTGAATTGCGAGAATTGACGCGCGCCCGCACCAACTTTGTGCGGGAACGTGCGACCTTGGTCAATCGGGTTCAGAAGACGTTGGAAAGCGCCAACATTAAACTGGCGAGCGTGGCCAGCAATGTGATGGGAGTTTCCGGACGTGCGATGCTGGATGCGATCATCGCGGGCGTTGCCAATGCGAGTGAGATGGCTGATCTAGCGAAAGGCAGGCTCAAAGAGAAACGGGAACCACTGGATAAGGCTTTGGAAGGACGCGTCAAACCCCACCATCGCTTTGTCTTGTCGGAATTATTGTGCCAGATTGACAATCTGGATGAAGCCATTGCTCGTTTCGATGCAGAAATCGAGAAGTACTGCCACCCTTTTGAACAAGCCGTGAAACTGCTCGATACCATTCCTGGAATCGCTCGGCGAAACGCAGAAGTCATCGTTTCCGAGATCGGAAGTGACATGAGCCGTTTTCCAACGGCCGATCATCTGGCCGCTTGGGCCGGGGTGGCTCCGGGAAACAACGAAAGCGCTGGGAAGCGCTACTCAGGTACGACTCGCAAGGGAGACCGGGCCTTGACCGTTGCTCTGGTTCAAGCGGCTCACGCCGCGGCACATGGCCATAACACTTATCTCTCCGCTCAGTATCATCGTTTGGCTGGACGCCGAGGCAAGAAGCGAGCGATTATGGCTGTAGCGCATTCCATCCTGGTGATTGCTTATCATCTCATCCAGCGCCAAGAACCTTATCGAGATCTGGGTGACAATTATTTTGATCAACAGCGCCCGGAAGCAACGGCACAGCGTCTATTGAAACGATTGCAAAAGTTGGGTTACGATATCTCACACATTCAATACCCAGCTGCCTTACCAATGGCTGTTTGATATTTTATTTTCAAGTTAGAGTAGCAGGATAGAACACAAAGAAAGTGCAATTGAACGGAACCTTAAAAACAGAAAAGCAAATACCAATTATGGACTGGCAACCGGTGATTTGGATATCTTTTTGCTCTTGAAAATCACTGGATAGCGAGGGCGCGGAACCGGGCGATAATTCTTGGGTCTGCCCAAGCCTTTTCCAGCAGGTCTGGGAGTGGAGGCCGGTGTACCCAACTCCAACAAAAATGCAAAAGCCGAACGTTGTACCTGATAAGGCGTGAGGGGTGTGAGTTCATCGGCTCTGTGTGGATACCAAGCCGGACGATTGGGCTGCACTTGATCGCGCATCAGTAATAACTGCCAATAAGCTAAGGCACACAGCCAGATCCACTGCCCCACACTCACCAGATTGGGTGAACGATTGGAATTGAGTCCCATATGCTGTTTGAGAAATCGGAAGAGATGCTCGATAGCAAATCTCCAAAGATACATGCGGCACAGATCAGAAAGTGTTACACGCTGCGGTCCGGTCCACCATAACTACATCGGTCGTTTATAACGCGGCGTGCCATCGGCTTTGAGAAATTCGATCTGAACCAGTGTGCCGACGAAAGCAGCCAGTTTCTTGAAGTGTAATTTCTGCCAGGCTTGCACTCGTACGGTCCGCTCGCCGAGTGAAAAGGTTTCTTCGCGATCCGCAGCACGATGAGCGCCATTCAATTTGAAAGACGGACCATGTTTGCGGGGAGCACCGCGACTGCCTTTCGGTTTCCGCTTCGGCTCTTCAAACAAAACCCCATTGCTACGCAAGCGGATCAAAGCAAAAGTGCGTTGAAACGGCTCGAAAATACTCAAAAACTGGTGGTCCTGGTACCGGCTGTCCGCCACGATGACTTTCGCTTGGGGGTCACGCAGATCCAATTCTTGGATCTGCACTGCCGCCAGTTTCGTATCCGTGCTCTCCGTGCGGATCCGTTCCACGTCCACCGGCGCGGCCCATGAAGTCCCGAAATGAATCAGCCGCACCACCCAGGAATACTTATGACCATAGCGCAACGGCTCGCTCTGATTGGATTTCAACCCACTGCGATCCGGCAGGGTCTCGCCTTCTTCATGTTCGTTGGGAGTAGCGTCTACTGCATAGACTTGATAGCCTGCGATCGTTTCGCTGTCTTCCGGCACACAATCTGGCAAGAGCGAAAGAATTTCCCCGATATCCATCTCGCCGTTTTGCAACCCTTCGTATACACTCTCAAACTTCCGCCGGAACGGCTTCTGTTCGCTCAAGGCCACCGGCGAACTCACCTGGCCCGCCACGGTCAGGGCGTCCATCAAGTCGAATAAGATATCCGCTCGTTTCTTCAGACTTTGGTATACTGCTTTTCGGAACTCGCTGATTTTTGTTGGCTTCACAACTTACTTCTATCAGCAAGTTCCATTTTTGTTAAGGTTCATCGAACTCTAAACTCAAGTATTTATATTCCTCGTTGAGTCGAGCATGAAAAGATAACCCTGCGGACGTGAGAAATTTGTTAATCTGTACCTCCTTCTGCAGCAATCGGTTCATGTGGATGGACACAAAATATTTTAAACATCGCGATCGAAATCCCGAACAATGCGAATCCGATCTGGATGATCGCCATGTGGCGCACGAAAGTCTTCAAATGGATTGGTTTTAACATAAGCGGCGATGATACCACGTATATGATAAACTCACTGAATGGCATCCCTCATTCTCAAACCCGGACGCGAAAAATCTGTCTTACGCCGCCATCCGTGGATTTTCTCCGGCGCGATTCAACAAGCGGATTCAAACATCGCTTCCGGCGCGACGGTGGACGTACTCTCCTCAAAAGGCGACTTCCTCGCTCGAGGCGCGTACTCGCCTCAGTCGCAAATCCGCGTTCGCACTTGGACGTTTGACGATGAAACCGTTGATGCGGAATTCTTCCGCCAACGAATCCGCGCCTCGCTCCAAACTCGAAACTCGTTATTCGATTCCCAAGATACAAATGGAATTCGTTTGATCTACGCTGAATCCGATGGCATCCCCGGTCTCATCGTGGATCGTTATGATGATCTCCTCGTTCTTCAATCCTTGACTGCCGGTTCTGAATATTGGAAAGAAACCATCGCCGATATTCTGCTCGAAGAAACTGGCTTGAATAATATTTACGAACGCTCCGATGCCGACGTGCGCGAACTCGAAGGCTTGCTACCGCGCATTGGGATTTTGCGCGGTACTATTGTCAGTTCTACATTATCCATCACGGAATATAGTCTGAAATTCCTTGTTGACATTGAACACGGCCACAAAACCGGCTTCTATCTCGATCAACACACTAACCGTCAGCGCGTGCGCACATTGGCAAAAGATAAAGATATATTGGATTGCTTTTGCTATACTGGTGGATTTACGGTCAATGCATTGGCTGGCGATGCAAAGTCTGTTTTATGCGTGGACGCGTCATCCGACGCATTGGCACTTGCGCGTCAGAATATCGAACTTAATGAATTGCCTCTTGAAAAAGCACAATTTCTTGAAGGCGATGTGTTTCAAGTTTTGCGAAAATTCCGCGACGAAGCCCGCTCTTTCGATATGATCGTTCTCGATCCGCCCAAGTTCGCACCGACCGCCGCGCAGGCTGACAAAGCCGCACGCGGTTATAAAGACATCAATCTGCTTGCATTCAAGTTGTTGCGACCCAACGGAATTTTATTTACATTCTCATGCTCTGGTGGAATTGACGCGGCTCTATTCCAAAAAATTGTGGCGGGCGCCACGCTGGATGCTAGCGTGGATGCTCAGATCATCGAACATCTTTCGCAGGCCAGTGATCATCCCATCTCATTGCATTTCCCCGAAGGCGCATATCTTAAAGGATTGGTCTGTATAAGAAAGTAAGGGGCATAACGTCGCGTTTTCTCACTTTGAGAGATCGCGTACCATTGAATCCATGTCGGCTAAAGTCGCCGCAACCCGGCCCGCTGGAATGTTGTCGCGGAAGATATCGCCAAATCCATCTTCCAGCATAATTCGCACAATCCGCCACGAGGCCAACTGCGGCTGAATCTGCGCGTTAGGCAAAAGAGCCAGGGCTGCATTCCATTGCGGATGACTATTGCTGTAATCCTTGAGCAAGTCCATGGATGAGGCTCGCAAAGGAAACAAGCCCAATGCATCCACCCATTTGGCTTGATTCTCCGGCGATAACATCCAGCGCACAAAAAGCCATGAAGCCAATTGCTGTCCGGGTGTGGAATTCAACATAATATATGACGAACCATAAATGTATAAGCCGCTTTGCGAATTGCCCGGGAAAGGCAGCACAGTCCATTGATCGGAGTTGTTCGCCGCCGCAAACGCGCGCGTTTGATCAGACAGCTCTTCTAAACTTGCCGTTGAGAACAATGCTTTGCGATTCGCAAATGCATCGTAAATAGTAGATGGATCGGATGCCGACCACGCACAGCCATCATCATAAAGTTGTTTTACGAATGTCAGCGCGGCAAGATTGTTCGGAGTCAAGAAGCGGTAACCATTTCCTTCAAGCACACCGCCGCCGAATGCCGTCAGCCATGAAAGTGCGGTCATCGATTGAGTATCCACCAGCCATCCACCCAAGGCATCATTCGATTTGATTTTGTCAGTTAACATCGTAGTGTGCGCCGCGCAAGCCTGCTTGCGAAAATCGTCGGCGGTAACGGGCGAGGAATAAAACCCAAGTTCGCGCGCCCAGCTCACGTTGTAGAGAAGGAAGCGCGCCGAACGTTCCGCCGGGATTCCCAAGCGTTGTCCGTTAATCTCATCCTGATTCCAAAAGACCGATGGAATATCCTTTACATCTCCATTGCTCAATCCATATTGAGGATCATTTACGTAATCCGTCAAATCAACGACATCATCCTTCGCGTTCCACAACAGAGCATATTCCGGGAGACCGATCACAAGCTGAGGATGATCGGGCGTTGGCAAAATGGTTGTGACGTTATTGAATAATTCATCATAGTCAAGCTGGCTGGTGGATTGAACCGTGATCCCCCATTGATTCGTTTGATTGAATTCATCCACCTGCGATTGAAACAGATTCGCTTCGACGCCGAACCACGGATGCCAGACTTGAATCGTGATTCCCTTAAGCGCTTCTTTCGCGACCCCGAGCTTGCTCGCCGCTTGTGGAGTGATCGTCGGTTGAGGCGTAGCTGCATCCTGCGCTGTAGTTTTGGCTTGCGCTGATGGCGTTGCCGTTAAATGAATCGGTGCAGACTGGCAAGCCGCGAGCAAAAACAAAAATAAGATTGAAAAGCCGCGGCGAAAAATCATAATCCGCCGAATACTGCAAATGGCACCGGACTGAATGTCAATATGAATATGATAATGACCAACACTGCAACGGCACGGCGGCCGGAGTCAAGCTGGGTGATCTGATCGAGCGGCTCGGCATGAACGCGTCCGAGCCAGAGCAGGAGCACAGCCCAAATCCACCAGCCATTCCAGAAGAAGCCCAATAGAATTAATATTCCCCAAATAAATGGGAAAAGTTTCTTGGCCCGCTCGCCGAACAACGAATAGATCACGTGGCCGCCATCCAATGTGCCCGCCGGAATCAGATTGAGCGCCGTGACCAGTAGTCCTGCCCAACCTGCGAAGGCAATCGAATTGGTGATCACATCCGTTGCTCCTATTGGAAATGGTTGTCCGGTAAAGAAATAACGAAGCCAATACATGCCTAAAGAAAGCCCGTGAGTGCTTGCGGGATCAGGCAATAACTTTCCGAAGGTTATATATTTCGCAAGCAAATAAAATATCGAGTTCCCTTCCTGCTCCAGCAACATTCCCGGCACCGGCTGAATAATCGAAAGTTTGGAAATGGAAAGGCCATAGAATAGAATCGGGATTGCGACGATGATGCCCGCTAACGGTCCCGCCACACCGATATCGAACAAGACGCGCTTGTTCTTCGGCGTGCCCTGCATCAAGATCGCGGCGCCCATCGTGCCAAGCGGGGGAAACGGGAGAGGAATAAAGTACGGCAACGTCGCAGCCGTCTTATGATGACGGCTCATGAAATAATGGCCGAATTCGTGCGCTAGAAGAATCGACATCAAGCTCAAGGCATACGGCCAGCCGCTGAGCAAGTAGTTAATCCATGCGATGACTTGCGACAAAACTCCATAAGCAGTTGGTGGTTCGGTTGCCGACGCACCGACAAACATCACACTCAATATGGTAAGAATGAAAAGAATAATATTGATGGAAACCCGCGTCGGTTTCGGATCCGGCTTTTTCGGTGCAAGAAAGACCAGTTGTTGGCCGTGATCCAAACGAAACATAGGCGTGATGTCGTACAGTTTAAGGGAGTCCGCTAATTGGTCGTAGGCAGAAACGGAATCTTCAGAGATCAATTGTCCGCGATATCGTACAATCGCACCTTGGGCTGGATCACCCATTGTAAAATCTTCAATTCGGAAAACGCGTGAGACGAGACTATTTAGAATTTCAATATCAGGAATCGGCATTTGTACCTTTATCAGACAAAAAATAATTAACTCGGATCGAGCGGGAGTGGATGGGAGTTCGAACCCACCGCGGCCCGCAACGCGACCCGCCACAGGTTTTGAAGACCAGGAAGCCCGCCGGGACATAACCACTCCCACCGACAAGCATAATCGAAGCAGATTAGATTAGCAAGCCGGAATACACTGATATTTTAATGTCGAAGTTGAATCCAGGCTTGTTGAAGGTAATGCTCCAAATATGGAAAGAATGAGACGATCACTGCAATGATGCACAGAACCGCAAGCATCGTTAGTCCGCCGACGGAGATTCCGATCCAAGCCAGCGCACGGCCCGATCCTCCGCTTTGGCGGATTTGCAATAAGGATATAAATCCCAGTGCGAGCGCGGTCGCCGCAAAGAGCAGGCTGATGGAATAACATATAAAGTCGGTGAATGGGATGGGCGCAACGCCCAGACAAAATGAAACGACGGTCAATGCGCCGGCAATGGAACTGAGAACCGCGTTGCGATTCGTCGAAGGAGATTGTCCGGTTTGTTCCATCAAGATAGTTGGCTGAATAATCGTTCTTGCTTAAGCGATCCAATAGTAATTAACCCAGCCTGCAAAATAAATGATCTGCAAAGCAAAGAAAACGGCCACTGTAAAATCATACCATTTTCCGCGCTTGAGCTTATCGCCTATCAAAATAAAGATTGGAAAAGAAACCAACAAATAGCGCGAGATCGAAACCAACAGTCCCTCGGAAAGCGGCAGGAGAATCATCAGCAAAGCAAAAACCCCGTATGCTTTAATGGGCCATTTCCAAAGTAAATAAAAACTGGCGATCAAAAACAGGATGGTTAACACGAGGTCAATCTTAAATACATCCAGACCCGCGCCGCTCAGATTTTGGAACGGATTCCAATAAGTGGATGGTTGAATCCCGCCCCAGGCAGTCATCGCGTCGAGAAAGGCCAGGGGATGACCAGAGACAAGATACAAATCATAAAAGTGCAACAACAACGCAATTGGCGCGAGCAGAAACCATAAAATAGATGAACGAATATTTTGCAATTTCCATTGTTTCTTTTCCATGTACAGCCATGCCAGGGCAAATACTGGAATAATCCCGGTTGGCTTAGTGACGATAGCCAAAGCCGCGCAAACTCCAGTCCAAGCCCACTTCTCTTCCAATGCAAATGTAAAACCGAGAAGTGTCAGTAATAAAAACAGACTTTCCGGATAAAATGCGGAAAAGAAAAAGCTGACGGGGAAAACAATCAACAGCGTCAGTGTGCGGCGGGCGGTATCTTCATCAAATCCCAGGGAAGAGATCATCAAACGATAAAGCAATGCGGCTGAAGCGAGAAAACAAAGATTTGAAAGCAAAAGCCCAAGGAAAATATAAAGGCCATCGGGCAATTGAATGCCGAGCCAGCCTACACTTTTGACAAGATACGGATAGAGCGGAAAGAATGCCAGGTTGCTATAAAGGGTTCTGAAATTGGCGGAAGGCTGGTATCCGGTTTTGAGAATGGAGAAATACCACTTCGAGTCCCAGCGTGTGAAAATATCGAGTGGAAAAATATGCGTGAGGAAATATCCCTGTTTGACATAACCCAGATAACTTGGGTTGGGCTGGTAATTGTTGTAGGCAAAATACGCAACCAAAATCCAAATCGCGCGCGTAACCAGAAATGGAAATAAAATCACGCTCCAAAACCAGTTGCGGGGCGCTTGAGGGATTTCAAAGGATAGCTTAAGTCGATTTATAAGGAATGGCTTGAAAATTATATCATTGCAAATAAAAAAGACCCCAACGAGTGGAGTTTTTGGTCGGGGCAAGAGGATTTGTTGAACCTGCGAAATCCTCGCAGAGGAAATCTCCGAAAAAAAGAAGACTCCGTTTCTGGAGTTTTCCTGTCGGGGCGAGAGGATTTGAACCTCCGACCTCTTGCACCCCATGCAAGCGCGCTAGCCGGACTGCGCCACGCCCCGAATTACTGATGGTATTATAGTCGTATCGAGGGATTTTGACAACACAATGTGTCATTGCGACATGGCTGTTTCAAGGTCGGGAAAATGGGGTGGTCAAAAGAGAAAAGGCATCGGAAAGATGAGCAGCAAAGTAACGTCGGGCTTGAGCGGCATTTTGAAAATTGGATTGTCGGATGAGAGCGATCACGAGGTTATTGATGAATGCCATGACCTTTCCCATGTTGCACATGGTCATACGAGTTGCATCTTCTTTGAAGGTTACATCCCGGCGATAATGTAAACCTGTTTCGATGCCCCAGTGAGCTCGACGAATCTTCAGGAGATGCAAAGCTGTGGTCTGAGTTCGATCTAAACTGGTGATTCCAAATTCAGTCTCACAGGAGGTGCGATAGCAACGACCGGAACGAAACCACTGAAAGTGTCGTTCGAGCCGATAGACTTGCGAGAGTCCTGGCCAGGTGGAATAGGCGTTCAACATTTCGCTGGTGGTGATGTTCCGGATCTCTAAACGCCCATGTCCTTTATTCACTTTTTGAGCGCTGAGAAAATCGGTTGGGATTTTTCCAAATCCGGGTTTGGGATACTCGGGTGCAAAGAGTTGTTGGATGCTTTGGTATAAGGCCAGTTGGTTTTCCTTCACCGGAAACACGTAATCTCCGCCTTGATCGGTAATGATCGCCGAGAGGCTGCGTTGCGTGTGCATGGCGTCGCCGGTGATGATTTTTCCCGAGATTTTTACGTTTTCCAAGGCTTTGGGAGCTTTCGTGATCTCATTTTCTTTCCGCCCCACTTCCACCTGCGACATCACTTTGGCGTGCTCCACGTCATAGACACTCAATAAATATTCTGAACAGTCATCGTCTTTTTTTCGCATGCTGCGTAGCGATTTGCCGTCCATCGCGTACCCCTCTCCATGATTTCCTGGCTGATTGTATTCGCCCACCAGTCGTTCGATTTCTTCTTGATACACCCCATAAGCTAAGATCCGCCGAACGGTACTGTGACTGGGCATCTGGCTTCGATCCAATTGGAGTAACTTGACCAATGCCTCTTGGTGATTCTTCACCCACTCGGCAATCCCAGATGGCCGATCTTCTCCGCATAATTTTGCCATCAGAATGATCATCAGCACAGATTCCAACGTGTATAACTTCCCGCGTGCTTTCCGAATATCCGTGAGTTGCATCAAGCACCCATACACGCTCCCGATATCGTAAAGCACTCCACTGGCCCCGTAGTCTTGCTTAATCCTGCCAGTCCCCTGCTTTTTGTCCGTGCTACAATCCATTTCAGATCCTCCTCAGTTCTTTGCTTGTTCGCACTCGCAATTGTACTGAGAAGGATCTTATTTTTCACTTTTTGTCAATCGACCTTGGAAAAGCCATGTCATTGCGAGCACGGTTTTTTCAAGGTTGAGAAATTATGTAAAAAATTAGGCGTTTTCCTTGCCGCCTTAAACTTTTATCGTTCGCAACCTCAAACTATTACCCACTACAAATACACTACTGAAGGCCATCGCGCCGGCGGCCAGCATCGGATTCAAGAATCCCATTGCCGCGGCGGGGATAAGAATCACATTGTAGAAAAACGCCCAGAACAGATTCTGTTTGATTGTGCCAAGCGTTTTGCGTGAGAGAGAAATCGCGCGCGCCACGCCGCGTAGATCGCCGCTGATCAACGTAATCGGCGCAGCAGCCATGGCGACGTCGGTGCCTGTGCCAATCGCAATACCGACATCTGCTTGAGCTAGCGCGGGCGCGTCATTGATGCCGTCACCGACCATCGCGACAACTAAGCGCGGATAACCATCCGCGCTTACAGGTGAACCTTGTAACTTCTTTATCTCGCTCGATTTTCCTTCCGGCAAAACTTCCGCTAATACATCATCCATGCCAACTTGCTTCGCAATCGCTTCAGCAGTCTTGCGATTATCGCCGGTGATCATTGCGACCTTCAAACCCATGCGATGCAATTCTTCAATCGCATCTTTAGAATTATCCTTAAGAGTATCCGCCACCGCGATGACGCCCGCGACTTTGCCGTCAATGGCAACCAACATCACAGTCTTCGCTTCGGACTGCAAACGCGTCACTTCGGACTCAATTCCATTCAACGTGTAACCGCGCGACTCCATCATACGGACATTGCCCACCACCACGCGTCGTCCGTCGACTTCGGCTTCGACGCCATACCCGGCTTCTGCTTTAAAACCTGATAGCTCACTCAAAGCTAAACCGCGATTCGTGGCTTCTGCCCAAATCGCTTCGCCCAGCGGATGCTCACTGCCTTTTTCAACAGAAGCCGCTAATCGCAAAAGCCGATCAACTGTTAATGGAGCATGGTTAATGGAGGGTTCCATGTTCCATGATCCATTAACCAAAATGTCCGTCACGGCAGGCTGTCCTTTAGTAATCGTTCCGGTTTTATCCAGCACAATCACATTGACTTTTCCCGCGCGTTCCAACGCTTCACTATTTCGAAAAAGGATCCCAATCTCCGCCCCTTTGCCAGTACCGACCATCACGGCGGTCGGCGTAGCAAGCCCCATCGCACATGGACAGGCAATCACTAACACCGCGACCATGTCAATCAATGCAGTAGTAAAGTTATGTCCGCCCAGATTTAATGGAACCACAAAATACCAAATCGCAAATGTAATCAAAGCCGCGGCAATCACGGCTGGAACAAAGATGGCAGAGACTTGGTCTGCTAATTTTTGAATCGGCGCTTTGCTGCCCTGCGCATCTTCGACCAGTTTGATAATCTGTGCCAGTGCGGTCTCTTTGCCGACTTTCGTTGCTTCGAACTTTAACATGCCAGCTTTATTCAACGTTGCACCAATGACTGCATCGCCGGATTTCTTTTCAACCGGCAATGACTCGCCGGTCAACATCGACTCGTCAACGGCTGAACGACCTTCGATAACCACGCCATCCACCGGAATTTTTCGCCGGGCTTAACGAGAACGATGTCGCCGACGCGAACTTCGTCCACGGGCACTTCCGCTAAGAGCGGCGGACTTTCCGCTTCAAGTCCCGCGCGAACGACATGCGCCGTTTTGCCGCGTAAACTCATCAGCTTTTTGATCGTATCCGACGTTCGCCCTTTGGCGCGCGCTTCCAAAAATTTTCCAATGCGAATCAACGTGATGATCATGGCCGAGGTTTCAAAATATACATGCCCCGGAATCAAGTGGAACATGATCGCCAACGAATAAATATATGCAACCGATGAACCCATCACAATCAACACGTCCATATTGGATGAGCCGCTGCGCAACGCCTTGAATGCGCCTACATAATATTGCCAGCCCACATAAAATTGAACCGGCGTGGCGAGGGCGAACATCAGCCCCATCGCCCAGTTTGCTTCCATCCATTGCCCTGGAAGAAAACCGAAGTCCATGCTCATCGAAAATAAAAACAATGGAATGGTGAAGATCAAACCTGTAATGAGCAGGCGACGTTGTGTATTGATTTCATGTTGACGCGCTTTTGCTTCTGCATCTTCTGCTTCACCGCCTAGTTTCAACGCTTCAAACCCGGACTTTGAGACGGCTTCCCTTATCTCGGCTTGACTCACCACCGTCGGCACATACTTAACGCGCGCATGTTCAGTAGTAATGTTCACTGACGCTTCGATCACACCTTCGACTCTTTGCAAAGCCTTCTCGAGTTGACGCGCATCGCTGTCATCGGCAAGACGTTTGACGACGAGATCCGCCTCACCCGTTGCGATACCGTATCCGGCGCGTTGGACGCGCGCGATCATTTCATCCAAGCCCGTCGCAGACGGATTGAACTGAACGACGGCGCGTTCCGATGACAAATTCACTACCGCGCTTTGCACGCCGTTAACTTTCTTCAAATTGCGCTCAATGGTAGAGACGCAATTGGCGCAATACATACCGGTAATGGGCAACGTTAATTGTTTTGTTTCAGGCATCATTTACCAAGTTGTGGGAGCACAACACATTGCGCTCCCACTAAAATTACGATTTAGTTACGCAGCAACAGGATAATTGATCTCAGCTAGCAAGCTCTTGATCTTTTCTTCGCTGGCAGGCGCATCAAATGAAATCTGAACTTTTTTGGTATCGAGGTCAGCCTTCACAGATTGGACTCCCTGCAATTCACCGACTTCCATTTCAACGGTGTGAATGCAGTGTTCGCAATCAATGGCGGGTACTAAATAAGTTACAATGGCCATGTTATTTCTCCTTAAGATGAAATTTATAATTCGAAAATCGAAATCCGATTCTCGTTTTACACCTTGTTCGCCGTATCGAACACTTCAGTGATTTCTTTCAAAACGCGCTCACGTTCTTTCTTATCATTTCCTTGAACGGCAGTGATGACACACGAGTTCAGGTGGTTTTCCAAAATCTGCGAGCTAACTTTGTTCAACGCGGCCTCCACCGCTTGAATTTGGCGAATCACATCAATGCAATAGGCATCCTGCTCCACCATACGGATCACTCCCCGCAAATGGCCCTCGATTGTTTTCAAACGCCGGAGAGAAGTTACATCATTTTTCATAGCGCATCGATTCAATAGACTATGGCTTGTCGTTGATTTTTACCCTGCCCCCCCGGGTGGGGTAAGAATATCATATCACTTGGCAGGGAAACACGTCAA
>CAVYTW010000003.1:0-41683 GCA_963771375.1 uncultured Chloroflexia bacterium
TCTCAGAAACCATATCATCACGAGCATTGCTGAGATGATCATCAGGCACGCTCTTCGAATCAAAGTCGTCTAAATCATCAGACAGAAACATCAAATTCGCACAAGCCGTTAAATGCAAAGCAGGCGTTCTCGTTTGAGGACGCCTTTCGATTCGTCCGTTTGCCACCATTATGCAGGAATGAGTTGCAAGCCGAATTTCGCAGCTTTCTTCTTCATATATTTGATCTGCTGTTCTTCATACTGTTTCTGATACTCGTTCAAAGTGATCGGTTCATATTCCACTTGATATTTCAACATTCGATACACAACTCGAGCAATGGCATGAGCCGTGGCCACCGTTGCCTGTGCCGGTCCTAACCTGGCTCGCAAGCGCCGATACAATACTCCAAACACGCAATCTGCTTGCTTCACTGATTGCGCTGCCATTCTGAACGCCTGACCTGCTCGGTTCTTTGTCTTCAATGTTCTATTCTTCAAGATTTTCCCACCTGAGATTTCATGCTTGGGCGCCAATCCCAACCAGGAACAGAAATGCTTTTCGTCCGGAAACTTGCTCATATCGGTGCCGACTTCCATAATCACCGTCTGAGCCAATGACACCCCAAACCCATCCACAACACTCAAGTCCACTCCGCTGATTCGCTTCAAGTGCTTGCGTATCCCTTCCGGATTATGCGGTGCGTTCTTGCTGTGTGAACTCCGCTTGCGCACAGAAAGAGGCTTAACCTCACCAAAGTCCCAGTCTGGCCGCGTCGCTCCATACATGCGCTCGATCTCTTCATCACAAGCCAGGATTTGCCGAGTGTAATAATCATACAGATCCATCGATTGCTTGAGGATGAAGAGATGCTCTTCACGCCAGGTTCCAGTTAAGGCTCTCCCAATTTCCTCTTCACTTTTCTTGCAGCCTGGCTCGCGCATGGCTGCCAATGTTTGCGGATCACGCTCTCCTGCCAGAATGGCTCGAATAATGGTCTGTCCAGTCACGCCCGTCATATCACTCACCGCTTGGGAAAGTTGGATGTTCATCTGCAACAATGCCTTCTGCATATGTTGAATGTGCGGCGAACGATGCTCCACTAATTGACTGCGATGTCGAAGCAACGTTCGCAATGCCACCAGTTCTCCTTGTGGCCGGAATGAACTTTCCAACAATCCATAACTATGCAACGTCTGGATCCATTGCGCATCAGTAATATCGCTCTTCCTGCCAGATACTCTTCGCAAGGAACGCGAACTGATCAGCAAACATTCAAAGCCCTGCCGCTCCAACTCTTCAAATAACGGAATCCAATATACCCCTGTACTTTCCATTGCAACGGTCCGGATGTCATATCCTTTCAGCCATCTGGCCAGCGCTTGCAGATCAACTGTGTAATTCCCAAATGCCTTCACGATTTGTGTGTTCTCATCGCCTGACACACAAGCGACTATCTCGATTGCACCGATATCCACTCCGGCTGCATTCTCGTTTACCCTGCTCATTCCCGTGAATGGATGTGCCTCTTCAATCCCTGGCGTGCGTTTGCCTTTTCAATTCATGCCATACTCCTTCGTCATCAAATTAGGCAGATCCCGGTCACTTGTAGAGTTAGCTTTCTCATCGGGGTCTTTGCCCCCTCGCCACCAGTGGATAAATCAATTTGACCGGCAACCATGGTGCACCGCGGAACTACGACTTAGCGCGTCTCCATTGCTTTGTACGGCTTGCAGACCTGCCATTCCAGAGTATACTTTTGTCATAGCTTGACGGTTTCTCTTGTGAAAAATGATCGCTCCCCATCATTATTGGGTGCACCGGACGGGGCTATCGCCCCAAGATTCACAGCACGATTTGCCAAGTTTGGCGCGATAATGTTTAGAAGTCTGGCTAATCCGCCCCGCCGGTAACGCAAGCCGTTGGGCAGGTATTTCAAAAGGTTATGATGAACGAATCATGGAAAACCCACATTCAACCAATCCTCAATTCTATGCAACGGGATCATTTCACTTGGATTTGGGAGCCATTTCTTAAAAAGTATCCGAAGTTCAACGATGAACAACGCATACAAGTAGAAAATGCTTTGGCATTTACTGCTTTCGACCTCAGCGACGAAAAATTAGCAATAAAGGCACTTTCAATTGCCCAGACGCTTTATATAAACCACCTTTCCACGTCAAGGTTATCTGAACTCATTAAAAATGGATTACGAGAACAAGTTCAAACGCTAAAGTTTATTTCTGTCGTAACCTATGTGTAATACGTCAGACCCAGTTGGACAGATTACGGATTATTTTAAGAGAGATTTCATAACTTCGTAAGGGGTACGTCCCTGATGGGAGATGTGAGGTCTGTCATAATTGTAGAAGTTCTCCCAAGCCTTTAGTTTCGCATTCAAATCGACATCATCCGTGTAGGTCAATAATTGATAAAACTCGGACTGATCGGTCCGATGCGAACGTTCGACTTTACCGTTCAACTGGGGGGTGTGGGGTTTGATGTAGATATGCTGGATTCCTTGATCTTCGACATGCCAGTGAAAGCGAGCTTGAAACTCATGACCCCGGTCGGTTCTGATCATGCTGATGCGGAAAGGGAATTTTTCAATCACATAGTCCATGAACTGGATCGCACAATCTTGATTGTGTTTTGGAAAGATCTGTAAGGCTCGAATCCGCGTGGCATCATCAATCGCGGTGTATTGGTATCGATTTACAGTCTTTCCCGCTGGATCTTGCAGCTGGACGAACTTCACATCCACCTGCACGTGGTGTCCGGGCACCGTTTTGGCATATCGTTTGCTGTGGAGAGCGCGTCGAGAAACGGAGATCGGCACATGACTGACTCCATGGGATTTCAACACCCTGCTCACCGTGGATTCTGATCTGTTAATCCCGTGATAGCGTTCCAGGTAATACCGGATCCGGATCGCTCCGAATTGATATTCCTTCCGGATTTCCAGGATTTTCTCGATCACCTCAGTTGGCGTCTTGTGCGGATGGTTCTTGGCAACCGGCTTTTTGCGATACAACCCACCTTCCCCTTCTTGATCATAGCTCTTCTTCCACTCGTAAAATGTGGACCGAGGCACGTTGAATTCTTTGCACGCCTTGGTCACATTCCCATCTCTTGCAAGATCAAGCACCACGAGCTTGAACCTGACCTTCAATTCTTCCTCAGCTTCTTTGTGCATACCAGCCTCCATTTTTCACCTTCGATATTACTTCATTGTGTCTTGGAGGGTCTGACGTATTACACTACAAAGACTACAGTCAGTATCTGGCGAGCAAGCGAATTTCTACTCATGCGTATCAGAATAAAGACCGGAATGTGTCAATGATTTGAGACAACTGGTTTGAAAGATTAGTGTAGATTCGTTGTGTATTTATTGATAGAAAACGCTCCTTTCAAGTGGCGGGAAGGCTGTGGAAAAGTGGGCGATGATTTTCCGTCCACTTTTCCACAGCCTCTACGGTTACGAGGGGCTCAAGACCTCTGCCGGGACCGCAGTTACCGGTGGGTTGATCCATACGGCCGATGGTAATTGAGCCGGGATAGATACACCTTTTACAAACCTCTCAGGATTCTTTTGATAAGCTCTTTGCAGAACTTGCTGACGTTGATCCAACATTGCCTGGGTTCGTTCGAAATGAACGTCAGCAGGTGTCAGAAGTCCGATACCACTATGGTGATGTTCGTAGTTGTACCAGCGGAAAAATTCTCCCGCCCAACTGCGCGCATCCGCGAGGCAACCAAAACGGGCTGGATAATCTGGGCGGTATTTTAAAGTTTTGAACTGAGCCTCAGAGAACGGATTGTCGTTCGATACATGCGGACGCGAGTGCGTTTTCGTTACACCCAGATCCGCCATGAGCAGGGCCACCGGTTTTGAAGTCATCGAACTACCATTGTCCGCATGAATGGTGAGTTGCTCCGGCTGAATGCCTTGGCGGACACAAGTGGCGGCAATCAGGGTTTCAGCTAGACTGGCCGATTTCGCGTTCAGCGACCATCCAACCCACAGAGTACCGGCTGAATACATCCATAATGTTGTAGAGATAGTAATAGGTCCATTTCGTTGGTCCCAACAATTTCGTGATATCCCAACTCCACAATTGGTTCGGTTTTGTGGCTAATAGCTCAGGTTTCGTGTAATTGGGGTGCCGGAGTTGATTTCGACGTTCCCGGACTTCTTTATTTTCATCCAGAATTCGATACATCGTCCGCCACGAGCACAGGTAGGTTCCTTCATCCATCAAGGTGGCAAATACTTCGCGCGGCGCTTGATCGGCAAAACGCTCACTGTTCAATGCTTGGCGTACGTTTTCTTTCTCTGCTAATGGAAGAGCACGCGGTGAGGGGATGCGTTCCTTTTTCGTAAGTACCTTTGCCTTAGGCCGCATTCGATACAAGCTGCTTCTCACAGTTGTCAACGCTTGGCAAGCCGCCGATACGCCAATGGTCTTGCCCAATTGCTCGGTGGTAGAAATCAATTCGGATCGTCCAGGTTGGGCGCTTCGAGGTTTGCCCCAAGCATCCGAGCAACTTTTTTTTGGACATCAATAATTAACTCCGCCTGCCGCATGCGCTCTTGCAGACGGGCATACTCGCGGCGAAGTTTAGCCAGCTCGATCGCCTCCGGGTTCGGCTTCGGTCCGCGTTTCTTCGGTGCCAATCCATCTAATTCTCTGCTCTCGCGTTCTCTGCGCCAAGTCGTGAGATAGGATGAATAGATTCCTTCTCGTCTCAGCAAGGCACCTATTTCTCCCGTCCCCCGACAGGCTTCCACTTCCCGCAGGATACGCTGTTTTTCTGCGCCGGTGAAATGTCTCCGTTTTGCTTTAGCAATTACTTCTGTGTTGGGCACTTCTTCATTTACCTTATCGTTAGTATTTTGCACCATGTTTTTTCTCCACCGCCTTGCACTCTAAATTATTGGATGGAGTTGTCTCACTATTATAGACACAGAGGGGTAGGCGGGACGGCATGACGCTGATTTGACGGAGTTGAGTTGGGTGAATAGTGTACTTTGGCAAGGTGGAGCCTATCTGCTGGAGCCGGTGTTGGGCGGTTTTGTTATGCAAGGCCTTTAATTCTTGCTATAAATTTTATCGGGGAATAACAAGAAGAAACCCTGCGATGGCTATCGCAATTCCGATGATCCCTCTGTGTCTATAATAGTGAGACAACTCCATCCAATAATTTAGAGTGCAAGGCGGTGGAGAAAAAACATGGTGCAAAATACTAACGATAAGGTAAATGAAGAAGTGCCCAACACAGAAGTAATTGCTAAAGCAAAACGGAGACATTTCACCGGCGCAGAAAAACAGCGTATCCTGCGGGAAGTGGAAGCCTGTCGGGGGACGGGAGAAATAGGTGCCTTGCTGAGACGAGAAGGAATCTATTCCTCCTATCTCACGACTTGGCGCAGAGAACGCGAGAGCAGAGAATTAGATGGATTGGCACCGAAGAAACGCGGACCGAAGCCCAACCCTGAGGCGATCGAGCTGGCTAAACTTCGCCGCGAGTATGCCCGCCTGCAAGAGCGCATGCGGCAGGCGGAGTTAATTATTGATGTCCAAAAAAAAGTTGCTCGGATGCTTGGGGCAAATCTCGAAGCGCCCGACCTGGACGATCCGAATTGATTTCTACCACCGAGCAATTAGGCAAGACCATTGGCGTATCCGCGGCTTGCCAGGCGTTGACCACTGTGAGAAGCAGCTTGTATCGCAAGCGACCCAAGGCTCTCGCCCGGATAAAACCGGAGCGGCTTCCTTCGCCGCGTGCTCTTCCATTAGCAGAGAAAGAAAACGTACGCCAAGCATTGAACAGTGAGCGGTTTGCCGATCAAGCGCCGCGCGAAGTATTTGCCACCTTGATAGATGAAGGGAAGTACTTGTGCTCCTGGCGGACGATGTATCGCATCTTAAATGAAAATCAAGAAGTCCGGGAACGCCGAAATCAATTGCGGCACCCCAATTACAAGAAACCCGAGCTATTGGCGACCAAACCGAACCAGTTGTGGAGTTGGGATATCACGAAATTGTTGGGACCAACGAAATGGACCTATTACTATCTCTACAACATTATGGATGTATTCAGCCGGTACTCTGTGGGTTGGATGGTCGCTGAACGCGAATCGGCCAGTCTAGCTGAAACCCTGATTGCCGCCACTTGTGTCCGCCAAGGCATTCAGCCGGAGCAACTCACCATTCATGCGGACAATGGTAGTTCGATGACTTCAAAACCGGTGGCCCTGCTCATGGCGGATCTGGGTGTAACGAAAACGCACTCGCGTCCGCATGTATCGAACGACAATCCGTTCTCTGAGGCTCAGTTCAAAACTTTAAAATACCGCCCAGATTATCCAGCCCGTTTTGGTTGCCTCGCGGATGCGCGCAGTTGGGCGGGAGAATTTTTCCGCTGGTACAACTACGAACATCACCATAGTGGTATCGGACTTCTGACACCTGCTGACGTTCACTTCGAACGAACCCAGGCAATGTTGGATCAACGTCAGCAAGTTCTGCAAAGAGCTTATCAAAAAAATCCTGAGAGGTTTGTAAAAGGTGTATCTATCCCGGCTCAATTACCATCGGCCGTATGGATCAACCCACCGGTAACTGCGGTCCCGGCAGAGGTCTTGAGCCCCTCGTAACCGTAGAGGCTGTGGAAAAGTGGACGGAAAATCATCGCCCACTTTTCCACAGCCTTCCCGCCACTTGAAAGGAGCGTTTTCTATCAATAAATACACAACGAATCTACACTAATCTTTCAAACCAGTTGTCTCAAATCATTGACACATTCCGCGGCGCACCAACGCATCCTAAGTGGTATCATAATTTGAAGGCAGATCCCAATGTTGAAATTCGCGACAAGACTAAAGTGTATGCCATGCGAGTTCGAGAAGCAGTAGATTCAGTCGAGAGAGAACGTCTCTGGAATATCGCTGTAAAAGCATACCCGCCTTATCAAGAATACCAAAACAAAACCGAGCGCATTATCCCAATCTTCGTAGCAGAACCTGTAAAATAAGCTCAAAGTCAAGCAGTTTCGTAGCGGAGATACTGCTACGGTTCATATTCTTCAACTCAATAGCTGCCTAGCACAGCCTCCCGGAAGATCACCGGGATCATGCACCAGATTGGCAGCCAGAGAATGAGTACACTAGGCTCAAGTCAATTCCCGTCAGATCCGTTCTTCGTCGCGTCCTGTCCCACTGATTGGTAATTCGGATCGTTGGGCGCTGGGTATGGCTCACATTGAAGCAAGGGTTCTGAGACATTATGCGTAGCAAATTTCCTGTCGCTGTACATTTATTATTTCAACAAGATAAACAAATATTACTATTGCGTCGCTTCAATACAGGCTACGAAGACGGCAATTACAGCGTTGTTGCAGGCCATGTAGAGGCGGGCAAGTCGGTAGTACAGGCTGCTATTCGTGAAGCAAGTGAAGAAGTTAGAGTCACTATAGAACCGGCGGACCTTCAAGTTGTCCATGTTATGAGTCGCAAATCGGAAGATGAACGTATTGATTTTTTTATGGCGGTCAGAGGCTGGATTGGCGAAGTTGGAAATAATGAGCCGCAAAAATGCGATGAGCTATTATGGGCAGCTATTGATTCCTTGCCTCATAATATAATTCCATATGTGAAGTATGGACTGGAGAAATATCAAGCAGGCATCTTTTACAGTGAATTTGGCTGGCCGTGAAAAGGTATTTTTCCTGAGTGAATGCAACCGTTGGCTAGCTCATCGGCAAATGCCAAAGGCCTGGCCTTCCAATCCAGTATATCAACCTATTGCGAGGACTCACTATGCAGCTTTATGCCTATACCGATACCTGGGAAGAACATGATCCACAAGCCAACTTCAAAGCCGATGTAGCCCACTACACCGTTGTGGATCCCCTGCCGACCATCGAGGGATTGAGCCGGAGTACGGGCATTCCCGTGCCCTGCCTGATCCGCTATATTCTGGTAAAGTACGCCGCATCCAACGCGGACGCCCTACTGGCAATGGGGCCGCTGGTCATCCACCAAATGGAGCAACAGATCGCGGCCGCCGAAGCCGATGGCACTGACCGGGCGCGGCTGAAGGCGTATGATGCGTTGCGACAAATCGTATCCTGGCTGCGTGCTGGCATGGGAGAATAAACTCACATTCACCACCGGTTATTTTCAACACATATCATGAATACATGCGAGGCAATATGAAATCTGATTCACTGGAAGGAAAGGTTGCATTGGTAACAGGCGCTGCGAAGGGGATTGGAAGAGCGTGCGCTCTTGCACTGGCAGATGCAGGAGCAAATGTAATAATAGGACTAAAAGACTTATCCTCTGGAGTGGAAGTCAGCGAACAAATAAAGAAAATGGGGCGCGATGTATTACCCGTGAAGATGGATATCTCAAAATTTCAAGAGATCAATGATGCAATACAAGCCGGTATCAAACATTTTCAAAATATTGACATACTCGTCAATAACGCGGGGATTGGGGCACCCAACAATGCTGAAAATGTAACTGAGAAAGATTTCGACGAAACGATCAATGTAAACCTCAAGGGTACGTTCTTTATAGCTCAGGCTGTTGGCAGGGAAATGATCAAGCAAAATTACGGAAGGATTATCAATATCAGTTCACAAGCCGGTTTCGTGGCACTGGAAACCGAGTCGGTTTATTGCATGACCAAGGCCGCGATTGCCCATTTGACCAAATGCCTGGCCTTAGAATGGGCAAAATACAATATAACAGTCAATGCCGTCGCACCCACCTTTATCAAGACTCCCGGCACCAGGAAATGGCTGGATAACGAAGCATTCCATGACTCTGTTAGCAAAAAATCCCACTCGGCAGAGTAGGTGATCCGATGGACGTAGCTGGGCCGGTGGTTTTCCTGGCTTCCCAGGAAGCCTCATTGATTACAGGAGCGACGCTAATGATCGACGGCGGTTGGACGATTCAGTAGATAGCGGATGTTTGCACGAGGCTCAAGCAATAGTTACTATAACAGTAGGTCACGTTTCAAACGAGACCTACCGCTTTATCCGTAATCTTCAGCGCCTCATCCAATACATCAAAGCCTTCTTTCAATTGCTCTTCTGTAATAATCAGCGGCGGGATGATCAACGCCGTGTGCCAGTGAATATCCAGAAACAAACCGCGATTGAAGCAATATTTCTTGAAGGCGGTCATCTCCGGGCTTGACCCATTCCACGGCGCCATCGGCTCTTTCGTTGTGCGATTCTTGACCAACTCAATGATTCCGAATAATCCAATCGAGCGGACCTCACCGACCGATGGATGTGACTCACCCAGATCGGTCAGCATGCGCTTCAAGGCCGGACCCATGGCGGCCGCGTGCTCGACGATACGATCTTCCTTCATGACGTTGATGTTGGCAATCGCGGCGGCCAGCGAAATGGGATGCGATGTATAAGTCAATCCCGATTTGTAAGCGACCTCATCGAAGTGAGCTGCGATCTGCGGCTTCATCGCCACCGCGCCCAACGGCGCATACGCGGAGGTAAGTCCCTTTGCCATTGTCATGATATCCGGCACAACATTCCAGTGATCTACCGCGAACCATTTTCCCGTGCGGCCGAAGCCACTCATGACTTCGTCGGCAATCATGACGATGCCGTATTTATCGCACAGGGCACGCACGCCCTGCATGTAACCTTCCGGCGGAACGATGATGCCGTTTGTTCCAGTAACTGACTCAATTAAGATCGCGGCAATCGTCTCTGGCCCTTCGTATTGAATGATCTCTTCAAGATGATTCAAATAATCGCGCGTGAAGTCCCTTTCGGAAATATTCGGGTTGCTTCGATGAAACGTTGAGCGATAACGGTACGGGTCAAGGAAATGAACCACGCCCGGCATCAGCATCGGTTCCCACGCCACCCGCCGTGGATCACCAGTCGCGGCCATTGCACCCGCTGAGGCACCGTGATACGAACGATAGCGGGTCAAGATTTTATAGCGACCTGTGTATCCACGCGCTAATTTGATTGCGTTCTCGTTGGCGTCCGCGCCACCCAACGTAAACAGGACTTTTGTCAATTGACCGCCCGGAGAAACTTCAGCGACAAGTTTCGATGCCAGCGCGCGGACCTTGTTCGTCATTCCAGGCGCGGTATATGGAAGAGCGCGCGCCTGTTCGACCATCGCCTCGATCACGCGTTCGTCGCCGTGACCGATGTTGACGCACATCGTCATCGAATTGAAATCGAGATAGCGTTTATCCTCCACATCCCAGAAGTAAACGCCTTTGGCGCGCTTAACGGCGATGGGATTGACTTTTACTTGCGCCGACCACGTCCAAAAGACATGTTCCTTGGAAAGAGAAAGAATTTCATCATCGGAAAGATCGAACATGAGAGCCTCATTTCAAAAAAACATAATTTGCAAAGCCCAATTGCTTTTATGTTTTCGTTTTACAAATTATAATCCTCCGCTCCATGGAATCATTTCCCTTCAAACGCATGGTCGTAATCGGTTCAACAAGTTCGGGAAAATCAACGCTGGCAAAACGGATGGCAGAACAATTTACGCTAAACTTCATTGAACTCGATGCGTTGCATTGGGAGCCCAACTGGCATGAAGCGCCAGATGAAGTTTTCCATACACGAGTCGACGAAGCGACTCGCGCCGAACGCTGGGTTGTGGCGGGGAACTATTTGCACGTCCGAGATATCGTCTGGCCGCGCGCTGAGGCTGTGATCTGGCTCGATTATTCGTTTCCGCGCGTCTTCTGGCAATTGACCGTCCGCACGTTTCGACGCGGCGTGTTGCAAGAAGAGTTATTGAATGGCAATCGCGAAAAGCTGTGGTGGCATTTCAAATTATGGTCAGACAAATCCCTTTATCGTTGGCTGTTCAAAACCTATTGGAAACACAAGCACGAATATCCACGATTGCTTACAGAGCCGCGTTATGCCCATTTTAATAGTGGTCCACTTTCGGTTCCCGCGCGAGGCGGATCAATGGCTGGCAAGCTTCCACAGAACTATCAAAAACAAAACGTCCTCCTCAACGTGTTGAGGAGGACGTAAAACTTTTTCCTTTATCTTTCAATAAGTTGCCAACACCGTGGTAACAACAGGCTTATCAAGATTCGCAATGGCACGATCACCGTTCATTGAAGTGGGTTCTTCAACCCATGAAGAACCATTCCACACCATGATGGAAGCATCGCTCGACGTCTTCAAATATGAAACCTGTATACTGGTGCCGGCGGGCAGCGCATCGACCGCCTTGCCATCCTTCAGCAATGTGATGACAACGCCGGTTACAAACTTCTGGTTTTGATTCATGGCTCCGGGCAAATCTTCTGGTGTTATTGGCTCCACGATCACTTCGTAACCACAAAGCCCGGTGAAGACAGCATCAGTAGTACCGATCTCCACAGTCATCGTTGGACTGCCACAATCGATAGTGGTTAGCTGACCGCCCGTGATGGGAATGACAGGAATATCCGATGCTACAGAGCCGGAGTTGCCACCGTTCCCGCCTGAACTGGCAGACGGATCCGTGGTCAGCCAAGGATTATAAACGACACAGCCGCTAACGCGATTCCCTGTTGCGGCAGGATTGTTAAGCGTAAGCCCGCAAGCGTCCGGAATACTTGTGTTATCCAATGGACCATTGGCATTATCCCACCAGTTGCCGGTAGCATTTGTAAGAGTATTGCTCCACACTCCATATGTGGGAGCATGTAACGTGTTGGAGTTATTATTGATGATAGAGTTAAGACTGAGATCCAGATAGGAAGTTGTATTACTTGTGTTCACGTAATCTATCAGAACACCATAATCATTCGATCCAATCACATTGTTATCGATATTACCTGTGGTTTCAACTTGGGTGCCAGTATTAGAGTCATAATCCCAGACACCAATACCGGTTGGATAACCATAAGTTGTTGGGGAACCACCTTGAATCGTATTATTACTAATATTTAAGCTGGTAGAAGCAACCGAGGCAATGCCAAACTGATTATCAATAACCTGGTTATTCGATATTGAAGTTGTGCCAGCCAGATAAAGTAGGATACCCGCCGAGCTGTCCGAATTCGGGTCAGTGACTGGATCGTTGCTTCCGCCATAAGTCCCTGTCCAAAAATTATCACTCACTGTATTGTTTGCAATTGCAGCAGTGGCTCCCCGACTAACTTGAATCCCGTTTTGCGCAATGAGCGGCGTATCGCCAACCCCTTGCACAACATTGTTCTCGATATCCGCGTAGGAGCCGGTATTATCGATCACAATCCCGCCTTTTTGATAATCGCTAATGACGTTGTTCGTGATCGTCGCTGTCCCGGTTTGACCTTTGGCTTTCGAGCCAACTCGAATGGCAACGCCGTTCTGATCGCCTCCCAGCGGGTTGTCGCGAATGTGTGTGACGACGTTATTCTTGATATTCGCTGTGGCGCCACCCCGCACATAAATACCATAGTTGATACTGTCGCAACAGGACGATCCCGGACCGGTAATTGTAAATCCACTAATGTCTGCAATTGTTGCGGGGCCCTCGATCAATACTATGTCCTGATTACCGTCAAAATCGGCCGCCAATGTAGTTGGTGCTTGAATGACGGTTGAAGAGGCGCCAGCGCCTATCAAGGAAAGACTTTCATCGATTACCACTTGTTCTGTGTATGTTCCACTCGCGACAAATATGACAGATCCCGCCGATGCAGCCGCAATGGCAGAAGTTATCGTGGTATAGCCAGGTTTACAGCCAGCGGCACTAGCGCTTTTCGAGCCCGCTGGGCAGACAACAGGATCAGGCAACTGCTGACCGAGAATCTGACTAGCCTCCACAGAGGCTAAAGGGACCGGAGTTCCACTGGTATCGGTCACCACTGCGTCTGTACTGGCGATGGCAGTGACCACATTAGCCAGATCAGATGGCTGGGTTACAGCGGACGTCGCGGCATTTGTCGATGTAATCTCGGTCGATGCTGGTTGGGTGGCTACCACATTCGTCGACGCGGCATTTGTCGAAGCAATCTCGGTTGATGCTGGTTGAGTGGCTACCGCTTCTGTCGGCGCGACACTTGTTAGTGCGGCTTCGGTCAACGCTGATTAAGTCGCCGCAGCGTCTGTCGAAGCAACCTCGGTTAATGCAGGTTGAGTAGACGCAATATTTGTAGAAGCAACCTCGGTTGATGCTGGTTGAACAGCCGCCGCATTTGACAGTGCTCCCGTTGCCCCGGCATCCGATGGCGCCACTACCTGAGGCGGACTGGTCGGGGGCGGCATATCATCTGCTAATGCCGGGGTCGGCATTAGCAGGGATGCCACCAAAGTTACAAGAACAATTAGTAAGAAAGAAATATATTGAATTCTTTTGTACATCAAAACATCCTTGTTTTAAAAAAATTCGTGCCTGTATACTTTACTCACGGTATCATTATCCATAAATTTTTCAATATGGCCGATTGAGTTATGGAGAAATAAGTTGGCAAAGGTTGGGGAATCCAAAAACCGCCTCCAGTCTAGACTTGAGGCGGACATTGCTCAAATGGCTAAGTTAAAGTAATCACGAATTCATACACGAACTAATGCGAAGTTCATTTCTTCCTCTTCCCCTGACGAAGCCATGTCAATTGAATAATACTAAACACCGCGACAATTGCCAATAACAAAACCCATTCCAAAGTAAATTCCAATTTGATGAACATGGCAAGACTCGCCAATGCCATGCCGAGGATGGTAAGGAAAGTGATTCGGAGGAGGTGACCTCTCTCGAGGCCGCGTCGCTCATCGTCGGACTCAACGAAGCGCACTTGATCCCAAAAGTAGGTCAGATCGAAAGCGAGCAGTCCACCGATCGCGCCTGCAAACATCCAGCCGGGTGGAAAATTAAAAAGCCACAACCCCAAAGCGGCGGTCAGCACATTGAATGCGATTCCGATATATGCAAACCAATGCCAGCGCTGCCAGACAGCGATCAGCCACACCGCGCCAAAGAAAATGATCCAGCGCACGAATGGTATAAAGCCCGCCAAGTGATAGCCGAAGGCCAGCGAACCAATGCCAAATAGGATGCTGAATAGCAAGGCAAAAAGAGTCACAACTTGCTCCCCATCCGATGTCAAAACTTCTGATTCATGTTAAGAAATTTTACCACCGGTGGAAAAGATAACCGTGTTATACTGCCGCGAACATGACTGATTGCAATGGAACACTTCATCCCCGCGCCCGCGAAGGATTGATCCTCTTCAACGAGGGAAAGTATTTTGAAGCCCATGAAGAGCTGGAGGCCGCCTGGAGAGATGAGCGCGGCAAGGTTCGCGAGTTATATCAGGGAATCCTTGAAGCCGGTGTGACTTATCTTCATATCACGCGCGGGAATTATGCCGGCGCGATGAAAGTCTACGGACGAAGCATGAAATGGCTGAGACAGTGGCCCGAGACTTGCCGCGGCGTGGAAGTGGGCCACCTCCGAAATGATTTGGACTCGGCCATCGAAGAAGTCAAGCGATTGGGCGAAAAGCGAATCGCAGAATTTAATCGAGGTTTATTGAAGCCGATTATATGGAAGGACGTTAAAGATGGGCGATGAAGTAAAACGAAAAACGCAATACGCAACGAGCAACCAACAAAACATAAAGGTCAATTCGCAAAGCAAGAAGCAGAAGTTTGTTTGTGACCGCTGCGGATTTGAAATGGTTGAAAGCAACTGCAAGATCATTTGTTTCAACTGCGGCAGTCGTTTTGATTGTTCGGATTTGAATATTTATTTTGATTGACGGGATTTGGGAATCGGGGGTCAGTTAATGGAAAATATTTTTTCAAATCAAATGTATGGAGGAAATGCCCTGAAGATTCAAAAGTGAAATTCGGGGGTATTTTCCATCCAAAATCCAAAGATTATTTCCTTGACAAATATAAATCTTTCCAGTAATATATCTATATAGATATATTACTGGAAAGGAACTATTATGCCGCTCACCCATGCCATCCTTGGCTTTCTGGAATACCAGCCCATGACAGGCTACGACTTAAAAAAATACTTCGATCAATCGATCGCTCACTTTTGGTCTGCCACACAAAGCCATATTTACAAGGCCCTGGAAAATTTGGAAAAAGATGGCTTCGTCGAAGTCAAAGTCATCCTGCAGGAAGACAAACCAAATCGCAAGGAATATCACATCACACACGCGGGCCGCGCCGAGGTACATCGTTGGGTTACCACGCCCCTGCCATTAGAAATTGTTCGCGAGGCCTGGTTGATCCAGATCTTCTTTTCACACACCAGTTCGAATGAAGAGATCATCAACCTGTTAAAAGCGCGTGAGAAGGATATCCAGTCCAAGCTTGACACGCTTCGAACCGAAACCCTCGCTTCGATGGAGCAAAACGCGGCACGCGTCGGAATTGAACGTTTGCATCTGCTTTGGCAGATGACTGCAGACTATGGCATAGCCTATTACGAAGCCGAACTCAAATGGATCGAAACAGCAATCAAGCGCATCCGCAAACTCCCGCCCATGGAAATGCCAAAACATAATTAGTAACGGGCAAGGGAATTCGTGAACAAAATAGTCGGCTACGTTATCATCTTTGCCCTCGCATCTGACTAACATTCACATAAATGCAATCTCGAAAATAAATTGATGTTAAATAATCGGAGGATATAATGTTACAAGTATTTATAGGCTTTCTTCCATGGATTCTCTATTGGAGTTTTTCAGGGCCCGGTCTTTGGACCATTGCCATCCTCAGCGGATTGATCGCCGCGGCGGCATTGGTCACATGGCGCTGGTTCAAGCGCCGCGATCTCAAAACAATGGAAATCGTCACGCTGGGATATTTCGCTATCCACGCCATTGTCACGCTTGTATTGGGTTCACCGTTTCTAAAAACATACGGACCAATCGCAAACAGTTTTGTATTGGCAGGGATGGCATTTGCCACGCTAGCGATGAAAAACCCGTTCACGTATCAGTATGCAAAGGAAGACTGGGACAAATCCTATTGGAACGATCCCGCCTTCATCCACATCAATAAAATCATCACAGCGGTTTGGGGTTGGATTTTCACATTCAATGTGGCGCTCGGCGCGCTAGCAGTCTTTGTCTTCCCCGCACAAGAATTATGGTTCGTCGTGATCGTGCCAAACGTTGGTATTGTTGCCGCAATTATTTTCTCCTCGCGCTTCCCAAATTACGCTGTACGTAAGAGGATACAAGCTCGTCTCGATGAATGGGATCCATACAAATGGCCCGCGCCGAAATTCAACGGCCGCCCCACAAAAGAAAACGAACATGATGTGATCGTGATCGGTTCCGGCATCGGCGGACTCTCTGCCGCAGCTCTGCTCGCCAAACGCGGACTCAAGGTCGCTGTATTCGAACAGCATTATCTGCCCGGTGGATTTTGCACTTCATGGGAACGGCGCATCCGTCCGCCCTGTTCAACGCCCGATTCAAAAGAACGCTGGACTTACGTCTTCGATGCGGGCGTGCATGATGTCAGCGGACTCAGCGAACGCGGCGGCATCCGCTCGCTGTTGAGAATGCTAGATATCGAAGATGCCATCGAATGGAAACTCAACGAGCAGGAATATTTTATTGGCGAGACTCATTTCAAGGTCCCGCGTGATGCAGATGAATTTGTCTGCCAGTTGGGCGAACGTTTTCCATCCGAGTCTGAAAACATCCACAAATTCTTCGACGAGATGAGGCTTATCCTGCGCGATATGTATGCAGACCTAGAAAAAACAGGCGGCGCAGCGCGCACTCCCGATACCATCGAGGATTTGCTGGCCTATCCAAAAACACATCCGCACGCATACAAGCGGATGGACAAGCCGTTCGTTGAAATGCTCGATGAATTCTTCAGCGACCCGCGTGTAAAAGATTTGCTTACTGCGCTCACAGGTTACCTCAGCGACGATCCCAAGTCTCTTACGGTTGGAAGCATGGCGCCCATCCTCGGTTACTATTTCAATGGCGGATATTATCCGGTCGGCGGTTCGCAGGCTTTGCCCAACGCCCTCGTTGAAGTCATTGAAAAACATAACGGCAAAATATTTCTTCGCACACCAGTTGAACGAATCCTCGTTGAAAAAGATCGTGCAGTCGGCATTGAACTCAAAAACGGACAAGTCCATAGTGCTAAAGCCATCCTTTCAAATGCCGACGCACACAAGACTTTTCTTGAATTAGTTGGACGAGAACATCTTCCTTCCGATTTCACAAATCAGATCGAATCGCTCAAACCCTCGACATCAGCTTTTATTGTGTTTTTGGGGTTGGACATCGTCCCGGATATCGCGCCGATTACTATATTGGACGATATCGGAATCATGATCCCGTCAAAATTGGATTCGCATCTCGCTCCGACCGGACATGCTTCCATTACCTTACTAAAACTTCTCCCTGAAACGGATTTCGCCAAATGGGATCGCAAGTCGCCGGGCTATTCTCAACGCAAGCATCAATTCGCTGATCAGATGATCGCTTCTGCTGAAGAAATCATCCCGGGTTTGAGACAGCATATCACGTATCGGCAGGAAGGCTCGCCCGCCACCTTTGCCCGTTACGCGCGGACAACGAAGGGCTCCATCTACGGTCCCGCCACCGGACAAAAACGTTTGACCATTAAAACGCCGGTCAAGAATCTCTATGTTGCCGGTTCCGGCGTGATGGGCGGCGGGGTCGAAGCCGCGGCCATCGCAGGCATTCATGCCGCAAATGAGATTTACAAAAAACAACCTGAATGTACAACGGAGGTTGAAAAATAAATTTTCAATCACGGTGTCGGTGTGACTTTGGGCATCGGCGTATGAGTCGGCAGCGGAGTGAAGTTCAGCAGTGGATATAACGTCGGGGTTTGCTCCGGCCCGGGCGTGGGGATGAGCGGAAGCCATCCGCTATAACCGAAGTATGTAGTTAGGAACGCGGCACGTTCATCGGGAGTCATCGGGCGCGGCATCGCATAATCTTCCAACATGGCCGTCAACAGTTCCGTGCTGATGTAACGATTATCGTAAATCACATGACGATCAATGAATTCCCAACGTTGTGCGGGCAGAGGCGGAAGATAAGGACGAGTTGGATCGGGCGGCTGGTTGCCCATTTGATCGTAAAAGAAATTTCCCAACCCATAATGAATGAATGTGCTGTTGTAGAATTCCATTTTAAGCGGCACATGGGATTGGCTCCCACTGACGATCATTGCGCCATCCTCTGCAACTTGCTGAAAGGCAGCTACTTGCCATGACATGATTAGGCCCGGCGAAAAAGATTCTTTATATTGAAACGTTACAATGGGCAAATAACCTTGTGCGCGGACTTGACCAATCTCTACCGCAAGTTGTTTGTAATTACACGGATTTGCGCCGGGCGTATGATCCGTTGCAAAGGGATGAGGCGGTTCGCCGTCGTTGCAGCCGATGAAGGCAATCTTATTTCCATGATTCTCGATCAATAGCGGCTTGCTCGCCTCGGCCAGATTCGCACCGCCGCCATAGTATTGTATGTTGTTTTGCTTATAAAGATTCAACGTGATATAAAAACGGATCGACACCATCATCCAAAATATGCGGACCAGTAAGTTCCACGACATTGATATTATTATCAAGAAACAATTGAATATATTTCGGGTCACTGCAACGCGGCCACGAGTCATCAGGGTTGGGAGCCGGGCAACTCAGGCGCGAACGAAGTTTTGTTGCTCACATGGACGATATCTGCCTGACGAAGCATATCTCCAATATCTTGTGCCGGATAATCAATGCCTTTCACTTCCATTTGATAGGCAATGGCATTTACCAATGACGTGGTGCCGGTCATAATGAGAGTTGTCAATTTGGATGGATCACGGTTGGATGCGAGTAAACTAAAATTGATCAGGTTGGAAGATTGCAAGGCAAATATGATTTGTAATGGATAATACGATCCATCAAAATCTTTGCGAATGGGTGATTGACCGTCAATGGTCAACACTTTCCATTTTGGATCGAGAGATTCGAATGGAACGATTCCCCATGATGGAAGATTCTTCCACATATCATCCACTAATTGAACCGCAGGCGCGGTCGTGACGGCGCCGTCAGCGGGCCCGCCCCAAAGAACAGTGAACGCGGCCAGAGTTGAATCCGCCATCCATAACGGATGACCGGCAAACGGTCCGGATGATGAACCGTGCCACGCGGCTTTTAAATCATCCAAAGTCACACCATCCGTCACCGTTGGAAATGGCGCAACAAGTGCATAAGTCCAAATAGAATTTTGATTCGCGTTGGACGATGGCGAAGGAGCTACGTCTAGACGAACAGACGCCTGCGATGAATCCGTAACAATCGGAATCCCCGAGCTTTGCGCGGCTTGACGAAGTTCATCCGGCACAGCCGGGCTGATCCAAAGCGCATTGGCTGATGGCGTCGCAGTCCGCGAAGCAGTAGCGGTCGCTGTGGATTGTAAAACTGGCAACGATACAGTGGAAGCAGGAGGAATAACAGCTTGAGGCGCGCAAGCGCTCAACAAAAGAATGAGTATTGAAATGAGTTTCTTCACGATGGCTGATTATAGTCGGAGATACCGATGCAAAAATCGAAACTCATTCTGGCTTAACATCATTTTCATCGGCAAGGCTTGGTTTACCAGTCGCTGAGGGAAAAATACTCGGTCAAAAAAGCGGCACGTTCATCGGCAGTCATTGGACGCGGGCGCGAGTAATCCTCGAGCATCGCAGTTAATAACTCGGTGCTAATGTATCTTCCGCCATAGAAAATATGCTCATCAATAAATTCTCGCCGAATGCCGGGAATTTTTGGATCATTACCCATCTGATCAAAAAAAAGATTCCCAAGCCCATAATGAATGAAAGCGCCTTGATAGAACTCCATCGATTGTGGGAAATGAGCCTGACTGCCTTGCACAATGGTTGCCCCAGCCTGGGCCATCAAACGAAAATCCTTGACCTGAGCATCAAATGGTTTGGAATCAAGGGTCTCATAATATTGGAACGTCATGATTACCAAGTAACCCCGGCTTCGCAATTGAGTGATTTGCTGGGTTACGTATTCGTAGTCGCATGGCGCTGCTCCCGGACGATCATTTGTAGCGGTTGGATATTGTCCAATGTCCACTGAATTGCATCCAATGAAGGCAATCTTGTTGCCATGATTTTCAATGAGCAACGGTTGACGCGCATCGCTAAGATTATCTCCCCCTCCATAATAAAGGATATTGTTCTGGCGGTAGATCGCCAAAGTATCTAAAAAGGGCTGGGGGCCGTAATCAATGAGATGATTACCCGTCAACTCCACCACATCCGTGCCAACGTATTTGAGGAGTGCCATGTAACGAGGATCGCTGCAAAATTTCAAGCCTATCAAGTCCATCACCGGCGGAGGACATTCATCATAGAACGAAACCTCATTGCTGATATGCGTGATGTCAGCTTGGGTAAGCCAAGCTTGAATGTCGCGGCCAGGATAAGTAATGCCTTTTGTGCTCATGGTATAGGCCACCCCTCGCACCAATGAGGTTGTACCCGTCATAATCACGCTCGTCATTTTTGATGGATCGCGGTTGGATGGAGGCAGAACAGGCAGCGGCGAAACAGGACAAGGATCAATACAATATAATCGGAATGAGATTAATAAGGGGTATGCAATGGTGGACCCTAATAGAACCTGGGAGCCGATAAAGTTTTTATCGATAGGCGATTCATCATCTACTGAAAGCACCTTCCAGCGGGGATCCAGATTTTCAAAAGGAACAATTGCCCAAGACGGTTTGTCATGCCAGGCAATATCCAATAATTGCTCAGACGGCGCTGCCTGAACAATCCCCGGCGCTGGCGGACCCCAAAGCACGCTAAACGCTGCGAGAGTGGCTGGATCCATCAGCAATGGTCTTCCACTAAACGGACCAGTCGATGAGCCGTGCCAGACGCCGATCAATTCTTGTGAGGTAACACCATCAATCACCGTTGGAAAAGGCGCAACCAGTGCATATATCCAATCTACTTTCTGATCATCCCCCCAAAGTGGTTCGTTATCAACATCAAGTATCAAATTGGAATATGCTGTATCAGAAACAACTGGAAAACCCCATTTCAGCACAGCTTGACGAAGGGCATCAGGAACTGCCGAACTGATCCATAACACCGGAATCACGTTGTCCGAGGGGGCTTTCAACAGATCGGTCCCCGGTGCAGATGGTGTGGGCTGAACCATAAATTGAGGCACACAGGCCTTCAAAAGGATGGTAATGATCAGAATAAATTTTTTCACATTAGCGATTATGGCTGGAGAAACATAGGCAAATATATAAACTCATTCTGGCTTAACTTCAATTGCAAGATGTCGTTGCGAGTCCTGGAGAAGCAATCTCCTTTAATCATCAAAGAGTAGACTGCCTCCCTTACCTGCACTTCAATTGCAGATGCAGGTGTCGATCGCAATGACAACTTACCGAAAAAGCGCCGTAAAGCCCGCCACTTCAGCGGTGGGGAGATAAGGTGTGAGGGTGTGATCGGATCGCCTCAGCCCCTGAACCAGGATGCGGTTCGGCAGAGGAAATCGGTCTGCCAATAAAACTTGAACAGTGGAGTGCCCCGCGATGGCCCTTTTTGGGCACGGTGCGGACAAAGCTCCTGGCAGACGAGCGGGAGGCCAGACTCAAGCTACGATCGACCTGCGGGTCAACGTCGAAAGACGTCAGAGCGGCTCGTCTGTAAATCTGGCGATCAATCATGTCAGGCCTCCCATGGGATACGTTGGATGGTTGAGAGCAGGATGGTTCTCCAGAACCCCACGGCTTTCGCCGTGGGATGTTATCAGGTTGGCTTAAGTTCAAGATGCGCCAGCGTGAATGAATTTAGCGCATCTGCATCAATCGTCACGCCGAGACCCGCGCCACGCGGTACATCAATCGTACTGTCTTTGTTAAGAGAAAAACGCTCGCGGGTAATATCGCGTTTATAGTAACGATCCGAAGCAGAAATATCGCCTGGCAATGTAAAGCCGGGCAATGAAGCCAATGCCAAATTTGATGCGCGGCCAATGCCTGTCTCCAACATGCCGCCACACCATACTGGCATGTTTTGCGCACGGCACAAATCATGCACTTCAACAGCTTGACTTAAACCGCCCACGCGTCCCGCCTTGATGTTGATGATGCGGCAAGCCTTCATCTCAATCGCATAACGGGCGTGGCGCGGCGACAAGATGCTTTCATCGAGGCAAATCGGCGTGCGAAATTGTTCCTGCAATTTGTGATGATCCCAAATATCATCTTCAAACAACGGCTGTTCGATCAGCAATAAACTCAAATCATCAAACGGCTTGAGCGATTGCGCCAACTCTAATGAGTAAGCTGAATTCGCATCCACCTGCAAGCGGATGCTTGGGAATTTTTTCCGAACCGCAGACGCGTCGCCGACATCACGTCCTGGTTTAATTTTGATCTTGATGCGCGCATAACCGCTTTCAATATAATTCGCCACGGTTCGCACCAGGACTTCGGGCAACTCCTGCAATCCGACCGACACGCCCACTTCAACTTTATCCCGTACACCGCCTAACATTTCGCGCAAAGATTTTTTATCGCGCTTGCCGAACAAATCCCACAGCGCCATCTCAACGCCCGCCTTCGCAAGATTATGGCCGCGTATGCCAGAGATTCGTTCTTGAAAATCCGCCGCGTCTTTAACATCCTTTCCCAGAATCAACGGAGAAATAAAATCTTTAATGATATGCCAGGCAGTGCCTGTCGTCTCGTAGTTATAGCCGGGAGATTGATCAGCGACGCATTCGCCATAACCAATCAACCCGTCCGACCGAATTGAAACGATGATACATTCACGATCCAACTCGCGCCCGAACGAAGTCTCGAACGGCGCGACCAGCGGCATATTAAGATGATGAAGGGTAATGGAATCAATTTTCATTTTTTTATCCGTTTGATCTTCAGAAATTCTTGCAGGAAAGGGATTGCTTGACCTGCTCGATGATTTTTGTGTCGGGAGATGATATTTGATCCACGCGCAACCAATTATCGCATAACATCGTCTCGAGATTCGAAGTCAGTTTTTGAGCCGCAAGAGTCAAAGCATATGCTTTCTGCCAGTTCCCCGTCTGGGCATAAGCATCAATGAATGGAATATATTCGGCGCCATATTGAGGGGCAAATCCTTTTTGCTGTGCCTGTTGATAGAGCGCAATAACCGTTTTCCAATCTTTTGATTGGCGTGCAAGGTCAGCCTTCTCGAAGAAGAAACACCAATCATAATGAGGTTCAGGGCCAAAAATATTTGGGTCAGGCGCGGCAGATATAGGGTCAGCACTGATGCGGGAAAGATTGGAGACGGGAATCAGTGCTCTTTGCTCAGCTGAGTACATCGGATCATCCATATAAGCTGCATCCAATGCTCGCAGACAAGTGGCGCTACCCTGATGTAGAACAACAATGGCATCAGAGGAGTTACCCTGGAATTGAAGATTGCGAACAGTGTGATCGATGGGAACGCCCGGTTTGAGACCAGAATACATAAATGGCTCGTTCGTAAAAAACCAATATGGAAGCGAACCATCTTTAGTCTGGTAATGATACAAAACATTCAGCGCAAAGCCAGCATCAGTTTCCGGTACCGAGAGAGACGGTTGGTCAAAAGACAAGAGGGCCGTACCTTGTTGAAGCTCAGGCGCGCGCCAGTAAAGTTGCCAATAGTAATCACTTTGAACGCCCCACTCAAGGCGATATTTGTTCACCACCAAAACTTGTGTTGCGATGGAAATGATGAGAAGAAGACTCAGAACGATCTTTTGTTTTGAAGAACGAACAAACCAGAGTAGAAGTGCAATGAAAACGAGACCTGCTCCAAGCATAGGCGCCAGAGTAAACCGATCGTCCCAGCGGCCGCTCCCGCTGATCAGTTTACCAGTCGCCCATATCGGCAATCCGCCGAGAATAAACGAAAAAAGACCGATCACAAAGATGGAGGCCGGAGACGAACTCACTTGCACTTCTCTTTCCTTCACATCTTGAAAAACCGCAAAAAGGACGGTAAGCAAAATGCCCAATCCAAAAGCCAGCCACGTCACCTTGCTTTGAAAGCTGAAACCTTCAATTCTGGCAATGGCACTGGTCCAAACCTGAAGCGCGGAATAGCTCAAGTCGACAAACGTGCGAGTAAGCAAAGTGAACGCACTGCCAATCAAAGATTCAAGACCACTATATGGTAATTTGATATCGCCAGCGTGACCCACTACTTGATGGGGATAAATAACGAATCGCCACCAAAAATAAAATGCAGTGATCAACAAAAAGGGCAAATATCTGATCGCGGTTTGGCCCAACGAGCGGAAGACCCTTTTATTTTCAGCGAAGATTAGCATCCATAACAGGAGCGGCCGAAGCAATTCGAGACCAACGAAATATTCGATGGTGAATAGATGAATGAAAGTCACCAGCCATGAAAGCGGAAAAAGAATCCAAGTCCATTTGGGACGCTTCACCGCGAGGAACATCAAATAGATGGATAAAGCAAACAAAAAAAACGCCGCAAAATGGCGATTGAACGCAGCAGATATAGATTGTTCAAGAAAACCTGGATAGACCAGCAACAACACTCCAAGCCAGCGAAGGTAAGCTTCATAACGCGGCCAAAGTAAAATCAATGCAAGAGTAAAAAAGAGAATCCCCGCCCAGCGATAAAGGAGTGTGACGATATGCCAGCCTATCGGGTTTGAACCCACAAGAAAATAAGTCGACAGATAAGTCCAAGGAAATGGACGATCACTGGTATAGAAGCTGGATTGCAATAACGGGTTAAGCTTGGTAAACATGACGACTTCCCAGTCGTCCCAGTAAAACCCCAGGTAAGTCAGTGAATATCCGTATGTGATGAAGCCAATTAACAGAAGAGCCGTTGGATAAAACCAAGACTTTTCGGAAATCTTTTTCAAAACACCAGTCATCCGATCTTCACTTCCCCATCATCACCCATTTGAAGGTTGCGCAAAGCTTCATCCATGCTGATGTTTTCCTGCCTCATCCCGGGAACCGGCGTGCCGCAATACGGACAAATATTCCACGGCAGTTCCATCAGCTTGCCGCAATGATGACAAACTTTTTTTAGCTTGGTATTGCAATTCGGGCAGACCTGCCAATCATCTTTGACGCGCCGTTCACAACCAGGACAAAGCGGCAGATCCTCCAACGATTGAAGCAGGGTCTCTTCTTCGAGCGTGTGTTGATATTCCTCTTCCAATGTTCTCGCGGGACGAAGAATCAAATAAACCAGCACGCCCGGCAAGTTCAACACCGCGACCAATAACGCCGAAAGAATATGCACCAACGGATCGCGGGCACGGGTGCGGATATCACGATATGTCCAAATCACAAGCGCAATCCACAACGCGGCCAAAAAGGCTCCGCCAAATCCAGTTAACACAAGCACCAAATTGCTGAGGAACGTCGGGTCGAAATTCATGGCTTCACTTCCTTTTGAATTGTACCCTCCAATGGCAGGTTATGGCAATAAGGTCGGGATGAATCCTCCGGAGGCAAGCATGGTTGTCTGGCCGCTTTGAATATTAATCATCCAAACATCAGAGTGTCCGATATTGTCATATGAATAGCGCGTATAAGCCAGATAACTTCCATCGGGTGACCAGTTCAAGTCGGTGTAAGAAACATCCGGTTCATTTAATATCACGTGAGATTGAGTTCCATCAGGTTTGACCAACCAGACTTGATCGCCTTTCTTGGTACTGTCAGACGTGGACAAGTTTCGATCAATGGCGATCCACCTTCCGTCCGGGGACCAGGAAGCGGAATAATCCGTCTGATCCTGCGTTCCGCCCAGATCAATCTTCTGACCAGAATTCAAGTTATATCTTTTAACATGAATGGATGATCCGGCTTCAGAAGATACAGCAACCCAATATAAAATTGCATCCGAGGTAGGACTCCATACTTCCGGCATCAAGCCCTGATAACCAATGGGAATGGAAATATCTTTGGCGTCCTGAAGACGATAGATTTGAATTGTATTATTTGCCGGAGAAATATAACTCAGCCATTGGCCGTTTGCAGAAAACGTGGGAGCTGAACTTGGAAAAGTTTGATCCTGAAAGACCGGCACCGTTTTGCCTGTCTGCATATCCAGCCACCAAATGCTGAATTTCGATAAGACAGAATCTCCAGCATAGTCGAGCCGTTGATACACAATCTTTTGGCCATCCGGATACCATTGCGGGTCGCCACATTGAGATGTGGGGCAATTTAATATTTGACGTTGCTGTGTCCCATCGATATTGATCGCTGAAATGGAAGAACTGCCATCCACCTTGAAGGTTGTGTAAAGAATTGTCTTCGCGTCCGGCGAGACCGAATATCCGGCAATGCCAGAAGGTTCTTTTGTGTATTGATTTGGAGTTCCTCCGCCTAACGGCATCACAAATAATTGATCTTCGCTTTGAGCCTGATTGTCCGGCGCCAGATAAACCAACCTTGCGCGCTTGACATCAAAAGCGGGTAACGAGTTTGAGCTTGAATCCGACGAAGCGTTCTGACTCACCGGAGAGCGTGATGCCGCCGAAAAGAAATTCAACGAGTTCAAGGCACTGACCGTCAACACAATTCCCAATCCCGATACCACCACGGCGCTGGCCACCGGAGCATAGACGCTGAATCGGGATAAGATATCACTCCGTGTAATGAAACGAACTCCTTGAACCATCGCAATCCCAATTCCAATCAACACGAGCGCCAAGCCGATGCTGAAAGCGAGAATCAAAACCATGCCAAATGGAATCCGGTTCACGGCAACTGCAACGAGCAGAATCGCAATCGCATCCGGGCACGGAACCAAGCCTCCGCTGACACCGAGAGTCAGAAGTGATTTCCAAGTAATCTCATCGGCAGGCACAGCATGAGTATGAGGATGATCGTGGTTTTCGTCATGACTGTGACTGTGGTCGAGGTGCGAATGATCGTAGTCATGAGGGTGAAGCAAACTTGAGCCGTGGTCATGCGTATTGTTCACGGCTTTGATGGAAAATTCTCGTGTCGGTTTCTTTGTTCGATTGAATGGAAAGCGCGCCAGATCATGCCTTCTTTGAATCAATAAATTGATTCCGAATACAATCACCAGCACGCCGGAAATCACTTCCAGCCACGGAGCAATCAATGCGGGAAGAATATAATGCGAAGCGATTAACGTGATCAAGCCTAACAATAAAACAGAGCCCGTATGAGTGATAGTCACAATCGTTCCGAGAAAGACTGCATCCCGCGTCCTGCCCTGCGAACCGACCAGGTACGCGCCGACTAATGCTTTCCCATGTCCGGGCGTCATGGCGTGCAAGCTTCCCAGAACTAGCGATAATAGAAATGCGCCAATCAGAAATAACGGGGAAAACTGTTTTGCCTCCACCAGCCCAGTCAGCGCCGAGGTAACCATCGTTGGGCTGCCCGCCATTTGCGGAGATGGATTAGAGTTAGAAAGATTCCCGGCCATCTGTGAAACGGTGTTGGTAAAACTAGGAAGGTTCGGAGTGCCACTGTTCCATGATGTCAAAAGGGCTGTTCCCGTGGTGGATGAATTAGGAAAATAGATATCGAGGCCAATTAAGCCATTGTTCTGCGCGGGTTGATCAAACGTCATACTTTGCTGGCTTGAAACAGAAAACCAATTGAGGCTGTTAAGTTCCAGATGCGAATTATGAATCACAACCGAATGCTTACCAGTCAGCCCCGCCGGTAACTTGACCAGCAAATGCATTTCAATCGAATCCTCGCCAGTGCGCATGATATCCACGGTGGCAGGCCAATGAATATCCTGAGTCTGAGTGTAAGCGATGGGGTGATTGTCGAGTAAAACGGTCTCACCGGAAAGCCATGGTGCAGTCCAAGCCTGCACCTCCTGCGAGCTAACTGAACCGTTCTGATCTTGATCGGCTGCGCTCCAGATCGCGTCTGCCAGCAAAGGTCCAGGTGTGATCTTCCAATCAATTTGAATGCCATCTGAACCAATCAGAATGGATTGGGTTTGGGCATACATATCAATGGGATGCGCGCTCGCAACCAGAGTCGGATAGAAGACCGACAGAAGGATTAAAAAAAGGGCTGTTCCTCGCAAAAGAAAAGGCCAGCCCCTGAAAGTGTGTCTTTTCATCATGGAAACGATTCTATTATCAACCGATTAAAAACTTCTGAGACACATTCAACAATAAAATCAATATTGACTTTATCATCCACTCCCGCCACCACCCGCAATTCCACCCTCAGTGAGTTTGCGTAAATTTGAAAGCGCAGCCGTGATTTCATCCACAGTCACTGGCCGATCTTCATCACGATGTTTGAGCAGGCCCGCTTTTGCTTTTTCAACCGCCAGCTCACGGATCGAAGCATTCTTCGCCAATGCCTCTTTCACCAGCGCCGCGCCTTGAGAATAACCAATGACTGGATTCAACGCAGTAACTACGATGGCATTTTTCGAAAGCCAACCTTCCGCCTTCTCGCGGTTCGCCGTCAGACCTCTGACAGCACGTTCGGTAAAAGCATTCACCGCGCCGATGGTCACCTGCATCATCTCAAATAAATTATGCGCGACAATCGGCATCATCACATTTAATTCCAACTGCCCAGCTTGCACCGCCATCATAATCGCCGTATCGCAACCAACCACATGGAACATCGCCTGATCGAGCATCTCCGCCATCACCGGATTCACCTTGCCGGGCATGATGCTCGAGCCGGGTTGAACCGCGGGCAAACGAATCTCATCCAAGCCGGTGGACGGGCCGGATGCCAGCAAACGAAAATCATTGGCGATGCGAATCAACGTCAATGCCAGCGTGCGGATGGATGCGGAAAAATCTGCGGCGTCTGCAAGCGATTGCATTGATTCAAATAGATTATCCGACTCATATAACTTCAAGCCAGTCAACTCGGATAGTTTCTTGATCATCCGCTTGTGATATTCAGGATGTGCGTTCAACCCGGAGCCGACCGCGGTTCCACCAATTCCGAGCCGCCTCATCCCCTCTGCGGATCGCGCAATGCGTTCCAATTCCCGCGCGACCGCTTTGGCATACGCGCCAAACTCCTGACCGAGGCGAACCGGCACGGCGTCCTGAAGATGCGTACGTCCCGACTTGACAACGTCGTCAAATTCGCGCGACTTCATCTCCAGCGCAGATTGAAGTCCTTTAAGCGAAGTCAGCAATTCATCTAAACGCCACAATCCGCCAAGTCGAATGGACGCGGGAATTACATCATTGGTGGACTGTGCCATATTGACATGATCGTTAGGATGAACATAATATTTTCCAAGAACCCCGCCCAGAATTTGTGTGGCGCGGTTAGCTATGACTTCATTGGCATTCATGTTATGGCTCGTGCCTGCGCCCGCTTGGAAAGGATCAACCACAAACTCAAAATCCCATTGGCCATCCATGACCTCCTGCGCAGCTTTAGTAATTGCATCGGATAATTGCTTGGCAGTGAATTTTTTGCCATCTACTTCACGGGCATTGAACAGATCAAGCTCATAATTGACTTCGGCCGCGGCGCGCTTGATCGCGGCAACCGACCAAATAAATGCACGCCACGGGCGCAAACCGGAAATGGGAAAATTTTCAACGGCGCGTTCGGTCTGCACGCCATACAAAGCTTTCGCCGGAACTCGCAGTTCACCCAGCGAATCTTTTTCAGTCCGGAATTCGGTCTCGGCCATTTCACGCTCCTGATTTATCTGGATTTCCAATTCATCCAAATCTATTTTACACCTACGGCGTTTGGTAATTAAAATGCCAGTCGGTACCATCCTGCGTATCACTGGAAGTCTCGCCAATAACTTGAAAAAATGTTTGGCCAGGCTTTAAATAAATTGGCGAGCCGTCCAGGTTCGTCATCAGCAGCGGTTGATTAATATCCGTACGAACCCAGTATGCAGGAAGGACAACGCCGTCCCGAAATACAAATGCATTGCCAGAGTCGATCAAATCGATATGATAGACCTCGTCTTTCTGCTCATCAGCACTCGCAAAAATATGTGGGACAAACAAGACAACCACGTTAGACGCTGAAACCTGACGGCCGGTCAAAGCATCCATGAGCGGCGCATAATTCCTCGACAGATCATCCCACGCATCGTTCACATCCTGATAACGCAGATAAAGGCCAGAGAGCGGATCGTACTGCCAGTAATTGTAACTTTCTGCAGTATAAACTGTGTAAATACGGTTGATCGCTGGCGCGTTAGACGGAGGCATCTCGTTGAAGAAGGTGCTGCGCAAAGTCTGCGGAGAATTGTCGCGGCCAAGTTTTTGAGCGCAATTACTCCATTTTGTCACGTCGAAATATGCATCGTTGTATGTTTCATGAATTCTGGGATTAAAAAACGGCGGACAACTTCCTGCTCCCTGCAATACAAGGAACGGATTCAAATCGCCGCTCTTGAAATATGTAAGCTCACGCGGGTCCGCATACTGAAAGACATAGAAAGCATGATACATGCGAACCACGTGTTCGTCAAAGTAACGACCTGACCGCACAGGGCCGACCATGTTCGGATTGTTGCCATAAAAGACGCCGATGAAGCGCGTCTCGAATTGCTGGGCGTAATATTCAAAGACTACATCCGCCTGAGTCAGTCCATATTGCGGACGCGTATAACGCGGAAAATTCGTCACCTTGATCGCCAGCGGACGGCGCTGAAGCAGACTCGGGTCAGCAGGCGGCAGACCGGTTAATGGATCGATGATGATCGAAGGTGTATCACCGTTTGATGAAACCTGCGGCGTAGTATATATTCCATTTTTAGGAACAACTGTTGGATAAGGAGTAAACGTGGCGATGCTTTGAGAATCAATAGTTGGAACAGAGGATGGCAAACTGCCAACGCCCGGCTGGAATGGCGTTGGCGAAGGAAGGGCAAAAAGATCAATCGCGGATTTCAGGTCGAGTGAAGAAGCGCAGGAGGACGTGATCAGTAAAGCCAACAAACAAATTGTTATCCAAAAAGGATTTCGTTGCATGGATGGAATTGTACCAAGCATCTTCGCCAGCAACATGGCGATTGATTATCAAAACTGATAAACACTCAGGTCATATTGGTCTTAATAACAACCTCGTTGTTGTTACTTACCGCGCTCGCGGTCGCGATCCTTCAAATCATACATCCGGTATTTCGATTCCCTTGGCTGACAGCGGTCGGCGGTGCGCTCTTGCGTGGATCGGTGTTCCGCTTTGGCAGGCGCAAATGCCTTTGTCATTTAACTTTCTGCCAAGGAAACCGATCAGCTTTCTTGAGAATCACTTACCTTCACCGCTGAAACAGTCATTTGCCTTTGCACAAGGGCTTCTCTGCCTTGAAAACACATATACCTCCAAAAGATTCAACAAATGGTATGTTTGAAAACTGCTCGAAAAATGAGGTTATAGTTATGGCGATTTCTCGAGGATATATCTCCTTACCAAAAATAGTCGGTAATTCCATGGGAGCTGTTTTATATTCTAGGGCAGTGAAACCTGTCAGTTCTAGGGATTTCCGAATCCTTGGAATGAAGTAAGTTTTTATTTGAGGAGCAGATTGGATGTCAGCGCTGCTTTTTGAGAATGCAGTCAACATACTGGTTATCTTCTTCAACATGATCGGTAATGAAAGTGGTAGATCCAGGTGCTTAACCAAACGCGCTTTATTTCAATATACTTCAGAATCAATACTCCGCCAGGCTTCAATACTCTTTCCATTTCGCGCAGCGCCGCATCTTCAGATTTGAGATAGGCGATGACCCCCAGACAAACAATCACATCAACACTTGAATCTTTAAGGGGCAAAGTCTCTACATCTCCCTGCAAGAATGCAACAGTAGGTTGGTTGCCATTATTGCAAATACTATCGGCTTTTGAGACCATTCCAAGAGAATAATCCATTCCAAAAACGTTGTAGCCTGCCTCTGCTGCATAATTGGAAAACCGGCCTGCACCACAACCGGAATCCCAGATTTTCGCATCCTTGCCTAAATTCAAAGCATCCAACCATGAAATGGCTATATCCATCCTTTGACGATAGGAATAACTGCTGAAATCTTCTTGACCATAGATGCTGTCCCAGTAATCAACTACACTTTGTTTTGTAAAGAATTGCTGAAAATACTTTTCCATTATTCATAACCTTCTAGATTTGGTTTACACTGGCGGATGTTAAATATGAAAATAGCAATAACCGCAAGACACAGCGACCCAGAGCTATACTCCGAAACCTTTAACTTATCAAAGATTTGGAATATCTCCGGGATCTGAACGATAATTCCATTTGGATTCATTTCAAAAAACTATCGCCATGTCGACTCAGGTAGATTTTGGACTATAGCTATGGTTCCAGCATCCGAGCCTCGTTTGATGATCGAAGACTTGAGGTAATGTGGTCATTGGTACATCATACGCCCCCAAGATGAACCTCCGCTGACAAACCTTTCACAAAATCGATAAGCCGAGAACGTTTAGGTTTGCAATACAGCCCGCTCGTTCATTGGTAAACATGGCGAATGATTATCAAGACCGACAAAATACTCCTGTCATGTTGATCTTAATAAGAACCTTGTTGTTGTTACTAACCGCGCTCGCGGTCGCGATCCTTCAAATCATGCACCCCGAATTTCGATTCATCTGGCTGACGGCGGTTGGAGGTGCACTTTATCGCGCCAAGCGGCAAGGACGCGGCCGGGTCGTTGTTACGGATTAGAAATCTCGCCGCCGAGACATTTCACCAAAATCATCTGATTCCTTCTCCCCCAAGGGGCGGAGGACAAAACTCCCCAGCCGCAGGATGCGGCTGGGGAGTTTCTATTGTAGTATGAGAGTAATACTCGCATATTTCTAACCACGGTCCTGACCCGCTAACGGGTTAGCATTAATGATGCTGTTCCTCTCGAAAAAAGCAGGATCGTAATTCGATGAATATCAATCTCAAAATGGAAAGGCAAGGATGTAAACATATGAACCATCTTTCAAAGAAAGTTCTTCCCGGCGTCATCTTGTTGCTGGCTATTTTGATCAGCGCCTGTAGTTTCTCAACGAGCTCAACAGCTAGACGCAGCGCCGCTTATGCGTCCGCGGCACAAACAAGCGTTTCCCAGGAAGTGTCACAAGATGTGACTAATCAAGAATTAGCCACTGACCAAAGCATCATACTGGCTCCAACGAATTTGCCTACAGCAACTTCCACGCCCGTCACGACCACACTTACAGGACCGCTCTGTGATAACTCAATCTATATTTCCGATGTGACGATTCCTGATTACACAACTGTGGCCGCCGGTCAGACCTTTGTCAAAACATGGATGTTCCAGAATACTGGCACCTGTACATGGGACACCAATTACATTGTGACCCTTATGAGTGGCGCCCAAATGAATGGAGCCAATACGCATATCGGCAGTTCAGTTGTCTCTGGTCAGCAATCGGCAATATCGGTGACATTGACTGCCCCAACCGCTGCAGGACAATATACCGGTTACTGGGAATTAGCCAACGACTTAGGGCAAACATTCGGAGAACAAGTCGATGTGTTGATTAATGTTGGTGAGTTTGCAGTGGCTCCTCTTGCCACGTTGGCCCCTACTTCTACGCTGGCCTTGATCGCCACACTGGCTCCCACTGCTACATTGGCTCCTACGGCCACGCTAGCGCCGACTGCTACTCTCAAGCCATAAGTATGCCCACTGCCCATTCCAACTTTCACGGTTAGGAATTGGTGATAATGATATGAAAAAATTGAAAGGAATGAGACTCCCCCAAGTGGCGGAGACCAATACTCCCCAGCCGAAGGATGTGGCTGGGGAGGTTTCATTGTATGATGAATTCACGGCTATTCCAGCCTGAACCATCCGGTGTTGAAATCCGGATAATTTGTTTGGAGGTGAAAGATGGAAATACCTTTACAGGCTCAAGTTGAGTGTACAGACGGTGTCTGTGGACGCTCGATCTATGTGCTGATAAACCCGGTCGTTGACAAAGTTACCCATTTGGTGGTGAGAGAGGATTTATCTCCCAATACACAATACATTGTTCCGGTGGAGACTATATCAGCCACCATCGTCGATACAATCCAACTGCGCTGTAGCAAGGCAGAACTGGAGAAAATGGATCCGTTTGTCCAAACGGAGTTCGTTGAAGAGAACGTGCCAAGCGGAGGTTTTTTAGCCGGTAATGGAATGTACGGTATGGGGTCATACTACTACTTACCTTACGTCACTTCAGATGGAAAAGCATACGAGTCCGTGAAAACTCAACAGATCCCTCCGGGAGAGCTGGCCGTGCGGCGTGGTACGCGCATAGAGGCGAAGGATGGCTATGTGGGAAAAGTCGATGAATTTGTGGTTGACGCGAAGAACGGTCACATTACCCATTTGGTGATGCGGGAAGGACATCCATGGGGAAAGAAGGATGTGATCATTCCCCTTTCAGCAATGGGTAAGACTCATGATGAAACCATGTTTCTCAAACTGAATAAGCACCAGATCGAGTCTCTGCCGACCTTCCCCGTGAACAGACGTTGGTCCTGATAGTTCGATGATTGACAGAAGGAGTCCAGCATGAACGATGATCAACCCTGGAAGTTCACCTGCAACAAATGCGAGGGTCATGAATTGACCGTGACTCACGTTTGGACTGTCGACGCCGGAACTGAAAGCGAACGCTGGCGGGAATGGGGGCCGCTCAAAGATAGTCATCACTGGCAATATGAATTCAAGGAAAAGATCGAAGAAAATGCGGATGATGAAGTTCAGAGAGGCGACTTCGGTGAGTTCGAGGGGACAACTTTGATTCTGAACCGGAAGAATATGAAATCAATGAAACCGAGAGCGAATCGGGAAAGCGATGAGTTTTTTATAAATTGCGGGAATTGCGATCGCGAGATTGAATTTGGTTGGTCAGAGCCGGATCGCCGCGGCCTTATTTTGCCGGTTGAGTTTTCGGATTTCAACCCTCGTGAAAGTTGGCCGGACCCCAAATATGTCGATGCATGGCAGCAAAGAGGCTGGCTCCGAACGGGACATATCCAGCCATAATCAAGATCTCCATATTGAGTTTCCATATTAGCGTTGGCTTTGCGAAAAAGCATATTGGCAATGGCGCAAAACGTTTGATGGTAATCGAACGTTCTTAGTCTCCCCCAAATGGCGGATACTAATACTCCCCAGCCGAAGGATGCGGGTTGCAAGCATTGACTGTAAAATGAAGAGAGTTGAAAAGGTTTCTCAACCCTCAAAACTGCTAAGCCTCATTTATGTAACAAGCCAGTCTGGCAGATCCGGAGAAAAGATGTGAAGAAGACTCTGTTCATTTTTGTTTTATTGGCTGTGATGTTTATGATGGTCGCAGGCTGTGCTTCGAGTAAGGTTGTACAAGTCAACACGCCGGTTCCGAATGAAACAACCGGCACGCCCGCTCCCAACGGTCAAATTGATGTTCCGGGCGTAAACATACAGGTCTATGCGCCAGGTCCGAATCCAATGGTCGATACACCGGATGGGCATGGAGCCCCCGCAAATATCTGGCTGGGATTGTGGCATGGGATCATTTCTCCAGTGATCATCGTACTTTCGTTCCTTCATAAGAACGTGCAGATGTACGAAGTACACAACAATGGGAGCCTATACAACCTTGGTTTTTTTCTCGGAATTTTCCTCTGGGCGGCCGTTATCGGCCTCCTGGGTAGTCGACGCTAACGTCCTACAAAAATTAATCTATGAACGCATAAACAGTTTGTCCAATAGCATTTTCATGCAATAAATAAAAAGGAGATTTCTAATGAGCATTACATATATTTTCATCGCTGCAGTTGTGATCGTGGTGATCATGGGTATCATTTTGGGACCTATTTTTGCCCGACGTAAACGCTCAGATCGGTTCCATGATAAATTTGGGGCCCAGGAGTATGATCACACGGTCGAGACAGCTGGGAACGAAAAGAAAGCACAAAAAGAGCTGAATGAACGGCAGAAACATGTCGAGTCTTTGAATATTCGTCCGCTTTCGGTCAGAGAGCGCGAGCGTTATCAGGTTGATTGGACCACCGTCCAGGGAAAATTTGTCGACCAACCAGCAGAGGCGACTCAAGAGGCAGATCACCTGATCATGGAAGTGATGACATTGCGCGACTATCCAGTATCTGATTTTGACCAGCGAGCGGCCGATATCTCGGTCAATTACCCTACTTTGGTGACGAATTACCGCGCGGCGCGCGAGATCGCGATCAAAAATAAGAATCATAAGGCAGACACTGAAGATTTGAGACATGCACTGATTTATTACCGTTCTCTTTTCGATGAGCTCCTCAAGGCAGACACAGTCGTTCCGGAAAATAATTAAGATCGCCACTCTCCCTCCCCTAAGTGGCGGAGAACAAAACTCCCCAGTCGCAGGATGCGCCCGGGGAGTTTCTGTTGTACTATGAGTGTATTACCCGCGTATTTCTAGCCGATGCGCTGACCGAAGACCGTGCAGCTTTGCGGTTAATGCTGATAAATATGCACATCAAAATTTCCGGTGAATCCGCCGCCTAGCCAATCACCTTGGCTAAGACATCCATCAGCGGCACGGGCATGTTAAATAGAAAATCTAAAGGATAGTGAATTTTTTAGCATACGACGGACGTGAGCTTAGAATTGGCAACTGCCAAAGATCGCAAATTTTCTTCTGCAGTTAGGCTCGCCGTAGGAAATGTAATAAACAATTAGCATGAAAGGAGTTACACAATGTCAGACAAAAAGATAGTAGGCCGAGTTAATAATGAGTTGAATAAGAATGTTGGTCCACACGTGAAAGAAACCGGCAGGGTCAACAATGAGTTCGAATAAGAGTGTTGGTTCACACATAAAAGAAACCGGCAGGGTCAACAATGAGTCGAATAAGAGTGTTGGTCCGCACGTGGAAGAAACCGGCGTAGTGAGCAACGAAAAAAAGCCGTCATAACTGCAAAGCATAGCACCCACTTTGAGAACGAATTTCTGGGAATGCTTTGGGGCAGATGGCAGTACAAGATCAGGCCAAGCCAAGACAGTGAATCTACGAGCGTCCGTCGTATGCTAAAAAAAATGGCAACAAAACCTGATTAAGAAAGGCCCTCTTCGAGAGGCTACCTCAGGCGTAGGCGCAAACTCGATAGCATTTTTTCAAATGATCGGAGGATCAAATTATGAACAAAGATATTTTCGAAGGCAAATGGAAACAAATGCGAGGCGAGGCCAAAGGGTGGTGGGGCAAACTCACGGACGATGACCTGGATCGGGCCGCCGGTAAGTTCGAGGTCTTGGCTGGCTTGCTTCAGGAAAAGTATGGTTATAGCCGCCAGCGCGCAGCCGACGAAATCGATAAGCGCGTGACGGCCTACAAAACCCACCTGAAGCAGAAGACCGCACCCGCCCACGCTAAATAATTGGAGCGATGTACAACTCCCTTACCCTGAGAAGGAGTTGAATTAATAAAAAACGCACGGTATTCCGTGCACTTCAAACATTCGCAAAGGAGAAATAAATGAACATTCTTATATACCTCGTCGTTGCTGCAGTGATTGGTTGGATCGCAACTATGATCATGCACGACAACTCGAACTTGCTGCTAAACATCATTATCGCTGTCATCGGCGCGTTCCTGGCTGGCTACTTCCTCAGCCCCATCTTTCATGTTGGGACGATCAATAGTGCTTTCACCATTCCCACCATGCTGGTCACCCTATTAGGTGCCGTCATCCTGCTGGCGATCGTCAATATGTTCCAACGAGGACGCGCTCGCTAACCGTTAGCTTTATTGTCATATCAGAAAAATTCCCGAACACAAGAAGGCTGGCTGCGCGACCGCAATCATATTGCAAAGTCAGGCGGAACAACCGGCCTATTTGCCCTAGCGAGGATGGTCCTTTTATTATGTGGCCCATGCTTAGAAAGAAAGTTCAAAATGTCAAACGACAGAACGACACAAGTTAGCTCCTCACAACGAGATCCGGAACGCGAACAACGTATCTTTACTTTTAAAGCCACTCAATTGATCTGGCTGTTATTCGGCATCCTCGAGGCGCTCATCGCGCTTCGCATCGGACTGAAGCTGATTGGGGCCAATCCCGATAGCCCGATCGTTGCCCTAATCTATGGGTTTACCTACCTGTTCCTATTCCCTTTTACCGGATTAATCGGCTCGCCAGCATTTGGCAACATGGTGCTCGAACTCTCTTCCCTGTTCGCAATGGTGATCTATGGCCTGATCGCGTGGGCTATAGAAAGAACAGTCTGGTTGATCTTCTACCGCCCGAATGGGCCTGCTGTGGCCACCACTCAAACCACGACCAGCGAGCACCACACAACACCATAAAAGAAGGGAGGCAAGAATGGATAATTCTATTCGCGGCGAACAAAGGTCCGGCATACAGCAACCGAACAGCTTTTTAGTCAACAGCCTGCTTTTCCTTGATCGCATCGAAAAATGGCTGGCTGGTTTCTTTCAGATGACTCAGGAAGAACAAAAAGACGCAGGTATTTGTATGGATAATCAAAATATTGATGACCCAAGCGACAAGTAACGTCGGTCAAATGATTTGGCCTGCGCATTCAATACGATAGTTGTAAAAAATACTTACCATACTCAAACAATAAGGAGAAAACAAAATGGTCAACGAGAATCAAGTACCCGAATATCATAATAATAATATTTTAGGCGTTTTAGTCGGCCTGTTGGTCGGCTGCTTAGCCGGTGCTATTACGATGCTTTTGCTGGCGCCGCAATCTGGAAAAGATACCAGATTGCAAATCCAGGAAAAAGGCATCGAACTTCGCGATCGAACCACCGGAATGATGGAAGACGCCATGACGCAGGTGCGCTTGGATAGGAACAAAATCACCATGGGTGGCCGCCAGAAGGCGCAAGAATTATTGCACCAAGGTCAAGCGCTGGTGGTCGAGCAACTAGATCATGTTTCCGAAGCCGCCCTGGCCGGGAAAAAGGCAATCCAAAGCTCCTAAGGCTTAGGACAGCGCTCATCAATCTGACGAAAGGAGAGCAACCAAGCCGATATTGGTTCCACGATCTTCGCAGCTAGCGATTCTATCTAAGACTAACTTAAAGGAGAGATTGAAATGAACCTTGAAAAAATAAAATGGATTCTGTTGGCCGTTTATCTAATCCTGGCAGGCTTGGTCCTCCTGGGTGTGAGTCTCGGTGGCGGCATTATTAGCGTCATCGCAGGCATCTGCGCCATAATTGCCGGCGTTTTGTTCCTGATCAACCGCTGACATCAATATGATGCAAGAGCACGGCCTCCAAAAAGGAGACTATGCTCTTGCATGAACTTTTTCTTTTTTGCCATAATTAGCTATCTTTTATTTTGATTATGCAAGCCAATTGAACGAGAGGAACATATATGTACCAAGCACAAGTGCCACAAACTGATACCGACGAATTATTAAGATGCAAAGATTCAAGCCAATCAATGGTGAATGAGCAGAAAGGTCAAAACGAAAACGCCAAATCCGATCTGGACATAGCACATGAAATTGATCACGTTCTATGGAGGGATGCTGCCTTCAGAGCCATAGATTACGACAATATCGATGTACGGGTAAGAGGAGGTATCGTTTATCTCAACGGTCACGTCAGTAGTTTGACAAACTTAAATCAAGCTGAAAAATCACTTCAAACTATTTCTGGCCTGCGAGGCGTTAATAACCATCTAATTCCAGACGACCGGCTCTTGGTTGAAGTATCCACAGCGTTGGGTCAAATTGAAAGCACTTATGATTGCAAATTTTTTACAGGCGTTTCGCACGGGGTGGTGTTTCTGAGTGGTAATGTAGAAAATACAAATACGAAGTTGTTGGCAGAGAAGTGCGCAGCCGGTAATCCAAATGTCCGCGGAGTCATTAATAGCATCCGCGTCCAAGGGATTGATTTGGATTTACGGGAAGAACCATTTCTACAACCCACCATCGGCGAGGAGATTTTCTTTCATGATGGTCTTTCCGGTACGGTACAGCAGGTGATTATTAACCCGGATAATCGACGAGTGGTTGCGATGACCATCCGAGGCCGGTTTGAGAATCAGCGGCAGGAGCTTAGGTCTTTGGACAAGGGTGAAGCCCGATCTCCAGAACGAACTATCGTTCTTTCCATGAATTCAGTCCGTTATCTGACCAAGGTCTCAGGATTTCTATATATTAACAGTAACGAGAGAAATCAGTATATGGATTTCGATCCCGCTCACTTTTTTACCCCTAAAAAGGATTGGAAGGCTCCCTATCCGTACTGCCCTGACGATGTGTTGTTCCTCATTGAACAGCAGGATGTGAAGGATCAAATTTTACAACGGCCTGCTCGATCTCTAATTACAGTCGGTTTGAAAGATCAACTGCTAAGAGAACAACTTCCCGCTAACGACAGCCTGGGCGGATAAAGCTAAAGAAAAATGTAGCCGTGAACCAATTGCTCTGTTTCAGCGACAACCAGCTCACGGCAAGAGCACAGACAATATGCCTGAATTAGCAAAACCCGAACCGGAAGAAACCGCAATTGAACTCATCGACATCCTGCGTTGGGAGGATAATGGCGGACAAATCATACAAACTGCACACATAAGCAGTTAGTCGGTTTCAGAATTAATGAACTCGAAATATAGAGCAAATCTCAAAAGGAAAGATATGTTAACCACACCTCTGATCGAAACCACTAAATTTGCAATTCTCGCATCCGATGTTCAGATTCAACGCACCATGAAGGCATTGGAAGCCAACAACATTCATGTCATCGTTACCGAGAACGGTACAGATGCAAAAAAAGAGACTGTTTGAAATAATTCCTGCTGATGCAGAAATTTTTACTTCCAGTTCAGTTACGCTGCATGCTTTGGGCATTACCGAAGAGATTGATGAGTTTGGTCACTATAACTCGGTAAGAGCAAAAATGGCATTGATGGATCGAAAGACCCAAAATCGTGAGATGCAGAAATTAGGCTCAACTCCTGAATATATGATTGGCAGTGTTCATGCAGTTACCGAAACCGGTCATGTTATCACCGCTTCAAAGACCGGTAGCCAGTTGGCGGGTTATGCGGCTTCTGCAGCCCATCTTATTTGGGTAGTCGGTACACAGAAAATAGTCCCAACTCTCGAGGATGGCATGGAACGCATCGAGGCATATACGCTTCCACTGGAGAACGCACGTGCGCTCAAAGCATTTGGCGTTGGCAGCAGCGTTGATAAGCTGTTGATCGTCAATAAAGAGTTTATGCCGGGCCGCACCACGATGATTTTAGTAAAAGAGAATCTGGGATTTTAGTTACTGGTAAAAAAGCAGTCCCAAAATTGAATAAGAGATCTATCTTACAGGAGATTAAAAATGAAAGCACTTGTATACCATGGACCAGGTAAACGATCCTACAAGAGAAAACCATGCCGATCATCAAGGAATCTACTGACGCCATTGTCAGGATCACAAAGACAACCATTTGCGGAACAGACCTGCACATTATGAAGGGGGACGTACCAGCCGTGACTGATGGCCGCATTCTGGGACACGAGGGTGTCGGCATCATCGAACAAATCGGCGCGAACGTTTCAAATTTTCATGTTGGCGAGCACGTTCTCATTTCGTGCATTAGCTCGTGCGGAAGATGCGCCAATTGCAAAAAAGGTATGTATTCGCATTGCGAGAATGGCGGTGGTTGGAT
>CAVYTW010000004.1:0-16336 GCA_963771375.1 uncultured Chloroflexia bacterium
ACTCATATTCCTTCCTCATCTGCATCAGCGAATATGTTGTATAATTCTGATAACCCGAACGGAACAAGTGGCGCGCAAACAGTTCCAGTTTCAATTCTTCTAACCGTTTCGCAAAATATGATAGTCTATGAGGTGGAACAATGATCCCTGATCTTTACGAAGCCTTATCCTGGACTGAAGCTGGCGTTTCTGTCCAGGGAACATTTGATGTGTTTCCGTTTCTCAATGGTGGGACGACAACATGGGTGGATTTGGGGACGCTCTATGAGCCGACAGTCAAATTCTTGCTGTCTCTAAAGGGCGAAATCGGTGGTCAACCTGTGGATAACACTGCGTTGTGGTCATGGGCATCGATAGAGGGTAAGATAGGCATCGCACTATACGGTATCGTGCAATCAACCCCTAACTCGGCTTATCATGTCAAATGGCCGATTGCAGCGATAGCAAGCGGCAATCCTGCCATGTACCCGCGTAACTATTTTGCGGTGGACGATTATACAGATGATTATGCTAAGTTGGCCGGGATCCCGATGATGGATGATTACAGCTCCTTGACATTGGACTTTCTGTATCAGAACGGTTATGGAGGCGCGGTTTATACCTTGGCAGTTGGGAATCGTTTATCAGCTAACGGTCAATTATTCTTTGTTCCTTATTTTAGCGGTGGATTTAACACTTCAAAAGGTTTTGACGGAAGTCTATGGATTAGCAAGAAGTATCTCGGCAATAAGATCGGGCAAGCCGCGCCATTGCCTATTCCACAGCTTAACCCAACTCCAACGCCAACGCCAACTCCGACCCCGACTCCGAGGCCAAGCCCAACTCCAATGCCAACTCCGACCCCGACTCCGAGGCCAAGCCCAACGCCAACCCCAACTCCAACCCCAACTCCAATCCCAACGCCGAACCCTTCATCCGGTTGTATTTCGGGTGCAATGAACCAGATCATGAGTTTATTTAAGAAATAGGATTTTAATGAAGGTTCATAAGCGACTTGGCCTTCCTAAAGCTTTTCCAATCTTCTAACCGTTTCGCAAAATATGATAATCAAGAGGTGCAACAATGATCCCCGATCTTTACGAAGCCTTATCCTGGATCGAAACCGGCATTTCTGTCCCGGGAACATTTGATTCTTTTCCATTGCTCAATGGTGGGACGACAACATGGGTGGATTTGGGGACGCTCTATGAGCCGACAGTCAAATTCTTATTATCTCTGAAGGGCGAAGTCGGTGGTCAACCTGTGGATAACACGGCGTTGTGGTCATGGGCGTCGATAAAGGGGAGGATAGGCGTCACGCTGTATGGTATCGTGCAATCAGACCCCAACTCGGCTTATCATATCAAATGGCCGATTGCAGTGATGGCGAGTGGCAGTCCAGCCATGTACCCGCGCAACTATTTTGCAGTCGATGATTATTTGGGGGAATATGCCAGGCTGGCTGGGATCCCGATGATGGATGATTACAGCACCCTGACATTAGACTTTCTATATCGGAACGGCTATGGAGGCGGGGCTTACACCCTTCCGGGTGGGAATTGTTTATCAGCTAATGGCCAATTATTCTTTGTTCCTTACTTTAGTGGTGGATTTAACACTTCAAAAGGTTTCGATGGTAGTCTATGGATTAACACGAAATACCTTGGCAATAAAATCGGGAAGGCCGCACCATTGCCTGTTCCCCGGCCGACTCCAACTCCAGCGCCGAACCCCTCACCCGGCTGTATGTCAGGTGCAATGAAGCAGGTCATGAGTTTATTTAAGAAATAGGATTTTAGTAAAGGTTCGTGAATAACTTTCCTAATGCTTTTCCTCATGGCCCGATGGTATTTTTTACTGAACAGTGGCATAATCAAGTTTGTTGATTAACTTGTATTGGAAATGTATTTCACGCATACGAATTGTATACTGGAGAAGCCCCTATGTTAAATAGACGGTTGCAAGGAAAGTTTGGCCGCAATCCGCCCAAGAACGCTCCAGCCTTGAAACTGGCAAGTTTCCTGACTGGAGTTGTCCCGGAGCATCCGGCCTCAGTAGATTATCTCAACAGGTTGAAGAACTGGCAGATGCTGGGCAACGACCAATATGGCGATTGTGTCGCGGTGACATGGGCAAACATGCGGCGGCTGGTTACCGCGACGCTGACAACCGAAAATTATCCAACGATGAATCAAGTCATCGCGTTGTACAAGACCCAAAATCCAAACTTTCCCACGCAGGATGATGGAATGGATATTCAAACATGCCTTGAATATCTGCATAACACCGGTGGACCGGATGGAGCCAAAGTAGTTGCCTTTGCAAAGGTGGATTTTACCAATTTGGAGGAAGTCAAGGCGGCGTTGGCTATCTTTGGTTGTGTGTGGCTTGGCATCAATGTACAGCAAGCCAATGTGGACCAGTTCGCCAGCGGCCAGCCATGGGATTATGTAAGCGGATCCCCAGCCGATGGCGGCCACAGCGTTATCGGCGGCGGTTATGCGACAACTCCGTCAGACGATGTACGCTTCGTCACTTGGGCCCAAGAAACAGGCTTTACCGATAATTTTTGGAGCAAGCAAGTGGAAGAGGCTTGGGCAGTGATCTGGTCTGAACAGTTGGGGACAACTGAATTCGAACAGGGAGTTAACTTAACTCAATTGGCTGCCGATTATCAGGCGCTTACAGGCAAAGTTTTACAGATAACACCAACACCGCAACCTCCTGCGCCCACTCCTGCTCCAACACCAATCCCTTCGCCCGCGCCTGGTTGTATTATGGGCGCTTTGAATCAGGTTAAGAGTTTATTCAAAAAGTAGAATTTTGACGAAGGCTTGGAACCTTCTACTCCTCACGCTTTTCCAGCATAGACAGCAACTCGCTGGTGGGTTGCTGTCTTTTCATTCCAATTCCGTTCCACACGAAAACTTGGAAGCCGCAACCTTGCAGGACTTTCTTCCTCACTTCATACCCAATTCACAACCGAATCCTATACTCCGTTCAGAATTCACAAAAGGAGTGAAATATGAACGGAAAAATTTTTGCTCGTATCATAGCGGCACTAGTATTGGTGGCCGCAGTCGCAGGCATCGCCTTTTTTGCCTTCAACGCCGGAGTTGCACAGGGCGTTGCAACGAAGTTGCCTGCTGTAACTCAACCCGGGAATATGCCATACGCATATCATGGTGCGCCTTTCTTCTGGCATCCATTCTTTGGCATCTTCGGCTTCCTGATCGGATTGTTCGTACTGTTCTTTGTTCTGCGCCTGATCAGCTTCATCGTCTTTGGTCCGCGCTGGGGCTGGGGCGGGCGCATGAGCCGACATGCTTGGCGTCACGGATGGTATGAAGGCGATGTCCCGCCAATGGTCAAGGAAATGCATGACCGATTGCATGGCAACCCTGTATCCGAAAAGAAAGAAGAATAAGTTCATTGAGGATGCAGAGGCAAAGACAAATCGCCTCTGCATCCTCATCAAGTATAGTGAGGAGAAAAGAAACTTGAAACTCCATAATCCTTTTCAGAGTCATACGCAAACAAAATATATACGGGTCAGAACGCATTTTTGTGAAGCTTGTTGGAGTTGTTTGGATGCTTGTCCGAATCAGGTGTTGGGAAAACTTGAGATGGGTCCGCACCGGCATATTCGTATTGAAAGGCAGGAAAATTGCAAAGGTTGTAAGAAATGTGTGCTGGCCTGTCCTCATCATGCCATCGAATATGTTTATCAAGCAAAGCATCAAACCGAAGTTCAAACAATTTAGCGTCGAGGTCAATCGTCCCGTAAAGGAGACCATCATGCAATCCCATAAAATCAAGCCCCCCACTTATCTTTTGATCGGTATTTTCCTTATTGTAATTTTACATTTCACTTTACCAATTACGACTTTGATCCGAGTGCCGTGGACACTGCTTGGCATCATTCCGCTTGTATTGGGCATTGTTATCAACGTCAATGCAGATCAGCTATTTCATGAAGCCAATACTGCAGTAAACCCGTTTGATGCGTCATCGACGCTGGTCACGTATGGACCGTATCGCTTTACTCGGAATCCGATGTATCTTGGCTTTACGCTGGTTTTGTTCGGCATGTCGATTCTTGCAGGATCGCTTACGCCTTTTGTGATTGTCTTTGCTTTTGTGCTCTTGATGGATCGAATGTTCATTCAAATGGAAGAGCAGAAATTAGCATCTACGTTTGGCTCGTTATGGGAAGAATATAAGAACCGTGCTCGGCGCTGGCTGTAAGAACGTTATAATGCATTTGCGATGAAAACCATTCTTGTTGTAGACGATGAACCCAAGATCACTCAGCTTGTGCGCGATTATCTCGAAGGCGCAGGCTTCGCCGTCCACGTGGCGCACGATGGAAAGACGGCGCTCTCGCTTGCGAAGACCGAGAAGCCCGATTTGATTGTTCTCGATCTCGGCTTGCCGCAAATGGACGGTCTCGATTTCACACGCGAATATCGCAAAATTTCCAACACACCGATCATCATGCTCACAGCGCGCTCCGAAGAATCAGACAAACTCATCGGTCTTGAACTCGGTGCGGACGATTACATCACCAAGCCATTCAGCCCCAAGGAATTGGTGGCGCGTGTCCGTGTGGTGTTTCGTCGCATCGAAAATGTGGTCAGCGGAAATACGGAGATGATCCGCGTGATGGATTTGAGTTTGGATGTGCCGCGTCTGCGCGTGACTGCCAGCGGGCGCGACCTCGAAGAATTAACTCCCACTGAATTTGAATTGCTTGCCACGCTGGCGCGTCAACCTGGACGCGTATTCACGCGTGCCCAACTTCTCGATGCAATTCACGGCGTGGCGTTTGAATCCTATGAACGCGCCATTGACGCGCATATCAAGAACGTTCGCCATAAAATTGAAATCCAAGCCAGCGAGCCGAAATACATCATCACGGTCTATGGCGTTGGATATAAATTTGCAGATAAATAGAGATGTACTAAAAAGGAATGAGTTAAAATGAAAGATGAAACCAAGCACGTTCAAATGAATGAAGCCATGTGGGATAAATGGGCAGATGCAGACACACTCGACAATAACGGGCTGCAATCCAGATTTTTACGAGCAGCTCAGAGTAAAGTTATTTCCCTTTTGAATATTAAACCGAATGTTCATTTTCTCGACATTGGTTGTGGAACTGGTTGGGCAGTTGGTCAAGCGGCGAATTTGGTGGACGGCCAAGGCTTGTTTTATGGCGTTGACCTATCTCCCAAGATGATCGAAAAGGCGAAGAGTAATTTCATTGGCAAGGATAATTTTCGCTTCATCCAAGCCAATTCTGAGTCAATTCCCCTGGACGACGATTTCTTCGACGCCATCATTTGTACCAACTCATTCCATCATTATCTCCATCCTGTTAAAGCCTTGAAGGAAATGCACCGTCTGCTGAAAAGCAGCGGGAGGCTCTATCTCCTCGATCCAGTCGCCGACTCGTGGGTCGTAAGATTCTGGGATATGCTGGCTAAATTGAAAGAACCCGAGCATGTCAAGATGTACAGCACGAAGGAATTTCAAAGCATGTTTCAACAAGCCGGTGTGAAGTATTTGACAACGGAGATAATCAACTGGCATGCAGCCATTCATATTGGAGAAAAATAGTATGACGCCGCTTGATCGCTGGGTGTGGGTTATAAATTTTCAGATAAATAAAGATACTATAAAGAGAAAGAAGACAAAATGAAAGATGAAACCAAGCACGTTCAAATGAATGAAGCCCTGTGGGACCAATGGGCAGAGGCAGATACACTCGATAACAACGGTCGGATGTCCAGAGTTTTGCGAGCGGATCAAAGTAAAGTTATTTCTCTTTTGAATATTCAGCCGAATGTTCATTTTCTCGACATTGGTTGCGGAACGGGTTGGGCAATTGGGCAAGCCGCGAATTTGGTGGATGGAAAAGGTTTGTTCTATGGCGTTGATCTATCTCCCAAAATGATCGAAAAAGCAAAGGGTAATTTCATTGGCAAGGATAATTTTCGCTTTCTTCAAGCCAACTCAGAATCAATTCCTTTGGAAGATAACTTTTTTGACATTATTATTTCTACCAACTCCTTTCATCACTATCTGCATCCCGATAAAGCCTTGAAAGAAATGTATCGCTTGCTGAAAAGCGGGGGGAAGCTTTACCTCCTTGATCCACTTGCTGACTTATGGTTTGTGAAATATATTGATGTTATAAAAAAGTGGACTGAACCCGAGCATGTAAAGGTTTACAGCACGAAAGAATTTCAACGGTTATTTAAGCAGGCAGGATTGAAGTATTCTTCGGCAGTAACGAACTGGCGTCAAGGCATTCATATTGGTGAAAAATAAAATTGCGCGTTCGACTGCTAACTGGAACATGAAACAGGAATTTGATTTTCCCGATACTAATCCATCCTCCTGGCCCGGATATGGCTCTCGCCGTTTCTGGCGTGAGCATTTCATGAGCGAGCATCGGCCTGCGTGGTGGCCTGAAAATGAAGACTGGCCGCCGCGTAGCCGTCATCAATGGCGGCAATTGCGCAGAGGCAATCCATTCTTCCGCCGACTGGGTTGCGTGTTTGCGGTATTCAATATGTTCAGCCTGATTTTTATCGTGGTGGTTGTTGGCCTGGTCCTGAATGCTTTTGGTATCGTTCATTTTTCTGTTAATCAATTTCAATGGCTTTTGCCATTCGGTGGTTTATTCTTTGCTATTGTTATTGCAATGCTGGTTCTATCGGCATTGAATTTACGCCGGATATCCATGCCGTTTGACGATTTGTTGGACGCTTCCAATAAAGTGGCAGAAGGCGATTTTTCCGCTCGCGTGGACGAAAGAGGACCTCGTGAAGTTCGCTCGCTGGCACGCGGGTTTAATTCAATGGCTTCGCGTTTGCAAGTGAATGATCAGCAACGGCGTGCCATGCTGGCAGATGTTTCGCATGAGCTTCGCACGCCGCTGACCATTATTCAAGGCAACATCGAAGGAATCCTCGATGGAGTGTATCCTGCTGATGAAGCGAAACTCAAATCTATTCTTGAGGAGACACAAATTCTTTCGCGCCTTATTGAAGATTTGCGGACGCTCGCGCTTGCGGAAACTGGTTCGCTTCAATTGAAACGTGAACCCACTGACATCGCTGCGTTGATTCGAGACACGATTTCTGCGTTTGAATCTCAAGCGGATGCGGCGGATGTAAAAATGGATTTATCTTTGAGCGATAAAACACTTTCGCTGGAAATTGATCCGGAACGAATTCGCCAAGTGCTGACAAATCTGATATCGAACGCTTTGCGTTATTCACCGCGCGGGAGTTCGATCAGAATTGATTTAACGGAATCCGCTTTCCCCGTCGGGGACGATGCAAGCGCCGAACGACGCGTTGTGATTTCCGTCGAAGATAGTGGCCCTGGAATCGCATCCGAAGATTTGCCGCACGTCTTCGACCGTTTTTATAAATCGAGCGATTCGCGCGGCATGGGATTGGGCTTATCCATCGCGAAATATATTATTGAAGCACATGGCGGCGAGATCAAGGCCGAAAGCGCAGAGGGCAGGGGAACGAAGATTTGGTTTTCCCTTCCCGCTTAAATCTCTGGTAAAATAAGTGCCTGTGGGTTTGGCTTGCGAGCGCGTGTCCTTTCACGCAACCCCTCTCTCGTTTGCTTGATCCGACTAAATTGATAATAAATTTGAAGGAGAACGTTTTCAATGGTTCGTATTCGTTTTCGCCGCATCGGTTTGAAGGGACAGCCGTCTTATCGCATCGTGGCGGCTGATAAGGAAGCGCCGCGTGACGGCCGCTTTTTGGAAATCCTGGGATTTTATAATCCTCGCACCCAGCCGTCCACCGTGAATCTCAAAGAAGACCGCGTCTATCACTGGATGAAGAACGGCGCTCTGCCGACTGAATCCGTGGAACAGGTCTTCAAGAGCGTGGGCGTGATGGATCGCTTCGAGCGTTTCAAGAAGGGTGAGTCGGCTGAGACTCTTTTGAAGGATGCCGCCGAGGCATCTGCAAAGCGCGGCACGTCGGTCAAGACGCGCAAGGATTAATTTATCAAGGTCATTGCAAGCCCCGATGTGGGCTTGCAATGATACAAAGGTATTATGAAGGATCTCATCGAATTCATTGCCAAGTCTTTGGTAGAACATCCGGATCAAGTTGAAGTCCACGAATATGGAAATGGCGACCATGTCCGCCTTGAGTTGAGTGTGGCCCGGGACGATATGGGCCGCGTGATTGGCAAGAGTGGAAAAGTCGCCAACTCGATCCGCATCCTGTTGAGGGTCGCTGCTGAGCGGGAAGGCAAGCAAGCAACTCTCGACGTGGTCGAACCGCAGTAATGGCCCCGAAAAAGAAATCAAGCAATAAAGGTTCAGGCTCGCCGACGAAGGGCGAGCCTGATTATTTGATTGTCGGCTATCTCCGGCGTGCACATGGCGTGCGCGGGGAAATGGTCATGGAAATCCATACCGATTTTCCGGAAAGACTAAAACCGAAGACCAAAGTTTTTGTTGGGGAGGATTATCAACCCATGACGATCACGACGGCCCGCAATCATGGTGAGGGATTGCTGATCAAATTGAATGGAATTGATACCCCTGAAGATGCGGCGCGTTATCGCAATCAACTGGTTTATGTCACTGCCGCAGATCGTCCGCCGCTGCCGAAGGGTCAATTCTATGTTCATGAGTTAATCGGTTTTGATGTGATGGATGAAGAAGAAAGTTTGATTGGCAAGTTAACTGAAATCCTACAGACTGGCGCAAACGATGTTTATGTTGTAACGCGGCCCGACGCGAGCGAAGTATTATTGCCTGTCATTCCTTCGGTCGTTCTGAACATTGAGGCGGATCGTCGTCAAATTAGAGTTCGAACTCATCCCCGGCCTACTTGACGAATCCGACGATTGAGTTCATGATATTGGGGAGATTGTCACAACCCGCTTAGCGGGTCTCACAATGACATTTGAAATTTATGGACGATAAACGTTTCTGGGTTGGTCTGACTCTGGTGCGCGGCATCGGCGCGGTGCGCTTGCGGGCGTTGATCGAACATTTCGGTGACGCGGCTTCCGCGTGGCAAGGCGCGCCTGACGAATTGCGCGCTGCAGGGATGGGTCCCAAAATCATCGAGCGATTGCTGGAAGCCAGAAAAAGTGTTGACCTTGATCAATTGTGGGATAAGATCATTGCGCAGGGAATCAAAATCCTAACTTGGGATGATGAACTTTATCCGCCGCGGTTAAAAGAAATTGAACAACCTCCGCCTGTGTTATACGTTCGAGGCGAGTTGTTGCCCGAGGATCATTTCGCAGTTGCGATTGTCGGTACGCGCAAAGTCACGCCCTATGGTCGGCAAGTAACGGAAGAGCTATCAGCATTTCTCGCGGCGAACGGTGTAACCGTAATCAGTGGATTGGCACGCGGTGTGGATGCGGTGGCGCATTCAGCGGCGATTAAAGCTGGTGGTCAAACGCTGGCCGTTTTAGGGTCGGGTGTAGATCGAATTTATCCGCCGGAGAATCATACATTGGCAGAGCAAATGATGACACGCGGTGCGCTGATCAGCGATTATCCGGTTGGAACCGCACCGGACGCGTCAAATTTTCCGCGGCGCAATCGAATCATTTCCGGGTTATCATTGGCGGTCGCTGTGGTGGAAGCCGGTGAAACTAGTGGAGCGTTAATCACGGCTGAGTTTGCAGCGGAGCAAGGTCGAGAAATTTTTGCAGTGCCTGGTAGTATACTTGCGCCGCAGTCGAAAGGCACAAACAAGTTGATACAGAACGGTGCGTTGCCGCTGCTCACGCCTCAGGATTTAATGCAGGCTTTGAATCTAACACGCGTCGGCACGCAAAAGTCGGCACGAAAGATTTTGCCTGCGAATGAGGTCGAAGCGCAGTTGATGAACACAATTGGAAATGAGCCGATGCATGTGGATGAGATTCGAAATCAAACCGGATTGCCGGTTGAAAAAGTTTCCGCCGCATTGGTGATGATGGAATTAAAAGGAATGGTGAGACAGGTCGGCGGAATGAATCATGTTGCAGTGCGTGAAGTACAATCGGACTACTCTGCCTAGGATTTATTTGACATGGATGAACATAGTTACGCAGTGATCATGGCTGGCGGCGGCGGAACACGTCTATGGCCGGTCTCGAGAAAAAATCAACCGAAGCAACTTTTGCCTTTGCTGGGTGAGGAAACTTTATTTCAAAGCACCGTAAGTCGGTTATTGGGTGAGTTTCCCGCGGAGCGTATTTTGGTCGTGACCGTTGAGGAACAAATGCGGGAGATGCGCAAACAGGTGCCCGCGATCCCTGAAGAGAATTATTTGATCGAGCCTTCTCCGCGCGGAACCGCTTCGGTGGTTGGACTGGCGGCGGCTGTATTAAAGAAGCGTGACCCCGAAGCCATCATGGCGGTTTTACCTTCCGATCACTTTATTCGCAACCAGGACCTTTTTCATTATTTACTGCGCGCTGCTTTTGATGTTGCCCGTCAGAATTATTTGGTGACGTTGGGGATCGCGCCGCTCTCTCCTTCGATTGCTTACGGATATATCCAGCAGGGCGAACATTTAGATGGCGAGTTCAAATATCCAGTGTATCAAGTGAAGGGATTCAAGGAAAAACCGGACGAGAAAATGGCTCAGGAGTTTGTGCGCTCTGGTGGTTATTCGTGGAACAGCGGCATATTTGTATGGCGCGTAAGCGTGATTCTGGCTGAGATCGAAAAGCAAATGCCTGCGCTTTCTTCTGCGCTGTCGGAGATTTCATCGGTTTGGGAAACGCCGAAACAAATCGAAGTTTTGCGTGCACACTGGCGCGGATTGAAAGCGGAGACGATTGATTATGGCGTGATGGAACGCGCTGAAAACGTCGCGATATTGCCGGCGAGCGGATTGGGCTGGAACGATGTCGGCTCTTGGGATACACTCTTTGATGTTCTATTCCCTGATATGGCCGGCAATGTTTCGGTGAATGCCCAGCACCTTGCTTTGGAAACTAATAATACACTGGTCTATGGCGCCGGTAATGAACGGTTGATCGTCACGATTGGCCTGGATGACACCGTTGTGGTAGATTCAGGTGACGTGCTTTTGATCTGTAAAGCCGATCAGGCGCAAAAGGTTCGTGAGGTGGTTGAGCACCTCAAGAAACATCGCCAGGAAAATTATCTTTAGATCGATTGGGAGTTTTGAATGGAAGCGTATTGCATGAAGTGCAAGACCAAGAGAGAAATAAAAGATCCGGTTGCGGGGTTTAATGCAAAAGGATCGCCCGTTACTCTTGGAACTTGCCCGGTTTGTGGAACGAAACTTTATCGAATGGGAAGAACGCCGGCCCATGAAGGACTCACGCCGCCTGCCAAGCCGGAAAAAATAGAAAAGCGCGATGGCAAGCTCGTGATTGTCGAATTGCCCGCGAAGGCGAAAACGGTTGGCCGTTTTCTTGGCAAGGGATACACGGTCAAAGCGTCGGTGGGACACGTACGCGACCTGTTGAAATCGCAATTATCGGTGGATGTCGAAAATAATTTCGAGCCGAAGTATCGTGTGCCCAATGAGAAGAAAGAAGTTGTGAAAGAACTCAAGCAGTTGGCGAAAAAGTCGGAAGAAGTTTTTCTTGCCACTGATCCCGACCGCGAAGGCGAATCGATCTCGTGGCATTTGATGGAAGCTGCGGAGATTGAACCGAAGCTGGCGAAACGAGTCACCTTCCATGAAATTACTGAACCGGCCATCCATGAAGCCTTTACGCATCCACGCCCGATTGACATGGATTTGGTCAATGCACAGCAAGCGCGTCGTATCCTGGATCGGCTGGTTGGATATAGCATCAGCCCGATTCTTTGGGAGAAGGTGCGAGGCCGGCTTTCAGCGGGACGCGTTCAATCCGTAGCGCTTCGCCTCATCGTTGATCGGGAAAATGAGATCGAGAATTTTGTTCCGGTTGAATATTGGAGTATCCATGCTGAACTCAAATCGGATGGAGTGAAGTCTGCTTTCATCGCGAAGTTGGCAAAGGTTGATGACAAAGAACCGGAATTGCCAAATGAAGAATCCGTCAAGCCGATTTTGATCGATATGGAAACCGCCGCGTATTCTGTGACGAAAGTTAAGCGCAGTGAACGCAGACGCAAACCCTCTGCGCCATTCACAACTTCCACGTTACAACAGGAGGCTTCTCGCAAGCTTGGATTTACGGCGAAGCGCACCATGGCTTTGGCGCAGGGACTTTATGAAGGACAGGATGTGGGCAGCGGTGGAGCGACTGGCCTGATCACGTACATGCGCACCGACTCGATGAATGTTTCTGAGATTGCCCAAAAGGAAACTCGTGACTTTGTGGCTGCGAAATACGGCGCGGATTTTCTGCCACCCGAGCCGCCGCAATATAAAACGAAAACCATCGGCGCACAGGAAGCGCATGAAGCCATTCGCCCAACCTCCGTGATGCGCGAGCCGGAAAAGGTCAAGCCGTTCCTCGAAGCAGCAATGTATAAACTTTATAACTTGATCTGGCAGCGCTTTGTTGCCTCGCAAATGGAAGCGGCGGTATATGACACTTTGCAGGTCGAAGTAACTGGGAAAACTGATGCACATGAATATCTGTTGCGTGCTTCGGGCTCGGCAGTTAAGTTTCCTGGCTTCTTGGTGGTTTACGAAGAAGCCAAAAATGAAGATGTTAAAAAAGGGAAGAAGAGGAAGAGAACGTAAAAATTCCTGCCAGCGTTGCCGAAGGGCAGAAGCAGGAATTGATTCGTCTCATTCCCGAACAGCATTTCACGCAACCCCCGCCGCGCGATTCGGAAGCATCGCTGGTTCAGGCGCTGGAAGAAGATGGGATCGGACGCCCGTCTACATACGCGCCGACGATTTCGACCATCCAGCAACGTGGATACGTTGAGCGCATTGAGAAGCGCCTCGTCCCAACGGAAGTTGGCATTCAGGTCAATGACTTAATGGTGAAGTATTTTCCGGATATCGTGGACTTGACGTTCACTGCGCGCATGGAAGAGGATCTTGACATGATCGCCTCGGGCCAGGCCGAATGGACGGAAGTGATGCACGAGTTCTATCGTCCGTTTGCCGAGGATGTGAAAAAGGCCCAGGCTGAGATGCCCGTTACAAAGTCTGAGCCGGAGCCGATTGGACGCAAATGCCCTGAAGACGGCGGCGAGCTGGTGATCCGTTATGGACGATTCGGAAAATTCATCTCGTGTGCCAATTTCCCAACCTGCCGTTATACTGAGCCGTGGCTTGAAAAGATCGGTGTCAAATGCCCGAAGGATGGCGGTGAGATCGTCGAACGCAAGACGCGTAAAGGCCGGACGTTTTATGGCTGTGCCAATTATCCGACCTGTGATTTCACTTCATGGAAGAAACCGCTGGTTAATCCGTGCCCAAAATGCGGCGGCTTGCTGGTCATTGCCAATAAGCGCGAAGCGCAATGCACGAATTGCCAGGAAAGTTTCGTGTTGGAAGATTTCATCTCTGAATCGGTTTCAGAGTAAAATAGGTAGTTGCGGATTGAACGATATTCTGTATAATAGAGGCAGAATCGCTCTAAGGAGCTTCTATGTCTTCCTTGCTTGACCTTCTTTTCAAGAAACCATTGTTCGTTGGAGCGGTTGCCCTGATTTTGGGGATCCTGATTGGCATTCCCCTTGGTTGGAATACTGTGACGGTCGCCGACACGACTCCAGCCGTGCTGCGTTCCGACTTGCAGGAAGATTATCTGCGAATGGCGATTGATTCCTTCAGTGTCAATCCGGACCCGAATCTGGCCGTCCAGCGCTGGCAAAGTCTCGGCCCTGCGGCCGGACCCGCCTTTTCTGATATTCAGAAAAATCCCGGTCAGACCAATCCCGCTGTTATCCAAGCATACGGCACGGTGATTCAAACAGTGCTGGGCTCAACGTCTGCGGAGCCTGCGGCTTCCGGCGGGGGTACACTGCGGTCGATAATCATATTATTAGCCGTGGCGGTGATCTTGGTTGTGGTTGTGGCCGGCGGGATCTTTTTGTGGCGTTTACTCCGCAAGCGTCCCAGTATCGAAACGCCGACCATCAAGATGACCGAGATCAATCGTGAAGCGGAAAAGAGCAAGACCGATTTTCAATCGTTGGGAGTTGCGCCGCCTGTTACTCAAAACATGACGACTTATGTTTTGGGCGACGATCTATATGATGAGTTGTTTAGCATTGACACACAAAGCGGCGACTTTTTGGGAGAGTATGGCGTTGGCGTTTCGGAAGTGATCGGCGTTGGCGACCCGAAAAAAGTCACTGCCCTGGAAATTTGGCTCTTTGACAAGAACGATATTAAAACTGCGACTAAAGTTTTGATGAGCGCCCATGCGTTTTCTGACGGAACGATCCGCGCGCGGCTTGAACCGAAAGGCGAGCTTGTGCTGGTTGATCCGCAGAAGCAGGTTATGCTTGAGACCGCGACTTTGCAGTTGCTGGCCAAGGTGGTTGACCTGCAATACGGAAGCAGCGCTTTGCCAACTAATAGTTTCTTTGAACGGATTACGCTGGAATTAGCGATCTGGCAAAAGAGCCCTGAACCCGCTTAAGAAGAAAAAAGTCCGCCATGACAATGGCCGACTTTTTATTTCACTATAAGGTTATTCGATTTTCAAAATCTTGAGTTTGATCTTTCCTGCCGGCGTTTCCGCTTCGACCACCTCGCCGACTTTGTGATCCATTAATGAGCGGCCAATTGGCGATTTTGTTCGATATCTTTCCGTTGCGCGGATCGGCTTCCTTGGCTCCCACAACATGATAAGTCTCTGCCGGGAAGCTTCCTTCTTGAATTGTCACGTGCGAGCCGACGCTCACGTTATCTTTTGAAGCGCCTTTCTGAATGATCACAGCATTCCGCAAAACACGTTCGAGTTCCTGAATGCGGCCCTCGAGGAAACCCTGATCTTCTTTGGCTTGGTGATAGTCTGCGTTCTCGGATAGATCGCCCATCTGAATGGCAGAACGCAAGCGAACGGATAATTCCTGGCGGCGCGGGCCTTTAAGCTCTTCCAGTTCTGCTTTAAGTTTGGCCTCGCCTTCGGGGGTTAGGTAGTTGGGTTCGGGCATAAGAATATTTTATGGTTTTTCCAAAGGATTGAATAGTTTTTGGTGCTCTTCGATTGCAAAGCGGTCGGTCATTCCAGCGATGTAGTCGCATATTGTACGCTCAAGCCCACGTTTGTCAATGGACTTGTGGGCAGTTTCGGGCAACATCGCGGGCTCAGACTTGTAGGCGTTGAATAAATCGGTTATCACGCGTTCGGCTTTGACCGCCATCCTTACTACGCGGTAATGGTTGTACATGTTTTTATACAGGAAGTCTTTAAGTTCCCGATTGCGGCGTTGCATATCTTCACTGAAGCCAATCACATTTGTTTTGAGCTTTTGAATATCGAGTGGCGATTTGACGGCGCTTTCTTTTAGACGTAGGTCTGTGGCTTCGATCATGTCCGTGACCACCAATCCAATCAACTGGCGGATCATGCGGTGTCGTTCCAACTCGTCGAGGTTTGGACCGTGCCAATTAAAAGTCTCGGATAGGATTTCCCACAGCGCAATTCCGGATAACATGGATGGGGAAATTAATCCGGAGCGCAGACCGTCATCGAGATCATGAGTTGAGTATGCCAGCTCGTCGGCGACATTGGTGATTTGAGTTTCGAGATTGCCGCGCAGACTAGGATCGTAATCGCGCGCATCCGATACGTCATATTCGGATTCATGCTTGACCATGCCTTCGCGGACTTCCCAAGTGAGATTCAGCCCGGGGAATTCGGGATACCGCTCTTCGAGTTCCGTGACGATGCGCAGGGATTGTTTGTTGTGATCGAAGCCGCCGTAATCCTTCATCAAGCGCGCCAGCGCCACCTCACCGGAATGTCCGAACGGGGAGTGCCCGAGATCATGTGCAAGGCAAATGGCTTCAACCAAATCTTCATTCGCTCCCAGCGCGCGAGCAATGGTTCGTCCCACTTGGGCAACTTCGAGCGTATGGGTCAGCCGCGTGCGGAAGTAATCGCCCTCGTTGTTGATGAAGACCTGGGTCTTGTATTCGAGGCGGCGGAAAGCGGTCGTGTGAATGATCCGGTCGCGGTCGCGTTGGAACGCCGTGCGATAATCCGGCTCATCGTCCAGATATGCGCGGCCCTTAGTGTCCTTGCTGCGCACACCGTAAGGCGCAAGGGCTTTGTCTTCGAGCTCTTCCAGCTTTTGACGATCAAAATACATAACAACCTTTCTAAGCAGAATGTCATTGCTTGCCGAAGGTTTGCAATGACATTGGTGAGTGGGGCGAGAGGGACTTGAACCCTCAAGGTGTTTCCACCGGTT
>CAVYTW010000005.1:0-56419 GCA_963771375.1 uncultured Chloroflexia bacterium
CGATTCCATTACCGTGACCCTGCCTGTGACGATCACCGTACAGGATACGGATGGGACCGCGAAATCAGGATTGCCCGTCTATGCTTTCACCGGAACCACATATACTGGCCACAAAAGTACAACCGATTCCAACGGACAGGTGAGTTTAACCCTTCCACAAGGCAGTTATCGCTTCCGGGCGGATTTGAATGGAACTCAATTCTGGAGCAGCAGTACCAACACCTGCACGCTTCCGGGTTGTGCCACGGCCAGCATCACCGTGACCAAGCCCCTCATCCTGACGGTGCAGGGCCAGAGCGGACAGCCTTATCCAAATCTGTCTGTTTATGCTTTTAACGGCACAACCTATACGGGGTACAACGGCACGACCGATACGAATGGGCATGTCACCTTCACTCTGCCGCAAGGGAGCTATCGTTTCCGCGCCGATTTGAATGGAACTCAGTTCTGGAGCAGCGCTCAGAATGACTGCACTGTGCCTGGTTGCACAACTGCAACCGTGACCCTCCCCAGCAGTATCGCGCAGCAGACGGTGACGATCAACTACACCTACGACGCCCTCAACCGCTTGACCGCCGCGAACTACAGCGACGGCAACGCCTTCGCTTATGTGTACGATGCGGCCGGAAACGTTTTGCAATACACCCAGACCACAGGTACTCTGAATGTGACCACCACCTACACTTACGATTTTGCCAATCAACTGGCCACGGCACAGTTGGGCAGTGCTTCGCCAGCGCATTACGCTTACGATGCGGATGGCAACCTGCTCTCCAATGGCGTGAACACCTATGCCTATGATTCAGCCGATCGTTTGATCTCGGTGACCAGCGCTTCAGGAAAGGTGACAATGGCTTACGATGGGCTGGGGGATCGTCTTTCGATGAGCGCCGCGGGCGTGACTACACAATATGTGTTGGATAGCGGTCAGGTGCTTGAAGCCACATCCGGAGGCAAAACGACCGCTTATCTCTATGGCGTGGGACCTGTGGGACAACTGACCGATTCATGGGCATATGATCTTTCGGATGGCACGAACACACCGCGCCAATTGGTGAGTGCACAGGGACAGATCACTTTCTCGGCACGCTACACTCCTTGGGGCGACACGTTGCAATCAAGCGGCACAGGCAACTTCACCTATGGCTATCTCGGTGGCTTGATGGATACGTCCACTGGATTGTTATATGTTGGCAGTGGGCAGTATTATGACCCCACTACCGGACGTTTCCTGAGCCGGAACGCAAAACCCGATCAAACCAATCCGTATGTGCCGTGGGGAGGTGAGCCGACCGGAGCGCTCTTCGCGCCGCTGGCTTTGCTTTCGTTGATCTACAGCCGCAAGAAGAAACGCGGTACACTGGATATAATCATCATTCTAGTTGTGGTGGGTATGGCTCTGAGCATGAGTTTGACCGTATGGGATGTGCAACCCGCCCAAGCACAACAATCCAATGCAGTTTCTAGCTCTATTGTTATGCCTATTCCATCTCAAAATGAAGGCCAAGGCACAACGGTAACCGTCGCTATACCTGCATCTGCTGATTCTCCAGTGGGTGCTCCTAGTAATATTGCTTATAATCGACAGGCAGCTGTACAATATGCTCTTCAATGGGCTAATGTTTATAATAGCTACTATGGAGACTTTTGTTCGGTAAGAAAGCGGGAATGTGATGACTGTACAAACTTTGTTTCCCAAGCGCTTAAGGCTGGTGGCCTGCCTGAGGACCAAACATGGTTCTTCCATGGAGGGCCGGGTATTACTTCGGGTTGCAATCCAAACGGGCCCCCGTGGACAAGCAATTGTGGGGAAGCTTGGGCAAAAACACAAAATCTATTTGATTACCTGACCCATGATTTACATTTTTATTACACAGAAATTTCTGGGCAGAATGGAGGAATACTACCAAAGACTCCAACAACGATATCTTCTATAAGCCCGTCCTTAGTTCAGGCTGGTGATGTAGTTTTTTACAGCCAACCTGGCTACGCAAGTGCAGGCACTTTTAATCATGCGGCCTTCGTAATAGGCTGGGGGCCCGTGACTGTAAAAGGACAGAGAATTAACTCTAACACAACCTCTCCGCTCGTCGTTGCTCACACTGACCAAGTTAAAAATCCCCATACGATTAATGATGCGGTTGCCAATATCGGTGAGATAGCTATCGTTCACATCGGCGCGGAGATTTTTATACCGATACCGTATTGCTAATGAATAAAAAAACAAATTTCACAATTATCATATCGCTTCTAGCGGCTTTGGTATTAGTTACGACATGTATATTGGCGGCCGTGGTACCATTTTATCGAAGCCATCCCATCTTACCTGGGAGAATTGTGATCCAAGGAACTGTCCCAATTCCATCTAACGGCCCTCCACAAGAAGCCTTATTTACCTACGATGACTGGCTCTACAGTATTAACAGGATAACTCCTGACAACATGTTAGCTTTCTCGCCCGCATGGTCCCCTAACGGAAAGGTGATTGCATTTGTTTATGGCGACCTACAACAGTCAAATTTTCGAATTGCTACCATGGACGTAGACACTCGGAAGACAGGCGTGATCCTTGATAAAGGAATAAGCAATTTCCTAATTCAGTATAATACGGCACTGGCTTGGTCACCTGATGGCGAAAAGTTATTGTTTGATCTTGTCGCAAGAGATAATTGTCATTATCTCTTTGTATATGCACTTGAAGAAAAGACATATCAGCAGACGAGCATCAAATTCTGTCAAGCCACGACGATGTCCCCAATAATAAATTCCTTAGATATTTCCTGGTCGCCGAGTAACACTCCTTTGATCGGTGTGATGTATCAAGACGATTCGGGTGCTCTAAGTGAAATCTATATGGCCGATGAGGCCCTCACTGGGGCAAGATTCATCACAAACGGTTTCTATCCGAGTTGGCGACCTGGAGCATCAGATTTTTCATATGTGGCTTGGACCCCCCCACCCGATATTCCAGCAATATGTATCTACTCGACAACTCGTGGCCCCCTCGGCACTCTAGTTCAAAGCTTTGGCCACGACAAATATGCGTGGTCCCCAGATGGACATAATATTCTCTTCGTCGACACGGGGTCGACTTGGAACAGTCCTACTTTTCTTTCTGTTATTGATGTGAGAACGCAAGAAAAATACAATTTGCTTCGGCTTTCGCCACCTCCCCTGGATGCGGTTGATTTGCTGTTTCCGCGCTCATGGACTTGGGGGGAAGCGACTTGGTCAGTAAAATAATTTTCATATTAGTGAAAATGTAAAGGGTTCCATAACTTATATCCAGCTTTACAATGGCAAGAGTTGCTTCTTCCTCTGATTCTGTGAACATTGGTAATAAACAAGTTGTAGCTCTTGCTTTACCCGAAAAGAAAATACTTGAATTTTTATAAGCGAGTAAGTTCCTATCGGTAGGATAAAGGTTCAGGTAATGGCTCGAAGGCCTGCCCAACGACGGCAAGCATGGCTTCATCGAGTCGAAGCAACCGTCCAGCGAGTAGGAGCAAAGGTTAATCTAGTAGGAGCAATTAGTCAACGAGCGAACGTCCACTAGGTCGCGTTCTATTAGGCGGATTACTGACCAAGTTGATGCAACATCAAATCACTAAAAGCCGAGATTCAATGATATTGTGCAACCGCCTTTAATCAAAAACGAGTCATATCCCCCGTTTTTCTGCCTTTCCAAAGCCAATTATAGGGGAAAATCCAAACCTACAAATAGGTGACAGTCAGAATTGATAAATCCCCACCGTCTCAAAAATAATACAATCAAACTGAATCTGATGTGCTCACAATTGCCATCCGCAAAAGCACTATGCAATTCAAGACCTAAGCTGAAAGAGACCAATACGAATGCAAGTCTCTTTTTGTAACTCCCAAGTGGGGAGTTCTTAAAATTCTCAATGACTTACTCTCCCAACAAAAATTGTTGTGAAAGCAAGATTAATTAAAGAAGACTGCCAATCTTAGCAGTCTTCTTTTTTGCTATACGAAAAAGCCCCTTGGCAACGACCTACTCTCCCAGGAGATCGCCCTCCAGGTACCACGATTATGTTGATAAATCTTTGTCGTTATATCAAGAATTGGTTCACCAACATCGTCACAGACTATCATTAGATGTCAATTGGAAAAAGACTCACCTCGTTTTCAGGAATTCGACCGGGTTCAGAACGATAAGCTTTTCAATGCTTCAAGTATTTCCGCACTATGCGCTGCTGGCCGCACATTCTCAAAAACGCGGGCAATCTTTCCGTCAGAATTAATCAAAAAAGTGGTGCGAAGAACGCCTTCATATTCGCGTCCCATAAATTTCTTCGGTCCCCAAACACCGTAAGCATTACACACTTGATGATCTTCATCTGCAAGCAAAGGAAATGGCAATTGATATTTTTCTTTGAACTTAATGTGCGACTTTACCGAATCGGGACTGACTCCAAGAATAGTCACACCTGACTTTTGATAAGCAGAATAATCATCTCGAAAATTACAAGCTTCCTTTGTGCAGCCCGGCGTATCGTCCGCCGGATAAAAATATAAGATCACAGGCTTACCCTTGAAGTCCGATAGACGACGCGATGTATTCGTATCATCTAACAAATCAAATTCAGGTGCGGGTATTCCAGAAGAGATAGGCATATCAATAATCTCCTTATAAATATTATTTTAGTGTACGTATAAACGCGATCACCTGCCAAATTTGCTGATCGGTCAATATGCCTTTCCAGGTGGGCATTGCCGTTCCATCAACTCCAGTGCTTATTTTCCAAAACAAAAATCATCGGCGGAAATTTTACTGAGATCAGCCAAATTAGCAGGACGCGGGTCAAGCGCCTGGCTTGCCGGTCCGTCGTCATGGCCCCTTTCGCTGTGACAAGTGACGCAATCGGTCTTAAATAAATCCACAGCAGCGCTTACATCGACATTTGATGGAATTGTTTTTCCTGCATACTCAAAAGGAACCGTTGGCAAAGGCAGTGAAATCGGCATTGGAACCTCACGAGATTGACTCGAGCAACCTAATAAGACAAGCATTGAGACAGCCACAAGAAATGTCAGCAAAGTTCTCACTCTTTGCTATCCATTACAATTCTAAAGATAACAACCTATTTGATGATACCAATCTTTTTCAAATCTTCTTCAAGAGCCTCGAGCGTAGCAGGCTTGATGATCATCGCGTTCGCTCCACCCTTCATCACACGCGCGCGCGTTTCGGGTTGATCGTCTGAAGTAATCACAATCACCGGAACTGGAACAAGTCTCGGTTCACGGCGCAAATAAGCCAAGATTTCCAAACCGTCCACGCCGGGCATATTGATATCAAGCAAAATCAATGCCGGTGTAAAGCCACTCAACAACGTTATCGCCGGACTGGCGCCATAGGCCACCCGCGCAGGCACGTCCAACACGGTTAACATTTGATGCAGTGCATCAGCCGTTGAGCGGTTATCGTCAATGATCAATGCTTCGTTCATTCATCCTCCAAAATCACAGTACCCATTACGGACACGTTATATCCTTTCAGTTTAGATGTATCTCCTCGAAAAGCACAGCCGGTCAAAGTGGAAGGCTCATGTCCTACCAAAAGTCCGAAAAGAGGCGCCAGCAATTCATGATCCGGAAATTTTTTCGGAACGACCAAATCGTAACGTTCTTGAACAATAGAATAGGATCCAGATCAAAAGCTTGCGAGGCTGCCGTACTGAGAGGCGCATATTTTTCTTGATTGTACCCTTGAATCATTTCGGAAGAAATCCCTATTAAGTTCAGATGATATCCTACAATACGCCCACGCCAAGAACGCGCTAAAGCCTGCTAGTTCCAATGCGGAATGAAAATGGACTTGTGCCTCAGGAAGAGAAAAATCATGGAGGTAGAGCCTCATATCAATATCACTTCTACTATTTCACCAGCGCTAAAACCCGTCGCATCCGGCGGAATGCGAAGCAGTCCATCTGCGGCGGCGAGAGTAAAGATCGAATTACTCTTGCCGAAAATAGGTTCCGCTTCCCATTCACTATTCCCTAGTTCTTGTTCGCTTTCTCCTCCTAATAGTGAATTATGAACAGACAATAATCTTACTGGAATCCAATCTTCTCGTCCGGCTTGCGACGCGATATTTAACGTCAAACGAGCCATCACAGAATTACGCAGTTTATCAAGTGGCAGGCCTAACAATTTTTCAATCACCGGCACGACAAACAAATATCCATTTACCAGAGCACTGACGGGATTGCCGGGCAGCCCAATCACAGCCTTGCCATTGCAGACGCCCAAAATTGTGGACTTGCCGGGACGCGTGTTGATACCATTCGCCAGCACACCCGGTGCTCCCAGCGAGTCAATCACTTCAGCGGCCACGTCGCGTGTAAACGAACCCGCCGCAATCAAAACAACATCACATTCCGTCAATGCACGCGATGCAATTTCTTTCAATGCCAACATCTCATCAGGCACAATTCCATAAAGCACCCCTTCCCCGCCGGACTTCATCACTAACGAAAACAATGTATATGCATTGACATCCCGCACCTGACCGCGTCGCGGTTGTTGACTGGGATAAACCACTTCATCGCCGGATGAAATCAAGCCAACGCGAATCTTTCTTATGACATTTAATTGAACGATTCCCAATGCCATCAATCCGCCAATCTCAGCAGGACGCATCATTCTGCCCCTTGGCAGGACAACCGTTCCCGCAGCTACCTCCTCGCCGACGCGGATCACATTCTCGCCCTCAGCGACCGCGCGCATGATTTCGATTTCAACGCTCACCACAGAGTCCACAGAGATTTTCTGATTTTCTTCTCTGATTTCTTTATTTTTTCCGTGGTGAATAACTTGTGCATGTTCCAACATCACAACCGCATCCGCACCATCAGGCAAAATGCTGCCAGTGTAAATCAACGCGCACTGAGCGGATTGCAAATCAAATGACAGCGCATCTCCCATCGGAACTTTGCCAACAAGATTTAAATAAGCAGGCAATAAGTCCGTCGCACCAAAAATATCGTGAGCCCGGATAGCATATCCATCTATCGTTGAACGTGGAAACTCCGGCAATGGATGTGGAGCGATAATATCTTCTGCGGTCACACGGCCCAGAGAAGAAACTGTGCTAATTGATTCAGAATCCGTTATCGGTCCAGGAAGATGCGAAAGCAAAAGCGTACGCGCTTCATCAGGCGGAGGCAATCGATTAAATTCGGGCATGGTTCACCGCAGCCAAAAAGTCAACGTTAATAAATAAGCGGTCAAGCCGAAAATGGCAATCGCATTGGCTGTCAAAAGATTCCAAAGAGGTCTTAAGCCGAGTGAAATATTGCGAAGCCAATAAATCTGCAGAAGCGCAAATGGCAATGTAAGAAAAGCGGGCCATAATAAATGCAGCGAAAAGCCGAAAATCGGCGCGGCCGCAAAAAAGACATACGCACCCAACACAAGAAAATGATGAAAAGGAATCGCTCGTTCCCAGCCGAGACGGGCAAGCAAAGTATTACGCTCATACTTCATGTCGCCTGAAAATGATGGGAAGTCAAATGCAAGAAACATGGCAAGCGTGAGGAAAACAAGTGGAATCGAAATAAAAACAACCAAGTTGTGATATGTTCCGGCCTGTAAAAGATAAGCAATGGACGGAGATAAATAAGCGATTTGAATGGATAGAAGCAATTCGCCAAAGCCCATATCCATCAGGCGCAGAGGCGGAACAGAATAAATAAGCAGGACGAATAAGGAAACTGTGATAAAAAGAAATGCGGGCGCACCCAAGTGGTGATCTTTATATAATAAAAAAGCAATCACAGCCAGCGCGGCCAGAGCACAAGCCGAGACATACAACGCTGCATCGCGAGTTAACCTGCGGTCAGTCAGTGTTTCATTGAGGACAATGGGTTCATTGGATGGACGAAAAACTTCAGCAAGCAAATTCATGCTTAGCTGAGCAAATAAGATAGCGACCAGCCCGAGCCAAAAAATTGTAGGCGCTTGCGGCTTACCCAAATAGCGCGCGATCCCCGCGCCGAGAATATAAGTCAGCGCCGAGAGGAGAAGATAAAGCGGACGAGATAACCGAAGGATGGTGATGAGACGCTGCATAGGCCTTATTTAACCATAAAGGAAAGAGAGATAAAAGGTTTAAGAACTTGGCACGCTTTGCGATTAAGAGACCTTTCTTAGAAACTCTTCAAGTCTGACGACGGCCTCTGGTAAATTCTTTCGTCCAAGTCCCAAACGGAAATGATTGGCATGTTCATCATACATTGAGCCGGGCAAAAGCAGGACACCCGCTTTGCGCACCAGTTCATCGCAAAAGGATTCTACGTCATCGCCAAGATAATGCGGGAACGCCATCGAACCCGCGCGCGGACGAACCCACGAAAAGAGATTCGCATGGCGCTGAAAGAAATTATCCATGACCAAAAGATTATGATTGATAGTGTTCATGTTTCGATCAATCAATTTTTGTCGATTACGCATGGCTACTTCAGCCAGAAACTCGCTCGGCGCGGAATTACATATTGTCGTGTAGTCCTTGATGGAAGCCATGCGTTCGTAGATTTTTTTATTCTTCGTCGCGATCCATCCGATCCGCAAACCAGCGAGGCCATACGTCTTGGATGTCACACCCAACGAAACTGCATAATCGCCAAGGCCACAAGCGGCGGGCAGACGAGTGGAGAGATCGTATTCCGATTCGCGGTAAACCTCGTCTGAAAACAAGAGCAGATTATTTTCGCGCGCGAAGCGATGAACGGATTCGTAGTCAGCGCGAGACATCAAATATCCGGTCGGGTTATGCGGTGTATTGATAATGACCCCCTTTGTGTTTGGCTGAATCATGCGGCGCAATTCATCCAAGTCAAGCGCCCAATGATTTTCCTCGCGGGCAGTCCACAAACTGACCTCGCAGCCGATTGAGCGCGCTACATCGGTCAATGATTGGTAACACGGCCAATGCACGATGACATGGTCAGCTGCTTCGAGCACGGCGTGCATGAAGAGAAAGATGGCTTCTTCTGCTCCACTATGAACCAAAATATTTTCAGGTTGCATGGTTTCATACAATCCGCAAATAGCCTGACGCAAAGACAGACTGCCTTGCGATTCGGTATATCCAAGCCAATGGGATTGAAATTTTTCCGCCGCGTCCGGCTCAAGCGCCAGCAATTCAGCGACAGTCATAAACTCACAGTCAGAACTGCACAACAGATATTGCGTAGTGAATTCGTATCTCGCAAAGTAGCGTTCAAGTTTAAAAGCAGGAAGTTGCATTATCTCAAAACTCGTCTCAGATCGCGATAATGAGTTTGGTTATGAATATAGACCATCTTAATCATTTCTCGCAACGTTGTGATACCGAGGGCCGGATGTCTTCCGGTTTTCTCCAAATCCAAATCACTGATTCCCGAAACCCATTCAATCATTTGGGCACGCATCGCTTGATATTGCTCGAACAACTCCTGTGGATTTAAATCTTTAGTCTTTTCCTGCTGGCTGGCATTATAACGATCAATTACAAAATCCTCGGCAGCGCCTTGTCCGCCCTGACGAATATTCTCAAACAACTTTATAAACGCGCGCTCGGAGGTCATCAAATGCGCAAGGATGTTACGGATGGTCCACACCGAGCCCTCAGTGTAAACTTCCTTTTTCCATTGATCTTCCGTCAAACCGCCAAAGAACGCTGTAAACTTTTCGCCTTCGAATGTTAGCTTCTGTGCCAGCTCGGTCGTTTCAGACATCACGCCTCCTAAAGTAATTCGCCAAGTAAAACAACAGATTATGGATTCGAGTAACTCACAAAATTCAAGGCTTTGATGCCATCATCTGCCGCCCACGAGTATCCTCTAAATTTTGAAATCAAATGAACAATGGTTTGGCTATCGGCGAAATCGGGACGCACGTAATAATAATGCGTATCGTACGGCGTGACGCCAAAGATCGCAGCAAGAATATAATGATGGCTTTCCGCATAATTCTTGAGAGTCATTGTCATCGCAAACCAAGCCGGATCAAGATAATGATCGGGCGTGGTCGGCGGATCAAGTGGCGAGAAATGAGCATGAAAAATAATTAATTCAGGTTTGTAGCGATCCAGATAATCCGCGGTAATGCCGCCATTATGTGCGATCCATTCATCGTTCAAGCCCCACGTGTCAATCGCATTCCATTGCGAATACAACGGCAAAAGTCCCGCCTCCGAAGTTGCCATGATGTAGCCGCGACTGGCATAAGGTTCAAGCACTTGAGCCATGTCATAGCGCCCATCCCGGGAGTAGCCAATGGATATGCCTTGATTGTATGAAGAATACAAAACCAAAATTGCGATTACCGATAAACCCGCGATGAGGAAAAAACGCGGACGCATCTCGATCTGGTCCAAAGCGGGCGCGCCGATCTCCCGATCGAATCCACGCATCAGCGGAAACCACGAAAGCAAAACAATCGGTAACAATGCATACTGAAATCGTCCGCCGAAATTAGTTTCATCCGAGATTAAAATAAAAGCAGATGCAAACCCAATGACAGGAACGAGAAAGGCAATCGCTTGCCGCGCGGTTTTTGATGAACGAAAACCAATTAAATATGCAAGCAAGAATATTCCGCACAATGAAAAAAGATTCGTAAACGATGCTTGAAGTCCATCCCAATGCAATAAGCCTCCGCCCTTTTTATAAAACGGATTCGGCAATGGATAACCAAAATAATTCCAGCGCCAAACAAAATATATACCACCGAGAATCAAGAACACGCCGACGAAAATTGCAATCGTCTTGGCAGATGCGCGCCAGCCTTTCATAACGATAATAGCAATCAGCATCAAGCCCGCAAGGATGACTCCTTCTGGACGAATCAGGCCGGTGATCAAACCAGAAAGCGCAAAGAGCGCAGAAGGCCATAGGGGCGGATTCTTTTTTTGAATCAGAAGCAAACTCAAAGTCCAGGTGAGAGCCGCAAAGAGCGCAAAGAACGGCGTCCCAAAATATGCGGCGACATAGGTCAAGCCTATGCCAACTGCAAGAAATAATGCTGATAGAATTGCAAAAACAATATGCGATTTCCACAATCTGCGATTAACAAAATAGATCAATAAAACAAGCGCGGCAACAGAAAATAATCCAAGCCCGCGCACCGCGCGCCCGAGCGGTACGCCAATCTTCATCAGCGCCGCGACGCTGACCATAAAAAGAAAATCGGTTGCGCCATCCACCGGTTGCTCGCCAATATTCCAGACTATGCCATAACCGTGGGCCAGGTGATCGGAATAACGCATAAGCATGGCCGCATCTTCAAATGGCGGTATGTTAAAGTTGACAAAGAAGGTTGCAAACAGCGCAAGGGCAATTAATAAAACAATGGAGACAACTAAATCTGGATGACGTTTAACAAAAGACATGAATTTATCCAAGCAGTGAATAACCACCATCAACGACAAGCGTTTGTCCGGTCATATATTCATTCGTAAGCAGGAATTCCACTGCGGACGCAATCTCTTCAACAGACGCCGCGCGCTTAAGCGGAATGCGTTCAACAAGATGATCCCAATCTTCGGCTGATACAAGGTCGGATTGTAAGACGAGTCCCGGTGCGACCGCGTTGACTCGAATGGAAGGTGCAAACGATCGGGCCAATATCTTCGTCAGTACTTCCAACCCGGCCTTGCTGACTGAATAGGATGGATATCGGCTCCATGTTTTATGCGCGCCGACATCCGTGACATTGACAATCAATCCACCATTCGTCATTCTTTTGGCCGCTTCCTGCGCACAGAGAAACGGGGCGCGCAAATTTAGATCGAATGCCGCATCCCAATCCTTTGCAGAAAGTGTGTGCGGATCGCCAACCGGGATAATCGCCGCAGAATTAACGAGCACCTTCAATGGATATTCAATCTTATCTACCATCGCAAACAAAGACGATATTTGTTTTGGGTCAGTCAAATCTGCTTGGGAAAGAAAAACCGGCATACCCAATGTGCGAATCTGAGTAGCAGTTTTGGAAGCTTGTAGCTCGGAATTCCGATAATGCAACAGGATGGCGTATCCTCTGCGGGCCAACGCGAGCACAAACGCTTTACCGAGTTGGTGTGCCGCGCCAGTAACTAAAGCTAAAGGTTGGTCAGACATGGCTCTGTTTTACCACAAAATAAAAAAGCGGCGCTCCGCCATAAGTACGGGACGCCTTTTGTGTTAAATTAGCTTCATCCCCTAAAGAAATTCGAAATAAAAAACCAGATATTTGCAGGGCGTTCTGCCAACCGCCGCATAAAGTAGGGATACCAATGAGTTCCAAACGGAACGTATACCCGAACTGGATAACACTCTTTAACTAATTGATCCTGCAAGTCGCGGCGGATGCCGTATAACATTTGGAATTCAAACGCTTCTTTCGGAAGTCCGATTTTGGCGGCATATTGCTTTGCAAATTCGATTCGTTTTTCATCGTGCGTGGCAATCGCGGGGATAGGCGGAATAAGTCCGTTATCAGCAATTTTTGGAGAATCAACGGCTAGTGCGGCATCCATGGTGATCTTGGTAAGCAAATCATAATTGGCATCCACATCAGCTTTCTTGGGGAAAGCCTTATCGGCCGGCTCCTGATATGCGCCTTTGACCAATCGAATTGGTGTTTTGTCTTCGAGCAATTTTCGAGCATCCGCTTCGGTGCGATAAAGATAGGACTGCAAAACGATCCCGACGTTCAGATAGCTCTTCTTACGCATTTGATTGTATAAATTGATGGTCTTATCCGTATATGGCGTGTCTTCCATATCGACGCGAATAAAACTGCCATAGTCTTTGGCGCGGGACAAGATCCGCTCTAAGTTTTCGGCACACAACTTTTCGTCGAGGCCCAGACCGATCTGCGTCAGCTTGATGGAGACATTGGCGCGCACGCCGTCTCTTTTTATTTCATCGAGAGTATTCAGGATTTCGGATGTTGCTTCAGAAGCTTCTTCGGGTGTGCTGGTATTTTCCCCCAGATGATCGAGTGTGACATTGATGTTCTTTGCGTTCAACTCACGAATGGCGCGGATGGCATCTTCAATTTTCGTCCCGGCCACGAAGCGGGAGGCCGTGCGCCAGGCAAATTTCCAGCTTGTAACCATATTCTGCGCCCAGGCAGCTTTGGAAAGGTAGATCAGGAATGAGCGAAGCATAGGTTTCCTTTCTTAACAAAGGCTAACCTATTCTAGCACAAGTATCCCTTTTGCTTGTGTTATACTTTTTCACGATGAATGTCACGTTTTGGAGAAACTTAAATTGTGGGTTTTCGAATCATTCACCACAGAGAGTGCGGAGTTCACAGAGAAAAATCTTAACAAATAAGAGACTCAGTGGACTCTGTGGTGAAAAACGGTCAACCCGCTTTTCAACCGACCTCGTTTTGGAGGCACAGTGAGAAACCGCAATTCAAACATCATAATGCGAGGAACGGCAATCCTTCTATTAACCGTCGCGCTGATTCTCGCATTTATTTCACTCATCGGGTATAGCCGCCAGAGAGATTATTACCCGTCCGGTATGACCGTTGCAGGCGTGCCGGTCGGCGGTCTTGACCCGCAAGCGGCTTCCCAACGAGTTCTACAAGTTTATAGCTCCCCCATCGAAATTCAATACAATGGCGGCGTGATTCAGGTAGACCCGACTGTGATCGGCTTTAACATGGATTTAGAATCAATGCTTGCCGACGCGGACTTGGTCCGCACTGGCAATTCTTTCTGGGGCGGATTCTGGGATTACCTTTGGAATCGAGCTCCTCAAGCAGCCCAAGTACCGCTGCGGGCAACTATTGCCGAGGATCGTCTGCGGGCTTATCTGCAATCTGATATCGCTCCACGTTATGATCAGTCTTCGACGCCGGCTCAACCGATAGCAGGTACCCCAAATTACACACCCGGCACACCAAGCCAGACTTTGGACATCGATCGAGCTGTGCCGCTGATCGATGATGCATTGCAATCCCCGACGAGTTGAGTCGCGGTTTTATCGTTCACGCGCCCAACGGTAGCGCGCCCAAGTATTCAGGATTTGGGAGTCCAGCTCAAACAGATCATCTCTACCTCAGGCTTTGATGGAACTCTTGGACTTTATATGTTGGATTTGCAAAGCGGACAAGAAATCCACTTTGCGCTCAATCAAGGCCAAAGCGTTACCATTCCACCGGATGTGTCGTTCACAGCCGCAAGCACCATAAAAATCCCAGTACTGGTTTCATATTTCATACAACATGGAAAAGGCCCGGTGGATGATGCCACGAGCGCCATCATCGAAAACATGATCCACCAATCATCCAATCCTTCCACCGACGATCTCATGGCTCAACTGGATCCCGACCGCGGTCCCTTGATCGTTACTGAGGATATGCAAAAGCTTGGGCTCAAAGATACGTTCATCGCGGGATTCTTTAAATTGGGTGCACCATTGCTTCAACGATTCACAACATCTGCGAACCAGCGCACTGACATCAACACCGAGCCGGATTCATACAATCAAACCACTACAGAAGACATGGGAATGTTAATGGAAGACATTTACCAATGTGCTCAAAGCGGAGGCGGTGCATTAGTGGCCGCCTTCCCCGATAAAATTGACCAAAACGTCTGCAAACAAATCGTCACCTATCTGGCATCAGATAAAATCGGCGTATTGATCGAAGCAGGCGTGCCAGAAGGGACAATTGTCGCACACAAGCATGGCTGGGTCAGCGACGCAAACGGCGTGGACCATGATTGGAGTGACGCGGCGATAGTATATTCACCGGGCGGAAATTTCGTGTTGACGATCTATACGTATCACCCGGTCCAGCTTGTGTTTACCGATACAGATAATAAGATCGGGATAAACCATTTATTTGCGAATCTTGCACAAGCCGCATATAACTATTATAACTTGCCAAGCCAATAGCAATTGATTAGTCAAAGCTTTCCTGTTGACAAACAGCAGCTAACTACCGCGCCGACGAAGAGAGGAGATATAGGCGATTGGAAAAAATAGCAATATCCACCTAGAGGGGGATAGCCCCATGAGGTCATTCAAACTATACTCCTTGCATAAAACTTCAAAGAGAGGAATAATGCAATGAACATAGGTGACCTCACATCAAACATCGGAGCAATCATAGGAATCGTCTGCGGCTGTGGCGGCGGCATAATTGCGATTGGCATTTCCGGCTTTTTTATATACCGCATGATCAAAGGGCAGACCGAGACTCGCAACCTGCTCCAAACCGGAGTTTCGGCTCCGGCTGTCATCATGGATATTCAAGACACAGGTTGGATCGTGAATAATGAGCCGCAAGCGCGCGTGACTTTTCAAATCACGCCGACAGATCGCCCGCCCTTCCAAGCCGTCATAACAAAGGCTTTCAGTCCTTTTGACTTGGGCTCGTTGGTGCCAGGAGGAGCGGCGCAAGTTCGCTTTGACCCAAACGATCCAAGCAAGATCGCCATCGAATCATTAGGCGGCGGCATGGCGGCACAAATTAATAACTTAATGGAATCCAACATGGCACCGGGCTCGGTCCCCGTACCAGGTCAGTTCACACCGAAAATCGCACCGCCGCCAGCTTGGCCGTCAGGAGTACCGGCCATGACCACAGCAGATGGCCAGCCTTTAAATCCGCAATTGCAAGCCGCCATGGTGACACAAGATCAATATTACAATCAATTGCGTCAAACAGGCATCGAGGCAAAGGCTGTTGTTCTTATTTCCAGCAACATGAACATTCGTAACTACAATACAGGCTGGGTATATGATTTGACCTTGGATGTAACCGCGCCGACCGGGGAGCATTTTCAATCCAAGACACAGGCAGCAATAGTGGATACCTCACAACATAAATATGCAGTGGGCAAGATGGTGATTGTTCGATTTGATCCTAATAACAAAGCCCAATGCACTTTGGTGCGCGCCGCGGAAAGTTGATTGAACTAAACATCACTTCAATCAAAAGTGGACACAAGAGGGTGTCCACTTTTTCGTTTAATGATTTTCATTTTTCTGATGCCATTCTTCGAGCTTTGCGGCTCTGGCGTTTCTCATCTTCCTGTGGTTAAATCTCGCCCATGTCCTATCTCTCCCGCCGCGACTTTTTGAAGCTTGGCAGCGCCGCATTATTGTCCACCGCCTTTAGCGGATTCAATATTCAAGGCACTGACTTCACTCCCCCTCCGATTGTCTATCATGGCAATCGAGATTATCGCTACATCGCGCTCGACCTTCGACGATTGCTGGCACCCCGAAGTCCTCGAGCAATTGAACGAAATGGTCACGCCCTATCCAGATTTTCATTTCACATTCTTTGCAGTCGGAGATGCGTTACAAATCAACGAGGTCAAAGACCCGGGAGTTTGGCGACGACTGGTCAGTCGCGGGCATGAGATCGGATATCACACAATGCATCATTACGACCCTGCCACTATGTCATCGAAAAGTTTGATCGAAGATTTCGATCAATGGATGGATACGCTGCATCAGGTGTTGGGATTTCAACCAGACATCCGCTTCGCCAAACCGCCCTATGACGATATCAGCCCCTCTTTTGAAATCTTATGCAATGAGCGCAATTTGGTACTCACCATGTATTCCATCGGCTATGAGGGAGATACTGTGCAGGATGGCTTGAAAGCCGCCACTCACACACAAAATGGCGACATCGCACAGATGCACACTTATGAGGATCCAAACAAAGGACGACTCGACGCGTCTATCTCTGCCCAGGTAATTCCTTATCTTGCGGGACAAGGTTTTGGTATGGTAACCATGACGAAACTATATGATGATCTTTTGCTTCAACAAAATAGTTCCGATGGCTGCGAAACTGGCGCAGGAGAATCATTGACACGAACATGCGTGAAGTAATACTGTCATTGCGAGGAGCCGCGTAGCGGCGACGTGGCAATCTCCACACAATTAGGAGAGATTGCTTCGGGAAAAAAACACCTTCGAATGACGATATTTATTTTTGTTCTTCCAACTCTTTCAAAAATTTCTCTTTATTCGCCGAACGCGCCGTCTTTCCACTGGACGTTTTTAAGATCCATTTTGGTCCAACAACTTTCACATAGCGCAACGCGATCGCCGAATTCTTGGTCACATGCTGTCGAATAGCATCCGCGATTTTTTCTTGCTCCACTATATCTTCTGATTGAACTTCAGCAATGATGACCACATCTTCCGTGCCCGCTTCATCGTCGAAGATGCCAAATGCAACCGAACGTCCCGCGTGAACGCCAGGAACTTCATACGTTAATGATTCCAAATCCTGCGGATACACATTCTTTCCGCCGACAATAATCATATCTTTCTTGCGCCCTGAGACATACACTTCCCCATTCGAAACATAACCATAATCACCGGTCAAAAACCATCCATCCAACAACGCTTTCGTCGTGGCATCGGGACGATTGTAATATTCGGTCAACATGCAGTTGCTTTGCAAAGCAACTTCGCCAATTTTTCCCACGGAAACTTCTTTCCCATGTTCGTCCAAAATGCGGATACGCGTATTAGATAACGGCTTACCAGATGACATCATCTTCATCGCGGGATGTCCATCCATGGGCGGACGCGCCACGCGCTCGCCCATAAATGCTTCACGGTCAATCTCCTCGACTTTTGGCGGCCGCGACAAATCAGTCTGTGTCACGCCGAAAACATTTTCCGCCATTGCGTAAGAACATTGAAGCGCATCAAGTTTCAATCCATATGATTTAAATCGTTCATAAAAAGCCTGATGACTTTCAAAACGAACCGGCTCCGAGCAATTTATCACCGCGCGCCATGAAGACAAATCCACGCCTTCGAGATTTCGGTCACGTATCTTCTGCGAACAAAAATTGAATCCAAAATTCGGAAGCCATGAAAGCGTGCCCTTGTATTGCGAAACGGATTGCATCAACTTATATGGAGCACGCACCCAATCAAACGGCGAACTCAGGACCAATGGAATGCCGGAAAGAATTGGCATGAGAAAGCCCGCGATCAAGCCCATATCATGATACAGCGGCAGCCATGATACGATTACATCGTCGTTATTCAAATTTAGCGCGCGGCTGTAAGCATCTAGTTGATTGAAGACTGCTTGATGCGAAAGAGCCACGCCTTTCTGCAGGCCCGTCGTTCCAGATGAATGTTGAAGCAATACAATATCTTCCGATGAACGCTTCATACCAAGCAAAAAGTCAAAATCAGGATCGGCTAGCAGTTCAAGTTTATTAGTTAGTATCACAGCGCGAACTGAATCGCCTTCGTGCAAAGCGCCGCGCACTTCAGATTCGAACTCGGGATAAGTCACAATCGCCGAAGGCTTGGTCACTGAGATCAACGCGGACAAATCTGTGCGATAACGTTCCGGCGCAAGTTTCTCCGTCAGGAACGGCATGATGGATGGAATCGCACCGTGCAAAATCGCACCCCAGAATGAATAAACCAAATCTTCGCCATGTTGAAGAATCAATATAACGACTTCACCGGGCTGAATTTCTTCGCGCACATAAGTTCGCGCGTAAGCATTTGCGCCGCGCAACAACTGACGATACGAGATCGGCAAATCAGGGTGGCCGGAATGCTGAAGAATTACGGCGACCCGCTCGGAAGTCCGCTCATGAAGCGATTGAAGTTGTTGGGAAAATGTCGTCATTTCGCCTGTCGGCTTTCAATCAAGGCTGCCAATTGATCCAGCGTATCAAAAGTCTGCGCGTTCAATTCCGTATCGTCAATGTGAACGCCGAATGTATCTTCAACGAATAGCGCGAGATCAACAAGGCTGAACGAATCAATCAATCCACTCGAAATCAGCGGCTCATCCGCTCGGATCTTACGATTGGGTTGTTTAATAACTCGAGATGAAATGTATGTTTCAATTTTTGATATAAACTCGGTATTCATAAGAATTTATTCCATCCTTTTCAATCACGAAAGCCTAAATAGTTTCAGCATTGCCTGCCAGGCAATCGCCGGAGTGGATAAAGTAAAGAACAACCAACCCAATGCAACATAATTGAATGTTACAAATACACCAAGTGCATTCATCGCCATCTGGCCGCGGGGCGACTGCGTCCAGGACGGCAAACGATTACGAATGAATTCGCTCCAGCGATTATGGATGAACAGACCCACTCCATGCCATGCACCCCACAAAATAAAATTCAAAGTGCCACCGTGCCAAAAGCCGATCAGGACCATGGTGCTAATCTGCGTCACGAAAATGATGATCCAGGTAGGCAACTGTTTTCCAGTTCGCAGGGCACGCGTTATCGGGTTGAAGAAATAAGAACGAAACCACTGCGTCAGGGTCATATGCCAGGAATTCCAGAATTGGGTCAGGTTCGGTTTAAGATACGGGGCGGCAAAGTTTTCAGGCAAACGGATGCCGAGTAGGCGTCCCAGCCCGATCGCAATGTCGGTGTATCCACTGAAATCGAAATAGATTCGGAAAGTATAGGCATAAAGGAAAATCCACATCCAGCCTGCACCTTTAACCTGCGGAACCAACACGTCACTGATGGAGATGACAGCCAATAGATCAGCCACAACAAATTTTTTAAAGAGACCGACGAACAGCCGCGTCCCCGCGTCGATCCAATCTTCATCGCCCATTGGAAGCGGCGTTCGCAATTCCTTAACGAATCGCTCCAAGCGATCAATGGGCCCGGCGGTAAAAGATGGAAAGAAGATCACATAGTTGACATATTCCGCCAGAGTCACGGCAGGTAAACGACCCGATTGCCGATCGCGAATGGTGTGCATCAAGCGAAAAGCCAAATAGGAAAAACCGAGCCAGCTAAACGCCACGTCAACTGTGTCCGAATTTTGCCCGCGCACAACAGAAAGAAAAGCGAGCACGTAATTGGTCAATTGAGGGACCTTCAAAAAGATAAAGAGCAAGATGATTGCAATCAACGCCATGACTTGCAAAATTCGATGAGACCTTTGCCATTGCGTTATTAAAAGAGCGGCGGCGGAGATCACAATCAGCGCAATCAGAGTCAAGGTCAATGGCGGCGTTGTTGACATATAGACCTGAGTTAAGTTGAAATGACGGTTCAAATCCATTAACAAAACGATGCCCACAAGAATTGTGATGGCAGGCCAATTATGTTTCCAAGTGCGCATTTCGGGTGTGGAAGTCAACGCCCAGGCCAATACGGTGATGGTCAAGGTAGCCACAGGGAGCCAAAATACAAAGCTCAAAAATGGCTCAGCAGGTTGAAGCCAAAATACAACAAACTCGCTAATCGCAAGCAAAGCGAGCTGACGACCCTTTGGCAAGCGACCAAGAACCAAGGCTACAGCAGCAAGAATAGAGATTTGAAGAATTGTCATTGAGTATCTCGCAAATGAAATTTTAAGTATTTACTTCCGGCCGCAGGCAATTTCCAAAATAGACGGCAATACCGCCTTGTTATACAAAACCTCACCGTCTGCGTTTCTGTGTATTTTATCAATGAAATCCTTATCAGGGGCCAAATTCCAAAGATCCAAGAAAATCCAATGTTGTCCACCATTCAGGCTCAACAGTTCTTGCCTATATTCAAGATAGTCTGTTTGCGCGACCACCACGCTAGGCCTCGGTTCATTAATCAATAAGAACGGGACTCCGCCAGCAATCTTTGGAGCGGCGGTCAATGCAGAGAATAGGTAAGCTCCACTCGCCGGAAGGGTTTCCTGGTCTGCCGCGTTGTTAGTCTTTATATCATTGATCGCAGATTGAATTAGCCTCTGTGGACTTCTGATGGCCGGGAAAAGGATTGCATAATTAAGAACCAGACGGGTTTGAAGACGGATCTTGTCGCCTCCGAAAAAAAATGATCCGCCCGTCAAAGCTTGACCCGCCGATATCGGAAGGTCATAGGTAGCGATCAATTTTGCCAGATCAACAGAGTTGGCCAGCGCAAAATCTTTAGGCTCATTCGAAAGAGTTCTGTCCGTCACCGACCACACAATCAGGTCCGGAGAATATTTCATGGCCTCCTGGAGAATCATCAAATCCTTAGTCGCCGAGGCACCGTAATAGCCCAAATCATATACATGAAGAATCTTTCCGTTACATTCCTGCTGATCAATCATCGGATAGATGGTTCCATCTCGAACAGTCGAATCACCTATAAAAATAATCCGATATTGATTCACGGGCTTCTTTTCATAAGATATAAGATGCGTATTAAACAGAACAGTCCGATCAAAAACATTCTGCGCCCCAAATCCATGCTTGGCCTGGGAATCATAATAAACCGCATAGATCGGGAATTTGTTAAGCTTCGGTAGGAGTTGCCTAAACACGAAGTAACTTGGATTCGGGAACAAGGTCAGTAGAAGATTAAAACCAACAAACAAAACCAGGGCCTTCAAGATCACGCGAAAAGGCTTAACTCCGCGATCTAAATTGCCCGAGTTTGAAGAAACTTCCATATCTAATTTATTAGAAACCCTGATAAATCCACGTAGGTGAAGTATCGGCTGTAAAGATGACCAGCGCAATGAGAATCAACGCCAGCATCAATGCCAGAAAGTTTTCTCGCGTAAAGACTGCATCGCAAATTTTTTTCCACATAGAATCTCCTAAGCTGTCTCTCGAAGATAGACTTCCATAAAAGCATCCAGATCGCCATCCAGCACGGCTTGTGTATTGCCCGTTTCATACTCCGTGCGATGATCCTTGACCATTTGATACGGGTGCAAAACATACGAGCGGATCTGACTGCCCCATTCCGCCTTGGTATATTCGCCGCGCAAGACGGCAATCTCTTGATCTTTCTCGGCACGTTTCATTTCCAAGAGACGCGCCCGCAGGACGCGCAAGGCATTCTCGCGGTTTTGCAATTGGGAACGTTCATTCTGGCAAGTTACCACAATTCCAGTTGGGATATGAGTCAATCGAATGGCCGTCGCATTCTTCTGGACATTCTGTCCGCCCGCGCCGGATGAACGAAACACATCGATCTTTATATCATTCGGATTGATCTCAATATCCGCTTCATCCATCGCGACCTGCGGCAGAATTTCCACCAGCGCAAAAGACGTATGCCGCCGGTGAGCGGCATCGAACGGTGAAAGCCTCACGAGGCGATGCACGCCCTTTTCCGAACGCAAATAACCATAGGCGTATTTTCCATCAATCGCAATCGTCACGCTTTTCAAGCCAGCTTCTTCTCCATCGGTTCGATCCAGGATTTCGGTTTTATATCCGCGCGCCTCAGCCCAACGCAAATACATACGCTCGAGCATTGCAGCCCAATCCTGCGAATCCGTTCCACCGGCACCGGCGTGAATGGCAAGCAATGCATCACCGTCATCATATTTTCCAGACAGCATCGCGTTAAAAGAGCGTTTATCCAAATCCTTCTCAAGCGCAGAAATTTCTTCTTCCAATTCACCGCGCAAAGATTCGTCGTTGAGGTGCGATAATTCCACAAGATCACGTAAATGATTCTGGAATTTGCGCCACGACTCAACTTCATCGCGTAAATTGGAAACAGCCTTCATCGTTTTTTGCGCGGCAGAGGAATCATTCCAGAAATTCGGTACTTCAATTTCTTTTTCGAGTTCAGCTATTTTTTTCTCTTTGCCCGCGAAGTCAAAGACGCTCCAAAAGCTGGGTGGTTAATTCCTGTGCACGAGTCAAACGATCAAGCAAGTCTTGCATGATTCCTCCAAGGTTAAGAATTTAAAATTCCATTTACAAATGCTTCCGGGTTGAACGGTTCCAAATCTTCCAGCTTTTCGCCTAAGCCTGCGAACAGGATCGGCAGGCCCAATTCACGCTGAATGGCGAATGCCATGCCTCCGCGCGCCGACGAATCGAGTTTCGTTAAGATCACGCCCGTCGCGTTGACCGCGTCCTTAAAAGCGCGAGCCTGTTGCAAAGCATTTTGGCCGGTGGTTGCATCGAGCACCAGCCAAACCGCATGAGGCGCGCCGCTTAACGCCTTACCAACCACGCGATAAATTTTCTTCAACTCTTCCATCAAATTGAAACGCGTGTGCAAACGGCCAGCGGTATCAATCAGAATCAAATCTACTTTATGTGCGATGCCTGACTGGATTGCATTGAACGCCACCGCGCCGGGATCGCTTTCAGGCGCGCCTGCCACCACCTCGACCTTGAGCCGGTCGCCCCAAACTTGAAGTTGATCCACCGCAGCAGCGCGAAATGTGTCCGCTGCGCCAAAGAGAACCGATTTGCCGTCGTCACAAAAACGCTTGCCGAGTTTTGCAATCGTCGTAGTTTTGCCCGAGCCATTCACGCCGACAATCAAAATGACAGAAGGACGCGAAGTCCAATCCATAACGGGCGGAGCCATCAGACGCGAGCAAAGATCAACGCGAAGGAGTTCGCGCAACCCATTGGCGCGCGTCAACCCTTGGTCCCGGACGATGCGCTGAAGCGAGGTAAGCACATCGCTGGTCGTCTCGATTCCCAAATCAGCTTGGATCAATATGGCTTCCATTTCATCCCATGTTTCCTGGTTGATTTCGGTCGCACCCAGCAAATTTGCCAATCGCCCAAAAGCAGACTTGCTTGTTTTGGAAAGTCCTAGGCGCCACCTTGACAATAAATCTGACATAAGACGAGATTATAACATGCAGGTTTTATGTTATACTCACACCCGTTTAACCTGAGGAGAAGTATATAAAGAATAAATAAAAGGTATAATAAAGATATGCTTGAAGAACCTATCCACGTCACTGATTCTGCGTTTGAACAAACCGTTCTCAAATCGGCCATTCCGGTCATTGTTGATTTCTGGGCGCCATGGTGCGGACCGTGCAAAATGGTCGCGCCAATTCTCGAAAAGGTTGCCAAGGAATACGCAGGCAAGCTCGTGGTGGCCAAAGTGAACACCGATGATAATCCGGAATGGGCCGGCAAATATGGCGTACAAGGCATTCCAACCATGTTGTTCGTTTCAAGTGGAAAGATTGTTCATCGTCAAGTAGGTGCATTGCCGGAAAGAATGTTGCGCGACGCGGTGACCCAATTTATGGAGGTTGTCAGCCAAAGCTAAGATTGGTTGTTCTTTACTTCCACTTGTCTTGGTCTGACTGCATGTATGTCGGCTTTATACATTCCAACGAAAAGCAGTCCAACCCTCTCGCCGAGACACTGGCAGTATATTCTGTAATTAGAACCAAATTATCCCTGCCACCCTATGTGGCCGCGGTAGATCCATTAGTTCCAAAGTAGAGAAAGGAAAAAATGAAACCTGTAATTAAACCTATAATGATTGTTGCCACTGTGCTGGCGTTTGTGTTAAGCGCATGCGGGGCAAAGGCGGTTCCCACAATTGATCCGGCACAGGTACAAGCCTCGGCAGTGGCCGCGGCTAATACGATGGTCGCGATGACTCAGGCGGCGATTCCAACGGAAACTCTCGCTCCGCCCACAGTTGCGGTAACCGACACCCCGCAACCTACGCCGACTATTCCGCCCCTACCCACCATTGCTCAAGTTCTAGCTTCGGCGACACCGGCACCTGCATCCAGCTCCGGTGGAGATTGTAGTTTTCTCTCGGTAAGCAAAGGAGAGAGGATGACTCGCATGCTAGTTAAGAACCAAATCAACGCGCCGATCACCGTTTCTTTCTATCTACATAAGAATGCGTTTGGAGATTGCGGCTATTGGGGACTGTCAGGTATGAGTCCGAACAGCTCAACCGTGCTAACGAATCTCCCTACAGGCTGCTACGATGTAGGCGCTTGGACCCTAAGCAAACCAGATAGAATGCTTCACGCAACCTCTTTCTGTGATACCCTCACAGACAAATTCGTCGTTAACATCTCAATTAACGGTATCAGCTTTGTGTCTTATTAAGGCAAGCATATTTATACCGAAGAAGAGGTAGGCAGTCACAATTGCCCACCTCTTCTTTTTTATTGCCGATCCGCTCAATGTTCACGCCAAGCGAATAAATTTTTTCCCTGCATGAGCAAGCCTTGGAATATAATAAAGTACACAGTGTTACAATAAAGGCATCTTCACCCTATAACATGCTATAAAATTGCCATCGCAGTGCTTAATGACTTCATAGCCTTTGGCAACAAGAGAAAGGAAGAATGAAATTCATGAAATCGAAATCTTTATTGACCACAATTGCCGTCTTGGTGTTGCTACTAAGCGCATGTGGCGTAAGAGCAACTCCCACCGCTGACCCGGCATTGCTACAGGCATCGGCAGTAGCGGCAGCCAGTACAATGTTGGCGATGACTCAAGCTGCCATGCCAACGGAAACCCTTGCTCCGCCAACGGACGCGCCCACCGATACACCGCAAGCCACTCCTACAATTCCAGTCTTGCCAACAAATCCTGTTTTGAGTTCACCCGTTTTACCTTCACCAACAGCAGTTACTTCTTCTAGCAGCGGCGGAGAATGCGGTGGACCGATTAAAGCTAGCAACGGAGAATCTCTTGCTACCATCTCCATAAACAACAAGACTAATGCTTTGGTGCAAGTAAGTCTTTATCTCGCCAAGAATTCCTGGGGAGATTGTGGTTATTGGTCCAGCCCGGCAGGAATCCCACCTAGTTCATCAGTCACAGCTGTCTTACCTGATTCAAATTCATGTTACCATGTTACTGCTTTTACTCTTAGCGGTAATCCGAAATTTATGAACTTCGGTAGCTTTTGCACAACCTCCCAGCCCGCTCACTACACCATAAATGTAACAACGGTGCTTATCAGCTTCCAATAATCAAACAGGGCATATTATTAGAGGAAGGCAGGCAGTAATTGTCTGCCTTCCGGATTATTCCTGAACACGTTCAATGTGCGCACCGAGGGAACGAAGCTTCCCTTCCACATTTTCATAGCCACGATCAATCTGGCTGATGTTTCTAATCCTCGATTCGCCCTTTGCGGCAAGCGCGGCAAGCACCAACGCCATGCCGGCACGGATATCGGGACTCTCCAGCTTTTCACCAAACAATTGAGTCGGTCCCTGCACCAGACAGCGATACGGATCACACAGAATAATGCGCGCACCCATGCTCACCAGCTTATCAATGAAATACATACGACCTGAATACATCCAATCGTGGAAAAGAATGGAGCCGCTGGCTTGGGTCGCTATGGTGATCGCGATACTGATTAAGTCAGTCGGATACGCCGGCCACACATTCGTTTTGATTTCGGGGATGGCGCCATCCAAATCCGGAATCACTTCGAGGGATTGTTCGGAGCCAACCAGAATGTCATCCCCTTCTACCTTCCACTGAATGCCCAAACGACGAAAGACCTCCGCAACCATCACCAGATAACGGACGCCTGCATTATGAATCAGCACTTCGCCGTGAGTCACTGCCGCCGCGCCGACAAAGCTCAAGACCTCAAGATAATCTGGCCCAATTGCAAATTCGCCACCGTGTAGATGCGAAACGCCGGTGATATGAAGCGTATTGGATCCAATTTCAGTAATCCGCGCGCCCAGGGTGTTCAAGAACTGACATAATTCCTGCACATGCGGTTCGGACGCGGCGTTATGAATCACAGTATCGCCACTCGCAGTGACCGCGGCCATAATGGCGTTCTCCGTGCCCGTGACACTGGCTTCATCCATCAATATTTCAGCACCCTTCAAACCGCGCGATTGAAAATGGAACATGCGCTCATAAGTCACTTCCGCACCGAGGGCTTGCAAAGCCAAGATATGCGTATCAAGACGGCGTCGGCCAATGACATCCCCGCCAGGAGGAGGCAGACGCAGTTCTCCCGCACGCGCGGTCATGGGACCGGCAATCAGGATAGAGGCACGAATGCGGCGGCAAAGATCAGGGTCGAGGTCCGCTGGTCTCAAGGTCGGCGAAGTGATGCGCCATGTATGAGTATCCAATTCTTCCACTTGAGCGCCCACGCTCTCAATCAGGTCGCGCATATCCAGCACATCGCGGATGTGCGGAACGTTATGAAGCGTCACAGGTTCGTCACTCAACAAACACGCCGCCAAAAGCGGGAGTGAGGCGTTCTTATTGCCGGCCGGTGTGATCGCGCCACGCAGAGGAACGCCGCCCTCGATTACAAATTCATCCATTCATTCATCTCCTGGAAAGTCTCGCAGGATTGTAAGGCAATTTGGACATTTCGCCAAGAACATTACAATTGACTTACATAAGATATAAACAACCGGCTATTTATAATATAATGAACAAAAGATATGGATTTTCTTATGATTGTCCCCGCTCTGGTCGGATGGATAAGCGGCTGGGTAGTTAATTATCTTGCCGATGTTCTGCCGGTGACTCGGCGGTTTTCGCGTCCGGCCTGTTCACATTGCGGACAGAATTTTCCTCTCGCGTCGTATCTCGCATTTCGCCCTTGCCCGAATTGCCATCAACGCCGCGCGTTGCGGGTTTGGTTCGTTCAAGGCCTCATGCTGATCGTCAGCATCTACATTTGGATCAAGGCCCCATTCAGCATCTTCTCCTTTCATCCGCCCTATCCAATGGGATATGTGCTGGGCATGATTCTCTTGACGTACTTTGCGATGGTCTTTGTAATTGACTTCGAGCACCGATTGATCCTGCATCCAACGAGCATCTTTGGCGCTCTCTTCGGACTGGGATTGGGAATCTGGATCAACGGGCTTTCTCCCACGCTGATCGGCGGACTGGCCGGTCTCCTCATCATGCTGATCTTCTATTATCTGGGCGTTTTATTTTCCCGTTTTAGAGCCCGACGGATGCAGGCCGCCGGACAAGATTCGGATGATGAGGAAGCGCTGGGATTCGGTGATGTGGTTTTAGCAGGCGTGCTCGGCTTGATCCTCGGCTGGCCTTTTATCTGGTTCGGCCTACTCCTGGGAATTCTGCTGGGAGGTTTGGTGGGCATCATCATGGTTTTATACTTGATGATCGCGAAACGATACAAAGCAGAAGCCTTGATGGTCTTTATGCCTTACGGTCCTTTTTTCATTACAAGCGCATTCCTAATCCTATTTATTCCTACATGGATCGCCCCAATCGTACCCAAGTAGGATGCAATCATATAAAGGCAAAGCCGCAGAAATGTTAAAGAAACTTTTTTCCAGATCCAGAAAGAGAACGCTGGCGCAGGCCATGGTGGAATTTGCCCTGGCCCTGCCCATTCTGTTGATGGTGGTATACGGTATGCTCGAGGCGGGTCGCTTATTGTTTATCTACGCCTCAGTGATCTCAGCCGCCCGCAATGCAGTGCGATATGCCTCCGCCGACGGCACAAGCCCCAACGGCATGCCTTATTATCAAGATTGTGCCGGAATCACTGCCGCGGCCAACAACCTTGCCATTATCTCCCCACTCTCCCAAATTTATATCACCTATGACGCCGGATTGTCTTATCAGTACGGCAATCCACAGCCAATCATTGGACCGCCAGCCATTCCGTTAGGTCCGACCGACTCATATGCTCAATGCAGCAGCGTTGGCACCTGGCCTACATTTCAGAGCGGCTACCGCGTCAATGTGCAGGTGCAAGCAAACTACTCACCGATTATTGCCATCGGCAATTTAATTCCATCCTTTCAGCCTATTACCATTACTTCGCAATCCTCACGCACCCTTTTGTTAAGTATACCCATCAACGTGACCCCCAATGGAACCTTTGTGGCGGATGCTGCAACTTTGACAGCGTACGTTTCAACATTAACAGCAAGCGCTTGGACGCCAACCAATATTTTCACAGCGACGACCGGGCCGACACCCACGAAGACTCCGACAGCTTCGAACACACCGGTACCATCGAACACACCGACAGCTGCGAACACACCAGTGCCATCGAACACACCTACGGCTACCAAGACCGTCACTGGGACGCCTCCCACCGCAACGCGAACTCTGACGCCAACGCCTACCATTGCCGGCACTCCGGTTTATACCCTCACGCCCGCCATTGCCAATTGCTCCAGTAATATATCCAACGGCGCGCTCAGTATTTCCGGGACGACCATGAGCTTGCCCATAACAAATAACACAGGTCAGGCTCTAGCCATCCAACAAATCATTCTATATTGGAATAATTCAACAGGGAATTCAGGTGGTCCATTGAATCTGTTGAGCGTATCTGTTGCCGGCACAACCATCTGGACGAGCCCCGGTGTCTATGCGTCCTTTTATGTGGTGCCGTTCACCTCAGCCAGCCTGCCAACCGGCACCAACAATGTTACCGCCACCTTCAATCAGACTTATAATACTAACCTAAGCGGCAGTGAAATCTATGTCTTGTTCTGGACAAACGGCTGCCAATATTACCCGGTCTACGCGATACAACCATGAAGAACAAACTTTTGCAAAACAAGAAACTTGAACGCGGCCAAAGCCTGGTGGAACTGGCCATTAGCCTGACATTCATCTTCCTGCTGCTATCCGGTGCAATCACTTTTGGGATGGCTTATTTTTCATATTTGTCCATCAACGATGCGGCGCAGGAAGGCGCCTTATATGGGTCACTCAAACCTGATGATCTAACAGGTATCATCAACCGCGTGCAGGCAACATCCACCAGCCCAGTAAATCTTTCCCAAATACCCGATTCTCAAATCGTAGTCACCTATAATAACGGAAAAGACTGCCAAGGCTCAGTACCAGCAACAAACGGCGTTACCAATACGATTACAGTGACCGTTACCTACACGTATCAAATATTCATGCCCTTTATTTCCAAGGCCATTGGCAGTAACACCATTCCGCTCACAGGCACCGCGACCAATTCAATCCTAACGCCTGCATGCCCCTGATGAAGCATCCCGCTAAGACTAAGATTGAGCTGATCTAGCGGAACAGCCCTAAAAATACTGATTCTATTCGGATTCAATTGGGGTATAATTTCAATTTGTTCAATACACTATTCCTCAAGGAGGTGTACCGACAATTTATCCGGGAAAGATAGCGCATGATCTTTGGCCAAATCGTTATGTTAAAACAATAAGCGCGTCAAAGATGACGAGGATGAGGGTTCTCCATTGCGAGATGGAGTTAATCAACTACTACGGTTGAAAAAATCGAAAGTTCAGCGGAAGCCCTCTGGATGTGCCATCATCCAATTCTCTTTCCCTCCAGTAGATAATTTTGCGGAAAGTCCGCCACATGTTGCGGACAATGCCGCGCAAGCAATTGTGCGGATAAAGACGCGAAAAATGGCAAAGCAAAAATTCAAATCTGGAGGATCCCTATGTGTGGAATCGTCGGATACATCGGGCCGCGCAACGCGACGCCGATACTTCTCAATGGCCTGAAAAAGCTTGAATACCGCGGTTATGATTCAGCGGGACTGGCTATATTTAACGGCGGCCGGCTCGAGGTCCGCAAAGACGCGGGCAAGCTATCACAACTGGTTGACCTTGTGAACAAGTCACCCATCAACGGTGCGCCCGGCATCGGTCATACGCGCTGGGCAACGCACGGCGCGCCATCCGCGCGTAACGCGCATCCGCATCTCGGCCAGACCGGACGCGTGGTCGTCGTGCAAAACGGCATCGTCGAGAATTTTCTCGAATTGAAAGATGAATTGATGGCGGAGGGCATCGAGTTCCAGTCCGATACTGATACCGAAACCATCGTTCATTTGGTCGAACATTACATCGCCTCGGGCCTCGACCTGGTGGAGGCTGCCCGCCAAACCTTCAAACAAATTCAGGGCGCGAATGTGGTGGTGTTGATGTCAGCCGATGAACCGGATAAGATCGTGGCGGCGCGCATCGGCAATGCGGGCGGCGTAGTACTCGGATTGGGCAAGGACGAAAATTTTCTGGCAAGCGACATTCCCGCCATCATGGAACACACGCATCGTGTGATGTTTCTCGAATCACGGCAAATGGCTGTGGTGACGCGTGATGGCATTCGCGTGGAAACCATCGAGGGTGCGCAGATCAAACCGCAAGTGCATACCATTTCATGGGACCCGGTCGCGGCGGAAAAAGGCGAATATCGTCACTTCATGCAAAAAGAAATCCACGAACAGGCACGCGCTTTGACCGATACGCTCGCAGGCCGCGTGGATTTTGTCAAAGGCCAAATCCGCCTACCCGATTTAAAACTCACGAAAGAATTTGCAAATCAAATCGAAAAGATTTACATCACGGCCTGTGGAACCGCCGCGTACGCAGGAATGGTCGGGAAAACATTGATCGAAAAAATCGCGCGCATCCCGGTCGAAGTAGTGATCGCATCCGAGTTTCGTTACAGTGATCCGATCCTCGACAAAGACACCGTGGTGCTCGCCATCTCGCAGTCCGGTGAAACCGCCGATACGTTGGCAGCGATGGAAGAAGGCAAACGTAAAGGCGCGGCAATATGGAGCATCGTCAACGCGATTGGCTCACAAGCGATGCGCGTCGCGAACGGATACATCTCGATGCAAACCGGACCCGAAATCGGCGTGGCTTCGACCAAGGCTTTCACTGCCCCGCTCATTGACCAATATATGCTGGCGATTCTTCTTGCCGATTTGCGCGGCATATTGAACGAGAAAACGCGCCGATCGCTGGTCGCCGACCTGCGTCTGATTCCCGATCTGGTTGGCCGCACGCTGGAACGCGAAGCCGAGGTCGAGAAGATCGCGTATATGTTAAAGGACATTCGTGATTGTCTCTATCTCGGGCGCGGCATCAACATGCCGGTTGCCTATGAAGGCGCGTTGAAACTCAAGGAAATTACTTACATCCATGCCGAAGGTTATCCGGCCGGAGAGATGAAGCACGGTCCCATCGCGTTGATTGACCCATCCATGCCCGTCGTCTGCATCGCGCCCAAAGATCCGTGGCATGAAAAGATGATCAGCCAAATACAGCAGGCCAAAGCGCGCGGCGGCACGGTGATCGCGGTTGCCACTGACGGCGATGAATTAATCCAAGGCATGGCTGACCACGTGTTATGGGTCCCCGAAACGCCGTGGATGCTTTCGCCTGCCATTACGGTGTTGCCATTGCAGATGCTGGCGTATCACATTGCCGCGATCCGCGGTCTGGATGTGGATCAACCCAGAAATCTGGCAAAGAGCGTGACCGTTGAATGAACCGAAAAGCGAACCTTTGTCATGGTGTGGAAGAACAATATAGTTCGTTCCAGAACAATATAGTTTGTTCTGGAACAATAAAGTTTGTTCTGGACGACGTGTCCAAAAGCATAAAAAAACACGAGATTTGTTGCGCCATGTTCCACTTCCGATGGCCTCTTTTGTTCAAAAGGGGCCATTTTTCTACTCCTGACTACTTACAAAACAATTTGTTCAAGATTAAAGAAAGGTACAAGTTTGTCCCATTTTGAATGACCTATCCGCTTGTAAAAAATAATGTCTAAATCTCGAAATCGATTAATAATGTCCAATTCTTGGTTTCGAAATTGTCCAAAAGTATAAAAAACACGAGATTTGTGTATTGGTCAGAGAATGCTTGAACAGAATCGCCGTTATGGGGAGCACAGATTTGTCCCCAAATTGCCTCTATATCCAGTGCGATCTGGCTTCACAATCCAAAAACGACAACGTTCAACCTTTACCTGACCAGTACAAAAACACGAGATTTGTTGCACGATGTTCCACTTTCGATGGCCTCTTTTGTTCAAAAGGGGCCATTTTTCTACTCCACTTTGAAATTAAAGCGACTTTTTCCACGAACTTAATTTAATAATGTCCAATTATTGGTGAAGTGTGGTTTCTTACAATAAGATATTTTTATTCGGATCAATGCCCGATTTTTCCATCAACGATTCTGGATGTGCAAACTCGACAGTGAGATTAAGTTTTAGAATTGAGTCCCACCCCACGACACCATCATCTACTGCTCTTCGGATCAATTCAATGGCTTCGCTGACTATTTACAAAACATTTTGGCCCAGATTAAAGATAGGCCCAAGTTTGTCCCGTTTTGAAGGTGTCGGGATAAGGAGCAGCTACAAATGTCAGTGTTTTGCAACAAAAGATAATAGTTTTGCGGTTCCTTTTGCATAAAAGGAACCGCAATTATTTCTAGAGGTCTTATAAAAACTTCTTTTTAGAGAATTCACATTTCGGTTTATTCCGCTGACGCGGCTGACTACATATGGTATTGCCAATTAGTGGTAATACCGACCCTTTGGTTTATGGTAATGGAGTTGGGCCCAGTGTAAGATTTTGCAAGGGTATCCATATCGTGTGAAAGAAGATTGGTACGTGCACAATGGTTTATAATACGCCGATTAGGAGTAACTACGACAGAAAGGCAACTCGTAATCGCTTGGTCGCTGGTTCGAATCCAGCCGGGCCCACCTTTTACGAATCTTTTAAGGTGCTGTTAACAAAACAAAAGGGTAGTTCTATGGACACAGCTGCAAAACTAAGCATAATTAGGGACGTTCAACAAGACACTATCAACTTTCATAATTCATTTGGTGATAGCACTAAAATCGATGCTTTCCGGCAAAAGGCAAGAAGACAACTCCGAAAGATGTACGATGAACACAGCGACTTGTGGTGGCTACTTGGCTCATCCGTTCGGGTTTGCATGGTAAAAAAGCACGAAGCCGTCGACAATCTTATGTTTTCCACATTCTGATCTGCCTTTTGCCGAAGACCTGATGATGATTTTCATCTTTTCAATTGATCAATAACCCTTCACGATTGGCTTGCGGCGCTCATCTGCCCGCTCCTTGCAACGCAATATTATCCGGATGATCGATCCGGCTTTGTCCATCACTACTTTTTATTCGGGAGTTAATTCAAATTGCCGCGCGGGTATAACTATGGTGCAGTCCACCAAGGATCGCCTTAGTTCGGATGCCACCGCTTGCACTAGGTCTGGGTAGATCATAGTGATCGGGAATGCGTTGATCGATCCCTTGATGCGGACGTTCCTGATTGAAATATGTGACATATTCATTCACCACCCGTTGTAAATGCTGGCCGTGATGGATTAGTGTATGGTCCAAACATTCCCTGCGCAGACTCCCCATGAACCGTTCACACATCCCATTAGCTTGGGGAGTTCGATAAGGTGTCTGTAGCTCTTTGATATTTGAACCGATCGCCACCGCCGAAAAGTGTGTGCCATATTTCTTGTCCCGGTCACGGATCAAATACTTCGGTCCCCTTCCCCACGCCGTGGCTTCCCGTAATTGCTGTGCCGTCCATTCATCCGTCGGAAATCTCGTAACCCTCGCATGCACGATCCGCCGCGTTAGCCGTTCCATCACCACATAGATATACCACTGCCGAAATAACCAGTCATAAACAACCGTAAAGTCACAGGCCCAGATGCCGCTGGCCTGGTTCTTTATCAAGGTCGCCCAAGTCTGGCTCGCAGAAGGCGATTCCCGCTCTTTCGGCAGGTATTTCTGGATCGTTCGTTTACTCACTTCCATCCCTAACTTCAATAGTTCCCCGCGGATCCGTTCCGCTCCCCACAAGGGATTTTCCTTTGCTATCTTTCGGATCAATGCAATGGTTTCTGTAGAAATCTTCGGCTTACCCTGCGACTTCCGCCGCCAGTACACACGAAACATTTCCCGATGCCAATGGAGCAAAGTGTCCGGTTGAACGATATGCATGGATTGTTTCCAGAATTTTGTAAGGCAGGCAAGAAAAACGAACAGTTTTCGGTCGCGATTGGTTAGTTGAGGTCGTTTGATCTGTCGATGCAGGACGATCAGTTGCTGGCGCAGCAGAGCATTCTCCACGATCAGATCCGAACGGCTGCGAGTTACATCGGCGAGAAGACCGGGGATCAACACTGCAATGGCAGGTTTTGTCCAATGCTTGATGTGTTGTTGAAGCCAGAAAAGAAGATTGTCGATCATGCTACTCCCAGTGTGTTTTATAATGAAGATCGAGCAGCATCATACCCCTTTTACTATCGCAATTCTAGGCGGATGAACCATGTTGCCAGGTTCGTATTGAAGTTTGAGAATCCAGAATTCCAATCCAAGATCGAAGAGGGCTATCACAGGATTATTTCAACACTGAAATCCCTGAAGTTATGAGTTGTTCAACCTGGCTGCAGTGGGGCAAGGCAAAAGGTTCGATAAGTCCAATGCCGGAATGAGTCAAATATCCCACCCAAATATTCCAAGACCAGAAGCAGTTTCAAGTCCACCTTACAAAATTGAAAAGAGTCAATCCCTTTACATCGTGCTGGTTTTCACAGATAATTCAACTAGACAATAACTCCGCCCCAGAGGGGAAACGATGAGTACCAAACCACTTGAAAAGTATTTCGAAAAATACTTGTCAATCTTATCCAAAAAGCGTACGAGCCGCTGCCTGGCGGTTGATCGGATACTCCATCGTCTAGTTTAATTGGACTCATCAAGAGGGCTGCCATGATCAGGATCAAGAAGAAAACCATCCGGAATTTTTTCTTTCTGCTTGCCATCCTTTTGGTCCTGTTTATGTCTGCTGAAAGACCCCAAAACCAACCCGCGCGCATCGAACTGGGCGGTACCGTTCACATTGAGTGCAGTTCCAAGTGCGATTATTGGGATGGACATCGCTGGCATTGCTGCGGCAACGGTGGTGGAGGCCCAACCAATCAACCGCCCACCATCACCGCCGCGCTCCTGTGCGCCCGATACGGCACCAATGGCTGGTGTCGACACGGCGCGCAACTTCAGCTTTCTGCCTCCGAGCCTCAAGGGTATGCCGTCTCCACCATTGGTGATGTCGGGAATGGAGTGGAGTTCACCTGCGGTTCCTCCTGCATCGAGGACCTGCCCGAAGGCAGCGGAACCGCCAGCTACACGGTCACCGCCCCCACTTCCAATCTCAGTATCAGCGGCAGCATCGCCTGGTACTTACGATGCCACGCCTCGCACCGTCAAGACTCTTGCGCTGCGCTATGCCCCAAAACCGATGGTCATAGCAGAGTTTTCAAAATAGGTCAGGACGTATGAATATGAAACTAAAAAAAATATTCATCGCCTTATCTTTTTTCCTCGTCATTGTTAATGCATTGTTTGGAAAAGTAAGTCAGGTCTTCGCGGCTCCCCCGGTTCCTACAGGGACCCTGGTTACCAGCGGAGAAGTGATGGCTCACAATGGTTGTAGTCCTGCTCCTGTCTATATTAACTTGAATGCGGGTCAGACCTACACAATACTTATGTGGGGGACATACCTATATTGGAGTGATCCATCTAAACTACCGCATGGAAACGCTGGGGATGTAGCCATAGACAATGCTGATAACTTGGCTCTTGCACAGATCTATACTCAGCCGCCCTACGACAGTTCTGACATTCTGATATATTACACGTTCACTGGAACGACTCAGCCTTTGGAGCTGTTCATCGGAGACTCAAACTACTGTGACGACTCGGGCGGTATCAATTACCAGCTGTACACAGGAGCTTTAGCAAGTCCGCCAGTCATTTCGGGTGCAGTGACATGCGGCACGCCCGGTACGAATGGATGGTGCCGGGCTGACGCCAAGATCGTCCTAACCGCATCCGACCCGCAGGGTTATGCCATCACGATCAATGCGACTACTTCTGAAGGTGTTAATTTCTCCTGCAATACCAGCCCTTGCACGTATTCATTACCACCAGGCAAGTACACGGTCAACTACACAGTCACTGCCGCCACGTCCGGCTTGACTGCCTCTGGCAGTACCGCGTGGAATTACGACGGCACTCCGCCCACACAGTCTCTTGCGCTCACTCCGTCCGCCCCGAATGGATCCAATGGGTGGTATATCTCGACCGCTTCGGCATATGTGAATGCAACCGATGCAATCTCCGGCGTGGAAAGCTCTGTGATTAACGGAAGTACGGTTTCATCTGCATCTCAATATCAAATCAATACGTCTGGTACGAACACTCTGACATATTCAACGGTGGATCAGGCAGGAAACAGTGTGTCCGCATCCGCAAATATCGATATGGATCTGACAAATCCAACGCTGGATCTTTCCATCAATCCTTCTGCCCCTGACGGAGCAGGAGGCTGGTACGTCTCGCCGGTTACAGTGAACGCAGTTGCAAGTGAAAGCGTCAGCGGCATGGCATCTCTCCAATACAGCGTGGATGGGGGAGCATGGCAGAACTGTGCGAGTGCACTCAATGGCTCTGCGACCGTTTCGACAGACGGCAGTCACACGGTTACGTTTCTTGCCACGTCTGTCGCTGGAACGACCATAAAAAAATCGCAATTATTCAACCTGGATCAAAAGGGACCCGTGATTACATTTACTCCCAGCGGAACAAGCGGGTCAAACGGCTGGTACACCTCGGATGTAAATCTGGCGATTAGTGTGATTGACGCGATATCCCAGCCAGCAACCGCCTCGTATACCGTGGATGGGACCAGCCTGTCCGGCAACGCGTCCGGCGCCACCACGTCGCTTTCGGATGGAGTACATACAATTTCTGTGTCGGCAACAAACGGGGCGGGTCTCCAATCCACCGCATCCGCCACAATCAAGGTGGATACGATCGCTCCCACATTAAGTATTTCAACTCCTCCCGCTGCGTCCTCCGGATTAAACGGATGGTACATTGCACCGTTCTTCGTGAATGCGACCGCCACTGACAGCGGAAGTGGGTTGTCGTCCATTCAGAATAGTATCGATGGCGGTGCGTTGCAAAACGGCGCCTCGGTTTTGATTCAAAAGGATGGAACCCACACGGTGAAGTTTACGGCGACTGACGACGCCGGGAACGCCACCAGCCAATCAGTGTCGTTCAAGTTTGAAGCTCCTTCTCCAACTGTTACTTGCACTCCTACAGGCACAGCCGGACTGAATGGTTGGTATCGGTCCAATGTTTCTCTTGCCATCAGCGCGTCCGCTGTTTCGGGCATATCGTTATTTGAGTACAGCCTGGATCTTGGAAAGACATACTTGCCGTACATCGGTCCTTTTTTGATTTCCGGCGATGGCCAACACGCTATCAATATCTCTGTCGAAAGTGTTGCGGGTAATGCGATTGGCACAGGCTGTAATGTTGATATCGATACCACGCCTCCCACGCAGAATTTGGTTTTGAATGGCACGATGGGGAATAATGGTTGGTACACATCTGATGTGAGTGCCAGCGTGACCGCAAGTGATGGGGGGTCGGGGGTGGGATATTCCACAATTGCAGATAATGGAGGCGCCGCGCAGCTCAGCCCAGTCACACTGTTTGACGGTGTCCATAGTCTGCAATACGTTACGGCAGACAAGGCAGGAAATACTGTAACCGGCACATCCCCCAGTATTCAAGTGGACACAATTGCTCCGGTCTCTCAATTCACTTCTCCTGCACCCTCGAGTCTGGAGCTTGGTGGATTTCAGGTTTCCGGCTCGTCCTCTGATGCAGGCTCGGGTTTATCTGCCGCGCAAATATCCATGGATGGAACAAACTGGAGCGCGCTCACTCTAACGGCCGGGAAATGGTCATACAGTGTAGATCCAAGTTCATTGCCGAACGGCAACAACACAGTGTATGTCCGGGCAATTGACCAGGCCGGGAATGTTGAGATGCCGGTACAACTGTCCTTGATGCTGGACGGTCATTCTCCGCAGATCGCGCTCTCTATGTCCTTGCTGTCTGCGGGCCAGGGCTCGCTGTCGGTTACTCCCGATTGGTTTGGTCTAAAGAACGTGTCGGTGGCTGTCCAAGATCCTCTTAATCGCTGGCCGAATCAGCCGATCAGTATCACCTTATCCAGCCCTCTCCCATCCAATTCGCCGGTTACATCGGATGTCGACTGGAACCTGGCGTTTGGCACAGTTTCTGCCACACCCGGTAATTACGTTGTGGTTGTAACGGCTTGCGACATCAACAACATATGCAGCACAATGGATGGGAACGTCATCATTGTGCTTCCACATAAAGTTAAGAAGGTTGTTGATCAAGTTCTCGCCCCGATCTACTCATACTTTCCCCCGCCTCCCCCGCCGGTTCCAACGCAGATGCCAACACAGATTCCAATTCCGGCTTCTACGCCAATTCCCGCACCGGCAAAAATAACCGGCAGAGTAATCCCTAGACCTTCCCTCCAAAATATTTCATCGGGCAAAGCCAGCGCCGCACCAATCTCCGCTTCGTCCAGTGCTAACTCGTCCTCTACCAATTCATCCGCTGCCAATTCATCCCTGCCGTGGGCGGTATTAGCAGCGCTGGCGGGCGTGACCGCATATGCCACAACGAAAAAGGACTATAAAGTTGCTTCAGGAACTTCGGACATTACATATGCCACGCTCACGAATCCCAATAAGCCAGCAAGTTTCTCTGCATCGTCTGCTGGTATATCAGAAACAACAAATCTAAAAAAGCCCGCCATTGCGTTGCTTGGAGGAGACGGTTTATTTCTTGTATTAGTCGTCATAACGGCAATAGCGATTTTACTTGCGGTGGATCCTTTGCGCAGGCATGGAATGTCGTCTGAACCCACTTGCGAAAACACCTATGCTGAATGTTTTAAGAATTCGGAGAGACTGCCTTTGACTGACAACCAGTCTATTGATCCTGTTCAGTTCAACGGAATGTTAGATGCCATTTACGATAATCTTAAAGGCGGATGGCGCACCCCTGCCGATCCAGGGCGAATAAGTTACGATACACCCTTTTGGGACGGGAATCCGAAATTCTTTGGCAAGACATATGACGATGAGGTTGTGTGCTTGGACGGAAAATGTTCAGAGCGCTCTTCAATAAATTATGTAGCGCAAGGAATGTACTCAGCGCGAACAGGTCAATCATTAGAAGATGCTGAGGCAATGGCAGAAGTTTGGAAGAAGGTTACATGGTTGCATGGCGCAAGCGGAGATGATTTGTACTGGCTTGAGTATGGCTATAATGCAGAAAAAGCAAGAATGGCAAATGAGAATAACACATCCGGAGCTAATATTCCCATTGTTGATGCATTAGCAGTTGAGGCACTTTTGCAAGTCGGCCTTGCCCTTGGAAGTATTAGCATAATCTTGAGAAACTGGGATACTATATCAAGTAGCGTCAGTATTTGGCAAGGAACTTCTCAACAAATTACAGTAACTGCCTTTACCAATATTGCGACCAGCATTTCTAATTTTGTTCAGCAGAATATTCTCCGGCCGATGCAAAATGCATTGAACAACGCAAATACTTTTTTCCGGCAGAATATTATCCCGCCAGCACAGAAAGTATTGAACCAGGTAACGACTTTTGTCCAGCAAAAGGTTTTCCAGCCAGCGCAGAACGCATTGAACAACGCAAATACTTTTGTTCAGCAGAATATTCTCCGGCCAGCACAGAACGCATTGAACCAGGTGACGACTTTTGTTCAGCAGAATATTCTCCGGCCAGCACAGAACGCATTGAACAACTTAACCACTACTGTCCAGAAGAAGGTTATCCAGCCAGCACAGGAAGTATTGAACAAGGTAAACACTACTGTCCAGAAGAAGGTTATCCAGCCAGCACAGAAAGCATTGAAAAAGGTAACTACTTCTATCCAGCAGAAGGTTATCCAACCAGCGCAGAAAGCATTGAAAAAGGTAACTACTTCTGTCCAGCAGAAGGTTGTCCAGCCAGCACAGAAAGTATTGAACAAGATAAACACTGTTGTCCAGCAGAAGGTTGTCCAGCCAGCGCAGAAAGCATTGAACAAGGTAAACACTGTTGTCCAGCAGAAGGTTATCCAGCCAGTGCAGAAAGCATGGAATTCGCTAGTGAGCGCCGTGAAGAACATCGGTAAACCTGCTTCAACGCCAAAGTCCACCTCCTCAACGCCTGCGCCGAAGAGTCAAACGAGTGGAAGGACAAATAGGCGCTAGAATGAGAATCTTGCTTGGAATCTGAAATATGAAATGCTCGCAAGTTCGAATCACTTTCCTGGGCATCTGATTGCATTTTTGCTTTTTTCGGGATGCCAACATGGCGACAAAACTGCCGCTCAAAACGCATGGAATGCCGTGAAAAGCTGGTTCAAATCAATGTCAGATGGTTAGAAAGGAAAAAACTAGTATGGAACTAAAAAGGGATTTCAAATATATTTCGAAACGCGGGATACTAAGAGGAGCACTTGGGGCTTTTATGGGAAGCGTTATGTTTACGATTGTTAATATTGTAGGCTATATGGCAAATAATAAAAGCCTTAGCAGTTTAAATGATATCTTGGGTCTGATAACTATATTACTATGGTTTATTGCGAGCTTTATTCTTTCTGTTCTGCCTGCCTTGTGTGGTGGAAGATGGTTAGCTCACAAACTTTACCAAGATTCACTTCAGGGCCTTCTCACACAAAAACGAGCGATTATAAAAGGTGGTCTCCTCGGAATTGTTGCAGGATTATGCATTTGCGTCTTTGTAGCAATTGTTATTTACCATAAGGGAAATTATATCATTTTTATTTTTAGAGTAATTTCAACATTGTTTATCGCAGGAATAATAGGTGGATGGACGGGATTAAGATTGAAAGATGATATCACGCAGTCATCTCGTTGATCATGTTTGGATAGAATGCTTCCATGGTTTTCTCAAGAACCGATTTTCGGGCCAAAGAATCCGGGAGACGCTTCTGAGTTTTGCGGTTTCATGAATAATTTGCGCTTTGGCAACACAAAGATTGAAAAACTTGCAAAATCCTACGCCCATAGCAACATCAAAACCCAGTTCTGCCATGTTCAATATTTCCCCAACAAAGCCTGTCTTGGCTTGTGTTGGCTGGTATACCTATACTAAAGGAAAGAGCGTACACTAAGCTTGGGACGGTCGGGAGTCGGCTTTGCTTTGTTGGATGAGGAACCCTCGGGCTGCCTCTGCAAGTAGAATGCCATCCGTCGCCCAAGTAGACCCGATTGGGAACATTGAGGACCTTGCAATAGGTTGCCTCTGATCACTGGCCAGCGTGGGTAGTGTACACGCCGGGAGCTGGTGGGCTTGGGCCATTTTAGCCATTCCACAACCGCCTCACTCTTTCCATTTCAAAGGAGGTCGCGTATGCGGTATATCGGTTTGGATCTGGCGTTAGCCACTTCTCATAAAGCAGTTGTGATCGATGAACAAGGGCGGGATGTCACACCGGTCTTGAGCGTGGAAACTTCAGCTCATTCCCTGGAGCAGCTCTTTCATCGAGCGCGTGAAGGTGCTCGATCAGACGAACCCCTCGTAGTGATTATGGAACCAACAGGAATGGCCTGGTTTCCGATTGCGGTGTTCTGCCAGCGTCAGGGAGTGAAGGTCTATCTGGTCAATAGCCAACAGGTCGCGGATCTGCGGCGCTATTATCAAAAACACGCCAAGAGCGATCGGATTGATTCACGGGTATTGGCCAAGCTGCCGATCGTGAGCCCGGAGAAACTGCATCCGCTGCAGTTGATCGGCGCTTCGCAGTTGGCTTGTCAGCGCGGCTGCAAGGAATTGGATCGGTTGATGGATATGAGTGTCGCCATTCAAAATCGTCTGCGTGCCATCGACCGCTTTGCCTGGCCGGGGTTGGAGCACGTCCTGCCGGATAACATTGCGCCGATCACACGCTGGTTTCGCGAACACTGGTACGATCCGCACGCCGTTCTAGCTCTGGGAGAAGAAGGTCTGCTCGCAAATTGGCTGGAAAACGGGCAAATCTCGGACGAAATGCTCGAATCCGGCCACTGGGCCGCCGCTCTCGTCCACCTGGCAGAGCAAGTGCTGGCTTTGTATGGACCCGAGACTGCCTTCTTGGATTACGCGTATTTGCAAGCGGAAGTCACACGCGAACAGTCCTTGCTTTCCATGCTCGAAGCAGAATATAAGCAATTGCAGTTGGAAACGGTTCGCCCGTTATATCGTCAATCACACCCCAGTCGAAATCTAGAAAGCTTGTATGGTGTCGGGCAGGACGGAGCCGCCGTGTATTCCAGTTTTATCGGCGATCCGAAACGGTTTCCCGATCATGCTTCCTTTCGCGGTTGGAGCGGCATGATCCCGCGCAGCAGCCAGAGTGGGACCAGCGAAGCCAAGGGCTTGCCGATTTCTCAAGCCGGTCCGGACCTGATCAAGAAATTCTCGTTTCTGGGTGCCGAGACGGCCCGACAATGGGACCGCAGATCGCCGCCATCTATTACGATCAGATCGTTCACCATGGCAAGCATCACACGCAAGCTGTTTGTGCGTGTGCCACTCATCTGCTCGATCGCATCTGGACCATCCTCAAAGAAGACCGCGCCTACGAATTGCGTGATGTGGATGGAACCCCGGTAACTGTTGAGCAAGCTCGCAAGATAATCACCACCCGTTACCATGTGCCCAAAGAAGTTCGGCAGCGGAACAATCAACGGACTCGTCTGGCTCGAAAAGAGCAACTGGCAGAAAAGAATCAAAAGAGGAAAGGCACATCCCATCCAGTAAGAGGCGAGTTAGAAACTCCCTCATTGTAATTGGGCACAACCTTTCCTCAATCAAAAGTGTATCCCTCAGAGCGCCCTGTGTCAAGCAGTCGTTTATATTTTGTTGCACCTGATTAATACAAAATGCAATGCTTCAACTCTTGACAAGACTTAGAACTTCTACTTGGCTCATCCGTTCGGGTTTTTGAAGCAAAATGTATCAAATTGCGCCTTCGCGCTCTTTCGCGGCATGACTTTATTGTATTCTTCAATTCAAAAACACTCTTGTTCGTTGCATGACTTTATTGTATCCAACCAGTCTTTTGGTTTATTACAATAAAGTGATACCACTTACAATAAAGTTGTGCAGGTTTTTTAAAATTTACTCTTACCAAGTTTACAATAAAGTCATGCAATGCCTATAAAAACTATGCAAATAGCACTGAAAAAAGGCGACAAAAGTGTGAAGAACGAATAATTCAAGAGAAACTGGCGATCCGATGATTGCCAGTTTCTTTAGAGGTAAAGTTAATAGCCCGAAGTGTTATAGAAAATGGCAACTATCCCTTGACTGTATAAGGCTTCGATGGTATTGGTGTGAATATCATTCTGTTTCTGCGAAGTATCTGCAAGGCTATCTCAACTAGTCTGCGTGGAGATACAACCATCGCAAAGATGAAAAATCAACCTTTTTTGCGGCTCTTCTTCGGTCGGCGAGTGGGTCGTGATGGCTTTTCGGGATTTTTCTCAGCTCACTTGCATTTTCCAAGTCATGCATGAAATCCTCTTTAGTTGGAATGGGGATTTCATGCCCTTTGGGAGTTTTTTGTGTAGGTTTCTTTTGGTCTTCCATTTTGCCGCTTGTATTGGGATAGTTTAACACATGACCACTGTTGACGGTGTTCAAGCTAAGATCGAACGGGCCAACAAGCACATCGAGGATTTCAATCGGGAGAAGGATGTTTTCTTTAAGAGCCACCCTTATACTGTGACTCGTGAGTTCGATGCGAATGCTCGAAAGTACACTTTCTATTTCAAGGAAATTAAAGTCGCCTCCTCCCGTCATCCCACTCATTATTGGAGACGCGATTCATAATCTCCGGTCGGCTCTTGACTTGCTTGCTTGCCAACTCGTCAGACATCGCCACCCTACCAATAGCTGTTCTGGTATTGAGTTTCCAATCAAGGGTTCCCGCGACAAATTCGAATCGTCTCTTAAAGAGCGAGAAATGAAGTTGCTGGGGAAATGCGCCATAGAGACACTCCACAGGCTGGAGCCTTACAAGGGAGGCAAAAGGAATGAATTGTGGCACCTTCATCAATTCGACATCCAAGATAAACACAGGTTGCTCATAGTAGCATATGCCGGAATCCAATACATGAAGCTTACCGTCACCCCTGTGGTGGCTACTTGGCTCATCCGTTCGGGTTTGCATAGTAAAAAGCACGAAGCCGTCGAAAATCTTGTGCTTTCCACAATCTGACCTGCCATACATAAGGATGCTGCCGAACACCCAATGATGGTTCCCATAATTTCAATTGATCAATAACCCTTCAATGATGGCTTACGGCGCTCATCGGCCAGTTCCCTGCAACGCAATATGATCCGGATGATCGATCCGGCTGTATCCTTCCACACTTTTAGCATAGGAGCTAATTCAATTTGCGGCGCGGGAATAACTATGGTGCAGTCCGCCAAGGATCGCCTTGGTTCGGATGCCACCACTTGCTTTAGGTCTAGGTTGATCATAGTAGTCGGGAATCCGTTGATCGATCCCCTGATGCGGACGTTCCCGATTGAAGTAACCGCTGTATTCATTCACTACTCGTTGTAAATGCTGGCCGTGATGGATCAGCGTATGATCCAAACATTCCCTTCGTAAACTCCTGTGTTGGCTACTTGGCTCATCCGTTCTCGATTGTGGTGTTGTGAGAGCTCATTTTTTTCAAGAGTTGGGCGGATGACATAAGTAGCCAACACAAGGGTGGTGCGCCTTGAATAGAAATCAACGAGGTTCGGTATCCGTTCGGCAAAGGTTGGATGACCGCAATTTGGATTCTGGCAAATATATCGCTGAACGCTCAACACCAAGCGGACAGATGTGCATGGCTTTCTCAAATTCGAGAGAACGGGGTAGTGAGCAGTGAAAATGCTTCGGAGATGTGACCGGCAAAATATCGTCGGGCTTGTGCGGTATTTTTGAATTTGGCTTGATGAATGAGGGCAATCACCAGGTTGTTAATCGAGGCCATGACTTTTCCAGTATTGCCAATAGTCATGCGAGTGGCATCTTCTTTGAAGGTGACATCCCGTCGATAATGTAAGCCTGTCTCAATCCCCCAGTGCGTGCGGCGAATCTTCAAGAGACCGGAAGGAGATGATTTTGTGCACGTCAAACTGGCAATACCGAACTCCACTTGATCAGAAGTACGAAAGCAGTGTCCACTACGCCACCATTGAAATTGTCGCTCCAATCGATACACTTGAGATAGCCCGGGCCAGGTCGAATATGGGTTGAGCATTTCACTCGTGGTGATAATGCGAGTTTCTATTCGACCGTGTCCTTTATTCACTTTTTGAGCAGTCAGAAAATCGGTCTGGATTTTTCCAAATCCCGGTTTCGGATATTCGGGAGCAAAGAGGGCTTGGATGTTTTTGTAGAGCCCGAGTTGATTTTCTTTGACGGGAAACACGTAGTCGCCGCCCTGTTCCAAAATTTGGGCCGCCAGCCGTTTTTGAGTGTGCATCGCATCTCCAGTAACCACTTTTCCCGTAATTTCAACCGTTTTCAACGCCTCCGGCGCTTTGGTGATCTCATTTTCCTTGCGACCCACAGCCACCTGCGATAGGACTTTCTCCTGTTCTACATCATATACGCTCAACAAATATTCGGGCCCTTCATCATCATCTTTCTTGCGCGTACCGCGCGGCGCTTTCCCATCCAGCGCATACACTCCTCCGTGCTCTCCGCATTGGTTGTATGTCCCGACCCATCTCTCGATCTCTTCTTGATAGACCACCCTGCCCATGATCCGCCGGATGGTGTGATGACTTGGTGTGCTCTCTCGTTTCAATTGCAGTAACTTTACCAATTGCTCCCGATAATTCTTGGCCCAATCCGCTATTGCATACGGCGTATCTTCCCCACACAACTTCGCCATTACGATGACCATCAGCACGCTTTCTAAACTGTACCGTTTGCCATGCGCCTTCCGCACATCGGTCAATCGGCATAGCCCTTCATACGCGCTGCCTAAATCGTACAGAATGCCGCTCGGCCCATACTCCTGTCGGACCCTGCTTATGCTACAATCCATTTCAGATCCTCCTCGGTTTATTGTTGGTCTGCACCTACAATTGTACCGACGAGGATCTTATTTTTCAATTTTCGTCAAGTGAATTTGAGAAAGCCATGGACAGATGTGTCGGCGAAAGGCAGAGTTTGAGGTTTTCGAAGATAGACGCTATGCCTTTTTCGGGAAAGAGTGTGGCAATATGGACACATTGCAGATTGGCTGTTGCTGATTGCCTTTAACAGGACTTTGCCGGTTTCAGTGTTTTCGATCTGTGAAAAAGTGAAACCGTTCACAGGATAGAGTTCTTCGATGTGCATTCCCCTAGCAAACCATACTCCTTCATTTTTTCAACCACTTCACATAATGTGTGGGAGAACCATATTATTGGGGCAGGTCACTGGGGTGGCTTGTGTTGATAATACAAAATACAATGCTTCAACCATTGACAAGACTTAGAACTTCTACTTAAGTCATCCGCCCAACTCTTGAAAAAAATGAGCTCTCACAATACCACAATCAAAACGGATAAGCCAAGTAGCCAGCACAGGGATATGTGACCATGCGAATATGGAAAAGCGACCAATTGGCAAAGTGTCAAGAACGAGCGATTAAACTCCTTGCAAGAGGAAAGCGAGCAAGGGAAGCAGTAGGCTACTTTAGCTTTTATATGAAAGTGATTTTCAAGTCCGTAGCTTTATATTTTCGATTGAGAAAATCAAAGAGACGGAATGCGAAGTCCATATTTTTTGGTCATGAGTTTGATAACGATTTTGACGGCTATAGGAGAATCGTCTGCTTGGGCTTGGGCGGGAATCCAATCTCCAAGCGGTTCGCCGGAAACAGTTGAAGGGGCGATGCGCACCGAACCGTTACGGATGATGCGCTTCACCTTGCCGGATTCGGCTTGGGTCCAGATATGAAGCATTTCTCCATCTTGTGCGAACCACACGGGAGTTTTTACACCCTGTCCGTTTTTGCGAAAGGTTTCTATATTCAAATACTTTTTTCCTGTGAATGAAGCAAGTTTATTGTTCATCTATGGAAATCCTTTGAAGCTTTTTGATCTTCAATCATAAAGCCATTGTTTGGCTTTGGTTAGATAAAAGTAGTGTCCTTATTTCCTTTACCTGTGTTGGCTACTTAAATCATCCGCCCAACTCATGAAAAAAATGGGCTCTCACAACACCACAATCAAAACGGATGAGCCAGCCTGCACAGGACCGCGGTTTGAAAATCAATCGGTTTGATGTTGGGAATAATTTTCTTCACCGCATCATCGTGGACGACGAGCTGGGCGCGCAATCCCTCAATCGGCGGCGTCTTGCTTTTTGTTTCTAAACAAACACCGCGGGTGAGACTTTGAATCTCTTTGCCAATGCGCGGATTTGGCGGACATTTAATTCGCGTTTGCCATTCAATATTTCGGACACAACACCCTGTGATCCGATTTCAGATAAATCCGATTGCGCCAGTCCATGCTCTTCCATGAGGAAGCGCAGTATATCCGTGCCTGTGGATGACGGAACATGAAAATGTTCTTCCTCGTAAGCATGAATGAGCGTACCAAGCGTATCAAGGAGACTATAAAGCGGATGCTTTTCGTTTGTGCCGATTTCGTCGAGCAATTCATTCATTCTTTTAACAGCCGCGTTATATTCGCGCTCGTTACGAATAGTAAGTAAAGGAGCGATGGTTGTCCAGTGACTTTGGATTTGATTATTTACAAGGTTCATTTCTTCCAATCTCCCCGGTCATATTCTGCGTGTGTTAGAACATGCCGGATATAAACTCTGCCACGATTAAAGTGAACTGATGCAATCAGGCGAACTTTATTCCCGCCGATGTTGAAAACAATCCAATCTTGAATTTTATCCGCCGAAGGAAAAACCACCCGCAATTCTGCAAAGCTATGGAAGTTGGTCTTTTCCACAACCTTGAACCATCTTGCAAGGCTTGTTTGGCTATCAGGATGTTTATCCCAGAACTAAATCAATGCTTTGCGGGAAATAATGTGCACACTAATAGTCTATCTCATTTTGAGATATTTGACAAGGTCCTAGTTTGGCGAAAGCGCTATCGGAACTGACGTATCAATCCTGTGTTGGTTACTTGGTTCATCCGTCCAAATTTTGGAGGCAAAACATAACGAAGCATTTAACCATCCTGAGCTTGACGCAATCTAAGGGCTTGTAAAAGAATAACTCCGTACTTTAACATTTAAATTCAGGTACATGACAGGTGCGGCCGGATGATGTAATTCCAACGGGGACAGACTTCAGCGAATTGGATGTTCAAGGTTTGAAAGACTGGCTTGGGAACTTTGAGACCTTTGACATATTCTTTATCGATGAGAAATGCTTTTACCTGCAGACCCGTTTCGGTAACGGTTCCACGAAGGTAGGCCAAAACCGTTTCGAAGGTGAGTAAAGGTTTGCCTGCCCAATTGATGCTGATTGGCCCAAACAAACGATGCTCGACTGGGTTCCACTTCGAAGTGCCAGTTGGATAGTGACAGACGAGAACTTCCAAACCCAAGCGGTCCGCTAATTGTTCTTGGAGTTGCTGTTTCCACAGACGCGGTCGGCAACCGTTGCTCCCACCGGCATCTGCCAGAATGAGGATTTTGTGCTGATTGGGAAAAAGAACCCGACCTTCGATCTGCCACCACTCGGCGATCACGTCCACTGCAAACTGGGGTGTGTCCGCAGAACGACCGACATAGACGAAGCCCAAATTATGATTCACATCGTAGATGCCGTAAGGAACCGCTTTGCCCAAAGCATCCTGGTCGAAATCATGGTCATTGACTTCGATAGCCTGCTGGCACCAACTCCGTCCATTGTTCTTGAAGTTGCCGATTAATTCTTTCTTCTTGGTATCCACGCTGATTACCGGCCAGCCCGCTGCAAGAAACGCCTGCTTTTGCGCTTCCAGATACTCGAACTGCTGGGTGCGATCAGGGTGAGAAGTTCCACAGAAACGTTTGAGATTAACTTTCAAGGAGTAGTTCCTCTTCACCAGTAGCCGCCCAACCGTCATGTGACTCACCGCATGCCCGGTCTTCCTCAGTTCATCGCTCAAATGCCGCAGACTGCTCCGCTGCCATTTTTGTTCGCTCATCGGGTCACCGGCTGTTTCGTCTTTCACTAACTTCTCAAGTGCCGCCTCGATCGGTGGGTCTTTTTTTCGACCGGCAATCGTCCACCACCGGCCTGGCGCACTCCTTCCACCGGACGGGCCGCTAATTCTTCATCCAATTCTCGTCTGCCTCGCCGAATGGTTTCAACATCCAGACCCGTGATCTGGGATAGCAGGTGATCACCACCGTACCCCACCTTCTCAAACTCGAGGGCCACGTACCAGCGCCGTTGTTGTTCGTTCAATCGGCTGAGCAACACGTTCATCTGGTGATGTATTTTCCATTCGGGATGCTCTTTCGAAGCCTGACAATTTGGACACTGACATTCATGTACTGGTAAACTCATCGGTTCATCCTTCGGCTGATCACAATCCTTCAGCCATTTTACATCAGGATGAACCCCTAACAATTAGTCCGCGGAGTTATTTCTTTACAAGCCCTAATCTGCCGCGCGCAAAGCTTTGCCAGCAGCCTTTGTCCAGTAAAGAACTTTATTGTTTTGATGGAGAATATCAATTGAACTGGCCCTCTGTGTCTATAATAGTGAGACAACTCCATCCAATAATTTAGAGTGCAAGGCGGTGGAGAAAAAACATGGTGCAAAATACTAACGATAAGGTAAATGAAGAAGTGCCCAACACAGAAGTAATTGCTAAAGCAAAACGGAGACATTTCACCGGCGCAGAAAAACAGCGTATCCTGCGGGAAGTGGAAGCCTGTCGGGGGACGGGAGAAATAGGTGCCTTGCTGAGACGAGAAGGAATTTATTCATCCTATCTCACGACTTGGCGCAGAGAACGCGAGAGCAGAGAATTAGATGGATTGGCACCGAAGAAACGCGGACCGAAGCCGAACCCGGAGGCGATCGAGCTGGCTAAACTTCGCCGCGAGTATGCCCGTCTGCAAGAGCGCATGCGGCAGGCGGAGTTAATTATTGATGTCCAAAAAAAAGTTGCTCGGATGCTTGGGGCAAACCTCGAAGCGCCCAACCTGGACGATCCGAATTGATTTCTACCACCGAGCAATTGGGCAAGACCATTGGCGTATCGGCGGCTTGCCAAGCGTTGACAACTGTGAGAAGCAGCTTGTATCGAATGCGGCCTAAGGCAAAGGTACTTACGAAAAAGGAACGCATCCCCTCACCGTGTGCTCTTCCATTAGCAGAGAAAGAAAACGTACGCCAAGCATTGAACAGTGAGCGTTTTGCCGATCAAGCGCCGCGCGAAGTATTTGCCACCTTGATGGATGAAGGAACCTACCTGTGCTCGTGGCGGACGATGTATCGAATTCTGGATGAAAATAAAGAAGTCCGGGAACGTCGAAATCAACTCCGGCACCCCAATTACACGAAACCTGAGCTATTAGCCACAAAACCGAACCAATTGTGGAGTTGGGATATCACGAAATTGTTGGGACCAACGAAATGGACCTATTACTATCTCTACAACATTATGGATGTATTCAGCCGGTACTCTGTGGGTTGGATGGTCGCTGAACGCGAATCGGCCAGTCTAGCTGAAACCCTGATTGCCGCCACTTGTGTCCGCCAAGGCATTCAGCCGGAGCAACTCACCATTCATGCGGACAATGGTAGTTCGATGACTTCAAAACCGGTGGCCCTGCTCATGGCGGATCTGGGTGTAACGAAAACGCACTCGCGTCCGCATGTATCGAACGACAATCCGTTCTCTGAGGCTCAGTTCAAAACTTTAAAATACCGCCCAGATTATCCAGCCCGTTTTGGTTGCCTCGCGGATGCGCGCAGTTGGGCGGGAGAATTTTTCCGCTGGTACAACTACGAACATCACCATAGTGGTATCGGACTTCTGACACCTGCTGACGTTCATTTCGAACGAACCCAGGCAATGTTGGATCAACGTCAGCAAGTTCTGCAAAGAGCTTATCAAAAGAATCCTGAGAGGTTTGTAAAAGGTGTATCTATCCCGGCTCAATTACCATCGGCCGTATGGATCAACCCACCGGTAACTGCGGTCCCGGCAGAGGTCTTGAGCCCCTCGTAACCGTAGAGGCTGTGGAAAAGTGGACGGAAAATCATCGCCCACTTTTCCACAGCCTTCCCGCCACTTGAAAGGAGCGTTTTCTATCAATAAATACACAACGAATTTACACTAATCTTTCAAACCAGTTGTCTCAAATCATTGACACATTCCGTGGTACGGTGCTCAGTAACAAACTTTATTTCCAAAAATAGCCCCAAAACAGGCTTAAAAGCGGTCTGTAGTAACGGACTATATTGTGCTTCCACACATGGTTGTATACAATAAAGTCATGCAACGAACAAGAGTATTTTCAAACCCAAATATACAATAAAGTCATGCAATGGTAAGAGTACAAGGACCCAATTCCAAGCATTTTGCTTCAAAAACCCGGATGGATGAGCCAAGTAGCTACTCCAGGCTAGTAGTTGGCTCTTCTATCCTTTGTGACCAATCGTTGATACGAATCGATTTTATGGGATAGTGATAGTGCTTACACTCGCATCCACAAGGTTATCAATATCGGATGATTCGGTCGGTAATCTTACAAATGTAACTGAAACTATATTGGGCTCCTGATGTATAACATAAAGAACAACTATCACATCCACACCGCTGGCGGTCATTTTAAAATCAGTTTTATAAGCATCTAACTTGCTCGCAGTTGTGAAATCGCCCTGCGCTATGATTGCTGATTTATCTACTTTCATTAAATCCACCGCAGCATTGGAAATGCCTTTTGCCGAGAGGCCATTTGATGAGGAGTTTGAAATCGTTAGTTCATCCACAGAACCCGGCGCATGCCAAACGATTTGCGATGGATCTGGATCTTTTTCCCAACCCGCTGGAGGCTGAATTGTAAATTTAATCCCGCTGGATTCTCCTTGATAAGGTGCACTCAGCATAACCGCAGTAGGTGTTGAAGTGGCGGTTGGTGCTGGAGTTAGAGTCGCCGTATCAGTAGGAGCTAGAGTGGCGGAGGGGACAGGCGTACTGGTTGGAACTGCGGTGCTTGTTGCCCCGCCCAAGGTGGCACAAGCTACGAGTATAGTCGACAAAAATACGAGCAGACCTAATCTTACTAGTTTCCACTTATTCATCGTTATATCCTCCAAAGATAGACTGGAATCTTCTTTAGACTGAGATTCCACGTCGAAATGATTTTGCCATCGTTTTCGCCCAAACAGAGTGAAAATGTTGGCGGAACTTTTCTAAAGTCTAGCATTGTTTTGCCATTCTGTATTATGCCTTGGGTTTCTACTTTGGGTTGACAGTAGCCACCACAGGCTTCGTGCTGTATTGCTCAAAAATCTCGGCGGATGACTTAGTAGTCAGGATGGGTTACTGCGTCGCCAATCTTCCCCACGTTACCTTGACCAGCCAGCCGATGACCAATCCGATCAAAAGCGATAAGGCAATTGCAATTGCCTTTTCCCACAAGCCTGACGACAGATTTATCGTTTCGATCAGGCGTCCAACGCTCAGGAATGCCAAAGCAATCGTGAGCAGCAGCCCAACGACTTCGACGAAGATGTTGCGAAGCATTCCGGCGCGGTTGATCTTGCACAAACGATAGCTCTTCAATTGTCTGCGAATGATGAACACGATAGCCATGCCAAGACTGATGAGAAGTACGGTAATCGTGAGCGCGCCTGCCATGGATGGCGCAACGAGCAGAGCGACGAGCAAAGCAAGCAACAACAGGATAGAAATCAACGCCCAGCGGGATTCGAGGAAGGTAAACATAACTATTCAAGCCCTGTCACTACTACTCGTTCCAAGTCGTCAACGTTTCGTATAAAAACATGCTTAGCTCATATTTGTACTCGTCTTCGTTGAGCCAAGCGGCATGCGAAGGGAGCCTCACAAGCAGGGAGGTCTTCCTGACAGATTTTCTTGCGGGCACAGTTTTGCCTCCTAGCTTATAGTCTACTGGCTCGAGCCAGTCATACAGAAACCTGATGTCGGTCATTCCAAAGGCTATTACTTGATCCAAACCGGATATAGTCCCATATCCGTAATCTTTTCCTCAACGCCGCTGTTTACGTTCACTTTATAGATAGCAAAGTCAAGAGGGGACTGGCAGTCATCGGCGCATTTATGATATACCAGCCACTTTCCATCCGGCGACCAGAAAGGATATGCAGACCATCTATATCCACTTTCTGCTGGTGGATTAGGTACATGGAAGGAGATTACTCGTCTTGATTCAGTTCCGTCGGCATTTGCGACGTAGATTCCGTTGTCATCTGTGTAAGCAATGCTCTGATCGTCCGGCGAGAAAGTGGGACTCCGGCCGCCTTCAAGGATTTTCTTTTCTGTCCCGGTTTGTAAATCAAGAGTTTTGATGGTATCCGTAGATGCCGACGGACTTAAATCGACACTTTCGGCATAGATGATCAAACCGCTCTTGTTTGCAGGTGAAGCGCTTAATATAAAGTCATGATTTGGATCAGGTACTTTAACCAGGGTTTTGATCACATTACACTTCTCAGAGTCATAATTGACGACCTCAATCCTTACAGGAGTGGAAACCAATAGATCACTCTTCCCCTGAAAGGACACAGGAAAAACAAAACCATTGTAATTGTAATCTTCCTCCATGGTATGACACCTAGCATATTTACCATCCCCAGATAAAATATCAATACCTGCTCCCCCTGCGTCGATGGCTGGGCCAAATGGGGTAAAGTAATAAATTCCATCCATCGATTTTGACATGAATGGGCGAACGAGGTACCCATCTAAAAGATTAATGGATGTCTTTCCTGTACCATCCGCATTGACAAACCCAACTTGAGGACTTTGATGCTCGGGCTCGTTTGAGTCGCTGACCACCTGGTAGATGAGATCGGTGCGGGGAATAACCACTTTTTGGGGAGCACTCGAAAGACAACTCATACAAATAAGCACGATGACCAGCAGGATCAATAATCTAACACGCATATTCGTATCCTCAAACCAAAGAGTGAGTCATTCCAAAGGCCATTACTTGATCCAGACCGGAAAAAGTCCCATATCAGTAATCTTTTCCTCAACGCCGCTGTCTACGTTCACTTTATAAATAGCGAAGTCAAGAGGGGACTGACAGTCATCGGCGCATTTATCATATACCAGCCACTTTCCATCCGGTGACCAGAACGGATATGCGGACCAGCTTTTGCCATTTTCTACAAATGGATTAGGAACATAGTAAGAAACCAACTGCTTTGGCTCAGCCCCATCGGCATTTGCAACATAAATCCCGCCATAGCTATCGTAAGCGATCTTTTGATCATCTGGGGAGAAGGTGAGATTCCAGCCGCCATCGAGGATTTTCTTCTCTGCACCGGTTTGTAAATTAAGGGTTCTGACTACATTCACGGATTCCGATGAACTTGAATCAATACTTTCGGAATAGATGATCAAATCGCTCTTGTTTGCGGGAGAAGCGCTCAATATAAAGTCATGATTAGGATCAGGGACCTGAACAAGGGTTTTGATAACGCTGCAATCACCGGAATCATAATTGACAATCTCAATCCTTACGGACGTGGAAATCAACAAATCGCTCTTTCCCTGAAAAGACACGGGAAAAACAAACCCATTGTAATTGTAATCTTCCTCCATGGTATGACACGTATTGTATGTTCCATCTGCGGATAAAATCTGAATGCTTCTTCCCCCTGCATCAATGGATGGCTCGAATGGGGTCAAGTAATAAATATCATCCGCAGCGTTCGACATGAACGGGCGTAGAACTTCAAAGGTCTTATCTAGTTGAACAAACGCTTTCCCCGTACCATCGGCGTTGATAAACCCGACCTGACTACTCAGGTGATCGTCCTGGTCCGAGTTACTGACCACTTGGTAGATGATGTCGGCTTTTGGAATAACCACTTTCGGAAGGCTTGAAAGACAGCTCAGACATAGGATCAGGACAAGCGGAGGGATTAACAATTTGAGGCGCATAACCTGGTTTCCTGTCGTCAATAAGTATTTACGATCAACGCTTGAACAACTTTCTTAATTTTCTTTCCTTATTGCTAAATAGAGAGGCAACCAACCAAAGTGCTCGGGCATTTATCAAAGTAAACATGGGATATGGTTCCCTCAATATTTTCCACATTTCCTTCCTCTATCATATATCATAACACTCGGTATCATTTAATTTTAGAACCAGCTTGTCACGGCGTGCCATGCGTTCTGAGCGGCAGTGGTCACCGTATTGACTGCGCTAGTAACGGCAGTTGACACTGTTTTGACTGCGCTAGTAACGGCAGTTGACACTGTTTTGACTGCGCTAGTAATGGCAGTTGACACTGTATTGACTGTGTTATTAACGGCAGTTGACACTGTAGTGACCGCGCTTTTAGCGGCAGTTGTCGCTGTAGTGACCGCACCTTTGGCAGCGGTTGTCACTTTATTGACCGTGCTTTTGGCAGCAGTTGTCGCTGTAGTGACCGCACTTTTGGCGGCAGTTGTCGATGTAGTGACTGCGTTATTAACGGCAGTTGACACTGTAGTGACTTCCGTCTTAACTCCATTACTGATAGCGGTACCGGTACTTTTCGTTGCGTTTGCTATGGTATTGATGGCCGTTTCGGTACCATCACCGATAAGGTTGCCAGCAGTCTTCGTAGCAGTCGCCTCTATATTGGCAACTGACTTAACGACATTACCAAGGACGTTACCGGCACTCTGCTCATCATTTGCTATCGTATTGGTTATTGTTTGATCACTATTGCCAATAAAGTTGCCAACGCTCTTCGTCGTGTTCGCTTCTATATTGGCAACTC
>CAVYTW010000006.1:0-277309 GCA_963771375.1 uncultured Chloroflexia bacterium
CGCTGAACTTCCCCCGATTTAGTGGACACCTAGAAAAGACAAGGTACACTTAAAATCGGAGGCAGATCTATGAGCGAGCAGAAGGAACGAAGGAAGTCCGATCGAGAATTCAAGATCGAAGCGGTGCGGCTCTATCGAGTTCGAGCGGCAAATCGATGCGTGCGATCGAACAGGAATTGGGGATCACGCCGTACCTGCTGGCCAAGTGGGTGCAGGAATTTCGGCAGGGGGAGACGCGGGCGTTTCCCGGAAAAGGACGATTACCAGCCGAGGAGGCGGAACTGAAGCGACTGCGCCGCGAGAATGAAGTCTTGCGGCAGGAGCGCGATATCCTAAAAAAAGTAGTGGCTATCTTCTCCAAGCCAAAAGCATGAGATACGCATTCATACAAGCCCACCAGGAAGAGTTTCCGATCCGGCAGATGTGCAAGGTATTGGTGGTTTCATCGAGCGGTTACTATGCTTGGCGGGAGCGGCCGGAGAGTATCCAGGTCCAAGCGAATCGGAAACTCGTGATGGAGATCCGGGAAATCCATGCTCGTAGCCGAGGCAACTATGGCAATCCCCGGGTCTATGCGGATCTGCAGCTGCGAGGCTTCCGAGTGGGACGAAACCGGATCGCCCGCCTGATGCGCTTGGAGAAGATATATGGAAGAAGCCGGAAGAAGAAGTTTCCACGCACGACCACCAGCCAGCATGAGTATCCGGTGGCTCCCAATCGTTTGAACCGCGAGTTCCAGGCCTCCCAGCCCAACGAAAAATGGCTGGCCGATATTACCTATATTCCGACGGCGCAAGGCTGGTTGTATCTGGCTGTGGTCATGGATCTCTTCTCACGCAAGATTGTGGGTTGGTCCTTCGCCGACAACTTAGAGAGTAGTCTTGTGGAGCGCGCCTTTCAGATGGCCGTGCGAAATGCCGCAACGCTTCACAGCCTGCTCCATCATTTCGATCGCGGCAGCCAGTATGCGGCAGATGCCTATCAACAGATGCTGATCGCACACCACGTGCAAGTCAGCATGAGCCGCAGAGGTGACTGCTATGATAACGCTCCCATGGAGAGCTTCTTCGGCACCATGAAGAGCGAGTGCGCCAATCAGCGGAACTATCAGACCCGACAGGAGGCAATCACCGACATCTTTTTTTACATTGTGGGTTTCTATAATCGAGAGCGCCTGCACTCATCGCTGGGGTATCTTTCCCCGGATGAATTCGAGCGGCGCTACTATCTCAGTTTGTCTTAACTCAGTCTCCACTTTTTCGGGTGAAGCTCACGCTTCGCACGCTAAGTCAAGGGCTATCTGAATTTTTTAAGGTTGAGCCAACGATATCAGTGTAGTCAATGTTAACGAGTGTATACGCCAGCCAAATCACTATAGGTATGCCGCAGAAACTCGAGTGCTGGCGGTTCGCAAATATGTGAGGCGAACAATTCAAGCCTAGGTTGATCAAGTGCAATAACAGGTTCATGTTCACCATCCATCCATAATTCCACGTCATCTACGGCGGTGTGATTGACACTCCAGAGCGGACTTTGGAGATGGCGTAATTCTGTAGTAATAGATACGCATTCGAGATGGTCAAAAGTATGGGCCTAAATTACTAACAAAATAGGGTTACCGATCGGCTTACGAACAACTATCATGGGAACGATGAAAGCAGAGCAAGATCAACCGTATACTATCTTCTAGGACATGAGGTGAAACCATGGAAAATATTATTCTCAACTCAACTACAAAGTTATTAAAGATCGGACTGGATGCCGCTACAAACCCTGGTCATACAATTGACATCACAGTAAGTTATGTTGAAATCAGTGGATCAACTCTTACTGATAAAGCGCAGGAAACACAAGCAACCGTCGCAATGACCACAGCGCTGACGACAATTCTTGACGCACCGGGACTGAATCTGGTGCGCAACGCCCTAACCGTTACCGTGGTCAACAACGATACTGTTCCACACACGTATCTATATCTACAAAGTTGTTTCGTGCAAGCAATTATCTTATTGCTGAACAATACCTTGTCGCAGGTGCATCATGGGATTCGAATTTAAATGTAGATAACTCATTCGACATGGCCGGAGCGATCACCACTGCACAACAGGACCCAACACCTCTTGCTGGATCAAAGATTGGCTTTTGGGACACATCTGTTAATGCTCTGCGAAACATGACATTTGCTAATCTACAGGCGTGGCTGCAAACCTACCTCATGCCTTTTGTTTCTCCAGGCTCTATTGGGAATGTTCTAACATCCGCTGGGTCATCGTGGATAAGCGCGGCCCCGAGCGGAGATGGCATGATAGGTTCCAGAAACCTGGTTGGGCAGAATAATGCATCCACGCCCAACACAAAGTTTGATTTTTCTGCGGATATGGTATGTCTTAGAAATCCATCTGCAAAACAATTGAATGTTCAGACCAACACAGGAACAATAACTTGTGATATTACTCTTCCGGCATCGGGTTCGGTTTCAACAGCCAACGGATGTGACCAGAGCAAAATATCGGCGCTCACGTCCGTTTGGGTTCACTTTTATTGGATATGGAATGGCTCTACTCTGGCAACTTTGGCTAGTCAGAGCGCACCACCAACAGGCCCAACATTGCCATCAGGATACACTTCTTGGGCTTATATCGGTGCTGTATATTTAGATGGTTCGAGTCATTTTATAACATGCCGCATTCAAGGCAACACCTTATATTATCCAATTGCAATGGGAGGGAATATGGGCAGAGTCCTTGCCGCGGGAACAGCAACTACCGAGACGTCAGTTTCCTGTTCTGCGTGGGTTCCTCCTAACGCAACAAGTATTTTGTTTGCCTTGACCGCACAGGTGGGTGGAACAAACAACCAATACGATCCTGTAGTTGTGGGTTGGAAAAGCGGAAATAATTTCTATATCCTTGTGGCTCTGTACTGTGTGACAGGTACTACGATATCCTCTGTGAACACAGGAGAATGTCCGAACAATTCTCAGACACTTTACTACCATTGGGTAACTCCAGCTTCTGTGGCTTATCTGGCATATATAGATATTTGTGGATTTAGAATTCCGAATGGTTCATCATAAGAAAGGAGTTATTCCAATTCAAGCGTGTAACAATGCACTTGACAAAGTTTGTTGATATTCCTCCTCTATGTCTATGGAAGCCTGATTATTTTTCAGGCTTCTTCTTTTTCTTCTTTCCTCCTCTTTATCTTTGATAGTAGGAGTTCTCAGTAATCCTTAATTAACCTCATGAAGTGAGGTTGCCCCGATAAAGTAGACACAAGAAATGTCCATATCCAGTAGACTAGGAAGAACAGGAGCAGGATGATGGACGAAAAGAAATTGAGATACCGGACCTACACGGAAGAATTCAAGTTGGAAGCCTTGGAATTGCTGAAGAGCAGCGGAAAAACGTCGCGGCAGATCGAGCGGGATTTGGGAATCACGCCGGGGTTGCTGGTGAGGTGGCGAGATCGGTATCAGGTGATATCCAAAGAGGCAGAGCAGGCCCATTTGGAGTTGAGTGATATGGAAGCTGCCAGGCGCGAGATCAAACGTCTGGAGCGGCGCTTGGCGGAAGTGGAAGAAGAGCGCGAGATTTTAAAAAAAACAATCAACATTTTCTCCCGGAAAAGCGAATGAGATACCCATACATTCGTGAGCAGCGGCAGGAATACAGTGTCAAGCGCCTGTGTCAGTTATTAGGCGTAACGCGCAGTGGATACTATGCTTGGCAGGCGGAAAAAGCAGGTGTGCGAGCATTGGAGAACCAGGTACTGATAGAGCGCATCCGGCAGGAATATAAAACCAGTCGCCAGACCTATGGCAGTCCGCGCATATGGGCTAGTCTATTGCGTAAGGGCGTGGTTTGTGGGCGACATCGAGTGGGCACGCTTGATGCGCAGAGCAGGCCTCGGCCCTCAGCAGCGACATAAGTGGCATCCCGTGACCACTCAACGTCAACCAGGTGTGATTCCAGCCCCCAACTATTTGAACCAGGACTTTTCTGCAAACTCGGCCAACACCAAATGGGTCAGCGATTTCACCTACATCGATACCGCGGAAGGCTGGTTGTATCTGGCCATCGTTCTGGACCTGTACTCACGCAAAGTGGTGGGCTGGGCCATGTCCGAGCAGATGAACACCGCCTTGGTGGAAACAGCCTTGCACATGGCTTTGCACACTCGTCAACCAGAAGCCACTTTGCTTCACCACTCTGATCAAGGCAGCCAATATACCAGTGCAGACTACCAAAGCAGTTTGGTCGCCGCCAACATTCAGCTGAGCATGAGCCGGGTTGGGAACTGCTACGACAATGCCGTGGCCGAAAGTTTCTTCGGCACTCTCAAGGCTGAATGCGTGACTGGCCAGTTTGCAACGCATGCTTTATTAGCTCGAACATTCGATCTTTGAATACATTGAAGTTTGGTACAATCGGCAGCGCTTACATTCCACGCTCGGCTATCTCAGCCCTGCCGAATTCGAACAGCAACCTGGACATTAATTGTGTCTATTAAACCAGGGCAAGCTCAAAGTGTGTCCTTCGGGAAGGGGATATTGTTTATGTGTGTGTTTTTGGGCAGTCCCTATTCCCGCTCAAAAGGCATCTCCCGCCATGAGCGGGTATAATCAAATCTTGCTTGGGATATATCATCATGTCGACAGTTCCTGGTCTGCGCTCGGTTCTTCAAGATGCAATGTCACGACTTCGATCTATGCTGGATCACTGTCGATTACCGCGTACACTCCTTTGGATCCTGCTTCTTGGCTTAATGCAGAGCATGATCTTTGCTGCCATTATTCCTCCCTGGTGGCACAACGACGAACCAGGCCACTTTGAATATGCCTGGCTGGTCGCTAATCTTCCGGCTTGGCCCAAGGCTGGACAATATGACCAAGCCATGCGCCAGCAAATGGCACTCTCTATGGCGAACACTAGATGGTACCAAGTTCGAGGAGTCAAACCTGATCTTTCTAGCTCTGCTCCCATTCCCATCGGTGTGACTCAAACCGGCAGGGAACCTCTTTATTACTTCCTTGCTTCCTTGCCTCTGCGATTGATGCATAATACTGACATAACGATCCAATATTATGCTGCCCGTTCCGTATCCTTCATCCTTTATCTCCTTATCCTTGTGGTCATTTGGTTCGCTCTCGGCGAAATCCTCCGCTCCGACCACCCTCTGCGCTGGATGGTGCCGACTTTCCTAGCCTTGCTCCCGGGCTTCATCGATGCTATGACAGCTGTAAATAACGATGTAGCCGCGGTCCTGGCTTCGTGCCTCTTCCTATGGGCCGGCATCAGGCTGATCAAGAGAGGGTATTCGATAGGACGATTGCTTTTCCTCGGACTCTCATTGATCCTTTGTTATCTTAGCAAGGATACAGCCCAATTCACTTTTCTGCTGACCCCATTTGTATTGATTTTTGGCCTCTTGCGTGGACGATTTACCTGGGCAGTTATCAGCCTTAGTGTCCTGGGTGCTTTGATCCTGCCCCTGACCGCGCTTGAATGGGGTGCGCCCCTCGGGTGGTATCAAAATCCAGCCCAAACATCGTCTCTCCGAAGCCCTTCGACCAGTTCGCCGCTGGGAAGCTATGTCCTTCAAATCAGCTATCCAAGTCCAAATATCTCCGGCCAAATCTCACAGTTCATCACACCAGATGCCTCGAATTCCATATCTGATCACACGATAACCTTGGGAGGCTGGTTCTGGGCATACCCACCCACTCAAATCATGTCACCCTATATGGTTTTTTCCACAAATAATAATGGAACTTTGAATTACATTAATATTAGTTCTCCTCAAACGCCGCTGGCGCTCACCACCCAGCCGACCTTTCATGGCTTTGTGATCCAAGCCCCCCCGAACACCCAATATGCAAGCATAGTTATTCCATATACTCTCCCGTCTTCCAACGGCAAGATTTTTGTAGATGGCCTCGTCTTGGTACCGGGGAAATATAGTGATGTGCCACCCCATTTCACGGATCCCAATGGAACTCAAGGCATATGGGATGGTCAGAAGTTTCAGAATGTGATTCGCAATGGCTCAGCAGAACAAGATAACCTCCGTTTCCGACCCTGGGCACAGGACAAACTTGCCAAACTATCCGTTTCTCTTTTTGACCCAGCTTTTATCCTGTCCACCCTGTTAGATCGGCATGGCGTTGGCTGGTATTACCGTCAAACTCTTTCAGTCCTGTTTAGAACATTTTGGACAAGCCTCGCCGCCGACAAGACGGATAGATCTGTGAATCCGGCATCATCCAGTTATCTGTTAATGTTATTGACATTGCTCGGAGTTTTAGGAACACTCCTAGAGCTATGGCGAGAACGGAAAAGTGTGCGCTGGGATATATTGTTCTTCTTGGGATTATCTCTGCTCATCGCAGGAGCGCTAGTGGTTTTACGAGGCATATCTGGCTTTGATGTTCAATTCCCAATCATCAGTTGGGCGCGTTATGCAGACCCAGCCATACTCCCCATTGCCCTGATCTTATGTGCAGGATGGCTGGAATGGTTGAACCTTATAAAAACCAGATGGATGTTTTCCGATATGAAGTCGGACGCAATCTTCTTGGGAGGAATGTTCGGCGTTTCGGCATTAGCCATGGTTGACGCCATTCAAGTCATCCATCCAGAATGGTGGGGAAACTGGGCATCTCTGGCTTTCCTTCTGATTGTACAGGTCGTGGCCATTCAAGCTCTCGTTTATAGGAAACCCCAATTCAATTCCTGATTTTTTAAAGCGGGAGTAGACCATGAGAATTCTCGGTGTCTCGGTTCATGTTACCAGCTACAAAGCGGCGGTCACACAAATTACATCGTGGGCGGAAATGAATGAGAGCCGATATGTATGCGCGGCGAACGTTCATATGGTGATGGAAGCTTATGATTTGCGATCCTTTATGCAGGTTGTGAACGATGCCGATTTAGTGACTCCTGATGGTATGCCTTTGGTCTGGGCGATGCGCCGGTTGGGCATTCCGGACCAGGAGCGGGTCTACGGTCCCGATTTGATGATCAAGCTGATTGAAACCTCCGCCCAAAGTTCTATTCCCATTGGCCTTTATGGAAGCTCCCCAAATGTGCTTGAGAATTTAATATATGGAATTAGAGAGAAGTATCCTGCTATCAATATCACATATTCTTTCAGTCCGCCGTTTCGTCCCCTATCGGATGAGGAGGATATAAGAACCATCAACGAAATCAATTCGGCCGGGGTGCGTATCCTCCTTGTGGGCTTAGGATGTCCAAAACAGGAAAGATGGATGGCACAACACAAAGGTAAAATTTCTGCGGTAATGGTTGGCGTAGGAGCCGCTTTTGATTTTCATGCTGGAGCTAAGCCGCAAGCGCCTGTCTGGATGCAAAAACGTGGCTTGGAATGGTTTTACCGTTTGTTCCAAGAGCCTCGTCGCTTGTGGAAGCGTTACCTATATCATAATCCGCGATTTATGTTACTGGTTTTGAAGCAAATTTTATTAAAAGATAAAGAAACATAAGGTAAGATAGCATGGTAAACTTGTTAGCAAATTAATCTTAACTTTTCCGATGGTGCGTCATATCTTGCTAAACCAATTGCCATCTGGTTACTATGCATCGTTACATTTCTTCTTCGTAATGCTCAACGAAGAGACTATTTCCAAAATTTCTGTTGGAGGAAATAATTTACAATGCTGAGACGATTTTCATCCAACTTTGCTGTCTTCTCAGTTTTTTTGGACCTGCTGCTTGTACCACTCATTCTTAGGCTGGTCATTTATATTCGGCCTTTGTTGAGTTCCCTGCCTTTTATAGCAACAATCCAGGAAGTCACCAATCTATCCGTTATTATTTATATTGTTTTTCCCATCATATGGGTTTCCAGTTTCGCAATATACTCTGTTTATGATGGAAAGCGCAATATCCGTATCGTTGATGAGTTTGCCAGTCTTACGCAGGCTACTTTAGTTGCCGCCGTCAGTATGGCAGGCATCTTATATTTCACCTACCGTGATGTATCCAGAGCTCTGTTTTTAATCTTTGTCCTTTCTACTTTCTTGGCAATGATCCTTTGGCGTTCAGTTGTCAGAATTTATTTTCGAGCAGTCCGTGAAGGATTGGCAAACCCCCAACGCGTTCTCATTGCGGGTGCTGGTGTGGTCGGACGTGAGATGCGGAAGAAACTGCTTGATCATAAAGATTTAAACCTCCGCTTTATCGGCTTTCTCGACGACAATATAGAAAAACGTAAAAAGGAGCCAAACCTTATTTTAGGTACGTTGACGGATGTGCGCGCCATCGTAGAGAAACATCAAATTGATAGCCTCGTGATTGCATTGCCGCTGAGGGCTTACGATTATACGAATCGCATCGTAGCCGACCTGTTAGATTTGCCCGTCAAAGTGTGGATTATCCCGGATTATTTTTCCATTGCCTTGCATCAGGCTGTTGTCGAGGATTTTGTCGGCATCCCAATGCTCGATTTACGCGCTCCTGCCCTGAACGAGTATCAAAGGATGCTCAAAAGAGGGTTTGACCTGATCATTACCGTTCTTGTGCTTGTTCCAGGTTTGCCGATTATGATCTTGATCGCGCTTCTGGTCCTTCTGATCGATGGACGGCCAGTTCTTTTCTTTCAAAAGCGCGTTGGTGAAAATGGCAAATTGTTTAATTTCGTCAAATTCCGAACGATGCAAAGGGATGCGGAACAATTGAAGAAAGACGTTGAGTTCTGGGATGAAGAGGGAAATCTAATATACAAAAGACCGGATGATCCGAGAGTAACCCCTTTGGGAAGATTCTTGCGCCGTTTCAGCCTGGATGAATTACCGCAATTCTTCAATGTTCTGGATGGGAATATGAGTCTGGTGGGGCCGCGTCCCGAATTACCGGAATTAGTGGAGAAATACCAACCATGGCAACGCCAACGCTTTGCCGTCCCGCAAGGTCTCACAGGATGGTGGCAAATCCATGGGCGGAGTGATAAGCCTATGAATTTGCATACCGAGGATGATTTATATTATGTGAATCATTATTCGATCTGGTTGGATATCGAAATCTGCGTCAAAACGATATGGATCGTAATTCGAGGCAAGGGAGCTTATTGACGGGATACAAAATAAATATCATGATAAATCATGGCACCTAGTTACTTGAGTTTAGAGTTCGTGGAACCTTTAACAAAAATGGAACTTGCTGATAAAGTTTTTGTGTGAAGAAAAACAAAATCAGCGAGTTCCGAAAAGCAGTATACCAAAGTCTGAAGAAACGAGCGGATATCTTATTCGACTTGATTGACGCCCTGACCGTGGCGGGCCAGGTGAGCTCGCCAGTAGCGCTTAGCGAACAGAAGCCGTTCCGGCGGAAGTTCGAGAGTGTATACGACGGGTTGCAAAACGGCGAGATGGACATCGGAGAAATTCTTTCACTCTTGCCAACTTGTGTGCCGGAAGATAGCGAAACGATCGCAGGCTATCACGTGTATGCAGTAGATGCCACTCCCAATGAACATGAAGAAGCGGAAACCTTGCCGGACCGCAGTGTGTTGAAATCCAATCAGAGCGAGTCTATGCGCTATGGTCATAAGTATTCTTGGGTGGCACGGCTGATTCATTTCGGGACTTCATGGGCAGCGCCGGTGGATGTGGAACGGATCAGCACGGAGAGCACGGACACGAAACTGGCGGCGGTGCAAGTGCAGGAATTGGATCTGCGTGACCCCCAAGCGAAAGTCATCGTGGCGGATAGCCGCTACCAAGACCACCAGTTTTTGAGTATTTTCGAGACGTTTCAACGCACTTTTGCTCTGATCCGCTTGCGTAGCAATGGGGTTTTGTTTGAAGAGCCGAAGCAGAAACCGAAAGGTAGTCGGGGTGCTCCCCGCAAACATGGCCAATCCTTCAAACTGAATGATGTGCATCGGACCGCCGATCGGCAAGAAACCTTTCCACTCGGTGAGCAGACTGTACGAGTGCAAGCCTGGCACAAATTACACTTCAAGAAATTAGCCACGCTGAAGGGTTCTCTCATTCAGGTGGAGTTTCTCAAAGCCGATGGCACGCCGCGTTATAAACGACCGATGTGGTTATGGTGGACCGGACCGCAGAACGTGGCGCTTTCCGATCTGTGCCGCATGTATCTTTGGCGGTTTGCGATTGAGCATCTGTTCCGATTTCTCAAACAGCACATGGGACTCAATTCCAATCGTTCCCCCAATCTGGTGAGCGCGGGACAATGGATGTGGCTGTGTGCCTTGGCCTATTGGCAATTGCTACTGATACGCGATCAAGTGAAGCCCAATCGTCCGGCTTGGTATCCCAGCAAAGCGGATCGAAGCACCAGGCTCACACCGTATCAGGTACAACGTTCGGCGTTGGCATTTTTGTTGGAGTTGGGTACACCGGCTGCAACTCCCAGACCTGCTGGAAAAGGCCTGGGCAGACCCAAAAATTATTGCCCGGCTCCGCGTACTCGCTATCCGGTGATCTTCAAGAGCAAAAAGACATTCAAATCACTGGCTATCAGTCCATAATTGGTATTTGCTTTTCTGTTTTAAGGTCCTGTTCGATCGCACATTTCCTGTGCGCTATTTTGCGCTCTAAACTCAAGTAGTTAGGGTTAAGCTTTTTCCGCAAAATAGTTACTGGCGATCCCATCAACCGCAATAAACTGACAAAGGCAAAAATTCCTTCTACGCTCAATGTAAAACGCCAAGATCCTAACTCGGACAGCCGAAACCTTGGCTGGCCTATCAGCTGCAGAATTTGGCATAGCTTTTGAAACCTTAATAATGTTTTTCTTCAAATTGCCAATTATGGCATGACCAATCAATTGGTAACGGAGTTCGAGGCGAAACCTTTAACCGCCGGCGGCTGGACGAGTTGGCGCAGCAGTATTACCCAGTAGTCGCAAATCTAAAATTGACCTATCATTCGAGCATCAATTGGGAAGAGTACTTAATCCAAGTTGCTACCTAGAGATGAACTTCAACAAAAAATCCATGAGTTTCCATTACAGTTGGGGTATCCCGACCACCAAAGCAAAGGAAAACTCATGGATACCCAAATTGTAGTCGTTTTTTGTTTGTGCGATGACCTGCTCAAGAGCTTGCATCATTATGAAGATGCACAATGCCAAATGACGGATGCCGAAGTGATGACCACCGCCATTGTGGCGATGTTGTACTTCAAAGGCAATTTTTGTTGGGCCAGCCGCTATTTGGTTGAATATCATTACATTCCGAATATGTTGAGCAAGAGCCGCTTCAATCGTAGACTCCACCGCATGGCCGACTTGTTCCTGACCTTGTTTCTGCGGTTAGGCGAAACCTGGAAGAAGCTCAACGAAAAGTCGGTTTACGTGATTGACAGTTATCCAATCGCGGTTTGTGACAATTACCGGATCCGACACTCGAAAATCTATCAAGGCGAAGAGTGGCGAGGCTATATTGCGAGTAAAAAACGTTATTTTTATGGTTTACGCATCCACGTGATGGTTACCGAGCAAAGTGAACCCGTTGAATTCTTTCTGGCTCCGGGTGCCTTCAGTGATGCCAGTGCCTTGCGATTGTATAATTTCGATATTCCAGAACATTCCTGGATCATCGGTGATAAGGCTTATAACGATTATGAGATGGAAGATCTGATGCGTGAAGCCGGAGTGGAACTCCTGCCGTTGCGTAAGAAGAACTCTCTTCGGCCTGTGCCTCCTTTTATGACTTACTTGCAAGCTTCCATCCGCAAAGTGGTTGAGACCACCGGTAGTTTGATTGAACGCTTACTGCCCAAATCTATTCATGCCATTACCGCCAAAGGGCTTGAGATCAAAGTCGCTCTTTTTGTTCTCGCCTCCAGCATCAACTTCCTTTCGTAGGTGGCAACTTGGATTAATTATTGCTGATTTGTAAACGCCAGCAATGAAAAGGTCGGAAAAGCGTGATCCAAATTGTTTCGTAGCGACAGATCGGTGAAGAAATCGAAGCACATACTCGGTATTTTATTTCCAATCTGCCCGCAGACGTTCCACCATCTTGAAAACCAAACGTAGTCAGCGGTATTCACACTAAAGGTTTACAAGCTGGCTGGAAGAATAACTACCTGCTCACTCATCGTTCTTAATCGTTAAAATGTGATTAGCCTAGATTACCTTACCCCCATTGCATTTAAATAAGATTTACCATATAATGCCCGGTAGCATTACCGGTAGCATTACCGGTAATGCTACCGAAAATATCATAAACCATCATCACCCTACGCAAAAATTCTTGGAATCTATCCAAGGAGGTGTAATCGTCACTAATAACTGCTAATAAGTCCCAACTAAATCGGTCACAATATTTCCAACTTTCACCCCATTCATTCTCAGGAGGATGAACACCATGTCTATCAAAAAGTTCGTTTCAGTTCTTTTTGCACTTGTGTTGGTTAGTGGTTTGTTGGCGGCTTGTGGCTCTGCCTCTCCGGCCACTCCCGCAAATACAAATGCTCCCATCACGGTCTGGATTGACCAGCCCCGTCAACCAGCGATCGATGCCTTCATCAAAGCGAACCCGGCTGATGCTAGTCTGATCAAAGCTGTGGTGGTTGACCGTGAACAATTCCCGTCAAAAGTCCTGCTTTTCAATAATACCAACCAGGGTTGGCCGGATGTAGTCTTTGCAGAGCCGCGGCTCGTGGCGCGCGTGGCCGATGCAGCCCACAATTTCCCGCTTGACTTGACGGGATTGGTTCCTGCAGATACGATCAATAATTATGCCGGCGAGTCCAACTGCATCTTTGGCGGCAAGGTCTATTGCCTGCGGAATGACCTGGCCCAGTTTGTGACTTACTACAATGCACCTCTCATGACCCAGTTCGGTTATACCGTACCGACGACGTGGGAAGATTACCAAGCCCTTAGCGATAAACTTGCCCAGGATCATCCGGGCTATTATCTGGGCACCTTTGGAGATGGTTGGACCTTCCTCTCCTTCTTCGAAGCCAGTGGCTGTCCCACCCATCAACTAGTGGATCCCAACACCCTCAATATCAATATGGCGGATCCAAGATGTGTACGGGCTGCGCAGCTAGTTGATCATATGATCGCAAACAAAACCCTGTATAACACGGATTTCTTCAATACCCAATTCGACGCACTGATCACTTCTAATAATGTGCTGATGTTTGAAGGACCAGCTTGGATGTGGGGCAGTTTCGGCGGCGCTAAAGGTGACTGGTACACAACGGCCAATCACCAATTGGGCGTTGCCACTCCGTTTAAGTGGGCAGCTGATCCCGCTCCGATGGTGGCGGCCATGGGCGGTGCAGCCTGGACTATTTCCCGGCACACCCAGAATCAAAAGCTGGCGGTGGCTCTGATCACCTTCGTCACCGAAGATAAAACCCTATGGACGGGAACTGAGAATTTCCCATCCTACAAGCCAATTCAGCCATTATGGCAACAGGCAGTTTCAAGTAACCCGCTCTTTGCCAATGATCCATACCCGGTTTTTGCGGCAGCAGCGAATGATATCTCGCCATTAGACAATTGGCCCCGGTTTGACCTCATCTCGCCTTTGACCCAAGTGGTCCAAGACACGTACCAGAAAAAATTAACAGTCTCAGCTAACTTGTCCGAGGTGACCACGCTCTTCACACCGCTTGCCCAAGACCAAGGCTATAACGTTGTCAGCAAGTAACAATCGCTAGTTCGATCTCTCTCCTTTTGCTCATCCCAGGTAGAGGCGCTGTATATAAGTGTCTCTACCTGGGAGAAGGATTTATCGAGGATCTCATGGCAAATCTGACCATACGTGTTGAAGATCAGTCTGAAAAGAAAGCCCGCCTTTCAAGCTCCCGCCGATACCGGAATAGACGGACTGGTCAAGCATATTCATTTCTGTTACCGTATATTCTGTTTATGTTGGCTTTTGGCTTGGGGCCCGGGATCTATGCTTTCTTGATCAGCTTCGCAGATTATTCTACTGGCCTGCCGCGCTATTTTGCAGCAGGTATAAAAAACTATCTTACGGTATTCAAGGATTCCCGGTTGGGATTTACTTTCGCCAACATCGGAGAATTCCTGCTCATTTCTGTGCCCATTGGAATTGTCCTCGTGGTATTGCTGGCGTTGCTCCTGCACATGCAGCCCGGGCGGGTTGCATCCACCCTGCGGACGCTTTTTTACATTCCAGGTGCAGCTTCCGGCCCTGCAGTGGTGCTTCTGGTCATTTTTATGTTGACCCCGCAAGTGAGCCCATTTGGTTTCTTGCTTAAGTCTCTCGGCTTCACCGCCTTTAATGACATTATTACCCCGGCAAGCCTGCCATTCATCTTTTTAATCATGGGTTTCTTCGTCGGGTCGGGGATTTGGATCATGATCCAGTATGGCGCTTTGGAGGGTATCTCAACGGAAGTTCTGGAAGCCGCCACCATGGATGGTTGCAATGAGTGGCAAAAAGCGCTCTATATCAAACTGCCCCTCATCCAGCCGTATATCATTTATCAATTTATTTTGATCTTCGCTGGCAACATACAGCTTTTTGTGGAGCCTCAGTTGCTTGGGAATCAAACCTATATCCATGCCAATGTACCCCTCGTATGGTCGCCGAACCAATTGGCGTACTCCTTTGCCTTTGATTTGGGAAATTTCGGGGCAGCCGCCGCGCTGGCTCTGATCATGCTGGCCATTGGCCTTGGGGCATCTTACTTAATGGTCCGCTGGACCGGTTTTTTCAATATAGAATAGAAAACTAGAGTCGCGCTAGAGCTGATCCGTTACTCAGGAAAAGGAGTGTTCATATGTTGACTAGGTGGTTCAAGAAGTCCGTAAGCGATATCGGGGTTTTTGGGTCCATTCTACGCTGGGCTGTGTTATTGATATTCTTGATTTATTTTGTGATCCCCATCATCTGGTTGCTTTTGGCGCCTTCCAAAGAAACTGCACAGTTTTCCAGCCTTAATCCTTTAGCGTTTGGTTCCTTTGCCCAGTATATTACTGCCTGGAAGAATGTCCTGATTTATCAAAATGGCGAGGTGCTCTTATGGTTTCGTAACTCACTCTTCTATGTGCTGCTTTCTTTACTTGTCAGTTTAGCCATCGGTCTTCCAGCAGGTTACGCCCTGGCAATCATGCGGTTTCCGGGCAGGTCTTTGCTGCTGTGGTTGACTTTAATTACCATGCTATTACCGACTTCGGCGCTGGTCCTTCCGTTGTTCATGGAACTAAATCTAGTGCATCTTGTTAATACTCCCTGGGCGGTCATCTTACCAGCCTGTTTTTTTCCTTTTGGCGTGTATTTGACCTACATCTACTACAGAACTTCGCTACCTTTAGAACTAATCGATGCGGCGCGCGTAGATGGTGCTTCTGAATTTGATATATTCATTCGTATTGCTTTACCGCTGGCCGAGCCCCTATTGGGTCTGTTGGCATTCATTTGTTTCAATGCAAACTGGAACAATTATTTTGGCCCGTATGTGTTGTTGAATGACGATAAACTTTTCACTTTACCAGTGGGAATTCAAACAGTTCTTGGAAGCACGTCGGCGCTCCAACCAGGTTTCAATCCCACTCCCGGAGCGATCCACTTCCAGTATGCAGAAGCCGCGGTGTCTGGGTTGATCTTGATCGTGCCGGTTGTCATCATTTTCCTCTTATCACAGCGTTATGTTATCTCTGGTGCCTTTACTGGCTCTGTTAAAGGGTGATGTGGTGCTTTGGAATTATTAATTTGTGCAGATTCCGCCGGCAATAACCAATAGGCCGTTGAAAGCTAAGAAAGTAATCTAAATCACATGGATTTAATTAAATTCACTACCCATCCGGGAGGGCTTCGGCTTGAGACCTCGCGAGGACTCATCAGTCTAACCGCATATTCTCCGCGTATCGTTCGGATTCGGTATACGCTTGAATCTGATTTCTCGCAAAAAGAAAGTTTGATGGTTGTGTCTGAAGCGCAAACCCAGACCGATGTTAACGTTCGGGAAACCGACAACTCACTCTTTTTTTCAACATCCGAACTCACCATTCAGATTAACCGCAGCACGCTGGCGTTCAAGTACCTCGATGAACATGGCCAAATTCTTACCCGTGAGCCTGATCGAGGCGGAAAAACGCTTATCCCGACGGATGTCATCAAATTTATTCCTGATGAGGAAAATGACATTCAAACCGAGGTAGGTGCTGACGGATTACGGGCTTCGGCGAAAACCTTCAAAGAGGTGGTTGACCACAAAGCCTATCATACCAAGCTTGAATTCGAATGGATGAATGGAGAAGCGTTATATGGCCTCGGCTCTCACGAAGAGGGAATGCTGAATTTGCGCGGTCAGCACCAGTATTTGTACCAGCAGAATATGAAGGCAGTCGTTCCAATTCTTCTTTCCACCAAGGGTTATGGAATCGTTCTGGATAATTACTCGTGGATGACGTTCCACGATGATGCCTTTGGTTCCTATCTATGGGCTGATATCTCAGATGAATTGGATTTCTATTTCATTTATGGCCCAGAGTTCGATCAAATCGTCAAGGGAATTCGGAAATTAACCGGGAAAGCTCCTATGTTGCCGCGTTGGGCTTTTGGGTATATCCAGTCGAAAGAAAGATATCAATCGCAAGATGAACTGATTGCAGTTGTGCAAGAATACCGGGATCGTAGATTACCCCTCGATTGCATTGTGTTGGATTGGAAGTCGTGGCCGGAGGGCCTTTGGGGCCAAAAAACACTTGACCCCGAACGTTTTCCTGACCCTAAAGGGATGACTTCCGAACTTCATCGCCTGAATGCCCGTCTGATGGTTTCCATCTGGCCGATCATGGATTCCAAAAGCGACAATAACAAAGAGATGCGCGACCAAGGTTACTTGCTTGGAAACCAGGTCACTTACGATGCTTTTCAGGAAAAGGCGCGGGAACTTTATTGGAAACAAGCCAACGCGGGATTATTCTCCAACAATATCGACGCCTGGTGGTGCGACTGCACGGAGCCATTTGAAGCGGATTGGAAAGATGCCTTTAAACCCGAACCGGAAGAGCGGGCACGAATCAATACTGATGAAGCGAAGAAGTATCTCGATCCCCAATATATCAACGCCTATTCCCTATGGCACTCCAAAGGCATATACGAAGGGCAGCGGCAGACGACTGACCAGAAGCGGGTCGTTAAACTTGACTCGCTCGGCCTATGCCGGGCAGCACCGATATGGCACGATTACCTGGTCAGGTGACCCCGCCGCCAACTGGGAAACGTTACGCCGCCAGATCGCCGATGGGTTGAACTTCTGCGTGACTGGATCTCCTTATTGGACTGTGGATATTGGCGCTTTCTTTGTCAAGAATAAGCCGGAGTTTTGGTTCTGGCATGGCGATTACGATCAGGGTGTGGAAGACTTTGGCTATCGAGAACTATATGTGCGTTGGTTCCAGTTTGGCGCTTTCCTACCGATGTTCCGCTCACATGGCACCGATACTCCGCGCGAAATCTGGCGTTTCGGGAATCCGGGCGACCCGATATACGATACGCTTGTGAAGTTCCTTCGACTTCGCTACCAGTTGATGCCCTATATCTATTCCTTGGCCGGACAGATCGCGCATGAGGACTATACCATGATGCGCGCCCTGCCTTTTGACTTTTGTAGTGATCCCGCCACATATAGTATTTCCGACCAATTTATGTTCGGGCCGGCCCTGCTTGTCAATCCAGTGACGAAACCGATGTACTACGGGCCCAACTCGATCCCATTGACATGCGCTGAGAAAACTCGCCCGGTTTACCTGCCAGCTGGCAGCGATTGGTACGACTTCTGGACAGACGAACGCTATTCAGGCGGCCAAACGTTAAGCGCATATGCAGATTTGGAAACAATACCCTTATATGTGCGCGCCGGATCGATTATCCCCTTCGGGCCAGATGTCTGCTATGCTGATGAGCAACCGCAGGCAATGATGAAACTTCAAATCTACCCAGGACAAGATGGGGCGTTTACTTTGTATCAAGATGAAGGTGACAATTACAACTACGAGAAGGGCCTTTTTGCGACCATCCAGTTGCGGTGGGAAGACAAGAACAGACTTCTCGTTTTTGAAAAACGACAGGGAAAGTATCCCGGAATAAGCAAAACTCTGGAATTTTCCATCTCGATAGTTGGTGAGGCATACGAGTGTCAAGTTATGTATGACGGAACGCAGAAGATCGTTAATTTTACCAAACGATGAACGGGCTTCGATTTTGGCCGTCAAGGTGCTTGATGAGAACCAGTCGATGCTCAATTTGACCCACGTTTCTTTTTCACATTATCGGTCTTATCTGGGCGGCGATGACGGATGAATCTATGACGAAGGCGATAACTACGATTACGAAAAAGGTGTTTTTACCACCTTTGACAACCAAACGGGTAACCTGCTTCACTATTACGTTTAAAGAACGCAACGGATTTTACTGGAATATGAAAACAACTCAAAAAATTGATATTATGCCCGCGTCAAAACACGGGGGGCGCAAAACCCGTCGTTCCATGACATACGAAGGAATAAGGATGGTGGAACGATTAAGTTTGCGTGTCAAGAAACAACCTTCCAATCAGACTTTCTACGCATAACTTCTATGTCCAAACAACGCACCCTATGGCTAGACCGGCTTAAAGCCGAAAGTGTTCCGGAGTATATCCGACTGCACCAACAGGTATGGCCGGAATTGGAGGCAGCCTATCGCCAAGCCGGCATTCTCCAAATGGGGTGTTACCTGAACGGCTGCGAGCGTGTGGTCTTCATCGAATACGAGTCGGAGACCTACGGTCAGGCCAAAGCCAGCCTGGATCACAACCCGGTGGAAATCCGCTGGCAGGCGCTGATGAAAACGTTCTGCGACCCGCAGGTTGAACGGCAGAGTTTAACGGAAGTGTATTATCTTTCCCCGCATTCCATGGAGTAGTCTTAATGCAATATATTACAATTTTTCATGCCAATCTAAATTATGCTTACCTGACGGAAGATCGCTATGAATTTGTTATTCGCCGGGCATACGAGATGACGCTGGATACCATGCAAGCGGAGTTTCCGGACGTGCCATATGTCTTTGAGGCCTCAGGATACACGCTGGAGCACATGGCGCAGAAAACACCGGATGTGCTAGAAAAATTAAAGGCGGCGATAGCGCGAGGCCAGTGCGAGTTCATGGGTTCGCCCTATGCCCATCCCATGCTGCCGAACTTTCCGCGGGCCGACGGCCTTTGGTCTATCCGGTTTTCTAATGAAGTGTATGAACGGTTGCTTGGCTTCCGCCCCAAGAGCTTCTGGAATCCCGAATGCGGCTGGCGTAGTTACGTTCCGACTCAGGTCGTGGCCGCTGGCTACATCAATATGATCGGCGATTTTGAAGCTTACAGCCGCTCTTGCGGCCCTGATGGCAAGCCCCTAAGACCCGAAATCCATGCCGCAGAATATAGCCGAGAACCGGCTTTCTATAACTTCGATTTTAAGTACGACCTGCCCGGCTCGGAAAAGGCCGTGCACTTCCCCTTTGACAAGGTTCACGGTCTCCCGGCCGACCGGCTGCGCATTTTTTTGCGCACCGACCGCTTGGCCCAGTTTGGCGTGCGATACTTCATGGGCATGGACGGTTATACCTTAGAGAAGTATCTGGATTTGATTCGAAAATATTCAGAGCAACCCGCTAACGAGCCGGAAGGCGCCGTGATTATCTTTGCCGATGATGCAGAGTATATTGGTACCAACGGTTGGTTCCGCTTGAAATTCCAGGATCAGCCTGACAATGTGTTTGAAGTAACGCCGGAATCCCGACAGAAGCTTATTAACCTGATCTCAGCCGTCCGCCGCCTGGGCCGGTTTGTGACCTTTGACCAGGCCTGCCGGACACTGCCACCGCTGCCGGAGGAGATTACGTTTGATGATGATTCGGCCTGGCACGGCGCCCGATCTTCCACCTGGGCGAACACGCCCATGGCCCGCCTATTGCGGCCCTGGCAAGAACTGGTGCGGGCCCGGATTAACAATGCGCCGTTGGACGACGAAACCAAAAAAATGGTCTGGTTCCATCTCACCAATTCTTACAACTCCGACGGCCAGTGGCCACCCACCCTGCCAGAGGCGCCGCACATTGTACATCCCTACAATTACGCTTATTGTTTTGAGAATCTGTTGCGAGCCGAAATGTTGGTGGGGGGGGTGCCGCGCGATCAATTAAAAACCAATCCCGTAGAAACCCTAAAAGAGATTCTGGGCCCACAGCAACAACTGATTCTAAAGAAAGCGGAGGAGTGGCTGGCCACGGGCAGCGCCGTCGAGCAAGCAAAGGCCGCCCGCGCCCGGATGCTCATTCAGCGCTCGCAGGATGTCAACTCCTTAGGCTCTCTTGCCATCTTATATCCTTCGGATTACAGCCTGCGCGCTGAAGCGCTGGTCGAAGCCCGCCGTTTGGTGGGAGGTGTGCATATCGAAAAAACAGCCTAACATCGCAGCGCGCCTGGATTCTAGGGCAAAAGCGAATCCAACTCGAGTTAAAGGGTGATGTGATGCAAAGTAGAAAGAATCGGCAATTGACCCGCGGTGGCTAACCCTGATAGAAGAAGATATGACTGGTATCCTTACTAAGTCATGTATGAGAAAAAGCCGTTATTGATTTCAAAAAAAGAGCTACAATTCCGTTTGAACTAAATTATCCACGCCCATTCCTTAGGAAGTTTCGCAAAATGAAAAATCCAAATAAGATTGCCAAAACAACTATTGTAGACATTGCAAAAGCCAGCGGTGTATCAATATCCACTGTTTCCCGGATACTTAATAACAAACCGGATGTTTCGGAAAAGACTCGAAATAAAGTTCTGAATGTCATTAAGGAGCATGGCTTTATTCAGCAGGCTCCGTGGAAGCAACTCGCATCCGGGAAAAGCCGTTTTATCACCTTACACTATCCAATGAATCCAGGCAGAATTCATACCATAAATTCTTTTGTGATCGGGGCAGCGACAGCCTGTGAACAGAATAATTATTCGCTCAATCTTGTGGTAAGTCCGTTGGATGAGACCAGCTTGTTGACTTTTTATCGCAGCGGCCAAACGGATGGCATGATTTTAATGGAGATTCTGATGCAGGATTGGCGGGTTGAGCTTCTGCGCCAGAACAATTACCCGTTTGTCACAATAGGTCGTTGCGAGAATAACACCGGGTTTAGTTACATTGATCTGGATGTCGAATTGGGTATCATGATCGCAATGGATCATTTGATTGGATTGGGACATCGCCAGATTAGTTATCTATCTGCCGAACCTTATTGGTTTACCGGGAAGAAAAATATGAACAAGCTTGGATCCATGGCTTGGGCTGCCAAAGAGTATAAACAGGTTTGCGAGCAGTATGGGCTGCCGGTAATTTGTGAACAAGTGGACATCGCTAACGAAAGTATTGAAAATAGGGTTTTACGATTGTTGACTGAGAATCCCTCCATCACTGCAATTTTCACCGTCCAAGAAGCTGTTGTTTCCGGAATTATTAAAGCCGTTCAAAGAAGCGGATTGGTTATTCCACAGGATATTTCCATCGTGGGATCGGCCGGTGCGGAAATGGCCGAGTTGACCACTCCACCTTTGACTACCGTAAACTACCACGGCGAAACAGCAGGTTTCCAGGCTGCTAAGATGTTGATTGAGCAATTGGAAGGACATCAAGAAGCAGAAAAGCAAGTCCTCATTCCTGTTGAATTTATCGTCCGCGGGAGCACCGGTATTGCGCGTATGGCTTCCGAGATTAGTGAACGCTAATAGACTTCTTGTCTACGATTGTTATAAGCTTGGTTAAATGGGCAAAAAGTATTTCCGTATTTCCTAGATTCCACAACGGTGTCCAGTGTGACAAAACCCAGAGTGGGTGAAGGGCAGCGTATTTTATTGCGAGTTTCACCCAGCATTCAGGCCGAGTTGATAAATAAAGGAATTTCCCCCGATGTCCACTGAGTATGCTGTCAGCCTGTCGCAATTTCAATTTGGCGATATGTTGGTCGAATATCTGCTAGCGACGGAATCCCAAGCAGTTGGGTTGCGTATGCTTCCAGTTTCTATGGCAGACAGCCTGGCAACGCGCCGTGAGTTTTTGCAAACCCATGAAGTCCTCTTACTGCCCAAGTCATTCCTTCCGCTACGCGCCTGGCAGATCGAACCGCTAGTTCAGGTCAAATTGATGGGCGATCCGACGAGTGGTTTTAGCCAAGGCATCACCATGCGCAACAGCGAAACACTGTCCAGCCTACGCTATGCCGGACAAGAGGTCCTCGAAGGTAAAGAGAAAACCGAAGTTGTTACGACTCTGCGTTCAGAGCGCGGCTATGCTTGTGAACATCATTTGTTATTTCGGAAGGGAGACGAAGCATTCACTTTTCAAACGCTATTCCGCAACGAAGGACCGGAACTTCTTTCTTTGGAACTCCTCGCTAGTTTTTCGCTCTCTGGGCTGACTCCGTTTGCAGAGGATGACGCTCCCAATCGCCTTTATTTGCACCGCTTTCGCAGTTCCTGGAGCGCCGAGGGACGTCATGTTTGCCAACCGGTAGAAGAACTCAATTTGGAGCGTTCGTGGAGCGGACATGGCGTCCGGGCCGAACGCTTTGGGCAGATTGGCTCAATGCCGTCGCGCGGCTACTTTCCGTTTGTAGGCGTGGAAGACCGAGCTGAAGGTGTCTTTTGGGGTGCACAGTTGGTCTGGGCCGGTTCATGGCAGATGGAGGCCTATCGCCGTGACGATCAATTGAGTCTTTCGGGCGGTCTGGCTGACCGTGAGTTTGGTCACTGGACGAAGAATGTGGCTCCCGGCGAATCCTTTTCCAGTCCACTGGCATATGTGTCCACCGTCAAAGGCGATTTGGATGACCTATGCCAACGTCTGACGGCCATGCAAATCGCGGCCGTGGAACAAGCCCCAGCCAGTGAGCAATCGCTGCCAGTGTTGGCCAACGAATGGTGCACCACCTGGGGCAACCCTGAGCACGAACGTGTGGTTGGGATTGCCAAACTCTTGAAAAGTTCCGGGGTGAAATATTTTGTGATCGATGCGGGCTGGTATCAGGGCGATGGCGATTGGGGTTCATCTCAGGGAGAATGGACGCCGAATCGGAATTTGTTTCCTCAGGGCATTGCCGCCACCGCCGCCGCCATCCGCGAGCAAGGGCTTATTCCTGGTATCTGGTTTGAGTTTGAGGTGGTCGGCAGTCAGTCACCGTTGTTTGGCAGCATGACCGGGCATTTTCTCCAACGCGATGGGATTCCAATAACAGCGGAGCAGCGCCGCTTCTGGGATTTCCGTGACCCATGGGTGCATGAGTACCTTCGAGAAAAGGTTATTTCTCAACTGCGAGATTCCGGGTTCGGTTATATCAAGGTGGATTACAACGAAACCATCGGCATCGGCGTCGATGGTGCCGAATCGCTGGGAGAAGGGCTGCGCCAGCACATCCTGGCAGTGCAAGAATTTTTCCGTGAGATGCGCCAGGAACTCCCTGATCTGGTTATTGAAGTCTGCGCTTCAGGCGGACACCGATTGGAACCGTCGATGTTGGCGCTGGCCAGCATGGGTTCCTTTTCTGATGCACATGAGTCACTCGAAATTCCGATCATTGCTGCCAACCTGCATCGGCTGATCCTGCCCCGGCAATCCCAGATTTGGGCCGTTTTGCACGCCGCTGATACGCTACAACGCCTGACTTATTCTTTGACGGCTGGATTCCTGGGCAGGCTGTGCCTTTCAGGTGAGATCGACCTCTTAAATAGCGAACAATGGTCATTGGTGCAGGAGGCAATTCGTTTCTACGAGCGGGTTGCACCCATCATCAAAAAAGGTAAGAGCCGCTTATATCAGCAAATCGGCGCTGCCTGGCGACATCCACAGGGGGCACAGGCATTGGTACGTTTCTCGGAAAACGACGGTCAAGCCCTGGTGGTGGCGCATACGTTCGCGGCGCCATTACCTGCGGAAATCCGCATTCCACTGCCAGGCAGTGACTGGCAAGTTGCCGGCTGTTTCCCAACGTCTATGTCAATGCCAGAAGTTCATGGGAATGAATTGCACTACCGGTCATCAAAGGAATGGGAAGGGGCGGTAATTTATTTAAATCGCTTCCCATAAACACTTTATGACTTATGCAAAACCCAGAACAGTTCGCTAATCAACACAATCTTTGGTTTCAAAGCTGCACAAAGAGTTGCTCAGGGCGCATATATCAAATATACGGGTATAAGTTCCGACCTGCGTTTGCAATACGCGAAAATGAATAAACGTTTTGCTTCACATAAACAATGCCATTCCTTATGAGAAGGAACGGCAGTTCTTTGTCAAATTGTGGTATATAAGCATAAAGATTGATTTGAAAATATGCAAAGCAAGGCTTTACATATCAAGCGTACATAAAAAGGAATATGACCATGTTGGATTCACCTCACCGTCGTTTCAATCCGCTCACAGGAGATTGGGTGCTGGTTTCTCCCCACCGCGCAAAGCGTCCCTGGCTGGGACAAGTGGAAAAGACTCAGCTCGAGAATCTGCCGCAGTATGATCCGACCTGCTATCTTTGTCCGCGTAATGAACGCGCGGGCGGAATCAAAAACCCGGATTATAGCGGGACATTTTCGTTCGATAATGACTTTGCATCGCTGTTGCCGGATTCCGCTCGAGACGCACCGGTACCGGATTCTCCACTTCTAGCCGCCGAACCCGAACGCGGCCTCTGCAAGGTCGTCTGTTTTTCGCCGCGTCACGATCTGACTCTTCCCGAAATGGATGTTCCCGCCATCGAGAATGTGATCAACGCCTGGGCCGAACAAACCAGCGAGCTGGGTGCAAAGGATTTTATTCAGTATGTGCAGGTTTTCGAAAACAAAGGAGCGATGATGGGTTGTTCAAACCCTCATCCGCACAGCCAGATATGGGCTACCGAACACATCCCCAACGAACCCGCCAAGGAACAAGAACACCAGAAGGCTTATTTCATCGCGAACGGCCGCACACTTTTATCCGACTATCTGGCCGAGGAGCATAAGCGCAAGGAACGCATCATTCTTGCCAACGATCATTTTACGGCGCTGATTCCATTCTGGGCTGTCTGGCCTTTTGAGGTGCTGGTGATTGCACATCGGGATATGCATTATCTTGCCGAGTTAAAGCCAGCCGAGGTGACCGGATTAGCGGATATTTTCAAGCAAATCACTACCCGTTACGATAACCTTTTCGAAATTTCCTTTCCCTACTCCATGGGTTTTCATCAAGCCCCTTTGGATGGCCGGCCACATTCCGAATGGACTCTCCATGCTCATTTTTACCCGCCGCTGTTGCGATCAGCGACAGTCCGCAAGTTCATGGTCGGCTTTGAAATGCTGGCCATGCCTCAGCGCGATATTACGCCTGAGATCGCGGCCGCCCGGTTGCGGGAATTATCGGGGATTCATTTCAAGCAGGGTTAATTCGCATCCTCTTGCGGGATGGCAAATCAGCATCATTCCCGCCCAACAGTTTTTACCCAAAATTTACATATCCTTCATAGATAGGTAATCCGTAGATAGTAATATTTCAATTCAAAAAGGAAACAGCATCGAATGAAAACTTTAGCTCGCATCACTGCAATTGTATTGATCATCTTTGGCATTCTCGTCATGCTCGGCGGATTGACCCTTGGCGTTATCGGTATTGTCCGGGCTGGAAGCCGCGCGCTAGGCGCGGCACCACTCCAACCGGCTTTGCGCGCCGCAGGCGGTGGATTGTTCGGCGGCCTGGGAGGATTGATCCTTGTGATCTTTATTGTGATCCAGGGATTGATGACCGTTGCAACCGGCGAAGGATTATTTCTACTGGTCAATCTATCGGAAAGAATGATTCCGCCATCTGTATAAAAAAGGTAGCAAGCTCTATATTTGTGAAAACACATTTAAGGAGTACTTTTGGTGGAAGGCGCTTTTTAATATAGGTCTAACTATCGCGCGTTTAATCTTCCTATCATTTTTGGTTAATCTTAGTAGTGCAAAAAGGAGAGAGCAGCAATGAAAATTTTTAAAAGTGCAATGTGGATAGTTTCGATTCTGATTATATTGGCTTGCAACCTCGGAACCAGGGCGGCAGGGCCAGCGCCAGCCGCGTCCCCCATCCCGCCAACGACCGCGCCGCCGGTTCAGGTTCCGGCAACAGCTGCGGTGTCTGCAACGGCTACATCGTCTGCGCCTTCCACTTCAGGGACAGGTCCTTATCCGTTGGTGCAAGCCCGCCAGAAGATCAAACACGTGGTGGTCATCATGCAAGAGAACCGCTCATTCGATGAGTACTTCGGCACATACCCGGGCGCTGACGGCATCCCCATGCAAAACGGCGTGCCGACTGTCTGTTCGCCTGATCCTCAGACGGGTAAGTGTTTGAAGCCATATTACAATCCAAATGATGTAAACTCAGGCGGACCACACGGAGCAGCCTCAGCCACCGCAGATATGGACGGTGGAAAAATGGATGGCTTCGTCGCTGAATTCCGTAAAGCAGCAAAGGCCTGCAAAAGCCCCGACGCGCCTGGATGTGCTAAAGGCGCAACACCAGATGTGATGGGTTGGCACGACGCGCGTCAAATCCCAAATTACTGGACTTATGCAGAGAATTTCGTCCTACAGGATAAAATGTTCGAGCCGAATGCCTCCTGGAGCTTGCCGGCTCATCTCTTTATGGTTTCGGCTTGGTCCGCCTACTGCAAAACGCCGGGCGACCCGAATAGCTGTGTGAATGCGCTGGACGGTCCTCCAAGTGGGTTGAACACGTTGCACAACGATTATGCCTGGACTGACTTGACCTATCTGTTATTCAAGTCAGGTGTTTCGTGGGGCTATTATCTCAGCAGTGGCAGTGAGCCGGATTGTGAAGATGATGCGATGCTCTGCACACTTAAACCGCAGGGTGTGAATGTGCCCGGCATTTGGAATCCATTGCCGGCTTTTGACACCGTCAAACAAGATAATCAATTGAACCACATTCAAGCCGTGGACAATTTCCTGACCGCCGCCAAGAACGGAACACTGCCCGCGGTTTCGTGGATCGTGCCTGACCAAACCGTCAGCGAGCATCCGCCAGCCAGCATTCACGCCGGGCAGGCTTATATCACCTCGATTATCAATGCCATCATGCAGGGTCCGGATTGGGACAGCACAGTTATTTTCCTTGCATGGGATGATTGGGGCGGCTTCTACGATCATGTTGTCCCGCCCTCAGTTGATGAAAACGGATACGGCTTGCGTGTTCCCGGTCTGGTGATCAGCCCATATGCAAAGAAGGGATTTATTGACGATGAGACTCTGAGCTTCGACGCTTACCTGAAGTTCACAGAAGATCTTTTCCTGAACAGTCAGAGGATTGATCCGGCCACGGATGGCCGTCCCGATCCTCGTCCGGATGTGCGTGAGGATGTAAAGATCCTCGGCAATCTGCTTAACGATTTCGACTTCAATCAGACGCCGCTTGCTCCGCTGGTTCTGCCCACCAATCCGCCGCCGGGCCCGGCATCCATTCCGGGTTCGTAAAAATTTTACACATGTAACAATCACGCGGAAATGTGCTCAAATATTTTCGCATGATTGTTTATAGCAATATGAAATGAGACGGTGATTCGATGCTGTCTCGCAAATAAAAATTTCTTACAAATGGAGATAATAGAAAATGCGAAAATATATGTTAGTGGTTTTGATATTCATACTCAGTGCATGTTCGCTCGGGCAGAGGCAGGCAAAACGATCTGCGCCTGCGCCGACCAGCGCACCCGTTTCAGTTTCTACGGTTGCAGCCGTAGCACCGACGAATCCGCTGGCGGCAACCGCGACAGCAGAATCGAATCCGACCAGTACTCAACCAGCAAATCCATCCGGCAGCGAGCCATCCACCTCACTGCTCTCGCCGCCTCCCATTCCACAAAACGGAGCATATCTGGGTGCGTTTGTCCACCCCATAAGCAGCGGCGGAGATTTTGTCTCACAGCTGCCTCAGTTCCAATCCGATCTCGGCGGCAAACTGCCCGGCATCTTGAGCTTCTTTGCCGATTTTCTCGATCCCGTTCCAACAACCGATTTGCAAGCGATCGAAGCTACAGGCTCCATTCCGGAACTCGATTGGGGCGGAAATGGCTCCTGTCCCAGTGATTACATCTCTGGTATCGTCTCTGGACAAGATGATCAACAAATTATGCAATACGCAGACGGCTTGAAATCCTTCGGACATCCTGTTTTCCTGCGTTGGTTTTGGGAGATGAACCTAACCGATGACCAAACAAAAAACTGTTTGGGATCGGCGGGCGCAGCCGGTTACATCGCGGCATGGAAACATATTTACACGCTCTTCCATCAAGCCGGTGCGACCAATGTCGCCTTCGTATGGTGCCCCGGAGGTCCACTCGCTGTTGCGAGCATGGACCCCTTCTTCCCGGGTGCAGACTATGTGGACTGGATCGGAGTTGATGGTTTCTTTAACCGGAAATAATGCGTCTTCCTTCGCAGGTTTATATATGCATTGGTATACAGCCTATGTTAAATATGGCAAGCCGCTGATTGTCGCTGAAACCGGCGCGTCGCCGAACGATCAAGCCGAATTCCTGAATGGCATCGGTCAAACCGTGCCAACGCAGTTTCCGAACCTGAAAGCTATTGTGTATTTTGATTCAAAAGGCCCGCAGGGAGAATGGCAACTGACTCAAGCGGGTTTGTCGGCATTCGCGCAGCTCCTGGTTAATCCTTATTTCTCGTTCCATCAGTAGCCATCACTTGAAGTAATTTTTGTAAAGAGTAGAGAAGAAGAGGAAAACACGAATGAAGAAAATCCGCGCGTTGTACTTTTTAATTACAGCGCTTCTCTTGCTGCTAGCCTGTAATCTAATGGGGAGAACATCCAAGGCGGCCGCAAATCCGATTCAGCAAGGTCCAAGCCCAGCTTCGGCACCGACTGCGTTGAGCCAGAGTAATATTTCGCCGACCATTGCTTCCCCAAGCACACCGACCGACATACGGGGTATCTACGTTTATGTACCGCTCGATACTCCCATCTCATCGCCTTCAGCTCAGTCTTTCCAAGCCGCGCTTAACCTGCCTGGCATAGACGGAATGTTATTGGTCGGCTTATGGAACTCCATTGAACCAACAATGGGACAGTATGATTGGTCCGCATTGGATCAATGGATGAATTATGCAATTTCAAAAGGCAAGAAGATCACGCTCGTGATCAGATCCGGGGACGGGACACCGCAGTGGGTGTTTCAACCTACGCCGACCGGTGCAGGTGCCCAAGCACTAAACTTTACTAGCACGCCTCACCAAGGTAAAACAAATAAATGTGACTCAGAAACTTTGGCAGCTCCGTGGGATCCGGAATATCTCAGTAGCTGGGATGCTATGCTTTCAGCGCTCGCCGCTCACCTCAAAAGCGCGGGGACATATAACGCTGTGACGTCTCTCCGCCTAACCGGCATCAATCGCACTTCGGATGAATTGCGCTTACCCGAAGAGACCGCTCAAACAACCGGCTTATCTTGCGTTAGCGATGCGATCGCGACGTGGCAACAGGCGGGTTATCGACCGTCGAAATTGCTTCAAGCATGGGATGCCATCACCAATTCATTTCAGAAGAACTTTCCGGATAAACACTTCAGCGTAGCCATCATTACCAATCCGCCGCAAGTTCCTTTTCCACCAATTGCAGAGGATGGCTCAATTATCAATAACAACCTACCCGACCAGAATCAGCCGTTATTGCAACTCGCCAGCAAAAAATTTCCTAGACGTCTTGTCGTACAGTTCAACTACCTTTTCCCAGACCAGCCGGCAAATCCGTTTGTGATTCAAGCAGCACAGACTCTCGGAACCATGGCGGCATTTCAATCTAATAATTATTACAGTCTATCCGGCGAAGGAGCTGCATGTGGCGGAACGACCGCAAAACCAACATCCTGTACATCAGCTACTTACCTTCAGATGCTGGAGGCCGGCATTTACCCGCTTGGCCAAAATAACGCACTGCGAGCGCAATACATCGAACTCTGGGCAGCGAATGCAAATGCGTTTCCTGAGGATATCAAACAGGCCCATGATGAGATAACTGCTCAACCCCAAGATTAAAGCTTTTCTCCTTACATCTTCTTATTTGAATAGATGGAATACAAAATGCGAATGAACAAAATCCGTATGTCATATTTTTTAATAGTATCGGTTCTCTTCCTGCTTGCCTGCAATCTCATGAGTAGGCCAGCTACAAATCCAACTCCACTTGGGTCAAGCACAGCGGAAACATCGCCCACATTGGCCAATCAGCAAACAACATCTGGCACGCAATCTAACGCGCTCGCGGCGATCCGATACGTTCCCGGTTCCACACAGAAGATTTGCCAGCTTGTTGGCGAAACAGATCGCGAGTTCAACCAACCTACTGCGAATCAAACCGAGTTCGCGCTACGGGCTGGTCGGCGATGACCTCGGCTACTCGTTCGAATCGAATGGAAAGCTGTTTTTTCTCTTTGGCGACTCAAATCCAACCGCTACTTTCAATGGCAAGCCAAACTTGGGAAAAGATCCGCCGCGAAATCCGGATGATAATGATGCCATCGCATTCAGCACCGATACAAGCCTCGATACAAGCCTCGATCCGTGCATCAAGCTGAACTTCATCACGGACTCGATCGGGGCATACAAGAACCCGGTCGTCCTGAATGCTCAGGGACAGCCTGCCATCACGCTTCGAGCCTTTGAGATTCCGATTGCGGGGATCAATGATAACGGCAAGATGTACGTGATCTTCGCTACGGATCACGTCGGAGCTTTTTCAACCCGAACCGTAGTGGGCGAATCGGACGACGATGCCAATACTTTCCACTATCTCTACGATTTCTCAAAAGGATCGGATGCCAAGTTCATTAACGTTGCCATTGCAAATGGGAATGACGGATACCTATATTTCTGGGGAACCCAAGGCGGGAACCTTTACCGAAAGAGTCCGCCCTTCCTGGCTCGTAAATCGATCGGCAGCATGAATAGTCTGACCGGTATCGAGTACCTGCATGCGGTTAATCCTGATGGCATGCCCGTCTTCATGCCCAATGAAAGTGATGCTATGCCTCTCTTCCACGATTATCTGCAGGGTCAGCAGGTTTCAGATTGCATGGGTGAATTGGGAGTTAATTGGAATCCATTTGTTAAACGTTGGATCGTGCTCTATAACTGTCTCAATGATACACCCGCGAATCCGCGTGGGATTTATATGAGAACCGCACTTCAGCCATGGGGACCTTGGAGTGCGGCGCAAACGATCTTTAGTCCTGTCACGGATGGAGGATATTGTCACTTTATTCACCGCGCGGTCAATGCCCAGAATCCAACAGCTTGTGATAACTTGAGCGACCCCGGCAGGGTGGATGTGAATGGTGGCGATTACGCGCCGTATTTCATTTCCCGCTTCACCAGCGGCGACGCGGCAAGCGGGACTACAACTTTCTACTATACCTTATCTACTTGGAACCCTTATACGGAGGTGATTATGAAGACTTCAATCCAAGCTCAAACGCCGTGACAAGTCATTCCCTGTCAAAGTTACATTAGTTTGATTCTTTTTTAAAGGAAAAAAAGAAAATGAAAAAATATATTTTATTGGTATTAACGTTCATGATGTTTGCATGCACATTGGGACAGAGGGATACTAAACAAACCAAATCTGAGCCACCTGCACCGACCTCTGTTTCCACTGTCCCTATTGTGCCAACGGCGGTATCGCCAACCAATCCATCTGCTGTGGCAACTGCGCCAACGACCCAAGCAACAAATGCTCCAACAGCTACGCGTGTTCCCCTCAATGCGATTCCCGCCGCGCGGCTGGCGCTGCTCGCACGTGGCGTCAACCTGACGCAATGGTATAAAGTTACAAGCCCCACCCCTTTTTCAAATTTTTATACAGACAATGATTTGAAAACCATTCGCGCCCTCGGATTCACCGATATTCGACTGGCAGTGCCGCTATCCATTCTTTTTCAACCGGATCAGCCCGCCGTTCCGAATCCCCAGCAACTTGCATATCTTGATGACGCCATCACTCAAATTTTGGCGAACGGGCTGGCGGTCATCGTGGATATGCACGCGGCGGACGGAAAGACGGCTGCGATCAAAAACGAGATCGAGACGAACACCACCGTGGCGGATGGTTATGTCACGTTTTGGTCCGTGCTTGCGCAACATCTCAATCAGTACGATCCCAATATGGTTTTCTTGGAGATCCTGAACGAGCCTGATTATGAGAATGATCCACAACAATGGACCGATTTACAGAGTAGGTTGATTGCCGCAATCCGTGCGGGAGCACCCGCCGATACGATCGTTGCAACGGGACCGATTACGCCTATCAATGGTTTGGTCAAACTTACGCCCGTAGCCGATCCGAATGTCATTTACACATTCCACTTTTACGAGCCGTTCACTTTCACCGCACAGGGCAAGGCTGACATTCCTGACCTAGCCCCTTTGAAGGATCTTCCCTACCCATGGTCGTCCACATCCTGTGCCGCCGCAATGGCCTCCCTGACGAATGCCGACGCAAAGAAAACCGCGCAACAGTACTGCAATCAGAAATGGGATGAGACAAAACTCGATGCAGACGTTCAAATGGCCGCAAACTGGGCGCATCAGAACAACGCTCATGTTTTCGTCGGCGAGTTTGGCGCGGACTCCCGCTCAGAAGCACCCGCGGATCATGTGCAATGGTTCGAGGATGTCTATAATATTTGGCAGAAATATCAGATTCCCTGGACGCTGTGGGGCTATGACGACACACATGGATTGAATCGGCAGGTGACGCCGCAAGGAAATATCTCTCTCGATATGAGCGTGGTGAATGCCTTGCAACTTAATGCAGCAGGCCTGAAATGAAGAAGGTATTTTATGCAAGTCTCAAAGCCTGAGAACGTTGCAATAAATATTTTGAGGAGAACGAAGAAAATGCAAAAATATATCTTAGCGGTACTAACGTTTATGATGTTCGCATGTACTCTAGGTCAAACGCCGCCGAATTCATCCGCGACTAGCCCAATCAGCGCGCCGACTGAATCTAGCGCGTCCAACACGCTGCAACCGGCAGAAACTCCTGTTGTGGAATCAGGTTCAACGAATCTACCGGCTCTTCAGGCAGGCCCGCGCAGGCCGCGTGGTATCTATGCCGTGGTACGTGTTGAGGAATACATCAAACAATTTCAGAAAGGGAATCCCTCAAAATTGGATTCCCAATTTGATAATCTTTACCAGAGTCTTTTGAGTAACCCAGCGATCGCGGGTCTCACACTCCAAGTGCAGTGGGACACGCTGAACCCAAATCCTCCGTCAGATACCAACACCTATGATTGGAGTTCCGTGGATGATGCCTTTGCCCAAGCTTCGGCATGGAACACCCAAAACCCAGCCAGCACCGGAAAAACCGTCCAACTTATCGTAACAGCAGGATTTCAGTCACCCCAATGGGTATTGAATCAGATTCCGTCCTGCAACGGGCTGTTCCAATCGCCAGTTCAAACTCCTCCGGCCAACTGCGGAAAGGCGACGTTTCAAGGTTTCAGTGAAGCAGGCGATAGCACAGAACTTCCCCTAGCCTGGAACCCATTTTATAAAAGTGCCTGGAAAACTTTTCTAACGGCCCTGGCAGCGCGCTACGAGTTCAAACCCGGCCTTCGTCTCGATTGCCGTTGCAGGACCGACAGCAGCATCCGCAGAGATGATTATGCCCAATGATAATAACAGCACCAATCCTCAGACACAGTTCGGAGTAGCTATCTCTCCAACTGATATATGGCTAAAACTATTAGCCTTTCACTATCCCGGTAGGGCAATGTACCAGAACTCAGATCAGGCATTCATCGATGAGTGGGATGCTGCCATCGATATGTACGGGCAAATCTTCAGCAGCGTGACGCTGGTCGCGACGATCGGTAGTGGCCTTCCTAACTTAAACAAAACCGGCTTTACAATTCCGAGCGCCTTCAGCGCGGACTGCAATAAACCTGACATGGACTGCGCGGCCGAGACGACCATTTTGTCCCACTTCATGGATCCCAGTGTTGGCGGAACAAACGCTAAGGCGACCCAGACAAGCGGGATGGAAGCCTCGCGCGGCAATGGTCTTAACCTAGGAGTGGGCAGTGTCAAGTTCCTGTCACAACGCACGGCTGAGTTGAAGCCGCCTTCGGCCCAGATCCTAGGGGGAGCGCAATTCAATACATCCTTCTCAATGGACGCCGCAGTGGAAGGCTGCACCACGAAAGGCGGATGCACCAACGGTATCTCACCCGAGCAAGCAGAATATAATGTGCTGCAAGTGTTTTTTGATCAAACACCCGCCGCCTTTGGAGGAACACTGGGCACGGCGCCCCTCAATTATCTGCAAATCTACTCACCAGATATTCAATACGCGACCGCACAAGTCAATACTCCTATGCCAGTTGTACAGCCAAATGGCGCCAGTATCTCAGTCACGGCGCAGACTTTATTGAATTTGGCCAGCCAAAAGCTAATAGAAATCAGCGAGCCCAAGCAAACTCCGTAAGCTCCATATCAGCACCATCGTTACTTATTTTGAGACCAGAGAAAGAAAATACAAAAATATATTTTCGTGGTTTTGATGTTGATACTTGCGGTATGTGCGCCGAAAGTATAGCATACTGAGAACAGACCCGTACAAGCCAGCCTGCGACTCCATCATTGGTTTCACTTTCGACGAATATTCTGGCGTTTCATACTGCGAATAATATTCTTCCCGCACCGTCCACCGCGATCCACCCCGATTCAATTCCCGCCTCATTCTTCTCGATGAACACAGTCAACCCGGACGACCCTCCAAGGTTTACATTTGGAACGCTATCACATCCGGAGATCAGAGTGTGGGATCGGATCAAACAGAAAAAAAGGTGTTTACGATATCAGCATCTTCGATAAATATGTTGGCGACGCAGTCGCACATGAGTGGTTAGTGGATGGAACGAATACGGTCAACGTGTCAATGACGCTTGGCGAAGCACCGCCCCGGCCTGCAGCCGATCCCAAATCATGCCCTTGACTTAAAAAAAGAACCGTATATAATGTTAGAACATATGTTCTGAAACCAACATGACTAATATAAAACGTTTTTCATTAACGGTTGGAACTTTGGCGAAGCTCGCTTCCGACACCGACACACTGCATTCGGCGTCCACGCCTGGTTTGCCATCCCTGAGTGCAGTCTTAGCTGAATTCAGCCCGTTGCCGCACGCCGCCCTTTTCCTTGGTCTCGCCAATGACGGCTTACCTATCCTGCTTAATTTAATGGATCCGCTACCGGGTCCGATCATGATCGTTGGAGACGAAGGAAGCGGCAAAACCAATTTCCTTCAAACCATTTCTAGTTCCGTTGATCGAATTAATTCTCCACAAGAAATTCGTTACGCCGTTTTGTCGGATAACTTATCGGAGTGGAAGAATGTTAAAGATTTCAAGAAACTGTGAAAGCAAATTATCGGCCCGCGAACCAAGTACCGCGAAGTTTTTGAACTCGATAGTGGCTTGGGCACATTCCAATAAAGGAAGTCAGCAAGTATATCTGCTATTAATCGATCATCTTGAATCACTGCTACTTTCTGCCGAAACTCAACAGGATTTGCGCTGGTTATTATTGCGGGGCCCTTCAAGACATGTTTGGCCGATTGTGACCATCCATACTTCCATTGCTGTTTCAGAACGTTTTCGGCCTTGGCTTGACTCGTTCCGCACACGATTCTTCGGATACATGCGCGATGACCACGCAGCTCAAGGACTGACTGGTTTCTCGAACATTTCGTTCACAAAGCTCATTCCTGGTTCGCAATTTGTTATGTGCGACCGGAATGAGTGGTTACCTTTTTGGATTCCAACTTTAGAATAGGAGCTAATATGCACAGCGGAATGTTATGGTTTGATGATAATCCCAACTTGAGTCTAGAGAGGAAGATTGAGAAAGCGGTGATCTACTATCGGGAGAAATATCGTCATGAGCCAAATTTGTGTTTGATTAATCCAGCTATGATTGACAGCAGCACATCAAAAGCCGAACCAACGGTCTTGGACAATATCGAAGGCTTGACAATTCGCCCATACCGACCTGTTCTTCCAGGTCATCTCTGGATTGGGGTCGAAGACAAGATTTAGGTTAGAATAATTCAAGCGGGCTTCAATTCAATATTTTATTGTTAATATTTCGCGAAAAGTTATGATTCAGGGTATATGAGAAAAATGAGCTTTTCAATCAACGTCAGCCTCGATGGTTTTGCAGATCATATGGTAGCGCTTGCAGATGATGAGTTGCATGAGTTTTATACTGATCAATTGAATACCACTAAAGATACAGCGCTGTTTGGCAGGATAACTTATCAACTCTTCGAGGGATACTGGCCACTCGCGGCTAATGATCCCCAAAGCACAAAGAGCGAGATTGAATTTGCTATTAAGATCAATAGTATGCCCAAAATTGTTTTTTCATAAACTCTTCAGAAGGTCGAATGGAACAATACAAGGTTAGTCAAAGCCAATATAGTAGAGGAGGTTTCAAAACTAAAACAAGGAAACGGTAAAAGCCTCTCAGTAGGCGGCCTTTGCTTCATCCAGACCTTCATGAAACTGAAAATGATTTACGAATATTGGCTTTTGGTTCAACCCATTATCTCCGGAAAGGACAGACGTTTATTCGACGGTGTAGACGATAGACGCGATCTTACCCTTCTAGATACCAAGAAATTTCATTCAGGGGTTGTCGTGCTCCATTACCTGCTTTATAACAACAAGTAACACTAGGAGCTTTATGAAAAGCACACGAAACTGCATAGAGGAACTTGATCTTCCCAAGTTGGCAGCGCCCGCACAACAGGCTCTGGCCTCGGTTGGCATAAAGCGCCTCGAACAGTTGGCCAATTTCAGTGAGTTTGAAATCAGGCAATTACATGGAATTGGACCTAACGCACTTAATCAACTGCGCCATGCACTTTATACTAAAGGTTTGTCGTTCGCTCAGGAAAAGTGATTTAAAAGGAGTTACGTATGGATAAGAATCTGATTGCCAAGACATCGATAAGCATTAACGCATCAAGCGACAAAGTCTGGGATGCGTTAGTAAACCCCGATGCGATTAAACAATATATGTTCGGAACCAATGTCGTTTCGGATTGGCGCGAGGGAAGTCCGATCATCTGGAAAGGTGAATGGCAGGGCAAATCGTATGAGGACAAAGGCATCATTCTCCAGCTCAATCCGGGACACACAATTCAATACAGTCATTTCAGTCCGCTTTCCGGACTCCCAGATAAACCTGAAAATTACCATGTGGTAACAGTGAAGGTGTCAACCGTCGGAAATCAAACTCACGTTCTGCTAACTCAAGACAATAATGCAAACGATGAAGAACGCAAAGAGTCCGAAAAGAATTGGGGGATGATGCTCACTGCGCTAAAGAAATTCATCGCACAAAAATAGATTGTCTTCCAAGTTCGTCATCAAGTCAATTGGATAATATTTTATAAGTAAGAGGCAGATATGAGAAAACTATTTTCCTTCAATATGGTGACGCTCGATGGTTTCTTTGAAGGAGCGAACCATAATATAAGCTGGCACAAAGTGGACGCGGAATTCAATGAATTTGCGATTACGCAGCTCAATGAAATAGGTACACTTCTTTTCGGACGCGTGACGTACCAGTTGATGGCGAGCTATTGGCCCACCTCGGAGGCGGTCAAGAACGACCCGGTTGTTGCTGATTTGATGAATCGGATGCCGAAGATTTTAGTTTCAAAAACAATGACAACCGTCGAATGGCATAACACAAAGTTGATCAAGGATCGGGTTGCTGACGAAATTTCAAAACTAAAAAAGCAGTCAGGGCAGGACCTTGCCATATTCGGTAGCGCCAACATGATGTCGACATTGATGCGATCGGACCTGATTGAAGAACATCGCGTTATGGTCAACCCTGTGATTCTTGGAACTGGCACTCCATTATTCCAAACAAAAGATAAATTCAATTTGAGACTTTTAAGGACCCGAGTGTTTGGAAACGGGAACGTATTGCTATGCTATGAATTTAAAAGAAAATAATCAAAGGAAAATAACATGGTTAAAGTCACGACTGGATTTTCGATGTCATTGGATGGATTTGTCGCTGGGCCGAACGATGGCCCGGAAAATTCTTTGGGCGATGGCGGTGATCGGCTCTTCAAGTGGTATTTTAGTGGCGATGCTACGCATGAAGTTCCGAGCGGCAATGGCACATTCAGGATGTCGAAAGATGGCGCCGACATGGTTCAAGAAGCCAGCCAATCGGCTGGGGTGTTGGTAACGGCTCGCAGGACATTTGACATTGCTCATGCCTGGGGTGGCAAACATCCTATGAACGTGCCGATCGTTGTGGTTACTCATGAAGTCCCACAGGAATGGATCAATAAACCCGGATCGCCGTTCACATTTGTGACCGATGGCGTTGTCAGTGCTATTGAAAAGGCCAAGCAAATCGCAGGAGATAAGTCTGTAGTCGTTGGCGCTCCAAGTGTTGTGAAGCAATGCCTCCAAGCCGGGTTGATGGACGAGATCCACATTGACCTTATACCAACCCTGCTCTTTGGCGGTATTCCATTATTTGATCACCTGGGTATTCAACCTGTGGATCTGCAAATCGTGGAGGTGAACGCAACCGCGGAGGTCGTCCATCTCACCTTTCGCGTCATTAAGTAATTGAATCGGGTGGTCTTTGAAGCGATTCTATTGTTGCTCAATCATTAGAAAGGCTATCTGATCCAAGAGCTACCGCAAACGCCACCGCATGACTTATGCTGTGGCTGATACTCACCGACCACTCAGTCAATCCAAGTTGTTTTGCGGTTTGATCAGCCATCCCATAAAGGTGAAGCATCGGCGCGTTCAATTCATCTCCAAGGATTTCAATCTCTTTCCAGGTCACATCACCGATTCCAGTTCCAAGCGCTTTTGCGACTGCTTCCTTCGCGGCAAAACGTCCCGCCAATGATTCGATGTTCTTTCCACATTGTTCAAGTTCGGCAGAAGTATAAATGCGCTCGAGATAATGCTTGCCGTGCCGCGCGATCACTTCTGAAACGCGGGAGATTTCGATCAAGTCAACGCCGGTGCGTAAAATCATTTTATGTTAGATATGCTATAAGTTAAGGGCCAGCAGTCGCTATTGCCAATCGTTCAGGGTCGACATATTTTCTTGCAACATCAACAATATCCGCACGCGTAACTGATTTGACCAGGTCAGGGTATCGGCGGTAATAATCCAATCCAAGTGAATAGCGTTCGATATTGATCAATGCGCCCGCCACACCGCTATTGGACTCCAACGAGAGCGGCAAACGTCCGATAAAATTCGCCTGGCTATCCGATAGTTCTTCTTTCGCAACGCCACTCTTAACAAATCGCTTCAATTCCTTGACGATCAATTCGCTCGCCTTGTTGACATTGGCCGGATTCACTCCCGCATTAGCAGACCAAGAACCAGGTCCGATACCCGCGCTCAAACCAGAATATGCATAATAAGCAAGTCCCGCTTTTTCTCGAACCGCATCGCCGATGCGTCCGCCCATCCCAAACTGTCCAAGGATCGAATTGCCAAGCGAAGACGCCAAATAGTCTTCGTCAGTGCGGCGCGGACCATTTGTCCCGATGATCAAGTCGGCTTGGGATTTTCCATCAATTTTCACATGCCGCTTGACGGTTTCGTCTAACCGCTTCAACTCCGGCATCATCGGCGTGTCCATTTGATTCGGGTTTTCCCAGCCGCCCAGCACGCGTTCAATGACATCCATTGCTTTCTTCGGCTCGACCGCTCCGACCACCGCGATGACCATGCAACGCGGTCCAAAACTTTTGAGATGATAATCGGCTAAGTCTTGACGCATGATGGCTTGGACGGTTTCCGGAAATCCATCTTCAGGCCGCGCATATGGATGGCCATGAAAGAGAATTTCATCAAATGTCAAGTCTGCCATGTCGGAGGTGTCTTGCGCACGAATGGCGAGGCCGGTCAAAAGCTGATGTCGAAGCTTCTCCACCTCATCGTCCGGGAAGATCGGCTGACGCAATGTCTCCGAAAGCAGATCGAGTAAAAGAGTCAAATCTTCAACGAGGGCGCGGCCATGAAATCCGGTCGTATGGACTCCTGCGTCGAAGCCCAAACTCGCACCAACGGATTCAAGTTCATTATAGAGACTATCAAAGCTGTGTTTCTCCGTGCCGCGCATCAACGCCGAAGAAGTGAAATCCGCCAGGCCAAGTTTCTCATCAGGATCAAACAAACTTCCAGCATTGACATATCCATTAATAGAAACGGATGGACTGTTGAAGTTGGCGCGGCACAAGACCGTGATGCCGTTCGACAGAACTTTGCGATGAATATCCTCCGGTCCGGGTAATGACGATGTGCTTGCAGGTGATGATTTACGTTGAGCGCACATTATTCGCCCTTCCCTGCTGGAATATAAGTTCCAACCACCCGGTTTTGCTTACGGAAATATTTCTGAGCCACAAGCTGCACATCTTCAGGCTTGACCTTCGCCAGCTTATCGAGATATCTCAAGAACCAATTGTAGTCTGCAAACATTTCACTATAGCCAAGCCAGAACGCTTGATTAGTAATATTTTCCATGCCATATGCAAAGTTGGCGCGTGCCTGCTTGATGGCGCGTGCAATTTCTTCCTTCGACACCAACTCATCCTGCACGCGCTGCAGCTCCACATCCAGCGCGGCAAGCGCCTCATCCGGCGTCCGTTTGGGATGAATGGTCAGTGTAATATAATAAAGGAACGGATCAATCGTTGTAGTCGAACCGCCCGAAAGCGATACCGCCAGTTCCTTATCCACAAGGGCGCGATAGAGACGCGAAGTCTTATTCGAGATACTGCCACCGCCAAACATGTTTAGATTCGATGGGCCGGCCAGCAGACTATCCAATACGGAGAGCGCGAAGAAATCAGGATGCGAGGCGGCGGGAAAATGATATGCCACTTCCAAATAAGCGGTCTCACCCTCACCTTCAATGGACAACCGAACCTCGCCGCGTTGTTCCGACTCGGGCCTCGCCATCCGATGCAGAGTCGCACTTGAGGGAATCTTTCCAAACAATTCCTTGACGCGACTCAACATCTCTTTGGTTTTGAAATCACCGGCCACGCCCATCACAGCATTGGCGGGATCATAATACGTGCGATAATGATGATAAAGATCATCACGCGTCATGGATTGAATATCCGCCATATCGCCGATGACTTCGTGATGATAAGGATGCACGCGGAACGCGGCTTGTTGAATAGCTTCTCCAAGCTGGAAGAGCGGTTCATTCTCGTTGCCTTCGCGTTCCGAGGCAACAACCGTCCGCTCGGAAGCAAACTCTTTTTCATCGAAGACACTATGCCGCATTCGATCCGCTTCGAGACGCAACGCCAGATCAATTTTATCGGCAGGCATGGTCTCGAAGAAAGTCGTCCAATCGAGGAAGGTGAAGGCATTCCACATTCCACCATCGCGCGAAATTGCCTTATCCATGATGAAGGCAGGATATTTGGGTGTACCTTTAAATTGCATATGTTCGACGAGATGCGAGATGCCCGTCAACGGAGGCGCTTCGTCGTGGGAACCGACTCGGTACCACATCCACGACGAAATCAAAGGCGCGGTATGAATTTCCTTGAGAAGAACCGTCAAACCATTGGAGAGCGTAGTTTTTGTAAAGTCAGGCATAGGCCGTGATTATACCCTTCACCGACAAACCGGTACATTGTTGATCGAAATCGCATCGGGGTTAAGAATGCAATACAGCGGCTTGATCGTGCCTTCCAAGCCGGTGATGGCGGGATGCAAGTCGGTCTTGTTGAGCGCTATGTCCACGGGGACGCTCAAGTTAATAGGTACAGTCGTTTGCACTGGAACGTTGAAGTTCAGCACCACGCTCAAGTTCGTGCCGGCCGGTAACGTGACATCGGCATCAGAATCGATATTGAATGTGCCCGTTGAAATTTTGACATGCGCGTTCGGGATTTCCACAGCACTGGCTAACGAGATGTTCGTGGTGGTTTGCACCGGAATGGACATGCTTAAGGGGATGTTGGATTGCACAGGAATGGTGGTCTTGATATGAGCCGCATCCATCTTCTCGAAGTTGGAATAGAGTCCGCCCACCAAGCCTGTGCCCATCTGTCCAAAGCCCGAAACATCCAGGCCATGCAACGCACCGATCACTACCGCGAGCAGGATAATGTTTACAGCCAATGAGATGATGCTGGCGATGGTCCAAAAGGCTGGGAGGAATTGAAAGCCGTATTTAGCAGATTCCGCTTTGGGTGCGGTCGGAGGCGGAGATTGAACAGGTCTTGTTTCAGCAACCAATTGCGTCTCCGGCGGTTTTGCCTTCGGTAAACGACTGACCGGGGATTCTTCGTTCTTCGTCCCACTCAAAATGGCATGCAGACGATCTGCGGGCGTTGGCTTCGATTTATTATCGGGCTTCGTCATACGCGACCTCCTCTGAAACGGTATTTATCTTGGCATCAATACCAATTAATCCTTTACAACGATCCCAACTCATCTTATTCTAACAGAGGTTATCCGTCCAGCAACCTGCATTACTTGAATCGAATTTGCTTTTCTTATATAATGCTTCCATCCAACATAGCCGAGGAGGAAGTGTGTCTGAAACAAGTGCGTATTTTGTAGCGGTGATAGGCGCCGGGCCGTCCGGTTTGTTTGCCGCGCGTGAGCTTGCCAATCAAGGTGCGCGCGTGGTCATCTTCAATCGCGATATCAAACCGGGTGGACTTGCCGAATACGGTGTCTATCCTGACAAGCATAAAATGAAGGATGGCTTTCGCAAACAGTTTAGACAGGTATTGGCAAACGACAACCTGATTTATTATGGCAATCTGAGAGTTGGTGCGGAAGGCGATCTCACATTGGCCGATTTGCGCGCACTCGGCTTTCAAGCCATTCTGGTAGCGGTCGGCGCACAGGGCACCAAGTGGGTCGGACTGCCGGGCGAAGATCTGGTGGGCGTTTATCACGCCAAGGACTTGGTGTATCACTATAACAAACTCCCGCCCTTCAGCCAGGAAAGGTTCCGGCTGGGCAAACGCTGCGTGATCGTTGGCGCCGGCAATGTGATGCTCGATATTGCATATTTCATGAGCCACGAAGTGAAGGCTGAAGAAATTATCGCGGTCGTGCGGCGCGGGCCGGGCGAAGTGAACTTCACCAAAGAGGAAATGACGCGTACCATTGCCTACTTGGACATGGATGCTTTTGAAACCGAAATGAAGCGGGTCCTGCCGATTTTACAAGCGGTCAATCAGGATCCGGAAATTGGTCGCCACAAAGTGCTGGACGCGCTGCCAAAAGCGGAACCGAAAACCAGCGACTCACGTTTCCGATTCGAATTCCTGACCTCGCCCATTCAAATGATCGGCGAAAGCGGGTGGCTGTCCAAACTCGAGGTCGAGGATAATATTCTCGTTGCCAAAGACGACGATTTAAAAGCGCGCGGTACCGGCCACAAACGCACTTTGGATGTGGAGGCCGTGATCTTTGCTATCGGTGACAAGGTGGACAATTCATTCGGCCTTCCGACGGTTTCAAATGCATTCGTCATCAATCCGTCACCGCGTTTTCCAATCGACGGAATTTCCTATGAGGCGTTCAACCCGGAAGCCGATGCACCCATCCCGGACATTTTCGTCGGTGGATGGGCACGCAAAGCCAGCCAGGGTTTAGTGGGTTACGCGCGCAAGGACGGAACCAATGCATCCAAAGCGGTCTGGCAATATTTGCAAACACTACAGCCGACCGTCCCCAACCTCGAAGAGGTCGCCGAAAAAATGAAAAGCCTCAGCAAGCCAATAGTTACGAAGGAAAACATACAAACGCTCGAGGCCGTTGAGGCGGCCGAGGCGCAAAAGCGCGGCTTGGAAGAATTCAAGTTTGCCACGAACGAAGATATGTTGCAGGCGATGGGATTGAACGTCTCCGCCTCATTCTTTTAGAAAATAAAACCGCAGGTGCAAAGGTACAAAGTTTTCTTGTTCTCTTTGCGTAACTCTGCGTCAAGCACTGCGATATAAATTGAACTAATGTCGAAACGCGACCTGATCTTCCGCAAACCATTGATGAACGCGGCGGGAATGCTTGGCTTCGCACCGGATTTTCACGCGCCGGTTTCATGGGATGACTTCGGTGCGTTTGTCACCAATCCGCTCTCATTGCGACCTCGAGTGGCCGCGTCACAACCGGCTTTGATCGAATACCCCGGCGGATTTCTTCTTCATACCGGTCTACCCAATCCCGGTTTGAATGCAACGCTCAAGAAATACGCGCGTCGCTGGAGCAACTCTCCTCTGCCGATCATTGTTCATCTTATGGCTGACCGCCCCGAAGAGACCAAGCAAATGGTGCAAACATTGGAAAGCGTTGACAACGTCATGGCCGTCGAACTGGGCTTCGCGCCATTACTTGCGGATGATATTTTATTGCTTACTTTAGAAATGTCCGTTGGCGAATTACCCCTGATCTTTTGCCTGCCCTCGGAAAAAGTCTTATCGCTTGGGCCGCGGCTGATTGAAGAAGGCGCGGATGCAATCAGCATTGCCGCGCCGCGCGGCTCTTTGATGCAAAATGGATCATTTGTTTTCGGTCGGCTCTTCGGCCCATCTTTGTTGCCTCAATCGCTGGCAATCGTTCACTCCGCTGCTAAACTTGGACTCCCCGTCATTGGCGCGGGAGGAGTGTACGCTAGGGGTGACGTCGAAGCCATGTTAACGGCGGGCGCGTTCGCGGTCCAGATGGATGCGAAGTTGTGGCTTCCTCAAGAATAAAAAGAACCTCGTCAGATGACGAGGCTCTTTGGTCACGGCAAAGATTCGTTATACGATCTTGACGCTGGCGGCTTGCAAGCCCTTGGGGCCTTTTTCGATGGAGAACTCCACCTTCTGGCCTTCCACGAGATTGCGGAAACCATCGCCTTCTATGGCCGAGAAGTGAACGAACACATCTTCTCCGCCTTCACGGGCGAGAAAACCGTAGCCTTTGGCTCCGTTGAACCATTTGACCGTACCGACGACACGTTCTGACATTTTGCCTCCTTATGGCAAATTAAATTGGGTTGATGTAGTAGTACGTATTTCATCGGTGGTCAAACAAAAACGGCTCAAAGCAGTCTTGCTTTGAGCCGTCGCGATCACTTCCAACGAAAACCTACTTGCATCCTACAAAGCCAACTCTAACAGGAAAAATGATATAAGTCAAGAGTCGGGCATAAATCTTGTTACCCGAACCGTTCTTTCCGTTCCGCGTCTTCGTATGGTTGTAATTTTTTTCGGTTGCGTTGGCAAAATGATGACTGAAGATCCATCAGGAGCGCACTGGCTATGGCATATTTTTCTCCATTATAATCATCCAAAATCCAAATTCTAAAGAGGTTGTTATGGAAAGGAAATTAGAGATCATGCAAGCAAAAGCTCACAAGCCAAGATTAGTCTTAAGCCATCATATGCATAAAACCGTCCATGGCGATAACCCGATTGGCCGTTTCAACACTTGGGTCGCTGTGAAAGTTACCAAGTCTGTTGGATCGATGTGGTGTGCATATGTGTTCGCCGCGATTGCCATCATCTCGCTTCCGGCTGCTATCAGCTCGCATCAAGCCATTGTCATCGTTGCCTGGATCGCGCAGACTTTCTTGCAGTTGATATTGCTACCCATCATTATTGTCGGCCAAAATGTCCTGGCGGCAGCGAGTGATGCGCGAGCTGAAGCTGATCACGAAACGCTCATCTCCATCCACACCCTGACTTCTGAAGTTCACACCATCGCTGAGCGACAAACCAAAATGCTGGAAATCCTTGAAAAAAGAGTCGAGGCTAGCGAGTCAAAGCTTAAGTAAGTCTGAGCTCCTGTCTTCTTATCTGCGTGCCTCAACTGAAAAGTTAAGTCACTTCACGATAACCCTTGCCGCTTTTTTCGAAAGGGATGATGAAATATTTAACTTTCCAACCAGACTGTTACCGGTCCATCGTTATGGATTTCCACTAACATGTGTTGACCAAATTTTCCGGTCTGGGTCGGGACGCCATGCTGACTCAGCAATTCGACAAAGCGATCCACCAGGGGAGCGGCGACTTCCGGTAAAGCCGCGTCGGTAAAAGATGGACGGCGTCCCTTGCGCGCATCGGCATAAAGTGTGAATTGGGAAACAACGATGGCTTCTCCTTTCACATCTAAAACAGATAAATTCGTTTTGCCTTCTGCATCTTCAAAGATGCGAAGGTTGGCAACTTTCTCAGCCAGGAATTGAGCTTGCTCTTCGCCATCCCCGTGACCAATGCCCAATAAAATCAACAGGCCTTTTCCAATCTTGGAAATGACCTGTCCTTTTACTGTAACACTGGCACGACTTACTCGTTGAATTAAGACTTCTCATACAACACGAAAACACAAAGGACACAAACTAAAATTTGTGTCCCTTGTGTTTAGATTTTCACGGCAATTGCACCGCCACGCGGACTTCTTCCATCGTCTTCTGAGCGATGACACGGGCACGATTGGCGCCGTCGTTAAGAATGTCCGTTAGCAGGTCCGGCTTGGAGGCGAGTTCAGCGCGTTTGGCGCGGAATGGTTCTAGATTCTGATTGAGATTTTTGGCATAGAGCAATTTGCATTCCACACAACCGATTCCCGCGTGGCGGCATTCCATGTTGATTCGATCCACGTCGCTTTGCGGAGAGAAGATTTTGTGCATTGTGAAGACATTGCAAATATCGGGATTACCGGGATCGGTGCGTTTGATACGCGCCGGGTCGGTGACCATTTCCTTCACGCGCTTGGTCGTCTCTTCCGGCGTGGCCGCAAGTTCGATATGATTGTTTAAACTCTTGCTCATTTTCTCTTTGCCATCAATGCCCAATATTTTTGGATAGATGGTATTTTTCATTTGCGGCTCGATCAACACTTTGGTATGGTAACGATAGTTGAAGGAACGCACTATTTCCCGCGTGAACTCGAGGTGAGGCGCCTGATCAATTCCCACCGGCACAATATCCGTCTTGTAAAGAACGATATCCGCGGCCATCAAAACGGGGTAACCAAGCAAACCGTAATTCACGTTATCAGGTTGTTGACGAACTTTTTCCTTATACGTTGGAAGATCGGTGAGTTTTCCGAGCTGAGTCACCATCGAAAGAATCATGTGAAGCTCCGTCACTTCCGGCACATGCGACTGAACGAATAGGATGGTCTCTGCAGGGCGAATACCCGCGGCAAGCAAATCCAGCGCCATGTCATACGTGTTCTGACGAAGGTTTTCGGTATCCTCCACCGTTGTGAGTGCATGAAGATCCACGATGCAGTAGACGCATTCATAATCGTCTTGCAACACGACGTAATTCTGGATGGCGCCGAGATAATTTCCCAAATGTGCCCGGCCCGTAGGGCGAATGCCCGAAAAGACGCGTCCCTTTTTCTTTAACATTGGCTTCATTTATCCTTCAACGATTTTACTGACCAGACCCACGACTTCGCCGGGTTCGGCGTGACGTTTGGTCTGGATTTTGGAATAGATCAACTTTCCGTTTACGCTGACCTCGAAGCGGCCTCCGTCCGAGGGAATCAGCCTCACCGATTCGATCACGTGCTCGAACTCCTTGAGCAAATCCCTTTCCAGGCCCACGGCCCGGTCGGTGTAATGTCAGACCGCACAGTAGACAATTTCAATCTTGAGCATATTGCCTCGCAATCAACTAATATCAATGTTAGAAAATTATAACATGCCACGTCCAAGTCTTGGCACTTACCGATAAGGCGCGCTATAATGATATCCTGTTAGGAGAACGTCCATGCCAGTTTATACTTATCGTTGTGAAAATTGCGGAGTGCAATTTGAACGCCAGCAATCCTACACCGACGAACCACTCAAAGTCTGCCCCGAATGCCGCAAGAAAAGCTTGAAGAAGGTTATCTCGCCGGTACGTGTAGTATTTAAAGGATCGGGCTTCTACTCCACCGATCACAAGTCTCCTTCCGGCGGTGATCCGTCAAGGGATACAAAAAAAGAAGAAGCCAAAGAAAACAAACCGAAGGAAACTAAACCAAAGGAAACCAAAATCGCAGAAAGCAAAAATAGCGAAAAGAAAGAATAAGTTTCAAAAGACGGCGCAATGTACGCCGTTTTTTATTTTTGGTATTTCGCAGCAATCTTTTGAATCGTGTTTACTCCGCGAATGGTGGACGGCCTGCCGAGCGTCTTCTCCAGCACCGCGTTGGAAAAGGTTGAGTCGCTTTGTTTCTTCTGGCAAAGCCAATAGAGTTCGCGTCCGTGAACGTGGAAGTCGTCAATATCCGTTCGCAGGGCCATCACTTTTTGATTCGATTTATCATCCAACGATTCTTTAAGAAAAGCAACATTGAAAGCCGCGGCCGCATCGAGTTGGGATTGAGCGAATGCCTTGTAATTGGCAACAGCTTTGAGTTCGGCATCCGTTCGGATAAAAGTCGCTACATCATAGCCAAGTGCTGCGCGCAGTTCGGACTCGATCTTCTTTTCAAGATCACTGTTTAAGTTTGTTTCAAACAAAACGTTGCCGCTGGCGATAAAGGTTTCAACGTTTGAAAATCCCAACAACTCAAACAGTCCGCGCAGAACATCCATCTTGACGACGTGTCCGCCGACGTTGATCGCGCGCAGGAAAGCAATGTATCTTGTCATGCTAGGGCGAGACTCCCCAAATCGCAACCGAAGTTTGGGTCACAACTACAAAGCGGCTGAGGTCCGCAGAGTAATCCATAAACAGGAGCGTTCCAAGATCAACCGTGCCCACAATAGATTTACTGGGAGTATCAATCGCATCGAGCTGACCCTTGCTGGCGTCATAACCGAGAACGGATTGCCCATCCGATAAAACCACCATATTTTGAATTGCATCAGGGATGGGAACCTTTCTGACCGCATCGCGATTCGACGAAAGATTCCAAACCAAAATACGCGGAATCCATAGATTATGATTCGCATCATTCAATTCCCCTTCGGTGATGAGAGAATGACCATCGGGCGAAAAGAGAATCTCCGAGGTGGGATGCGGGGCAATCCCTTCATAATATATGACCCGCGAATTGCTCTCCGACGTCAGGTCGTAGACGGCAAAAATATCAGACGCAATTGCAAGGTATCTGCTATCAGGCGAAAAAATCAGTTTGCCGACGTTATCCTTTAACACATAGGTTGTCCGCTCAATTCCGTCCGAGAGTTGCCAGACATGAACCATACTGTCGCTTCCTGCGGCCGCGATCAGATTCCCGTCCGGGGAAAATGCAACGGCTCTAATGGCATAAGACGCGCCCGTCAAAGTCTGCGAGAGACTGCCATCTGACACATTCCAGATCATGACACTCGCGGTGCCCGTGCCGACCGCGATCAGACTCCCATCTGCAGAGAAAGCCACCGCCGGGTAATCCGTTTTCGCATCGAGAGTTTGCGTCCAAATCAAATTACCGGTTTGGGAGTCATGAAGTTCCACTGAATATTTTTCGGGATAACGAACGGTCAACAACGCAACTTTATCTGCCAGCGGCGAAAGCGCAGAGCCGGTAATCTTGACAATGTCGCTGGCGATATTCCATTGATATAAAGAAGCGAGACTCTGAAAATTGGAGAGGCTGATCGGCGGCGCGCTGACAGGTGCGTTGGTGGCAGTCACCGAAGGCGTTTCGGTTGGCGATGGCAAAGCATTCGTCGGCGTAACCGCGGGCGTGACGGTCGCTTGAGGAGCAGGCACCGGCGTGGAGGATGACAGACTACACGCGTCCAGAAGCAATGCAATCATCGCATACAAGATGATCCTTGAAAAAATTTGAGACTTCATCGCCTGCTCCTTGAATGGTACGGTTCAGCAAAAACATCCCGCACGAATCTCATGCGGTGGGCGCACGGCCAATCATTCCCAGATGAGTATGTTGGAATGAATCCGAATACTTCAACCCATAGCCGAGAATGCGATCAAAGGACGAATGGCCGAGGATGATTAATCCTGCCCCTTGCATCCATTCAACGTGAATGAAACTCCCAAGAACGAATAGCACAATAGCTGTTCCTTTGTGATGGATGAAATCATATGTGAGCGCGCCGACTTTGGGACTGACCAGAAATCCGATCATGCTGAGGTCTGGCGCAAAGAAAAGGATGAGGAACCACCACCAGGTATAATGCAGATTCAGGAAGAGATCAAAGGACAGCACCACCAGAAATAGTTCTTCGATTTTGATCAGGGTTTTCATATTGCCTCATGTAACAATAAAATTAGATAATTACCCGTGATATGGCATGGGTTCTAACTGAAACATTGTTTCAGATCGTTTCATATAATGAAGTCGAGCGGCAGATTTGGCAGGCATTGCGGCGACTTGCTTCCTTTGAGCTATTGGCATTAAACATCCAAAATAAATTGCAGTTAATGCTTTAGGTTCATACTCAAGAAGCCAATTTCCTTTGTCCGTGATGAAGCGCCATTCCTCTTCATATTCCCAATCCTTAGACTTTGTTACCAATGGATCAAATGGCATATTCGATGATTGAAAGATGGCAATGGGCGAAAGCCTTGGATATGAATTACTATAAATTAAACGATGCAGCTTCTCCCGATCACTGAAGGGCAGATATTTGGTGTCAAATTCTAGGCATAGTCCTTTATGTCCATCTGCATAATGTGACCACATTAGAATACTATCTAATCTTGCTGAAAAACAGGCAACCCCCATTTCGTCAAATGTATCAATAATTTTCTTTTTGTTTTCCCTCAATTGGGCTTCTTTTACATAACTGATAAATGCAGAATTTATTTTACCATTAGTCAAAAATCTGGATTCAAATTCTCGAATCTTGTCGAGTTTTGGCTCTGGCAGCATACTATTTAACTTTTCAAAAAGTTCCTGGTATTCTCCATCAGTTTCATCTAATGTAAAAGGGATTGAGCAATCAAATGGGTCATTGAGTAAATATGGTTGTGAAAACCACATCTTGCCAGGTCTTAGGTTTTCTAGTGTATGGGAACCAGTGACAAGCGATTGATATTTATATAGCTTTGGAGGAATTGAAGTTGTCATAATCGTTTAATTATTATAAAGTACATTAAGATAAATCCGCCTTACTTATAGTTGTAAGGCGAAAATATATGTGCCAAAGCTCCTCGCCGAAGATTTGAACCTAAGCCGCGCCTTAACTGGAACTCTTCTTGAGGTACTTATTCCAGAAGTTATACCAGATGATCACAATTGCGGAGATACCAAAGATGATCAGGCCGTAGATGACTCCTGCGGCGAGCGTGGTTTGGAAGGATACATCCCGCTGATTGCCAGTGGCGGAATCAATGCAAGTGTCTGTCGTCCAAGTGTCCGATTCGCCGGGCCTGTAGGAAGTTGTATTTTGAGTGATTTCCAGCGTCCCGTTCTTGCAAACAAAAGGTCCCGCAATTGGATTGATCACCTTTGGGATGATCGCTCCCACGGCAATCGCGACAAGTATGATTCCGCAAAACATGCTGACCCCAAACACTGTAAGACAAGTCCAAAGACCTCGCATTTGTTATCTCCTTTTATTATAAATGGCCGAATACCAGATCAGAAGTGTAATCGGTCTATAAAAAAAACGGAATGGCCCGGATGTCCCAGTAGCTGAAATATAAAGGCTTGGCTAGAAAGCATTGGTTTGCGTTATCACCCTCCCCCATAAATTTCGTCATGCACATATTCACTATGGTTTGGAGAGATCGAAAACGATGGCTGATTATAAAGCGGTCAGCATGAATGTAATACACGTAAGCACGGATATCACTGATGAAGTTTACAGCAAGTTAGACGATGATGAAATCAAAGCAAGAATTCAAAATATGGACAAACAAATTGACAGGAAAGAATAAAGCCTTGAAGATCATTTTGAGCTTTTCAGCAGTTTTTGTAGTAGCAAAAATCGAAAAAAATGAGGTGGCTAGATACTTGACACACAAAATCTGTTTTGGTATGAAAACTGATTAATCAAGCTAGCCTCTTCTTTAGGAGGGGTTATCGTTTTATTAGCGGACTTTCATTTCGCATTTTAGCCAATAAATTCTCCAAACTCAAAACCGATTTTTATACCGCTTCGGTAACCATCTCCTAAAATAGTACCAATGCAAAGTAGAAAACTCATGGCAAAATTGAACCAGGAGTAATCTACATGAAGAAATCAAAGTTTTCGGAAAGCCAGATTATGAATATCCTAAAAGAAGCGGAAGCCGGAGCGGCACTGGATGAGCTGACCCGTCGGCACGGCTTCAGTAAGACCTCTTTCTATAAATGGAAAGCCAAATACAGCGGCATGTAGAAGAGCGTTTTTTATTGCTAGATTTTTATTTCAATCTCGAACGGGATGAGACGCATTGATTCCGGCGTGCTTTTGAGTCGGTTCTTTTTTCTAACCAATTTGGCGCCACAAATTTCTGTGAGCTTTTATCCATGCCGGCTCATGAACTTTTCCATGCGGCGCAATGCTTCTTCGATTTGTTCATAAGATGTGGCATAGCAGGCCCGGACAAACCCCTCGCCGCCGGGACCAAACGCATTTCCCGGAACCACCGCCACATGTTCCTCTTCCAGGAGTTTCTGGGCGAACATTTCATCGTCCATGCCCGAAGCAGTGATGTTCGGAAACGCATAGAACGCGCCGCGCGGCTCGAAGGTTTTGAGTCCGAGCCGGTTCAAACCGCTGACCAGTAATCTGCGTCTTCGATCATATTCCGCTACCATCTCATTCACAGACTTCTCGCCGCTCTTCAATGCCTCGATAGCTGCATCCTGCGCGGTAGTCGGTGCGGACATGATGGTGTATTGGTGGACACGAACCAGCCCTTCGATGATGTCCGCTGGCGCAGCCGCGTATCCGATGCGCCAGCCTGTCATCGCGTAATCTTTTGAAAATCCGCCGAGCAATATAGTGCGATTTCGAGTGTTGACGCTAAGCGATGGGAAACAAACATGTTTGAAATCATAGACCAACCGGTCATATATTTCATCCGATACGACCAGTAAATCATTTTGTTCCGCCATCTTCGTGATTTCGAGCAGAGCCTCACGCTCGGCGACTGCGCCCGTCGGGTTCGATGGATAACCAATAAAGATGGCTTTGGTGCGCGAGGTGATCGCCCTGTGAATCTCTTTGGGATCAAATTGGAAATTATTTTCGGGTCGGCTTGGGATTTCAATTGGCACCCCACCTGCCAGAATCACCTCCGCCTGATACGAAACAAAACATGGGGTCGGGATGATAACTTCATCGCCAGGATCAAGGATCGCGGTAAACGCCAGATACAATGCCTCGGATACGCCTACCGTCGCGACGATCTCTGTTTCCGGATCATAGCTCACACCATATAGCCGCTTCAAGTTATCGGCGATGGCCTGACGCAATTCCATCTTGCCGTGATTGGATGTGTAATGCGTCTCGCCCCGTTGCAGGGATTGGATACCTGCCTTGAGAATGGGCTTCGGCGTTGTGAAATCCGGTTCGCCGATGCCGAGCGAGATCACATCTTTCATCGTCGCGGCGATGTCAAAAAACTTGCGAATGCCGGATGGTTTCAGCCCGGCGACGCGCTCCGAAAGTCTGTGAGCGCTAGCCAGTTCTTGCAAAGTGGTCTGTTCTAAGACCGTTGTGCGGACCATTAAAGCCTCCGTTGCTTGGATGTCACTTTGAAGAATGACACCTAAATAGGTTGTACCTGCCATTCATCGGGAATTTCCCGATATGTCAACTCAAAAGCTGTGCCATCCGTTGTTTGAACGCGGAATCCTTTTTCATTTGGGCCGCGCCAACGGGCGAGGATTTCCGTAATCTCATAATGGAATCCGTTCCACGTCAGGGCCAGCGGGCGCTCCGCAAATTCAGAATCGGATCGGCATTCGACATCATCCATGGCACTTCCTCTATTTTAGCGGCTTCATACAAAAAGGGGTAGTGACATTCTCACTGCCCCAAAATTACAGAACTGTTATCTCCAATGTTCAACTGGGAAGACTCTTTTGCGCCGCTTCCCTGGACTTTAGCCTGCTTGCCGACCATCGAGCTTTTCAGCGCCGCATCGCTGATTCTGCATTCTGCTTCGACAATGCTGTCCTCAATCCGACTTCCGCTGATTTTGCATTCTGCTCCAATCGAAGCATACGGCCCAATCGTTGAGCATTCAATTTCTGCGCTTTCATGAATAAACACCGGCTCAATGACTTCCACATCCTTGCGTATTGCATGTTTCGTTTGATCCTGATCGCGTTTCAAAAAGTAGCGATTCGTCTCCAGCGTTGCCTCAATCGTTCCGGTATCCAGCCAGGTTTCGATTTTTTCGATGCGCATTAGCGCATGATGTTCAAGCATGATGTTGATGGCGTCCACGAGATAGAATTCATGCCTAAGTTGAATATTGCGCTGCATTTGTTCTTCGATGGCAGCCATCAGGTTTTCACTGTTCTTGAAATAATAACAGCCCACCAATGCCAGTTTATTTTCCACTGACTGCGGCTTCTCGATCAATCGCGTCACCCACCCATCTTTGTTGACCTCAGCAACTCCGAATCTACGCGGATCTTCAACCTCTTTGACCCATGCCACGCCATGGCTCTTTTCGCGATCCAAAAACGAAAAATTCGTTTCGAGAAGCGTATCAGAGAAGCATAGGGTCATCGGGCCGGTGAGGTATTGCCTCGACAGATAGAGTGCATGGGATTGTCCCTTCATCTCGCCTTGCACAACAAAGTGCGACTTGATTCCAGGATAATGTTTCGCAATGAAATCTGGAATTTGCATTTCCCCGAGATAGGGATCAACAATAAAGATATATTCTGTTCGGCTTGGATCGGGAACCGTTTTAAACATATCCAGAAGATAATCGAGCGTGGTTCGACCTGCCACACCGACCAGAGGCTTCGGTTTGCTCCATGTATGCGGGCGCATACGAGTTCCCCAGCCCGCCATAGGAATAACGATTTTTAAAGTTTCTGACAAGTCATTCTCCTCGGAAAGATCATAGGAAGTCTATTTTAACGCCAAACCTTTTCATATCTTTCGGCAAAGGAGAATTCCTTTGCCAATTGGAACAGTCAGCGCGTCGACGCGCGGATCGCCCTGCGCCTGTTCTACGAAGGAATTCAAATCATCCTTGTGACTCAAAACGTTGTCGGCGGCCAGCAGTCCACCCCTTAGCAGGTTGGGCACGACCTTTTCGTAACAGTCGGAATAAATATCTTTTTCAGCGTCCAGAAAGCAAAAAGCAATTTGATGGTATTGACCAAGCATTTGGCGGGCATCGCCCTGGACCAGCTGTATGATGTTTTCGATGCCTGCCGTGCGAAAAGTTTCCCTGGCAAGCTCAATCTTATTGGGCAGGATTTCGAATGTGGTCAACGGATCGCCTCGAACGCGGCAGGCCAGTGATAGCCACATACTTGAATATCCGCCGCTCGTGCCGATCTCGATCACGTTTCCTTTTGGTGCGCTGGCACACAGCAAGGCCAGAAATTTACCCGTCTCAGGCGGGATCTGACGCAAACGTTTTGTAATCGGCGTTCCGTCAGTCCGGTCTATGACATCCAGACTCTCAAGTTCTTGCATGAGTTGGAGCATAACATCAGGAATGTTATGAAACATGGTTTACCTCTATACCAGAAATCCAAAGGCAGCGGCGAACACCATTACCAGATTTGATTACCACTTTCCAAATTGCGGATGGCTTATACCGGCTCGATATTGTTCCAATCGTCGGCGGTGACCCGGCCAAAGATTGGCGGGCAGGGCGTCGAGCGAAAAGAAGCTCATTTCAGCAATCTCATGATCGTGTTTGCCACTGGTTGTAAAGTCCGTGGAAAGGAATAGGATATTATGGTCGCTTTTCCATTCAGTTAGGTTCGTGTACGAGCCAGCCAAACTTAAATTGTTTAGCGTTGCCCCTGTCTCTTCGTGAGCCTCGCGCAGCGCGGCTTGATCCAGAGTCTCGCCGCGTTTAACGCCGCCGCCCGGTAGATACCAGCCTTCTACATAGGTATGGCGGACGAGCAACACTTGATCGTTTTGAATCATCATCACACGCACGCCTAACGCGAGCGGACGAAAGAAGAAGCAATAAATTCGATACGCCAGATAAACCAGCCGCATCATCTAACTGTGGCCGAGAACGGGATGCGGCTGATATAGTTCTTCCAGTCGTTTGATTTCTTCCTCTGAAAGTTTGATGTCCAGCGCGGCAATTGCCTGATCCAGATGTTCCATTTTGCTCGAGCCGATGATCGGCGCCGTGATGTAAGGCTTGTGCAACATCCATGCTAGGGCAATTTGTGAGCCGCTCACGTGGTGGTCCTTGGCAATTTCGGATACGCGGTCCGCCACCTGGAAATCTTCTTCGCGGAAATATAGCTGATCTGCAAATGGATCAGTGTTGGAGCGTGTGGTCTTTCCGCCCCCACCATGTTTGCGGTCGCCTGCGAAAAATCCCCGCGCCATCGGGCTCCATGGAATGATCGCTACACCTTGATCTTTGCAAAACGGAATCATCTCGCGCTCTTCTTCGCGATAGACGAGATTGTAGTGATCCTGCATCGAAACGAAACGCGTCCAGCCGTGAAGGTCGGCAGTGAATTGCGCCTTGGCGAATTGCCATGCAAACATGGATGACGCGCCGATGTAGCGCGCCTTGCCCGCTTTGACCACATCATGCAGAGCTTCCATCGTTTCTTCGATGGGCGTGTCGTAATCCCAGCGATGGATTTGATAAAGGTCAACGTAATCCATCTTGAGCCGCTTGAGCGACCTGTCAATCGAATCCATGATATGTTTGCGCGAAAGGCCGCGGTCGTTGATGTCATCGCTCATCACTTGATAAACTTTTGTGGCGATCACCACCGTCTCGCGCTTGACGCCGAAAGCTTTCAGCGTGTTGCCGAGGACTTCTTCACTGGCTCCAAACGAGTACACATCCGCGGTGTCGAAGAAGTTGATGCCCGCATCCAGGGCACGCTTGACGAACGGTTTGGCGTCCTCTTCCTCTAAGACCCACTCGCGCCATTTCTTTGAGCCGTACGTCATCATGCCGAGGCATAGACGCGAGACCTTCATTCCTGTTTTGCCGAAGTTGACATATTGCATGGTTTGCTCCTTTCGATGTATATCCTTATAACAACATTAAAAGTTCGGTGTTCCCAAAAATTATACCTATATCCTTGGCCAATCCAGCAGGATGACTTCCGCCAATAATCGTGCATTAACATTGGCTTCCAACTGTGATAAAGATGTTTCCAACTCAGATACCATGCGCCTCACCTCCGACATCGAAACGAGTTCCGCTATAGATTCAATCTCCTTCGCTCGATCCATGTTCGCAAGCGGCACAGACGATCCTCCACTGCACAACAACACATCACGCCAATACGAAAGCCAGAGCAGTAACACATTCCGCATGGCGTCCTTATCTTTGACAAGCTTTTCAGCATAAGCAAATTTATCAACGCGCATGGCGGTTGTAAACGATTGCGCCTCATTCAACTTTTCATTCCGAAACTCGAGTGCAGGTGAATCCTGCATCAATCGAAGTGCATATCCTAATCGTCCGCCACTGATATGAGCGATCAGCCGCGCCTGATCTGAATCTGCACCATGTTGAGTCAAATGTGATTCTAAAGTTTCTAGCGATAATGGCCGCAGACGCAACACCTCACAACGCGAAACAATCGTTGGCAGTAATTGTTCAGGATAATCGGCCGTCAAAACAAAAAGGACATAAGATGGAGCTTCCTCTAGAATTTTCAACAAGGCGTTTGCTGCGCTGTCGTTGGCCTCTTGAAAGCGCAGCAAAACAGTCACACGATATTTGGATTGATAAGGTTTGAGAGTCAAAGTCCGCCGCGCTTCACGGACCTGATCCACTTTCAGCGTGCCGCCTTCCCTATCGGCTTGAATGATGTTTAAGTCGGGGTGTGTCATCGCTTCGATTTGTTTGCAATCCCGGCATTGACCGCATGGAATTCCAGGCTCGATGGGTTGAGTGCAATTCAAAGCCTGGGCGAGTCGCAAAGCCAACGTACGGCGCCCCACGCCCGAAGGTCCCGCGAAAAGATACGCATGACGAGTTGTACCATGCATAATCTGCTGGCGAAGCAATTCCACGGCCCATTCGTTCCCCATTACATTCCAATTATTATTCGTCATCGTTCACGACCATCGCGCAGGCGTAGATAAGACTCATATCGTTGCGGATGGACTTTGCCGGTTTCTATTCCTGCGAGCACCGCACAACCCGGCTCATGCGTGTGCGTGCAATCGCTAAACTGACATTGAGCCACCAGCGGCGCGAGTTCGGGAAAATATGCATCGATCTCTTCGGGTTCGGTATCCCATAAAGCCAGCGATTTCCATCCGGGTGTGTCAGCGATATAACCGCCGCCCTCAATCGCAAACATTTCGCGCACAACGGTGGTATGTTTGCCTTTGTGGAACGCGTGGCTCACTTCATTCACAGCGAGTTCAAGCCGTGGTTGAAGCATGTTGAGCAGACTCGATTTTCCGACTCCGCTTGGGCCGGCCAACACGCTGATCCGCCCCGCCAGGTGCGCTTTGAGTTCATCCATTCCATCGCCGGTTTTCACCGAAGTATAAATCACCGAATATCCCAACGATGAATACAAACCAAATATTTTTTTTGATTCGCTTTTATCTACTAGATCAATTTTATTCGCAACGATTATCGCAGGGATTTGTTGTTTTTCGGCGATTACGAGAAAGCGGTCGAGCATCCTCAGTTTTGGCTCCGGATCTGCGCAGGCAAAGACGAATACCGCCTGATCTGGATTCGCCAACAAGACTTGCTGATAATCTCCTTGCGGTCTCGGATCGAGCCGGACGATGGCCCGTTTCCGTTCTTCGACTTCATCAATCGTCCCCCTTCCATCTTCCAAAGCAGAAATATGCACGCGATCACCCAGGGCCGCGATATCACCTTTTGCTCTGCCCTGCTTCAATTTACCGCGCAATTGGCAGACAATAAGTTCTCCTCCGGCATCCACCGTAAAGAAACCGGACTGAGCCTTGACAATTATGCCATGTTCTGAGAAGCCGCTCACATTTATTTTTGCGGGGTCTTGGTGGGTTGCGGCGTCTTGGTCGGGATGCCGCCCAACGGCGTTGGTGTATAAGGATTACCAATTGGACCAAACCACGGTTGTGCCTGCGGCGCACCATAATAATACGTTTCGATCATTGCCCTGAAAACCGGTGCGGCATAATCGGCGCCCTCGCCTGCGTTCTCCATAATGACTGCAACTGCAATATCCGGTTTACCGGAATTTTGTTGATCTTGGGTATACCCAACGAACCACGCATCCGGCAATGATTGGCTAGTCTGAGCGGTGCCGGTCTTTCCGCCCATAGGCACACTTAATCCCAACATTCGATAATACGCTGTGCCGCGCGGATCGGTGATCACCCATTGCATGGCCTGCTGGATGGCCGCCAGCCGGTCCGGTTGAATCGGAAGTGTGCCTGCGGCTTCCGGTTTAAAGGCGGAGACCGTCTTGCCGTCTGCAGATTGAATCTCCTGGATCAATTGCGGAGTATAAAGCGTTCCGCCGTTGCCAATGGCCGCCACAAAGCGCGCTACCTGAATTGGTGTCACCTGCACATCGCCCTGACCAATCACCTGATTGGTTGCCTGTATCAGAGTCGTCGGCACGCTAATATTTCCGGAGGCTTCCGCCACCGCATTAATTCCGGTAGGCGAGCCGAGACCAAAAGCGCGCGCCATGCTTGCGATATCGGCGGCGCGATTGTTATTGAACAAGTCAACGCTAATATGCCAGAAGTATGGATCGCATGAACGCATCAATCCCTGTTGAAGCGTGATCACACCGGAAGGTTTGGTGTTGACGGTGTCGCACTGTTTGCCTGCCGCCAACGCTTGCTGGCAGAAGTCCCATGTCCAATCATTGAGAACGATTCCATTGAGTTCCGTGAAATGATATTCGCAATCGTATTGGGTCTGGGGCGTATATAAACCGCTTTCGAGCGCGGCCGCCATCGCCGGAATTTTGAATACTGACCCAAGAGGATATCCGCTCTGCGTGGTGCGATTAAGAAGCGGCTGATCGGTTCGATTCAATAAATCGCCCAAAAGATACTGGCTGTTGGTATTGGATGGATCGAAGAGGTTCTGATCATATTCCGGAGAGGATGCCATCGCCAGCACTTTGCCGGTATTCATCTCCATCACAACGATCGCACCGTTGTAGCCGGTCAGCGCCTGCTGGGCGTAATATTGCATATTTTTATCAATCGTCAGATAAATCGAATCTGCCGGTTGTTCAGGGCTCGAACCTATCTTGCTAACAAGATTTCCGTTCGCATCAGCCGCGTACAGTGTGCCGCCGTGTTTACCAGCCAGGTATTGTTCCATGGATTTCTCGATGCCGGCCTGGCCGATGCGTTCATCGCCGCGATAACCGAGACGGCGATAGGCGTTGAGTTGATCTGGCGAAATCAACTGGGTATATCCAACCACTTGCGGAGCAATGCCCTGATCAAAATAATAGCGGGAAGTATATTTGGCAGTCACCAAGCCGGGGAGAGTCAAATCCATTTGCGCCTTTTGGATTTCATCCGGTGAGGCCTCGGTGATGCCTACATAAGAATCAGCAGGCTGATTTTTCCATAGGTCATAAATCGCATCGAAGTTTTGGATCCCCATAATTCTACTTAATTCCACATCCACCGTCCCTGCGGCCCTGCCTAGTTGAGATGGAATGACGCCTATTGAATATACGTCTGATTGCTGGGCAATTGGATTGCCATTCTGATCATAAATGTTGCCGCGTGACGGAATTTGGTAATCCATCGCTAAATGATTGCCGCCAGTTAATTCGGGCAGGATCAATGTCGGGTCCCATTGAAGCCGCCATTGGCCTTGCTCCAAAATCAAATTGGCAATCATGCTGCGTTGGATGTCGCCAACCAGTGCGGTGTGATACGTGATCTGAAAGCTGACTTGTGCCGTGGTTGGATTAAGCGCTTCTGAAAGAAGTTGATAATCCAATTTGCTTGCGCTCATTGTATTGAGTGCGTCATCATATTGCTTGCTAAAGTTGGCTTGAGAAATGGAACTTTGACTGGCCTTCGAGAGCAAGGCATACATCGTTGCATAGTCGTTATTCTTAAACGCGTCAAGGTACTTCGTCATGGTAGACTTGGCATCGGGCGCACTCACAATGGTCACAGGCGGCGGCGGCAAAGGCGAAGCGGTTGGGAAGAATGAAAAGCTGCCGGGTTGAGGCGTGCCGTTAGCAGTTTGCGGTCCACAAGCAGCCAGAAAAACGAGCAATACAAATAATAAAAGCCAGCGAGTTAATTTCATACTTTTACCTTTTCATCCAATCTGTTCGCCGCGCAGGATGGCGCGTGAAACAGGACATTGATACTGTAATAGCGATTGACATGCGGCGGGTACATCGGTGCCGGCAACGACATCCAGCCTTCGCAAAACGCGGATTAGATGACACAATGGCAATCCCATCACGGACGCGTAACAGCCATTCATGTTTTCCACGGGGTGAAACCCCGGGTGCTGGATTGCATAAGCTCCGGCCTTATCCAGCGGATCGCCCGTCAGGACATAGGTCTCCAGCTCTCCGTCGCTATAATTTCGCATCGGAACATCGGTCACACACAAGTCGGTGATGAGGCGTTCATCGTTCATCCGCAGAACCGCCAAAGCGGTATACACCTGATGAGCGTGTCCGCGCAGAAACTTAAGTATGGCGGTGGCTTCCTTCATATCCTTGGGCTTGCCGAGAATCCTGCTCCCATCTACCACCGCAGTGTCTGCGCCGATGATGATATGGTCAGGCCGAGCATGGGAAACTGCCACACGCGCTTTCGCTTCGGCCAACCGCAAAACATAATCCGGAGGCGCTTCACCGGTCCGTTGGCTCTCATCCACATTGGAAACCGAGACGCTGAACATCCAATCGCCGAGCGAAAGCAATTCCCTGCGACGCGGCGAGTTGGATGCGAGCAGAAGCAACGTTCGTTTCGTCACGGATAAATTCTAACACAGACTAAAATTGGAATATGATTGCCGCATTATAATCATAGCTGGCACATCGCGGGCGAGTGTTGTAAAATCAAATGTGTCTATACTAAAAATTTCGGGAGGCAGGTTATGAAGGAATTGAAAGATCGCATTCTGCGCGATGGCCAGGTTCTTGAGAATGGAATTCTCAAAGTGGATGGTTTTGTCAATCATCAAGTGGATGCGGCGCTGATGGACTCGTGTGGAAAGGAATTCGCGCGGCGATTTGCGAATGTCGGCGCGACGAAAGTGTTGACCGCGGAAATCTCCGGCATCGCTCCCGCACTGACAACGGCGTTTCATCTCGGACTTCCAGTGGTGTACGCTCGAAAAACAAAACCGGTCACCATGCCCGACCAAGTCTATCTCACGCTGGCACCCTCGCATACCAAAGGCCGCATGGTGGAATTGATCGTCTCGCCGGAGTATCTCACGGGTAAAGAAAAAGTCTTGATCATTGATGATTTCCTCGCTTCCGGCGCGACGATTCTCGGTCTCGTTCGTCTCGCCGAAGCCGCAGGTGCGAAAGTGGTTGGCATCGGCACGTTGATCGAAAAGGGTTTTGAGGGCGGACGCGATGCGCTTAAACATTTGAACATCCCAGTTAAATCATTAGCGCGCATCGCTTCGATGGATGGGGGGAAGATCATCTTCCAATGATTGACTCGATAGCAATTTTAGATTTCGGTTCTCAATACGCTCAACTCATTGCGCGGCGCGTGCGCGAGGCGCATGTCTATTGTGAACTCTTTCCGTGGGACGCACCTGCGGAAACCGTTTTGGCGATCAGGCCGAAAGGTTTCATTCTTTCCGGCGGACCCAAGTCAGTCTATGAACCGAACGCACCGTATATTCAAAAATATATTTTTGATTCAGGTTTGCCCATTCTTGGCATTTGTTACGGAATGCAAGCGCTCACTCACGCGCTGGGCGGGCAGGTGGATCCATCTGCGCAACGCGAATACGGTTTGGCGACACTTGAGCCGCTGATGTCCTCTGCGTTATCGGCTTTATCCACAGTGTGGATGTCGCACGGCGACCGCATTACGCGCATGCCGGAAGGATTCATCGCATTGGCAAAGAGCGGCAATAGTCCGTTCGCGGCGATGGGCGACATGCAAAGAAAATATTTTGGCGTACAGTTCCATCCTGAAGTGAAACATACGCTCAACGGTGCGGAAGTCATCAAACATTTTGCAGTGGAGATTTGCGAGGCAAAACCCGATTGGACTCCAACTTCCATTATCGAAGACTCAATCCAACGTATTCGAAAGCAAATTGGTAATCAACGCGTTTTATCCGCGGTAAGCGGCGGCGTGGATTCGTCGGTGGCGACCGCGCTGGTTCATAAAGCGATTGGTGATCAGCTAGTCGCGGTGTTTGTGGATACCGGCTTGCTACGGCAAGGCGAACCCGAACAAGTCATCTCGACTTACCGCGAGAAGATGCATGCTGAATTGATTGCGGTGGATGCCAGCGATGAATTTATTCGTGCGCTCGAAGGCGTCACTGAACCGGAACAAAAAAGAAAGATCATCGGCGAAAAATTCATTCGCATTTTTGAAGAACAAGCCAAACAATTAGGTTCGCCGCGTTTTTTGGTGCAGGGAACGATTTATCCCGATGTGGTTAAATCGTCTGCGCCGGATCGAAACAAAGCGGAACGCATCAAGACACATCACAACGTCGGCGGATTGCCGGAAGACATGCCATTTGAATTGGTCGAGCCGCTAAGATATTTGTTCAAGGATGAAGTGCGCGCGGTCGGCGAGGCGCTTGGTTTGCCGGAAGCAATGGTTTGGCGGCAGCCGTTTCCGGGTCCGGGCCTGGGCGTGCGCTGTCTTGGTGAAGTGACGGATGAACGCTTAAATCATTTGCGCGCAGCGGATGCCATCTTTCAGGATGAATTATCCAAAGCCGGATTGATCGGCAAAGGCTCGGAATTGTCACAGGCGTTTGTGGTTTTACTGCCGGTGAATTCCGTCGGCGTGATGGGCGACCAGCGCACGTATGAGGAAGTCGCCGCGATTCGGGCCGTAACCACCGAAGATTTTATGACCGCCGATTGGGCGCGCCTGCCGAACGATCTTTTGGCGCGGATATCCAATCGTATAGTGAACGAAGTCCACGGAATCAATAGAGTGGTGTATGATATTACCAGTAAGCCGCCCGCTACGATTGAATGGGAATAGACGTATATAATTGTTGATAGGTAATGATGGAGAATAAAGAATGACCAACCAAATCGAACCTCGCCGGCCTCGGTTGACCATCAACCGCAGTCCGATTCCAGCTTCACCAATTCATCCGCTATCCGCCTTAGTCACAGTCATACTGGATAATCTTTTCGACCTGCCGGAACTGGCTGGTCCGGAAGTGTGGATGATTACTTCTCCAATCGTGGGTGGATTGTGTTTTGCTGCAACAACGTTAGTCCAACGTTATTTGGCAAAAGATGAATGGGGTCCGGCAATTGCCAAGGGTTTGGTGATGGGAATTGTTGCGGGCGTGCCCTTCTCTGTCACTGGCACGGCAACGGGTGGAATGTTCCTGGCATGGGCTGGTCTGCATCAATGGGTTCAGTTGCCATCTTCAAAGAATGGATCGATCAGCGAAGACCATGAAATTATTGATGCAAATCCAAAGTAATCGGTGAAAAGATCAAATTCTTGACGGAGGGAAGCATGGATTACGGTGAAGTTCTGAGCAAGGCATGGAAGATCACTTGGAAATTCAAAGTGCTGTGGATTTTCGGCATCCTTGCCGGTTGCGGCGCAAGCCGGGGCGGAAGTTTCAACTTCAATAATAGTTTCCGAACTAGCGGAAATGGTTTTCCCAATTCGACGCCCAATCTGCCTCCGGCCGTGATGGGCCAACTTTATCGCTTTGCGCACTTGTTCGATGACCCATCGTTTATTTGGAAGTTTGTTGCGGTCGTGATCGCCGTTGTTTGCATAATCGTTCTTCTGGAGATTTTTCTCGGCACGATTGGCCGCATCGGCTTGATCAAAGGGTCGGCGGAGGCGGACGCGGGTGCGGAGAAATTGACCTTCGGTGAATTGTGGAAGGAAAGCACGCCTTACTTCTGGCGCGTGTTCTGGCTATCGTTTCTGATCGGCGCCCCTTTTGTAATTGCATTCATCGCGATTGCCATCGGCGTTGGCGCGGCAATGATTCCGCTTGCCAGCAATAATCCCAATATGTCCGGCCTCTTGATTTTGTTGCCCGTTCTGTGCATATTTTTCTGCGTTATTGTTATCCTTGCGATCATCCTCGGATTTATTTCGACTCAAGCCGAGCGTGCCATTGTGCTTGAGGACAAATCCATCCTCGATGGATTCAAGCGCGGCTGGGAAGTGCTGACAAAGAATCTCGGTCCGATTCTCATTATCTGGCTAATTACAGTTGTCATCGGGATCGTAGCCGCGATTGTCATTGCTTTGCCGCTTTTGGTAGTTATGGTTCCACTGATCATTGCATTCATGGCTAATATGAACAGCCTGAATTTTTCGTTCACGCCGTGGCTCATTGCCTTCGTGTGCATCATCTGCGCCTATGTTCCCATCTCATGGTTCCTCAATGGCGTCTTGATGACTTATCTACAATCGGTGTGGACGCTAACCTATATTCGCATCACCCAGCCAAAACAGGAAGAACAAACGCCGGTTAATTCACCGACCAATGCGTAAATTTCTTATTGCGTTAATCAGCCTGAGCCTGTTGCTTGGTTGGGGCTTGCCTGTCCGCGCGCAGGGACAGGCCGCAGTGATTCTCTATCCCGTTGACGTATCGGGCTTTCCAACGGTCTCCGCCTTCATGGACGTGTTCAACGAGTTTGGCGCGTTCGTAAGCGGACTAAAGTCGGGGGATGTGAATGTGGTTGAAGATGGTAAGCCGCTTCCGGTCACGGCTCTGACCGAGTTGACCATTCCCATACAAATTGTGGTGGCGGTCAGTCCCGGACCCGTGCTTGGGATTCGTGATGCAACCGGTTCTTCCCGCTTTCAATGGATGGTTCAGAGGCTGGATACATGGGCGCAGGCGCGGCCAACGGATCAGCAGGATGATCTCAGCCTGGTGACACTTGCCGGAGCCATCATTACGCATGCAAATGTTAAAGACTGGCTGGTGAGTTTGAATTCGTTCCAGCCCGACTTCCATGCAACCACACCGAATTTGCAGTCCCTTTCGATTGCCATTGATACTGCCATTACACAGGGAAGTCATTCAGGCACGAAGCGCGCCGTGTTGTTCATCACGCCGCACATGGACGATCCCAATGTGGACAGCGAGCTTCAACCGCTGATTCAACGCGCCATTCAAAACCGCGTCCATGTTTTTGTCTGGTTTGCAGATATGGACTCGTATCAGGCAACCACCAGCGCGGCGGCTTTCAGCCAGCTCGCTGAACAGACCGGCGGTATTTTTTATTTTTCATCATCCTCAGATTTTCCTGATCCCAAATCTTATTTCACTCCTCTGCGAAAATTATATTCGCTCAAATATTCATCCGCGGTAACGGCGGGCGGACAGCATACATTGAGTGTGCAAGTCACGAATTCCGGAACCATGCTCAAATCTGCCGACCAATCTTTTACGGTGGATATCCAGCCGCCGAATCCGATTTTGGTTTCACCACCTCTGCAAATCACGCGCCAGCCGCCGGCGAACGATCCGTTTAATACGAAAATCCTTTTGCCAACCACCCAAGAGATAGATGTCATCATCGAATTTCCCGATGGGCATACACGGCCATTAACTAGCACCACTTTATACGTGGACGGTCAAGCTGTGGCTGAAAATAAAAATCCGCCCTTCGATAAATTCGTGTGGGATATCAGCGGTTTCACGACGAGCGGCTCACACAGGATTTCCGTTGAAGCAGTTGATGCATTGGGACTGAAAAAAACCAGCATGGAAATCCCACTCACATTGACAGTCATACAGGCGCCGCATGGAATATCTGCGTTGTTCGAAAAATATCGTCAATACATCACCTATGGTGCAATCGGATTCGCAGGCATTGCGCTGTTGCTGATTCTATTGATCAGTCGGCTGCGATTTGTTTTGGCGAGGGCACGCAGCGCTCGCCGCCTCAACGCCGATCCGCTTACGCAGCCGGTTACGGCAACAATCGAGACATCTGCCCAAGAGAAGAAGAAGCGCGCCCGCCCTCGAACTGGACGGACGAAGCTAGCCAACGCGCCGGCATCTCTCATCCGCCTCCACCCGGACCTCGAGCCAATGACCGCAAACCCAATGCCTCTCGTCGAAAACGAAATCACCTTTGGCACGGATCCCACACAATCCAGTATCGTTGTGGATGACCTTTCCATCGCGCCGCGCCACGCTCGCATTAATCAAACCGAGGACGGCGCCTTTCACATTCGAGATGAAGGCACCATTGCCGGGACATGGGTCAATTATGAGCCAATAGGAAAAGAGGGCTACACCCTCCAACACGGGGATGTGATACACTTTGGACAATTGATCTTCCGATTCCAATTTAAGAATCCTCCATCAGTCCAGGAGCCGAGGATCACGAGAGAAAAAACCGCGGCATGAATCGAACCAAACGCGCCCATTTAAATGTGGCCGCTCTTAGTCACGCCGGACGAAGCGGTAAAAATAATGAAGACCGTTATGCCGTCGCATCTTTTATAGCAGATGACGGGCCTCCGGTTGTATTTGCGGTCGTGGCCGATGGCATCGGCGGACACCGCGCCGGTGAAGTCGCCGCTGAGCTGGCAGTCAACTATATCAGCCAGAAAGTGGCGGATAGTAATGGTCGGAAGCCGCTTGAGGTCATTAAGTCAGCGATTGACAGCGCAAGCCAGGCCATTGCGGCGCGTTCCGCCAGCAAGGACGATCAACAAGGGATGGGGGCGACTTGTGTGTGTGCGTGGGTTGTCGAAGATAAACTGTATACTGGTTATGTGGGTGATTCGCGCATTTATCTGATTCGAGATGAAAAAATCCAGCGTTTAACGGTGGACCATTCCTGGGTCCAGGAAGCGATCGAGAAAGGTATTATCAAACCCGAGGAAGCGCGGAACCATCCCAATGTGCACGTGATTCGACGTCATCTTGGCTCAGTTGAATTGCCCGGCGTGGATTTTCGCATGTATCTCAAGCCGGATGAATCCGTCGAAGAGGCAAAGAAGAATCAAGGTACGCAGCTCCACCCCGGAGATGTTGTGCTGCTTTGTACGGATGGCCTGACCGATATGATCTGGGATGATGAAATTTTGCATGTGATCAAGACGCGCAATAATTTGAAATCCATGGCGGAAGATTTGATCGATGAAGCCAACGAACGTGGCGGTCATGACAACATCACAGTGATTTTGCTAGGTATGCCAAGGGAAAACGTTGCTCCGGTACCTAAGAAACAGGGATTCATTGAAAAGCTATTTGGGGAATAAGGCCTGGCTTCATCAAACTTTTTTATTTACCTCAAGTTAATTTGGGAGCGAACATGGATAAAGTCTTCCTCAAGGATTTACTGGTGCGCGGCATTATCGGCATCCGTGACTGGGAGCGTGAAAAGCCTCAGGATATTCTGATCAACATCACTGTCTTTACCGATACCAGCCGGGCGGCCGAGACTGATGATCTCGCCGATTGCATAGACTATAGCGCACTGGCAAAGAAGGTCCAGGCCCATGCCGAAACCGCGGCGCGCTTCACTGTGGAAGCGCTTGCCAATGACTTGGCAAAATTATGTCTGGAGCAAAAAGAGATTGAGAAAGTGATCGTGCGCGTGGAAAAGCCCGGCGCAGTTCGATTCGCAAAATCGGTTGGCGTGGAGATAGAACGCGGCCGCGATGAGTGATCTGCGTTGTGTGGATTTGAATGCGGGGGCCAATATCAAGCGTGAAGTCCGTCTTCCCAAAGCAATTCCAATGTTAAAGAAATAGGACTATCCACTTATATCTTGAGCTGGCTTGCGCCGCGCGAGATATTATCTGATATTAGCTGTATCGTTCCTTTATGATTGGCTCCTTTCGGTGGGCAACCAGACGATTCGGGCGGGCATGCGTCATCTCGTCGATCGCAAAGATCGTCGCGATCTCAGCCTCTTTCAAATTGGGTTTCACTTCATAGATCGAAAACTGTTACACTCTCTTTCAATCTTGGTGCCACTTTATGCTCGTTCCTAAAACTGTCGGGTGGCTACTAGGAGAATTTAATCCTTAATTTACAATATCGATCAGTATTTTTAATGACCTCGTCAAACTCAATACCCTTTGCGTAATAGTTATCTTTGCAATAACGCATCCATCGTTGTCTCGTGACTTCATCCGTCTGGATGGTCTTCAATATTTTTTCTTTCTCCTGCACTGCTGCAAGCGACATTCTTTTTTGGGAAGTGGCGTTCAAGGCTGCCTTAAATATTTTCTTGTTGATTGCCCGCCGCTGCGTTTTCATGAGGATGTAGACATCATAAAAATCTCTTGGCCGGGTATTGAGCACACTCCTACGCAAAATGGTCTCTATCTTTTCTGCCAGGATTGTTTCGATATTATAGGCCCAGACCTCGAACCTCTTGTTTTCAAAGTTCGAATGAAAGGCATAGCGGACAGCTTCAGGAGTAATAGCGTCTCCGGTTGTGATATCGATCTTCAATGGGGTATTAATTGATTCGTATTTGGCAATCAGTGCGACCCGATAGCCGCCGTATTCATCATCACCTCGAATGGGTAGGATGTGATCCAACGCCAGGGTTACTTTATCATTTAACTTTAGTTTCCGCTAACTGGATTAGATAAAGAAAGCGGTAATGACGTAAAGCGTGGTAATCTTATTTTGTGAAAAAATCCCACAACGCCATTACCAAAACGAATCATACCATAACCGTTTTGGACGAACTACTTGAAGGGTTGCCCATTGGAACGAATCTTGCGATGCTGCATGTGTTCTGGGCGTTTTTGAGCGGGCAGTTGTTACCGAGTCGCGGCGCATTGTTTCCTGCCTTGAAAGCCATTGGCTTGGAAGATAAAGCAGTACGCAGAGCTTGGGCAGCGACCAATAGTGGCGTCTGGCAAACCACAACTCTGATAGCGCAATGGAGCAAGCAGGTGGAAAGCTTGCCCGAGTGGCAACGACATGAATATGAAGGATACAAACCTGTGGTAGCCGATGTGACCGCTTTTTGGCGTCCGACCTTGAAAAACTGTCCAAGCAAACATTATCATCCAGCCGCTGGGCGTGCTTTGCCAGCGGTTATCTTTGGAGTGGTAGGTAAGGTGGGAGAAATCAACGGACAGCGGATCGCATTGCCGCAGGCGTTTGAACGCGTTCACCCCAAAGATCCGAGTGAAAAGCGGTTATGGAGGATCATTCTCAAAAACATCAAGAAAACGCTTTCAGCGGACGAAATTGTGGTAGTCGACGCAGGCGTGAAGGTGAGTGACCTACAAGAAGCCGAGATAGTGCAGTACGAGTTGCGTTTAGCAAGCAACTTTACAGCCCGCCGCAACGTGCTCCCGAATTATTGTGGCGTGGGGCGCATGCCTGTCTACGGAGAATTGATCCGTCCGCTGGCACGCGCGCATAAAGGAAACGTGATCGCCGCAACTGCGCCGGATAAGATACAAAGTTGGGAAGAGCAGGGTCATGTCCTGCGAGCAGAGATTTGGTGTAACTTGGTTTTACCTGACTGCGCGCCGAATGCCTGCAATCAAACCTTTGATGTCTACGCCATCTATGATCCCGATTTTGATACCCCTTGGTTGTTAGCGACTCCTGTGGTTCTCAAACCGATCAGTGTCAGCAACATATACAAAGACCGTTGGCCGGTCGAGCAAGTCCCTTTGAGCGCTAAACAGATGATTGGCGCTCATCGCCAATTTGTTCATGCCGAAGAAATGATCCAGCGTTTGCCGGAACTGGCGCTCATGGCTGGTTCTATTCTAAGTTTTCTCGCAGCCACCACACCCGCCACCCCCACAGGATTTTGGGATCGAATACCCAAAAGAACCCCTGGTCGTTTTCGCCGCACACTGGCAGGACGCGCATTTCCCGAAGTTGTCAATCTTTCTGGGCGACTTCGAAAAAAGAACTCGGTCACTGCTCATTTACCCAAAGGGCACCTCGCACGAATAGCAAAAAGCACTCCAAGAACCCCTTTTTCCGCTTTATGTTAGCGGAAACTAAAGTTTAACTGAATAGCACAAATCTCTGACAATGCTTCTTGGAGCGTTTCCTCAGAAAGTGGATATCCTCGCAGGGTCGCATCCATGTCCATAGTAGTTCTGCTGTTAATACCAACCAATGAAGCGACCAGCATTCCACCCTTGAGAATGAACATATCTTTATATTTCGAGATCGAAATTCTTTCCAATAAACGTTCCATCATGAAGTTCTGCAAAACAGCCTGAGCAGGTATATGATTTTTCAAAGCCAGGTTCTTTATTTTGGCTTTTAACTGCATTGCTTTATTCATAAGAGAACCTCGATATATTCCCGGATGATTTTTTGGACTCTGAACTGCGTGGCATAATCATAAAGCCGATCGATATTTCTCCCCCTATGGCTCACATATTTTTTCAAGGCTTCGTTCACAAATTGAACATCCATCTGATTCCTGCTCCGCACCACATCACAGATTGTCCTTTCAAGATTAAAGGTTTTGACATCATTCCCATGAGGGGATTTCATAGTGATTAGCCCTAACAGCCATAAGCTGCGATTAACAAAGTAGACTTTAGCCCCGCTTGCTTTCAACGAAGTTGCATTATATCCAGCGGGGACGGTCACAGAATAAAACAGCGGAGTCCGATCGGTTAGGTTCAAAAGGTAAAGAGCCGTCTCATGGGAGAAGATGGCGCCTTTATATCTTGACTGAAGAGCAGCCATCTCATCAACCATATAATTCGCGGCTGAATAGATTCCCTTGGAAACCCGCCGAACCTCACCATTCTTTTCTAAAATGGAAAGATATGTTCTTGGAATTCCAAGGGTTGCCAGATCAGAGGTTAGTAGAATTCCATTCTGATCCTTTAGGAGATGTCGAATTTTCTTAAGTGGATTCAATTCACTTTTTACATCCATGCTTATATTATATATCAAATAAGCATATTAGTAAAACCAACATAGAGTGAATCTCCTTTCCTCGTCAGAGGATTGAGACTTTTCCAGCGCACAACAACAATTACATTAACTCGGATGATTACAATGCCCGCATGTACGATTCATGTGCTGATGTGGAGGCATTACCTACCGAACCTTGCAAGCAAAAGCGCAATTTATCCACCCATGTTCAATATAGGTTATATTACTCCGCTAGAAGGTCTGGAGATATTATCCAGAAATTCCTGACGTGTCGCGCTGTTGGTTCGAAATCCGCCGTGCATAGCAGAGGTGGTCATGCGCGCATCATGTTTACGGACGCCACGCATCATCGTGCATAAGTGCAGAGCTTCCACGACCACGGCCACGCCGCGAGGCTGGAGTACATCGTTGATGAAATCCGCGATCTGACGCGTCATGCGTTCCTGTACCTGCAGACGGCGGGCATACATATCCACGATACGCGGAATTTTCGAAAGGCCGATCACTTTCCCGCTTGGGAGATAGGCGACATGGGCGCGTCCGATAAATGGAAGCAGGTGATGCTCGCAAAGGCTGTAAAACTCGATGTCGCGCACAATCACCATTTCATCATAAGAAACGTCGAAGATCGCATCATTGACCAGTTTCTGCGGGTCGGTATGATAGCCTGCCAGCAATTCAGGATACATGCGTGCCACACGTTTCGGCGTGTTCTTCAAACCCTCCCGTTCGGGATTCTCGCCCATCGCGCGCAACAATGTCAGCGTGACAGCTTCGATGGCAGATGCATCCATAGCGCTCTCCAGAGATTCTAGATTACTCTGATTATCATTAAACTCAGAATCCATTATGGTTCTCCAATCTGTCGCTCTATTCTACTTGATTGTAAATGTTTCTTTAAAAGAGTTGCATTGGCAGCATCTTCTGAAACCAAAAATGAGAATCAACGTAGATTTTCATGATGAACTCCACAGGGAGAATCCGCAATTTCAAACTAAGATACTCTGAGGCATGTTATGTCAAACATTTCTTCGATGATCGCCTATTTGAAGCCGAATAGTATGGAAACAAACCAAAGGCTGGCTGAATTCGATCACGCGCTCTGCCAGTCAGCAGACGTATTACACCATTCATTTGCTCGCGGATCGTGATCGGGTCGCGGCAGCCTACCGCACTTATGCTTATTTTCGATGGGTGGACGATCAGCTTGATGAGGGTGGGATGAACAAGTCCGAACGGCTTCAGTTCATCGAACACCAGAAAAGATTGATTGAACACTGCTATCGTGGCGAGTGGCCGCGTCATATTACGGAGGAAGAGTCCCTGCTGGTGGAGTTGATCCGCTCCGAGCGGGAAGAAAGAAGCGGGCTGGGGTCATACATCCACCACATGATGGCGGTCATGGCCTTCGATGCAGAGCGCCGCGGCCGCTTGATATCTGCAGATGAATTGAAGGAATATACACATCATCTTGCCGTTGCGGTTACCGAAGCCATGCACTATTTCATCGGGCACGGATGCAAACCGCCGCAGGATCAAACACGCTATCTGGCAGTTAGCGCGGCGCACATCACTCATATGCTGCGCGACACACTGAACGATGTCGAAGCGGGCTACTTTAACATTCCGCGTGAAGTCGTCGAGGCTCGTCGCATTGACCCGCGCGACGTTCAAAGCGAAGCCTATCGAAAATGGATCAAAGACCGCGTCGGACTCGCCCGCGCCTGCTTCCAAGCCGGACGGCGTTATCTCGCCCGAGTCGAAAATCTGCGCTGCCGCATGGCAGGCTTTGCCTACACTGCGCGCTTCGAGAGCGTGCTCTCCGCCATCGAATGCGATGACTATTATTTGCGAGCCGCATATCCCGAATGCAAGAACTGGGTTTCGAGTTTGAGCATGGCAGGGCTGGCGATCTCGCGGGCTTTTATTCCACAACGGGCAGGCGATGTGCTTCACGTTTGATAAGTGAACATCCAAAATATTAAGTGTCGTTGCGAGAGCGTTCATCGTAATGGCAGAGGAAAACAAAAAATGAAAACACCTTCGATCATTATCATCGGCGCGGGCGTGGGCGGGATTGCGGCTGCAGCGCGACTGGCACAGCACGGATTGCATGTCACTGTACTGGAAAAGAACTCGCAAGCCGGCGGCCGCTGCGACCGCATCAGCCGCGATGGACATCACTTCGATACCGGCCCGACTCTGTTGGTGATGCCTTTGCTGTATGATGCCGAGTTCGCCAAACTGGGAGCTTCCGCTCGTGAGATGCTCCAGCTTCAACGCGTCGACCCGACGTATCATTTGGTATTCGATGACGGCAGTCAATTGGCTCTCACATCCGACCTGAATTCGATGCGCGAGCAATTGGAGTCCATCGAGCCGAAAAGTTATCTTGGCTTCTTGCGCTATTTGGAGGAAGGTCATCGCCACTATCATTTGGGCGTTGACCGATTGGTAAAGCGCGACTTCCGCAAAGCCACGGACTTCTTCACGCTTGCCAATCTTCCGCTTTTGTTTCAACTCAAACCATTGGGCCAACATTATCGCAACATGTCGGCTTACTTCGACGATCCGCGTTTGAAGTCCGCTTTCACTTTTCAGGATGTGTACATGGGGCTGAGTCCGTTCGAGGCGCCTGCGACTTTCTCAATGATGCCTTATACAGAACTAGCTCACGGCGTTTGGTATCCCAAAGGCGGAATGCATCGCGTGGTGGAGGCATTGATGGAGATCGCGTCCGCGGCGGGCGTGGAATTCGTTTACGACGCGACAGTGGCGTGGATCGATATCAGCGGGGAAAAGGCGCGCGGCGTGGTGCTCGCTGACGGCCGGCGATTGGATGCGGATGTCATACTCGCGAACGCCGATTTGCCTTATGTATATCGCGATCTGCTTCCACCAGATGCAATGGCTGATCGATTAGAAAATAAACGCTTCTCGTGCTCGGTGATCAGTTTCTTCTGGGGCGTGGACAGGACTTACAAAACGTTGAGCCCGCATACGCTCTTTTTGGCGGATGATTATCGCGAGAACTTTAAGAGCATCATTGATGATCTCACCATTCCGGAGAATCCCAGCCTGTATATCCACGCACCTGCGCGGCTTGATTCATCCATGGCGCCTGCCGGTGAAGATACGTTGATTGCCATTGTCCCCGTTGGACACTTAAATAAAAATGACGAACAAAATTGGAGCGAAATTCGAGATCAGGCGCGGGAACATGTCTTTCGCCGATTGAAGGCGCTCGGCATTACCGACCTTGAAGCGCATATCAAGTTCGAGGTGAATTTCACGCCGCTTTCGTGGCGCAAGCGCTATAACCTGATAAAAGGTTCCACGCACGGACTTTGTCACAACCTGAACCAACTTGGATATTTCCGCCCATCGAACCGGCACGCGCGCTATCACAATTTATATTTTGTCGGTGCCAGTACGCGCCCCGGCACGGGAATTCCAACGGCGCTGGTCTCCGGTCGGCTCGCGGCGGAACGAATTATGGATGATCTGTAGCTGTCGGATCTTGGTATCTTTGTTACGGACTCGTCACATGAAGAGTGTTGATATTTACTTCGTTGCCCGGTGCAACCGTGTGATAGTAACAATTTGAAGCGCCCACCTGACACCATATCGCCCACCCGCTATATACTTGCAGAGTGTTGCCATTCAAATCGTTCACAGAAACATGATAATTCGGGGCAGGCGTCAGACCTACCTGATTGCCATGGGGACTGATGATCAACCCATCTATTGGCTGGCTCCAATCAGCAGGGTTCAAACCGATGTCAGTAAAGTTGTACGGCGACCAGGTGCGCGGCCAGCTTCCATATTTCTGATAATAGGCTAGTTCTCGCGCCTGCCAATCAGAGATGTCGGTGAGAAGGCTTTGGAGAGGCGATAGGCTGTTCGGTGTGCCAATCGCGGAAGAGGCCGATCCTAAGTTGCTCGAAATGACCATTCCAAGACTCGCAAGCACGGCGATCACAATCACCGCCAGGAGCGCCAGCAGCAGGGTATATTCGACTATCGATGCGCCGCGTGCAGAATATTTTAGTTTATGCATAATCTCATCACTATCAGGGATTAACGGAAATATTTTGAACCCCCACCGCCTGACCGGATTGGATATCCACCGTTTGCGACCAGACTTGTTTGCCAGCAGTTTCGATGCGGAGCTGATATGAGCCGGGTGAAAGCCTGGCGAAGAAGAAGCAACCGTCGGCGGTGGTGGGACGCGAGATGTTATCTACCCAAACGGTAGCAGGTACGGGATTTCCATTTGCGCTGACCACGCATCCATCCAGTCCTCCGGGCTGTCCGCCAAGTCCGCCAAGGAGAGAATGGTTCACCGTATAAAACAAATACAGGGCGCTCAATGCCGCGAACACACCCGCAACAGCTAATAAGACGCGTATATGTCCTGCAATCCATCCAATCAGCGAAAAGCGTGGACGTACCTTGTGTTCACCAAAGCGAGGATCATCTTCCAGCATACAATCTCCAGTACATGAAAAAAACGTGCTTGATAATTTTACGATTTTATTCTACACTGGCTGAAAGTAATATCTTTTTACAGTTTACAAACAGTTTCGAAAGTTTGGTAAGGAATAAGAAGATTTATCATCACTAAGTTGTTGCTTGTCTCGCAGTGGAAAGAAATATGGATGATCGTGGATTGAGTACATCATCTTGGAACCATTTCAGGCGGAAGTGAATATAATATCCAATACATCAAGGAAAATCTAGTTTCGGAGGCATGTATGGAATTCACTCAACTCGGCCGCACCGGTCTCAAGGTTTCGCGTTTGTGCTTGGGAACAATGAACTTCGGCCCGCTGACCAGCGAGGAAGATGCGTTTGTCATTATGGACAAGGCGCATGAGCTTGGCATTAACTTTTTCGACACGGCCAATGTCTATGGCTGGAAGGTCGGCGAAGGGGTGACGGAAAACATCGTTGGCCGCTGGTTCGCTCAGGGCGGAGGGCGACGCGAGAAAACAATCATCGCGACCAAAGTTTTTGGGCGCATGGGCGATTGGCCGAATCAGTCGCATCTCTCGGCGCTGCATATCCGCGTGGCGTGCGAGGCTTCACTCAAACGCCTGCATACCGATCACATTGACCTGTATCAAATGCACCACGTGGACCGAAATACACCGTGGGATGAAATCTGGCAGGCCATGGAAGTGCTGGTACAACAGGGCAAGGTGCTCTATGTTGGCTCGTCGAACTTTGCAGGCTGGCATATTGCCAAAGCGCAGGAAGCCGCCAAGGCGCGTCACTTTATGGGTCTCGTCAGTGAACAGAGTCTCTACAGCTTGAATGACCGCATGATCGAGCTTGAAGTAATCCCGGCCTGCAAGGACTATGGACTTGGACTCATTCCGTGGAGTCCTCTCTCGGGCGGATTGCTGGGCGGCGCACTGCAAAAGATCAAGGAAGGCCGCCGTGCCCGACCGGAGCAACAAAAGGAAATCAAAGCGAAACGTCCCAAGCTCGAAGCGTGGGAGAAATTCTGCAAAGCCAAAGGTGAGTACCCGGCGGATACGGCGTTGGCATGGTTGTTGAAGAATCCTGTGGTAACTGCACCCATCATCGGCCCGCGCACGATGGATCAATTGACCGGTGCATTGCGCGCCTTCAAGATCAGGTTCTCGAAGGATGAGTTAAAGAAGATGGATGAGATCTGGCCCGGCCCCGGCGGTGAAGCGCCCGAGGCTTACGCCTGGTAATTTTTAAGAGTATCTGTCATTGCGAGACCTCGTAGAGGTCGTGGCAATCCTCCGATTTACGAAAGATTGCTTCGTCGAGCTAAGCCTTCGTCGCAATGACATCATTATTAATTTTAGAATAGGAGCATTCGATGAATTCAATGAAGGGTAAGCGCGTCATCATTACCGGCCCAACCTCCGGCGTTGGAAAAGAGATCGCGGTGCAGTTGGCCGCTCTGGGTGCGGAAATCATCCTCGCCTGCCGCGATATCCAAAAAGGAAACGAAACCGCATCTGAGATCACTCAACGCACTAGATCGGAAAAACTGGTGGTGATGAAGGTAGATACGTCCAGCCAGAAATCTATCCGCGAGTTTGCGCGTGAGTTCCGTAAAAAGTATCGCCGCCTCGATGTGTTGATCAATAATGCGGCGGGCAACCGCGGCACACTGCCAAAGATTAACAGTATAGATGGCATCGAACTGACCTTTGCCACAAACGTGGTCGGTTATTATTTGCTGACGCACGAATTGCGTGAAATGTTGGTGAAGAGCGCACCGGCGCGTATCGTCAACGTGGCCTCGACTTATGCCAGCGATCTTGACCTGGACGACCTGCAGTTCGCGCGCCGCCCTTTCGAAAGTTTCAAAGCTTATGCTCAATCAAAAGCCTGTGACCGCCTGCTGACTTGGGCGCTGGCGCGACGCGTCGAAGGAAGCGGCGTGACGGCCAATGCAATGACGCCGGGATTGATCACTGAGACGGGCTTATATCGCAATGCCGCGCCGGAACTGGTGAGACGCTTATCTCAATATTCCGGCGGGCGGACGAGCGCACATGGCGCCGACACAGCCGTCTGGCTGGCAAGCGATTCCGAAGTCGAAGGCCTGAGCGATAAGTTCTTCGAAGATCGCAAGGAACTTCCCTGTGAGTTTAGAAATAAAAAGTCGGAAGAAAAGTTGTGGAGCATTTGCGAGGGATTGGTCACCAAGTCCGGTTCACCGGTCAGCTAGGTTCAAGGAGGCTTCATTATGAGCAACCACCACCATCACGATCATGAAGACAAGCCAAAGTTGAGAGACCCTTGGCATTCCATTCAGGGGGCGATATGGCTGATCGGGCTTGCGATCCTGTTTTGGAAGGGTTGGTGGTGGCCGGGCATTCTGATATTGATTGCCGTCAGCAGTATTGCCGAAGCGCTGATCAGGGAATATGCACCCGGCGCCGTGGAAAAGGCGGAACCATCTGCGCCGGCAGCGCCTTCGGTGACCTCGGCCTTGTCAAGTTCCGAACACCGGCTTGAGCTTTTGCCTGCAACCTGTCCCAATTGCGGCGGGCCAATCCGTGGACATGAAGTCAAATGGACGGGGCCGCAATCGGCGGATTGTCCCTACTGCAGCGCAAATTTACCAATGACGAAAAGCTAGGTTAATGACTTGTCCCTGAGTGGATAATAGCATCCTTCAGGGACAAGTGTTATGCTGCGCGTGTTTCAGCGCGGATTTTTATCTCGATCATCAAACAGAATCCCTTTTAATGATTTTAGAGTCCGAGTATTTGCGTACTCAATGCTGTAAATTTATTCTGGCATATTGGTAAACCGATTTATTGACGCCACCCCCCACACACAGTATAATAAGAGTAGTAATCCTATACGCCAAAGGTATTGGAGTCAAGTGCTTTTCTGAGGTGGGACATTCTATTTCGGTATTTCCAGTTACAGAAATATCAAACAGAAGGCATCAAACAATACCTCGTTCCAAACCTTTTTTTCAATCTTAGGATCTCTCGTTCGCTTGTGTCTCTGCCGCCCGAAGAATTGCCACACGCACCGCATACGAAGGCGATGATAAATCATTCAGATCATAATTTAAGAAAGGACGCTGACGGAAAAATATATTCCTCAACCCGATTGTTTTCAAGCAAAAGAATGCTTGAATAATTTACTTGCACACAGACAAAACAAGATAAAGGATTAAAAATGAAAAAAATCTTTGTTATAGCTATCCTGATGACAGTCATCCTATCCGCGTGCGGAACCTCCGCACCAACCGCGGCGCCCGCGCCCACTGCAGCTCCAGTGGTTGCTCAAGCAACTATGGCTCCAACCATGGCACCGGCACCTACTGAAGCACCCGCTGCAACACCCACTACCGCACCGACTATGGCTCCAACTACAGCACCAGCGCCCACTGAAGTACCCGGCACAACAGCAACATCAGCACCTGCAGGGTCTGCTGCAATTACTGCCCCGCAGGAATGGGATGGATATTACCGACAAGTCCAAAGCGGCCACAGCCTAGATATGCAGTTATTCATTAAGAAAATAACTGGAACTGCATTTACGGGGACGATGTGGTTGGGTTATTATGCGCAAAAACCAACTGAAACAGAAATTCAAGGAGATATCATCACAGATATCACCTCTGCCACAGAACAAAACAGATGGGCTTTTAATAAAGATTTCAGTAATGATAAGAGCGGCACGTGGCTGAGATGGACAGAAACCGATCTTTTGGTCGGTGCGGGTGTCCACGGCTTGGGTGGTTGGTATTACGCTCATCTTCGGAGCGATGGTCAGCTGTTGGGGATATATTTTGACAATGCTACAGTTGCAACCCCTGCATCCGATTTATATTTTCTAACTATGCCCGGTACGTCGGTTGCTGCGCCTACACCCTAACTATAGTTTTGAAGAACAATGCAGGCATCCGAAACCTAGAAGGTTTCGGATGCTTTAGGATAAAGCACAAATGTCAAAGTTCAAGGAGATCACAAGGCTTGGCGTAATGAGTGTTGCTCAATCCACCAATACGCCCAAACCTTAAAGCGAATTCTCCATGAATAATCCGCAAGCGAATATTAAACACAAAGCCCTTGAGAGTTTCGCAATCCTCAGGGGCTTTTATTACCATCCTCAATTCCTACACAACCACACTTACCAGTCTCTTCTGCGCCACAATGACCTTCTTCGGGTCTTTGCCCTCCATGTATTTCTGGATGACCTCACTTGCCAGCGCAGTGGCTTTGATCTCCTCTTCATCCGCCTCGGCGGAGACTAGAACCCGGTCACGCACCTTGCCGTTCACCTGTACCGGGATTTCGATCATATCTTCCTTGGCCGCTTCTTCGTCCACCTTGGGCCAGGGTTGTTGATGGATCGAATAAGGCTTGTGTAAATAATTCGTCCACAGCTCTTCGGCGATGTGCGGCGCGACAGGAGCCAACATCCGCAGGTAAATATCCTGCGCTTCGTTCCATTCCGCGCTTCCCGCTATGCCCGCTTCGCGCGCCTTATACATCTCGTTCAGTAATTCCATCAGCGAAGAGACAATCGTGTTGAACTCGAACCGCTCGAAGTCACGCGTGATGCGCTTCAAGGTTTGGTGGACCTTGCGGCGCATATCCCTTTTCATTTCATCGGAAGCCGCTGTTGGCTCACCTTGGGCGACAGTCGAAGAATCGGTAAACAGAGTCCACACACGGCGGATCCAACGCGCACTTCCTTCAATACCTTGCGAATCCCACGGCGCGCCCATTTCCCAGCGTGCGAAGAACAGGATGTATGCACGCACCGTGTCGGCACCGTATTGGGTTACCAGCACGTCGGGCGCGATCACATTGCCGCGGCTCTTCGACATCTTCTCATGGTCTTCGCCCAGCACCATGCCCTGATTGCGCAACTGCATCATCGGCTCATCCCCTTTGGTAACGCCCGCATCGCGCATCGCCTTATGGAAGAAACGCGTGTATAGCAAGTGCATCGTGGCATGCTCAATGCCGCCCGTATATGTATCCACCGGCATCCAATAATCGTATTCTTTCGGGTCGAACGGCCCCTTGTCATAATGCGGGCTCAGATAACGCAGGTGATACCATGACGAGCACATGAACGTGTCCATCGTGTCGGTCTCACGGACAGCCGGTTCGCCACAGACGGGACAGGTGGTGTTCTTCCACGTTGGATGCAGTTTCAACGGTGACTCGCCCGTCGGTTTCCATTCGACATCTTCGGGCAACAGCACCGGCAGCTGATCATCTGGTACGGGATTCCAGCCATGCTTCTCGCAATGGATCATCGGGATCGGCGCCCCCCAATAACGCTGACGCGAGATCAACCAATCGCGATAGCGATAATTGACCGCTTCCTTTCCGATGCCTTGGGCGGCCAGCCAGTCGATCACTTTGCTGATGCCTGGATTCTTTCTTCCTTTCTCGGTGTTGACCTTTATTCCATTAAATTGAGCGGAGTTGACCATGACGCCCGCACCAACGTACGCGATGGGCATCGTATCGCCATTTAAATCGGGTTGATCATCGGGTTGGATGACCAGGATAATCTTCAATCCATATTCGCGTGCAAATGCAAAGTCACGCTCATCGTGCGCGGGGACAGCCATGATTGCGCCCGTGCCATAGCTCATCAAAACGTAATCCGCAATCCAGATCGGGATGCGCTCTTGATTAACCGGGTTGATGGCGTACCCGCCAGTGAACACGCCGGTCTTTTCCTTGTCCACGGCTTCGCGCTCGATATCAGATTGACGCGCGGCTTGCATCTTGTATGCTTCAACCGCGGATTTCTGTTCCGGTGAAGTAACCTTCTCCACCAACGGATGCTCCGGTGAGAAAACCATGAAGGTCGCACCCCACAATGTATCGGGGCGGGTCGTGAAGATTTCTATCGGGTCTCCAGCCTCAGTCTTGAAAATGACCGAGGCGCCTTCGCTTCGTCCAATCCAGTTGGTCTGCAGAGTCTTGACGCGTTCAGGCCAATCCAGATGATCGAAGTCCAGCAATTCATCCGCGTACTGCGTAGCTCGGAAGAACCATTGCTCCAGATTCTTTTTGATGACTGGCGTACCACATCGTTCGCAATGACGGTCATCGCCCCAGACCTGCTCGCGCGCCAATGTGGTGTTGCAATGCGGGCACCAGTCCACCGCGGACATTTTGCGATAAGCCAGCCCCATCTTGTACAGTTGGATGAAGAACCATTCGGTCCACTTGTAATATTCAGGGTCGGCCGAAACAGCTTCACGTTCCCAATCGAACATCGTGCCCATCGTTTTCATCTGTGTGCGCATGCGCTCGATGTTTTGGAACGTGCGCTTCATCGGATGGACACCGTCTTTGATGGCCGCATTTTCGGCGGGCAGACCGAACGCATCGAAGCCCATCGGGAACAATACGTTATAACCTTTCATCCGCATGTAACGTGCGCGCGTGTCTGGCGGGATCATCGAGAACCAGTGACCGATGTGCAGGTCGCCGCTAGGATATGGCAGCATCGTCAGCGCGTAGTGCTTAGTTCTGCTATGATCAATCACCGAACGATACAGCTTATCTTTTTCCCATTTCGCCTGCCACTTCTTCTCAATAACCTGCGGACTGTAGACATTCTGCACAACAGGCACAATTGATTTTGAAGTTTTAGCTTTAGATGCCGTCTTCTTTACAACAACAGCTTTAGTTGCTCTTTTGACGGCCTTCTTCGCAGAAGTTCTTTTAGCAGGCGCAGTCTTCTTGACAACCACCTTCTTCTTTACAACCTTCGCCTTTGCAATTTTCTTCGGCGCAGCTTTCTTCGCAGACGCTTTCTTCTTGCTTGCTATTTTCTTTTTTACAGTAGCCATTCTTTCCTCATAATGAAAAGTTTTGTCTTTAAGAGCCAACTTGAAACTTTCAAAGATATGATTGCTTCGAATATCGCAATGACTTGTAAAACAAAAATTCCTTCATCCATATCAGGGACGAAGGAATTCCTCCGCGGTACCACCCAGCTTACGTTCAAGCATGCGAACGTCACTTTGATCGCGATAACGGGCTTACCCGTCGCTGACTACCTGCGGTGTTTTTCCGCGTTCACCAGCGCAGCCTTCCTGACGGATAACAGGCGAGTTCAGTCTTTTGATTTCGCCTCGTGCTTTGCTTGTGGCTCCGCTAAGACGATTGGCATTCCCGTTCGATGCCGTTGAAGGGCTTTCACCTCACTCTCCCTTCTCGCTGACGGGATGACTTACTACTCCTGTCATGACTTTTCATTTATAGTGGACCCAGGGGGATTCGAACCCCCGACCTTCTCAATGCCATTGAGACGCGCTCCCAACTGCGCTATGGGCCCGGGAAATTATTTTTATTTAAGCACTCTGTGGACCTGAGGGGATTCGAACCCCTGACCTCTTCAGTGCGATTGAAGCGCGCTCCCAACTGCGCTACAGGCCCGACTTCAAAGTGCAAGGTATTCTACTTTAGGCACTGAGGGATGTCAAGCAGACGATGTAATGACGATGTAATAATGAAACCTCCTCCATAAGTTGAGGAAGGTTTCATTATGAATGGTGGAGATGGCGGGAATCGAACCCACGTCCGAAAAATTCGACCCTCGGAACTCTACGAGCGTAGCCTGCCGAAGTTTGTCACCACAGAGATCTCAGCGGGCGAGTAACTCTGCAGCCATCCGCTGATCTTAGGCACATTTAGCGGAGTCATGCGCGGCACTTTGCCATTGTCTCGCCCGATCCGTCACCGGGCAAAGAGCGAGGACGGCGGACGCGGCCTCATCAATGGAGGCCGGCTGTTACGATCTCACCTTAAGCGGCGAGGGGCATAGCAGCATAGGAAGTGTTATTGGCACTTGATTTTTTGCGCTGAGTTTACGAGATCGGCGCCGCTCGGCTCGCATTCCGGGACCAGCCTCTCCCGTCGAAGCCTGTCATCCCCGGCTGAACGGGCTTGCCCGTGCAATCAAATTATAGCACAGCAGTACCAGTAGAATGTTAAAGCCATAGCAGGTGAAATACTCAGCTTGCTCGAAAGTCAGCTTTATGCTAGACTTTATTCAGGATTTTGATATTATGGCTGATAAAATTCTCATTATTGATGACGATGTCGATACTTTGCGACTGGTTGGGTTGATGTTGCAACGACAGGGTTATCAGATCAGTGCCGCCTCGAATGGGGAACAAGGTCTTGCCAAGGCATTGGAAGAACGGCCCGACATTATTTTGCTCGATGTCATGATGCCCGACATGGACGGTTACGAAGTCACACGACGGTTAAGAAAAAACCCAACCACAAAATCGACACCCATTTTGATGTTTACCGCCAAGACCCAGCTTGATGATAAAGTAACCGGCTTTGAAGTTGGAGTGGACGATTATCTGACCAAGCCGACTCATCCAGCCGAATTACAAGCTCACGTTAAAGCGTTGCTTGGACGTGTGGTAGTCAAGCACGATGACGAAATGGCAACGCAATCGCATGAACATCACGGACATGTGATCGGCATTCTTTCCGTGCGCGGGGGATTGGGTGTTTCGTCCGTGGCAACCAACGTGGCGGCGTCTCTTTTTAGCCGGACGCAATCCGATGTGATCTTGACTGAACTTGTTCCCGGACAAGGCACAATCGGCATGGATCTTGGCGTGCCCAGCCCAAAAGGATTAAACGAAATTCTCGCCGGCAGTCCGGTTGAGATAACGAAGGAAAAAGTTCAATCCGCGATAGTGCCACATGGATCAGGATTAAAGTTGTTGTTGGCATCTGAAAATCCACGTGACATGTATTTAACTAGCCAGGTCAATAATTACGAAGTTCTTGTTAACCGCCTTTCGATGCTGGCTCGCTTCATCGTTTTGGATTTAGGTACGGGCCTGCCGCTCTTCGTTCAAAAAATTCTTCCTTTATGTAATGACCGGATCATCGTGGTTGAAGGTGCGCTTAACACCATCAGTCAGACAAAGCTGATAATCGATGAAATCGTCAATCTTGGAATTGACAGGCTGAGCATCCTGGTTGTCCTTAACAACCGCGTCCGCTCTGAAGCTCAGATGGCATGGACGGAGGTTCAGCAAAAATTGGAGCACTCGATTGCTACTACTCTCACGCCTGCCCCCGAAATGTTTGTCACCGCAGCGCGCATGCATACGCCGCCTGTGATGGTCCAGCCGACCAATGTTACTTCTCAGCAATTCTTGAAAGTCGCCGACCTTATCATTGAGCACGAGAAAGCCAAATGAAATCGTTCCCCGACTCGGTACGGACGGGAATTGAATTTTCTGCCGAGTTGTTCCACAAAGCGAAACGCGCGGTCGTTCTGACCGGAGCAGGGATTTCCACTCCATCCGGCATCCCCGATTTTCGTTCCGAGGGTAGCGGGTTATGGTCCCGTGACGAACCGCTGGAAGTTGCCTCTCTGCTTACATTTCGCACTCATCCTGAAAAGTCTTATGAATGGTTTCGCCCGTTGGTGCGTCAAATCTTCGAAGCAATTCCGAACCCTGCGCACCGGGCGCTGACTGAATTGGAAACAGCGGGATATATTCATTCGGTCCTTACGCAAAACATTGATATGCTTCATCAAAAAGCAGGAACGATGCATGTGGTTGAATTGCACGGCACATTGCGAACCCTCTCATGCACCCAATGCTTTCAACAAGCGGATGCGACGCCGTATCTTAAACCATTTATCGAACAGGGAACATTGCCTCATTGCCCTTATTGCGGCGCGCTGCTCAAGCCGGATGTGATTCTCTTTGGGGAACAGTTGCCGCAACAAGCGTGGCTGGAAGCGCAGCGCGAGAGCCGCACTTGCGACTTGATGTTGGTGGCCGGTTCATCGCTCGAAGTGATGCCGGTGGCCGGGTTGCCCATGCAAGCGTTGGATCGCGGCGCGCATCTGGTGATCATTAACAATTCGCTCACGTACCTGGATGTCCGCGCGGATGTGGCAATTCAGGCAAATGTTTCGGATATAATCCCTGCAATTACTGAACAGGTATTATATGGCTGAAATAAAAACTGAACGACTTGGCGGTTACCGCCGTCTGATCGAGATTGCCCGCGATCTCGCTTCCACTCTCGACCTGGATGTCCTCCTTGAACGAATCGTCCAGGCTGCCGCGGAAGTCAGCGGCTCTGAAGCGGCTTCGATCTTGTTATATGACGATGTAACGCAACAACTTTTTTTCCAGGTTGCCACCAACTTGGATGAACCGACCATGCGCGGTCTGGCCATCCCACTGGAAGGCAGTATCGCCGGTTGGATAGTCACGAACCGCAAACCGATTCAAATCACCAATGCCCAGGAAGATCCGCGCCTTTTCACACATGTGGATCGGATTACCGGAAATCCCACCAAGTCTTTGCTTGGCATACCACTGATCACTAAAAACAAAATCGTGGGTGTCCTGGAAGCGCTGAACAAGGAAGAGGGGAAATTCAGCGACGGAGACGAAAGCATGCTCCTGGTTTTGGGCGCACAGGCCGCGGTTGCAATTGAGAATGCGCGCCTGTTCCAGCAATCGGACTTGATCTCTGAATTCGTTCACGAACTGCGCACGCCGCTGGCGTCGCTTAGTACGGCCACCTATCTTCTGCTGCGCCCCGAAATGTCGCGCGAACAACAGGAACAAATCATACGCAACATTCATAGCGAGACCCTGCGCCTCAATTCATTGGCCTCGTCCTTCCTCGATTTGGCCCGACTCGAGTCAGGCCGGGTGCAATTTCACAAAGCCAGCTTCAATGTAGCGGATATGCTCTACGAATGCAAGGATGTCATGAATTCAAAAGTGGACGAGGAAAAGCTCCATATCCAAATTGAAACGCCGGACAAAATGCCTGCCCTTGAAGCGGACCGCGATAAGATCAAACAGGTGGTGCTGAACCTGCTGAGCAATGCGATTAAGTATAATCGTCCCAACGGCGCCATTCTTCTGCGCGGCGATTTCAGCACGACGGAAATCCTGATCACCGTCCAGGATACCGGCGTTGGAATCCCGGAAGAAGCGCTGCCGCATCTTTTCCAGAAATTTTATCGGGTGCGCGAAAATGAATCAAAAGCGGCCGGAACGGGCTTGGGACTTTCCATTTGCAAACAAATCGTACAGGGCCACGGCGGGCGTATAGAAGTGAAAAGCAAAATTGGTGTGGGAACAGCTTTCACCGTACGATTGCCGCGCAGTAGCAAGACACAGCCGCGAATGGATCCCAGCAAAAGAATATAGCCGTATCAAAAATTTGATGCAGACTCATTCGTTTCGATGTATCCTTTGAGGCTTCCTTTTATGTTTTTTGTGAAGTCCAAGGGCTTGACCTACTGCGTGTGCGATGCGTTGAGCTGAATCAGGACGCGCTGCACAATGTGCCTTCTCGATGACTGCCGCACGTTCCTGCGGACGGCATATCCAGCGCGTCAACGCGCGGACAACTAATTGGGAACTTGGCGCCCAAACTCCCGCGCCTTCTGATTCAACGAAGGTCACATTGCCGTCTTCCTGTCCCGGCAGTTTGGCATACAAGATGATCGGCAGGTTCGCGTTGAGCGCCTCAGCAATCGTCCCTGGTCCGGCCTTGGTGACAATAATATCGGCGGCGCGCATAAACTCGGGCAGGTCGCGCGTGAAGCCATAAATGAACGCTGGGTTCTCCCAGGATTCCGATTCGAGATGAGCTTTCAGCTTTTCGTTACGCCCACAAACGATAACCAATCCGAGGTCGAGGCCTGATTCGTCTATGGCGCGCGCGGTCGTTCCAAGTGGTCCCATTCCATCGCCGCCGCCGACCAGCAATACAATTGGTTTATCCAAGGGCCAGTCAAGTTTTTTTCGAAGTATGCGTTTATTGCCGGTAGGAACACAATAACGAGCCGCCACCGGCAAGCCCACCACTTCAAGCTTTTCAGCAGGCACTTTATTAAATAACGCGCGTTGACGCGCCAGCTCCGTAGGAACAAAAATTCGATCGGCGCGCGTATCAAACCATAACGCATGAGTTGTGACTAGATCCGTAACGACAGTAAAGAAAGGCGGACGATTGCGTCCCAAAGCCCTCAGTGCAAAACTGGTGGCGATTGGATGGACGGTAACAATCAGGTCCGCGGGATGATCGCGAACCAGGTGGCGCATCGCGTTACGTGCTGCAGGCCATAACGAAGTTGTGAGGAAGCGCGCCTGTGTGCGTCCATCTGTCGCGTAAAAGGAAGCCTGCCATAAGCGCGGAGCCTTCACCATCTCGGGATAAAGGTCGGGCATTTGGCGGAACGGAGGCGGAGCATGTTGTTTGAAAAAATCCACCATCTCCGCAGTGAATAAATCGCCATATTCAGTTTGCAATGCTTCTATGATGGCTTCCGCCGCGGAGCGATGTCCGCCGCCGGTATCGGAAAAATAAAAGACAATATGCGGTTTCTTATGATTGTTTTTGCTGTTCATTTTTTCTGGTTAGGTTAGCTTTCATTCGTTTTGTGAGTTCGCGCCGCGTGAGCATCACGCGGTGACCACAGCCTTTGCATTCGAGGCCGATATCCGCGCCGAGGCGGACAACCGTCCATTCGTAGGAGCCGCATGGATGCGGTTTACGTAAACGCAGGAGATCGTTCAGTTCAAGATCGGGGAGCATGAGTCAGTTTGGTGAAAAGATTATACCGCGCCGAGTCTTATTGGCGGCACGACAATCTGTGATAAACTTTGAACGTTTGTTATTTCCTGCTGGAGGGAACCGATGCCTGCACGTAAAACCTATTCCATCAAAATTGCCGGTTTGAAACGCAACCTGCGCTTGTTTCAAATCAAGCCCGGTTTGCGGATCGCTATTCTAAATATCCTCGGCGATACCGAGTTAGTCGAAGCCTGTGCGCGCGAATTAAGCAAACGGCTTAAAAGCATCAAGTTCGATATCCTCGTGACTGCCGAAGCAAAATCCATCCCCCTGGCGTATGCGCTCTCCGTTGCAACGAAAAAGCCATATGTCATTTTGCGTAAAACTTACAAGCTGTACATGGGTGATGCGCTTACCGCGGAAACACTTTCCATCACCACCGGTCAGCCGCAAAAATTGATATTGGACGAGAAAGATCGCAAGCTGATGAAAGGCAAGAAGATCATTCTGGTCGATGATGTAATCAGCACGGGCTCGACCTTGCAGGGCATGCACATGATCGCGGAGAAGGCCGGTGCTAAAATTGTTGCGGAGGCCGCGATCTTAACCGAGGGAGAACGCTCGAAGTGGGACAGCATCATTTCGTTGGGACATTTACCGCTGTTCACTGATTGATGATTAAGGTTCACTTGTATCGCTTGATGGAGGAGCCATGCTGATCATTGCCAGCGACATCCATCTCACAGATGGAACTTGCGCCAAGCCTATTTCGCCCAGCGCATTTTATTTATTCGCAGATCGCCTGCGCGAAATGGCCTATCAAGCTTCGTGGCGCAAGGATAATATTTATCGCCCGGTGGATGGAGTTGATATTGTTTTGATGGGCGACATCCTTGATCCGCTTCATTCCACGCGCTGGCTGGATACACAACCCGGCGATGCAAATTATATCCGCCCCTGGGTGGATCCGCTCAAGGCCGGATACGATTCCAAACTCCGTGAAGTGACGCGCGCCATCATCGACGCGAATGCTGAAGGCTTGGATGTCATCAAGAACCTCACGCGTCCGGGTGCGCTGACAATTCCCCCTGCGAAGCGCAATGGAAAGCCAGCCTTAAAATCGCGCACGCCGGTAGCTGTACCTGTGCGCGTTTATTACACCATCGGCAACCACGACTGGTATTACCATCTTCCCGATCAACGATTTGACGCGATCCGACAGGATATCATCGATGTTCTTGGCCTTAACAATTCGACGAATCGTTTCCCCTATGAGATGGACGAATACGAGCCGCTCAAGGAATTGGGAGAGCACTATAAAGTGTTGATGCGTCACGGCGATTATTACGATCACTTCAATTTCAATCCAGAGAAAGGCCGGGATTTTGGGACGCTGGGCGATGTCTTCGCTATGGAAGTGTTGAACCGTTTCCCGGTCGAAGTGCAGAAGCGATTGGGGGATCAATTGCCCGAGGGACTCCTCGATGGTTTGCGCCGCATCGTCAACGTACGCCCTGTGCTGGCAACATCCTTATGGATCGAAAATCAAATCGATTCACACGCCGGTTCGCCTGCCCTCGAAACTGAACTGAAACAGATTTGGAACCGCGTCTGCGATGAGTTCCTCGAAAACGATTTTGTCCGCCAAGCGCATAAAGCATTCCAGTTCGACATCGTGGACGCGCTCCGGCTCGCTGTTAAAATCACGGATCGCACGTCATTCACCACTATCAATGAATTGGTCAATTGGCTGCGCGATAAAATGGGAAGTGGCGAGATTTCTTTCGCGGCTCACGCTTTGAATGAACAGGCTGTACAAAAAGATCAGGTGCGCTTTGTTGTGTATGGTCACACGCATTTTCACGAGGTCGTCCCGTTGGACGCCTACGGTTATCTCTCCGATCCCGAAAGCCAGATTTATATCAACTCCGGTACGTGGCATTCGTATTACGCCATCGCCGCCAAAAACCATCTTAAGATTCATCAGCCCGATGAGTTTGTCCCGTATCAATCCATGACCTATCTCGCTTTCTACAAGGATGACGAGCGCGGCGGGAAAAGTTTTGAAGCATGGTCCGGAACATTTGCATAAAGCCAGAGTGATTCGTAAATACATACTCTAGTAAAATCAAGGGATGACTTTCAAACGTTCATCCCTTTTTCTTTTTGTTTTATCCATCTTTTTGCTTGGATGCCAACCGAGGAAGAGCACGCCTCTTCCTCCGACCCAAACGGTCACACCTCCGCCCGAAGCGACTGCCACCCTCGAGCCCACCGTGACTCCTGTTCAGGCTCCTGCACCGCGCGACTTCACTGAAAACTTTAACTCATCGTCATCATATTGGACAACTTTTGGCACGAATAATGTTGTACCCGATGTTCAACCCCAGAATGGATTTTTGGTTTTCAATCTAAACAAGACCAACACTTGGGCTGACACCATTTATAACGCACAAACTTATCAGGATGTGCGTGTGGACGCGCAAGTGGAAGTCCGCGCCGGAAACGATGGCGCAGTTGGCATTGTTTGTCGTTACAGCCCAACCAATGGCTGGTATGAATTCAATATTTATGCTGATCAGACTTACACGATTATGTACGGTCAATGGCTTTCGCCGGGCATTGCGCGTTATGTGCCGCTTCACATCACTGGTTCGGAGAAAATAAAAACCGGCGCGAACCAGATTGGGTTGGTGTGTCAAGGAGAGGCCCTGACGCCTTACATCAATAACGTGCGGATGATAACGTATGAAGATAATAAGGTCGGATTGAAGGATGGCAATATCGGCCTGACGGCATCATCATTTTCCGATGTGCCTTTGGTCGCCGCGTTCGATTGGGTGAAGGTAAACACCCAACCCGTCACTCCGTGACACCCTCCACAAACTTTTTGAATTTGGGAGAGGGATAGGGAAGGGCCAGAGGCGGGCTAATAAATTTTCTATACAGCGTTAACGTTTTTCTTGCACCCATCGAGTATGCTATACAAAAATACTTCATGCCATTGCGAGCGGCAACTCCTGCTTGATTAGGAGATTGCTTTGCCGTAAAGAACAGCGGCTCGCAATGACAGATTACAAACAAGGAGTGTGTGCCATGGGAAAAATTATTGGGATTGATCTGGGAACGACCAACAGCGTGGTTGCCGTCATGGAAGGCGGTACACCGACTGTGATCTCCACTGCCGAAGGCGGACGCTTATGCCCGTCGGTGGTGGCGTTCAATAAGAACAACGAACGCCTCGTCGGTCAGACCGCGAAGCGGCAGGCTGTCGTCAATTCCGAGAACACAGTCTATTCCATCAAGCGTTTCATTGGCCGGCACTTCGAAGAGACCGAAGTGGAACGCAAGATGGTTTCTTACGAAGTGGTCAAAGGCAATGCGGATGATGTGAAGGTTAAGATTCCGATCACGAATCGCGAGTACAGCCCGCAGGAAATCAGCGCCATGATCTTGGCGAAATTGAAATCCGATGCGGAAGCATATCTCGGCGAACCGGTGACACAAGCTGTCATCACGGTGCCGGCTTACTTTAACGACAGCCAGCGTCAGGCCACGAAGGATGCAGGCCGGATTGCGGGTCTCGACGTTCAACGTATCATCAACGAGCCGACCGCGTCGGCGCTGGCATATGGACTCGATAAAAAGAAAAACGAAACGATTCTCGTCTTCGACCTCGGCGGCGGAACGTTCGATGTATCCGTGTTGGAAGTCGGTGAAGGCGTGATCGAAGTCAAATCCACGAATGGTGATACACACCTCGGTGGCGATGACTGGGATCAGCGTATCGTCAGCTGGGCGGCGGATGAATTCAAGAAACAGCAAGGCGTTGATATTCGCAATGATCGCCAGGCGTTACAGCGTCTGCGCGAGGCCGCGGAGAAAGCCAAGATTGAGTTGTCAACTGTGATGGAAACGGAAATCAATCTTCCATACATCACGGCGGACGCGTCCGGCCCGAAGCACATGCAATTAAAGTTGAGCCGCGCCAAGTTCGAGCAGATGACCGAAGACTTGATCAACCGCTGCCGCAAGCCGTTTGAGAGCGCATTGAATGACGCAGGCATGAAGCCATCCGATTTGAATGAAGTCGTTTTGGTCGGCGGTTCGAGCCGCATGCCGATGGCGCAGGATTTGGTGCGCAATCTGACGAACGGCAAAGAGCCGAACAAAGGCGTCAATCCCGATGAAGTCGTTGCCATCGGTGCAGCAATTCAAGGCGGCGTGCTCGGCGGCGAAGTCAAGGATATTCTCTTGCTCGATGTGACTCCGCTTTCGCTCGGCGTTGAGACGATGGGCAGCGTGATGACCAAGATGATCGAACGCAATACCACGATCCCCGTCCGCAAGACCGAGACGTATTCAACAGCGGCGGATAACCAAACCGCAGTGGACATCCATGTCCTGCAAGGCGAACGGCCGATGGCTGGCGACAATATGTCGCTCGGACGATTTAAACTCGATGGCATTCCACCGGCTCCGCGCGGTATTCCGCAAGTGGAAGTGACCTTCGATATTGACGCGAATGGAATCCTGCATGTGACCGCCAAGGATAAAGCCACCGGTAAAGAGCAGAAGGTGACCATCACGGCTTCGACGAATTTGAATAAGAACGATATTGATCGCATGGTGCAGGAAAGCCGACAGCATGAAGCCGAAGACAAGAAGCACCGCGAGTTGATCGAAGCGAAAAACAACGCCGACAACATGGCGTATCAATTGGAGAAGACTCTGCGTGAGTTGGGCGATAAGGTTAAGTCTGATGAGCGTTCGAACATTGAAGCCAAGATCAACGATCTCAAGCAAGCCGCGCAGACGGATGATCTCAACCGCATCAAGAAAGCCACCGACGATGCACAGAACGCATTCCATGCTTTGAGCCAGCAGTTATATGCTCAAGGGCAACCACAAGCGCAAGGACAACCTCAGGGACAAGCGCAACAAGGCGGACCATCTTCATCGTCCACTGATGGCGAAGTGATTGAAGGTGAAGTAAAAGAGTAAGTGATATACAATGGGCAATCGTTATTATTTCAACGATTGCCCATTCATTTAATATATAGTAAAGCGAAGGTCGTTTGATGCGGGTACAGGGTAAGCCAAAATCATGCTAAAGTATATTTTTGAAACCTTAATAAAAGCTGTCAATAAATCCCTAAGAGAGTGTTTTGAAATTTGTTTTTGATCATAGATGGACGCATATAAATTGGATTTAAAGGTAATTCTATCGGTTTCTTCATCAAAATCAGCGTTCTTCCGTGTTAATCTGTGGCGAATTCTAATTTATAAAACGCTCTCTAAGTTCAATACCTTCGCCAATCATGAAGTAGAAACCGGCTCAAAAGTGGGGTGAACCATTCCCAAACGGGTAATTTGCTCGAAAATCTCAGCCAATAAAATGCCATCAGGCTTTTGCGGAAGCAATTTTATTGTCTCGGAAACATATCGGCAACCGCGGTAATGAGACTTCAAGTCCAAGATGCTGAACTCGGGGTTGGTTTCACGAAAACGTTGTAACAAGATGGAACTGAAGTTCACCATGAAGAAGGATAGATTGGCGGCATTGGTAACTGCGGTTTCCTGGACATTCATGAAATCATCGAGACCCCAAAACTGTTTGGCATCTCGGAAATTGAACTCGATCTGAAAACGTAGCGAATAATAATCGATCATTTTTTCGTAATCCAATTCCAAATCTGTGCTGAACAAAATGACATGAGCTTGCGCATGCGTAGCCAAGTTGGTTTTCAGGATGACCACAACTTGAAGTGGAAAGGCGAATTCTTTGTTGAGCAGCGCGGCTTGATAGATTTGAGTACGAACGCCATCTTCCGTTTTGTCACTCTTCAAATATTTCTTCTTCATGCGGTACACATTGACTCGGTCTCCATATTTGGGGTGCGGCCCGCGGCCACGATATTTTCCTGTGAAGGGTTCATACAGAGCCGCATCCCAGCGTAATTTGGAAATGAACTGCAAGCCGCTTTGCAATACCATCCAAGCACTCGGGTAATTCCCAAAATGACCGTCCATCACCAGGTACTGCACCGGCAAAACACCCATCAAAACTTGCAAAAACGCCTGCAAAACAGTCTGGATCCACAATAATTCAGGGCTCATCGTCGGCTTTTCGCTCTTCTTATTCCGGCTACCTTTCGGGCGACCTTTGGCACGCTTTTCTACTTTTTGCAACCTCTCCTTTTTCTGCTTGACGCGCTCGCCTTCCGGCCTTACGATTTGCGCCACCTGAATGGGATAGGATTGCCGCTCTTTCACATCCACCAGCGAAAATACAAAAAACGATAAGCCCGGAATGACCCGGTTTTGCAGACTGGAAAAGAATCTCCCCAAGCCATAGGTCTCTTTGCCTGCTTTACCCAGCACCACTTCATCTCCGGCTACGATGTATTCATGATCCGCTTTCCATAGTTGTCTCCTGAAAAAGTCCCACCGCATTTGCAACCAATCTATTGAATGGTGATACCAACGCTGGATCGTCCGATAACTCCCACCCTGCTCTGTCCAGCGGGAAATTTCCAGCATCGTCAGCCGACCATTGCTGATCAACAGACCATAGATGACCTGGCTCATCTGTTTCAACACCGTTGGCGAAACAATCAACGCAATGCTTTGTAAAAGTGCTAGAATCTCGGTCATGGGCTTCTCGGGTTTGTGGGTGTCTTCGCAAACACTACTTTACCCGAAAAGCCCTACTTTTTCACACTATTTTTGGCGAAGGTATTGTAAGTTTACTTGGGATTGTTTCGGCAGCAATTTATTTCTTGTTCAATTATCGGTTTATGAGATCGTAAAGAGAACTACGAGTATTGATCTTTGGGGAGGCAACAACATACCATTAATAACAATCCTAATTCCTTTCCTTTCATTTCATTCTTGATTGTTTTTATAATGTATTTTTTATGGGAATTGCAGTCAGTTTTCGTTCGTCTAAAATTTACAACAAAAGTGGAATGGGATAAACAAAACGATCAAATCAAGAAAGCCCATTTGATTATTGATTATCAAGAACCTGCAGAATTAACTGATTGCACATTATCGCTCATTGATGCTGCACAGTTATATCCAAGCGGTGAAGATGAATTGATAGAACTTAATTTGATAGATCGTGGAACTATAAAATGGCAAAGTAGTAACAACAATTCCGATTGCAAAATTGAACTTCCTCCAGCTCCAGAGTCAAGAACAGAAATCTGTATTGCTACTTTTCAAGGCAGATTAAGATTTAATTATTGTAGTGGCGCACATGGAGATAGTGGTACGGGGGTCTTCTTGGTTAAATTAAGACTAGATGGGAAACTGCGAGGTAAAAGTATTAGACCACGATTTTTCAATGGCTATCTTTATGCTAATAATGTGACCTATATATTTGAAGCCGTAGAGACCATTACACAAGAACTCCCTGATGGAACGGTCAATAAACAAACCCAAAACATAAAAGAACCAAAAATTGTGCCAACTATAATATTTGAAGTTGGCGATTGGACTAAAGACAAGCGTATACCAGAGGAATTTCGTAGACGAAAGATAATCTATGGCGACGACAAAACCAGTAAAACAAAAACAAAGGCGAGCCACAATCAGAAATAATCTCTAATCATTTCTTTATCTTATACCCCAATCGCTTCAACACATTCTCGTTTTTGCGCCAATCTTTTTCCACCTTCACACGCTCAATTCTCGGAGCGTTTCTACAATGACCTGCGGCTCCAAACGATGTGTCCAATCTGCATCCACTGAGGCAAGTTTGATTTTGCCATCAGGCGCGATCACAAATGTGCCGGTCATCGGCAATTCCCAGGCGTCATCGCCATTATATTGGGGAAGGTTGGCAAAGGTACTGCGCTGATCTTCAGGTATTGACCATACTAATCGATACAGCCGCGCTACCAGATTACCAACGTCGCTCAACACCGGATAAGTTAATTCTTTATGCTCAACAGTGAGCAATGTATTATCGGGATTCTGCGGAGAAATCGCAACCAGAGTCGCATGAAGCGCATTAATTTCTGGTAATATTTTCTGATAGGCGCGCAGCGTGAGGTTACAGAAGGGACACCAATCACCGCGATAAAAAGTCAATACGACCGGGCCGTGCGCCAGCAACGCAGATAATTTAACAGGTTTGCCATAGGCATCAGGCAATGTAAAGTCGGGTGCGGTTTCGCCAGCCTTGAGGCTTTTCTCAGCGATGCCCGATGCCACTAATTGAGCGCGCCGCGCTCTGCCTCGTTCCTGAACTTCCGGCGAAACACGACTCGCCGATTGTGCTTGATACGCCTCGATTTGCTCGCGAAGCGATGGATGGATATCATCACTCATAAGATTTACAACTCCAAGAATAGTATGCCAGTCGTCTAATACAGAACTTGGATAGATTCATTGGCAGCATTCTTACGAGGCAGTTTGACGTTTAAACCCAACCAACCTATTTTTGAAGATCCAAGATTATTTTTTTATCTTATACCCCAATCGCTTCAACACATTCTCGTTATTGCGCCAATCTTTTTCCACTTTCACACGCAACTCCAAAAACACCTTATGTCCGCCCATCTCTTCGATCTGTTTGCGCGCCGCCGTGCCGATCTGCTTCATCATTTTTCCGCCCTCGCCAATCACAATTCCCTTTTGCGACTCGCGCTCGACGAACAGCGTGGCGGCGATATACGTCATGCCGTTCTCGCGCTCCTTGAAATCGTCCACGCGCACAGCGATGCCATGCGGCACTTCATCGCGCAGTTTCAACAACGCGGCTTCGCGGATTAAGTCCGCGGCGATTTCACGCTCGTACAAATCTGTGATCTGATCTTCCTCGTATTCCGGCGGGCGAATGGGCAACAACGAAATCAATAACACGACCGAATCATTGACGTGTTCCGAATGCAAAGCAGATATGGAAATAACTTTCGCATCATCCTTGACCAAAGCCTGATACGCTTCGAGACGCGTTGGCAAGTTTCCGGCCTCGACCAAATCCATTTTGTTGAGTGTTAACACCAATGGTATCCGCGCCGAAACTTTTTTCAATAACGATGCAATGCGAATATCATCTTCGGTCGGCTCATCGGATGCATCTACCAGAAACAGAATCACATCCACGCCATCCAGCGCGCCTTCCGCTTCCTGATTCAAGAACTCGCCAAGCTTGTGTTTCGGTTGATGAATGCCGGGCGTGTCGACGAAGATCAATTGCGCATCGTTGCGTGTCAAAATTCCAAGCTGACGTCGACGCGTGGTCTGCGGGCGCGGCGAAACCGCCGCGATCTTTTGTCCAAGCATGGCGTTGACCAACGTGGACTTGCCCACGTTGGGTCTTCCGATAATTGCGATAAAACCTGAACGATAATCTTTATCCATTAGCTGGCTCTATGACTACTTTCTTTGGTTGCCAATTTGCAACCGCCAAACTTGCGACGATCAGCGTACCTCCGAATAATACTTGCCAACTTAATTGCTCATGCAGAAACGCCATGCCGAGGATCACGCCGCCGAGCGGAAACAGATACGAGACCATCGAGGTGCGCGTCGGCCCGATCTCATGGATCAAATAATAATTCAGAATGAACGCAAGACCCGAGCCGAGAATGCCCAGCCACAATAAGGCGATCCATGTGATGGGTAAATGCGGAATCGTGATGGGCCGTTCAATGGTAAACGCCGCGATCCACATCACCGCCGTGGAAGAAAACAACGGTCCCGCGCCGCGCATAATTCCGGATGCCTCGGTTGTTGCCTTGCGAGCGTATACCGAACTGCCTGCGTAAAACATGCAAGCTACCACCACCGCAAGCTGTCCAAGAATGGGACCAATCGAAGTGCCGATGTCTTTACTCATCAGCACGATCACACCTACAAAACCCATAAGTAGACCAAACACTTTGGGCACGGTCATTTTATCGTCATGCAATAAGTAATGTGCAATGACAATGGTAAATAATGGAACCGTTGCGTCGAGGATCGCGGCAACCCCGGAATCAATGGCTTGCTCGCCCCACGAAATCAGGAAGAACGGAATGGCGAGATTACTGATGCCGAGGATGAGAAACGGCATCCATTCTTTGAAGGTGCGCGGCAATGAGACGCGCTGAATCAAAATAACGGTGATGCTGAACAAGAGTCCGAATAGCACGCGGAACGCTACTAGCGTGATCGGCCCGACTTCTGCAACTGCGATCTTGATCCACAGGAAGGATGAGCTCCAGATCGCACCAAGAAGAATGAATACCAACCAATGTTTGGTCTTCAACAACACCTCCAAGAAATACCTATCGTGCTTTCGCGCATTGTAATTGAGTTTCCTGACACCCGTTTTCTTACCATATGAAGCGACGATAGGCTATAGCTTGTTGACTATAACCCATCGTCCATTATTAAAGCTCTGGTGATCTCATTACGATTCTATCTTTGGCCCGCGTGATAAACTCACCGAGCGCAATGTTGTTTTGCTGTGAGCCGTCACGCGCACGCAACGAAACCTGGCCCGCTTTCATCTCGTTCTCGCCGACCACTAGCATATACGGCACTTTCATCAATTGTGCCGCGCGGATCTTGGCATTCATGCGCTGGGCGCTGATATCGGCGCTGACACGGATTCCGTTATCTCGTAATTGTTGCACGATAGACTGAGCATATTCATTCTGTCCATCCGTGATCGGGATGACGCGCACGTGTTCCGGCGAAAGCCATACGGGAAAGTTGCCTGCATAATGCTCGATTAAAAACCCGATCATGCGCTCATGTGTCGAGAGTGGCGCGCGGTGGATGCAGAGCGGCACTTCATCGTTGCCCTCCTTGTTCGTGAATTTCAAATCGAAGCGCTCCGGCACGGCAAAGTCCACTTGATTCGTGGCCAATGAAAACTCCTTGCCAATCACGCTCCAAATTTGAACATCAATCTTTGGACCATAGAACGCAGCTTCATCCTCCGCTTCCACATAAGGCACATTGCCATTCTTCATTGCGCGGCGCACCATTTCTTCCGTCTTGAGCCACAGGCGTTCGTTATCCACATACTTCTTGCCAAGTCCCTCCTTGCCATGCAGCGACAAACGCATTACATATTTATCGATGCCAAAGATCTGAAAGTATTTATAGTACAGTTCGATCACGCCCATAAATTCCTGTTCGAATTGATCTTCCGATACATAGATATGTGCGTCATTCATCTGCAGCGAGCGGACTCGCATCAGGCCGAACAGTTCGCCGGATTTCTCGTAGCGGTAGCACGTGCCATATTCCGCGAGACGAATAGGCAGGTCACGGTAGGAGCGGCCTTTGGACGCAAAAATCTTGTGATGGAACGGGCAATTCATTGGCTTGATGTAATACTTCACGCCTTCCAGCTCCATCGGCGGATACATCGACTCGGCATAATATGGCAGATGGCCCGATCGAATGAATAGATCTTCTTTCGTCAAATTGGGCGTGCGGACGCGGAAGTAACCCGCCTTCTCTTCCATCTCTTTCGCGAGTTTTTCCAGCTCTTCGATCATCACGCCGCCGTTCGGGAGCCATAGCGGCAAGCCCGGCCCCACTTCTTCATCGAACGTGAAGATTTCGAGTTCCCTTCCCAGCTTGCGATGATCGCGTTTTTTGGCTTCTTCCAACTGCCAGAGATAATTCTCCAAATCTTTCTTGCTTTCCCAGGCTGTGCCGTAAATGCGCTGCAACATTTTGTTGTGTTCATCGCCGCGCCAATATGCGCCAGCCACGTTCATCAACTTGATGGCATCCGGCTTGATCTCTTTTGTATTATGTACATGCGGCCCGCGGCACAAATCCACGAACGTATCGTGCTGATAAATCGAAATCTCCGGCTTCTCCTTGAGCGGATTGCCGTATTCATCTAAGCCGCCTTTTTCGAGTCCATCGATCAATTCGATTTTATAAGGTTGATCTTTGAAGATCGTGCGCGCCTCATCCGCCGAGACGGCCTTCCTCTCGAATTCAAACTTGCCCGCGATGATTTGCCTCATGCGCTTCTCGATCTGTTCCAGATCTTCGGGCGTCAGGTTGCGCGGCAAATCGAAATCATAATAGAAGCCGTTCTCGATGGGCGGCCCAATCGTGACCTTTCCATCCGGAAATATTTCCATCACTGCCTGGGCCATGATGTGTGCAGCTGAGTGACGGATTTTGTAAAGATTGGATTCCTCATAACGTTCTTTTTGTTCAGCCATTATCTCTTCCTTTCTATTTTCACCACAGAGTTCACAAAGATCACAGAGGTTGTTCGTAATGCGAGAATAGGAGACTCTGTGTCTCGGTGGTGAATTAACAAAAAACTCGCCCGAAAACGGGGCGAGAATTTAATTCACGCGGTTCCACCCGAATTACTCGCTGGTCGAGTAGTTGCAAAGCAACATATCGAGGCCGCAAGTATCTCTTTGGGCCGATAACGGGGCCAGCCGTTCCTTCTACTTGCTTACGCTTTCGAATTTACGCTCGTGGGTGGTTTTCAGTGGTTATCTCTGGAACAAGCTCTCAATCTTCGGCTTGTTCTCCCTGTCGGAAACGGAATCCGCTTACTCGTCCCGGTCGACGCGTTTCATTACGTTTTGTTATTATATTCGCATTCAGATGCTTGTCAAGCAAAAACGGGAAATCACATGATTTCCCGTTTACGTTTGATTCCCAGTTTCTGAAGTTTACTTCTGGGGGACGAAGTTTATAGCTCCAGGCCATTTGGCAAAGGCCGTCATGTGAGCCCACAGTGCGCTATAGAATGTGACGGCCCAGATTGCTGCAGCAGCGAGCAAGACAATAATCGCGATCCAGCGTACGACCTTGTTATCCTTGAACCACATGAAGAAGGGGAATGCGCCCAAGCCGCCCAAACCGGCGAGGATAAAGCCAACAGCAGCAACAACGGGTTCCTGTCCGAGTTTGTTCGCGTATAGACTGATGCCGACGATGATTGCATCAATGCCAGCGAAGAAGGCGTATATACTGACAGGCAATAAATCCCAGCCTTGCCAAAGAGAAATACTGGCGGCTAGGAAGACAGCACCGAACAATGTGGCGGCGTCACCGTAGCCAACATTGAAGCTGCCGGGCAGGGGCCATGTGAATGCGAGTTTAAGGCCGGTGACTAAGCCAACTAAACCGACAATAAAGAACGCGGCTGCATATGGACGCTGATCTTTTTCATCGATGCCCTTCCAAAGATAATAGGCAAGCAGGACACTGCCAGCAACGAGGTTAATCATAACGGTGGTGAGGAAGTCAATAAACATTAGATAATCTCCTTTTATGGCGAAAATTAATCAGCTTGTGCTGATTAATACAAATAGGATAACACTAGTTTAAAATTATAGTTACTCTATTTTATCATATTTTGAATAGGATAAATGCAATAAAAAAGTCCCAAAGTGGGACTTTTTCTGTGGGCGGAATAGGGCTCGAACCTACGACCTCTGCTATGTCAAAGCAGTGCTCTAACCAACTGAGCTACCCGCCCGGGAGACAAACATTATAACGAGGAGAAACGGATTTGACAATCCCAAATGAAGCTGTGCCTTGCGGTATAATCCCTTCGCCATGCCGAGAAGAAAATCGCCGGAAGATTTATCTGCTGATGAACTGCGCCGTCTGTTGATCGAAAAGCGGCGCGGTGCGCGCCAGGAAAGGCTTGAACATTTTCGACGCACAGGCCGCGTGGTGGCCGTTGCGCCGCACTTATCTTCCGATTCGTTGGATAGATTATCTCCCCCCACATCAGTGGTGGATACACCGGGAGAAAACGTCGAAACCAAGCCTGTATCGCACGGGCGGCGCGTCACAGATCGAATTCTTTTGGGCGTTGAAGTACTAGCTGCGATTGGTTTGGTTGGCGTACTATTGAGCGGACTTGGCATGTTGCGCGATTTAAACACTGAGGTTGCTTCCGCGCTTAGTCCCGCCACAGCCGCGCCCACGCCGTTGATTATGGCAGTCGTTCTACCGGAAGGACATACGCCTCCCGACGCGCAAGGCAATACACAACCGAACAACGCAGAGATTCCTCCGAACCTGCTTCCGATCGTGCAATCGCTGGCAAATTTACCGGTGCCTACTCCGGGTCCAGACCAAGCGCTCCGCATCGAGATCCCCGCGTTGACTCTGGACGCGCCAGTCGTACAAGGTGATGGCTGGGATGAATTGAAAAAAGGAGTCGCCCAACATATCGGCTCTGCAAATCCGGGCGAGGCTGGAAATGTAGTGCTTTCCGCACATAATGATGTATACGGCGAGTTGTTCCGTAATTTGGACAAACTTCAACCCGGCGATCAAGTGATTTTATATTCGGCGCTCAAGCAATTTGTTTATATCGTGGATCGCACCGAGATCGTAGAGCCGACCGCTGTGGAAATCATGGCATCCACCGGCGCACCAAGCGTGACATTGATTTCGTGTTATCCTTATCTGGTTGATAAACAGCGCATCGTGGTTTTTGCGCGGTTACAAAATTGAAGAAGTTATAGCGAGAAGATTGCTCACCTGCACTACACCAAACGCAGTGCGGTGCAAGTGTCGCTATCGCTCGCAATGACAAACGAAAAGGAGATTCTTATGCCCAAGAAAACTAGACGACAGGTGAGCAAATCGGCGGCATTCATTGCGCCTCAGAGAGCAACGGAGTTCAGTCCCGATTACACACACATCAAGCGCGATCTCGGTCGCATCGGGATTTTAGCCGCATCGTTCTTTGTGATCCTGATCGCCTTATCGTTCTTTTTGAAATAAAAGATATACCCAATTTGATAGTGCGTAATTCGTGAAGTGTATTTTACGTTTTGCGGATTACGCATTACTCTTTAATGGATATGTTTGAGACTTGCGAAGTCACGCTCACAACCTTGACGTATGGCGGCGACGCGATGGGACGGCTTCCGGATGGCCGCGCGGTCTTTGTCCCGTTTGGATTGCCGGGCGAGCGCATACAAATTCGTTTGACGGAAGAAAAGCGGGGTTTCGCACGAGGGGAGATCATTGAAATTTTGCAAGCTTCACCGGAAAGAATCTCACCGCGCTGCAAACATTTCGGTCAATGCGGCGGATGTCATTATCAGCATATGCCGTATGAAATGCAATTGAAAGTCAAAGCAGATATTTTGCGTGACCAACTACAAAGAATCGGTAAGATTGAAAATCCACCAATTCAACCAACGGTGTCAAGTCCAAACGCGTGGAATTATCGCAATCATATTCAATTTCATTTGGATGATGGAAAACTTGGTTTTCAGGCATCTGCATCCAATAAAATGATCCCAATCTCAGAATGTCATCTACCCGAAATATCCATCAATTCATTCTGGCCCCAACTTGAATTTGAATCGAATAGCGGAATTGAGCGCGTTTCAATTCGTGCTGGAATGAATGATGAATTGATGCTCGTTCTCGAATCCGATTCGCCTGAAACGCCCGAGTTGGAAATGGAAGCAGACATTTCTGCGGCTCATGTCTTTGAAGATGATGCGGTTATCATCGCAGGCAATGACCATCTCACAATAAAAGCTTTGAACCGCGAGTTTCGCGTTTCGCCCGCCTCATTCTTTCAAATCAATACGATCATGGCCGAGAAAATGGTCACGCATCTTCTCGAGCGTTTGCCTATTTCGCAATCTATTATTTTCGATGTGTATTGCGGCGCCGGCTTGTTTAGCGCGTTTCTTGCGGCGAAATGCAAACGGTTGATCGGAATCAAATCGTCGCCTTCAGCTTGCGATGATTTCATTATCAACCTGGATGAGTTTGAAACTGTTGAACTTTATGAAGATTTGGCGGAAAATATTTTACCAGCATTAAAAGTTGAGCCTGATATTATTCTTGTTGATCCTCCGCGCGCGGGCGTTGAGAAAGAAGCGCTCGATGCAATCATAAGAATGAATCCCAAAATGATTGCTTATGTTTCGTGTGATCCATCCACGCTGGCGCGCGACGCGAGACGGTTGATCGATAACGGATACAAACTCTTGGACGTAACGCTATTCGATCTATTCCCGCAAACCTATCATATCGAAAGCATCAGTTTCTTTGGGCAATGAAACCTAAGCTGGTTCCACTTGGCGATTCGGCGTTATTGATTCAATTCGGTGATGAAATTGATTTGGATCTCAATCAATGCGTCCATGCACAGTGCTTACCGGCGATAATATCCATGCGGCAGAGAACGCGAGATTAATCCAAGACACGCTTTCAAAAAATAAAATCCTGGTTGAAGCAATATAGGCGAACTTTGATCATCCTGTATTCCGTAACCCGGCAGCGATGCCATTAATGGTAATTGCCATCACTTCACGCAGGGCTTTGGCTTCAGTCCCATCAGCTCTGGGCAAGGATCGCAGGCGGCGCAGGGTTTCCACTTGGATATGGTTGAGTGGGTCAATGTACGGATTGCGAACCTGCACCGAGTTGCGAGTCACCGGTTCACGATCCAGCAGATGAACATGCCCGCTGATTCTTAACACGATTGAACGAGTGTTTTCATACTCATCCCGAATTTGCACAAATATCTTTTCCGCCATCGCTTGATCGGGAGACAATTTCACATACAGGCTGGCGATATCCATGTCAGCTTTAAGCAGCGACATTTCAGTATTGTCCAGCAACGAGCGAAAAAAGGGCCAGCCCGCGTACATTTCTTTGAGAAGTTCAGGCTCATCAAAAGATTTCAGCCCACTGCCCAAGCCGTACCAGCCCGGCAAGTTGAATTGGCTCTGCATCCACGAGAAGACCCACGGAATAGCCCTGATCTGCGCTACTTGACTGGAGGGCAATCGAGAAGCCGGACGTGAGCCGATGCGCAAAAGTTTTATCTCTTCAATCGGAGTAACGGTTTCCCAGAATTCAATGAAGCCCGGCGTTTCATAAACTAAGGCTCGATAAACGCGTTGCGCTTCCGCAGACATGCGATCCATGGCAGTGCGCCAACGCTGCGGGAGATCGATTTGGGCAGTGGGTGCAGAGGCCAATAGAACGGCGCTGACGATCTGTTCAAGATGACGATGTGCCAGCACGGGGTTTGAATAACGCGATGCAATAATCTCGCCCTGCTCGGTAAGGCGGAAACACCCATTGATGCTTCCTGCCGGTTGCGAGCGGATCGCGCGGTTGGCGGGGCCGCCGCCGCGGGCAATCGTTCCGCCGCGGCCGTGGAAGATGGTCAAGGTGATGTGGTGTTCGCGTGCCACGCGCGAAATTTCTTCTTGGGATTGGTAGAGCGCCCAATTTGCCATCAGGTAGCCGCCATCTTTGTTGCTGTCGGAGTAACCGATCATCACCATCTGCTGATTATTGTGCGTCCGCAAATGTCGCTGATAAACTTCCAATGCAAAAAGCTCGGCGAGAATGTGAGATGCGTCTTTCAATGCCTGTATGGTTTCAAATAGCGGCGCTATTTGCGGAACGTAGGTACAACCTGCCCAACGCGCTAGCAGGAGCACAGTTAACACATCTGGCGCGGCATTGGTCATTGAGATAACAATCGGGCCGAGTAGTTCCTGCCCGTATACATCGCAAGTGCGGCCAATCAACTGGAACAGCGACCACGTTTCAGCGGCGGCGCGCGTCACGCCGGGATGTGAGGAAAGGTTCGGAATGGGCTGATCCAGCAAACGCGTGAGAAGATGCGTGCGTTCAGTGGGTGGTAAATTCTCAAAGTCAGATTCGATTCCCAGCGCGCGGAGAATCTCACCTAAAGCAGAATTCAACCGACTGGAATCTTCACGGATATCGAGCCGCGCCGCATGCAGACCGAAAACCTGCACCTGCCTCCGAAAGGTTTCCAACTCATCCCCAGCCAACGTGGGCGGAAGCGCGGCGGCGATGATTTCGAGTGGATGTTGAAGGTCAGTAAGATAAATATGGGCATGGTGTGGTTCGCGGCTAAGCAGATGAGCCTTCATATCGTCGCCCGAAGCCTCAGCGAGATCGTTCGCCAGCAGGGACAGCGCCAAGCGATAAGGCTCATTGGCGTATCGCTCTTCGATGTAGGCAATGCGCGTCGGGAAGGGGCGGCGTTTTTCGATCCATTTCAAGAGTTCAGGCGGAGGCGGGATACGTTGCGAGCTAACGCTAAGGTGCCGTGAGAGTTCCTGCAGGCGGCGGCGATGAATCTCAATGGCCAGGCCGCGATGCAGACGCAAAGTTTCAGCGGTCAACTCGGTAGTGACGTTGGGGTTGCCGTCGCGGTCGCCGCCCATCCACGAGGCGAGACTCAACCAGTGAGACGGTGCCCGCAATTCAGGGTAATTACGCGCCATTGCATTTTCAAGGTCAGCATAGATACGCGGCAGGATATCCCAAAAATACGTTTCGACAAAATACAAACCGGTACGGACTTCATCCGTGACGGCTAACTTAGTAGCGCGGTCGCGGTCGGTAAGCCACAGAGCTGAGATCTCGGCGCGCAGTGAACGCTTCAAATTTTGGTGCTGGTGTTGTGAAAGATTCGGTTCACTGATTTGTTGTACAGTGCGCTCTATGCGTTCGAGCTTGGAGAGCACAGTTCGGCGACGCGCTTCGGTGGGATGGGCGGTCAACACAAGCTCAATCGAAAGGCGCTGGAGAAGAGCATCCATGTGCCCCGATGTAATTCCCTGTTCCTTCAAACTTGCAATTGCCTCGCCAATCGATTCGGTGATGGGTTCAGGATATTGAGCATCTTCCCGCTGACGCAAGATGGTAACGCGCTGGTTTTCCTCGGCCAAGTTTACCAAATCAAAATATGTGGTGAATGCCGAAGCCACTGCCCGCGCCTGCGCGGTGGAGAGTGCCGAGACTTCCTTCTCCAATTCCGCCACAGCAGATTCTTCTCCATTACGCCGGGCCTTTGCCCGGGTGCGGATGCGCTCTTCGATCTCGAAGATGGCCGGCGATTCAAGTTCTGAGATGACTTCTCCCAGCAGATCGCCAAGCAGGTGAATGGTTTGAGATAATTCCATACGAAATTTTAAGATAGAAACTTCACCTAAGTATATCAGGGTAAAATCAAATGGATGTTGATTCGTGCGGAGAAATATTTGTTCCTAATGCTATGTTCTGAAGTGAAAGTTTTCTTATCCTTGCTGAGGACACTATTTCGCACGGCAAAACCTGGAGCTTTAATAAAGCTATAAGATTTGACAGGTAAAAAGGAAGCCATACAGGAAGTCAGTCCACTGCAATCATCTTTATATTTTTGGAGAGGAGAGAAATTATGTTTGGTTTTGAAGGTCCCGACCGTCGTAAAGAAGAAGAGCGCGTCCGCAGTGAAGGCCGCCTGCCGCCGGGTCAGTCCTTGACTTTGAAATTTCCGGTTTTGCATTACGGTCCCGTGCCGCGTTTCAATCCTGCTACATGGGATTTCCGCGTGTGGGGTGAGGTCGAAGAAGAGAAGCGCTGGTCATGGGATGAATTCAATAAGTTGCCGCGCACCGAACTCAAAATGGACATCCATTGTGTGACGCGCTGGAGTAAATTTGATACGGTTTGGGAAGGCATATCCGTAAAATCATTGGTCGATAATGGCTTCTTCAAAATCAAGCCAACCGCGACGCATGTGATGCAGCATGCTGAATATGGATTCACGGTCAATCTTCCGCTGGAAGTCGTGTTGCAGGATAATTTCCTGATGGCGACTCATTTGAACGGCGAACCGATCACAGCCGATCACGGTTATCCATTACGCGGCGTGGTGGGATTTATTCCCGGACGCGAAGGATTGGAGACTCCGTATTTTTGGAAAGGCGCCAAATGGCTGCGTTCGCTGGAATTCATGCCGCGTGACCGTCGCGGCTTTTGGGAACAAGCCGGTTATCATAACCGCGCCGATGTTTGGAGAGAAGAACGATTCGGTTAAATAAAACTGACCGTCACTCTTAAGGTGACGGTCAGTTTTATTTGTGATTATAGATTATGGCCGCTTGCCTAACGTGACCGTGATATCCTGCTTTTGACTTCCGCGCAACACGGTCAGCACCACTTTATCGCCGGGGGATTTGTTCTCGATCAGATACGCAAGCAAATCGTCGAATTGCATCACAGGTCGGCCATCAATTGCGATGATCAAATCGCCGCCCGCGTTCAGACCCTGGATGCTCGTTGCCTGAGTACCTGCTTTGATCCCTGCCTGATCGGCGGGGCCGCCCGATGTAATGTCTGAAACATAGGCGCCTGTATCCTGCGTGAGACCCAAAGCCTGGATTACATCCAGCGAGAGATCGGGAAAGAAGGAAATGCCGAGATATGGATAGTCCACTTTTCCGTTGCTGATGAGCAAAGGCGCGACGCGTTTAAGCATGTCGGCGGGTACGGCAAACCCGACGCCGGAGCTGACGGGTCCGCCGGTTGGTGTGAAAGTATTGGTCGCATCGGATTCGACAATGCCAACCACTTGACCGTCAAGGTTAAGCAATGGACCGCCCGAATTACCGGCATTGATCGCCGCGTCGGTTTGGATAAAGTCGCCTGCGGTAAATGTCTGGCCACTGCTTCCAGGCACGGCGTGCAACGAACTCACCGTGCGGCCCAGCCCGGACACGACACCCACGGTCATCGTCCCATTTTCTCCAAATGGATTCCCAATGGCAACCACGGTCTGCCCAATTTTAAGAGCACTTGAATCGCCGATGGAAAGCGGGTGAAGTTGTGATGTGGGCACATCCACTTTAATGATCGCCAGATCGGAGTCCGAATCCGTGCCGACGACGGTTCCATAAACCTTGTTGCCTGAATTGAAATCCACTTCCACTTTATTGTTCTGCGCGCCTTGCACCACGTGATCGTTGGTCACGATGTGACCCTGTGTGTCGTAAACAAAACCGGTGCCGAGCGCGCTTCCTTGCGAGAGAGTAACTTGTACAGTGACCACGCCTGGAATGATTTGTTGATACAACGCTTCCAATGCATCCTGTTGTGTTGCGGGATTATTGGGCGCCTGCACTTGAAGGGGTGCTTGTTGAGTCGGTGCGGAAGATTGCGTCGCGCCGGGCTGCGATGAAGTGATCGGCGCGCTGCCAAACTGACACGCCAGCGCCGCCAGCATAAGAACGGTAAATCCAATTAAAATGCGTTTCGTTTTCATTATTATTTCTCCTTATAATACGTCATTGCGAGACTTCGAGAAGCAATCTCCTTTTTGAATCAGGAGACTGCCACGCAATGACATTCGTTTACGACGATTTGTGTCGCGAGGCTTCTTCCAACAATGACTTTTGTTTTGACGATAACTGTTTCGGAATCTTTACTTTGACGCGCACGAATAAATCTCCTTTGCCTTGCGAACTTTTCAAGCGCGGCATGCCGCGCCCAGCGAGACGAAAAACCTGTTCAGGCTGGGTGCCTGCCGGAATCTTCAATTTGACTTTTCCATCCAGTGTTTCCACTTCCGCTTCACCGCCGAGCAACGCAGTGAACACATCCGTTGTTGCGGAGGTGTGCAAATCGTCGCCATCGCGTTCAAAACGGGAATCCTCTCCAACTTCCACGATAAGATACAAGTCGCGTCCATCCGGAGCCGCACTGGCCATACGCACCTTCGAGCCGGTCTTCACTCCGGCCGGTATGCGGACCTCAACGCGCTTTCCATTCTTTTCTATGGAACGCCGCGCACCGCTATAGGCTTCCTGCAAAGAGATTTCAACTGATTGTTGATAATTCGGCATGGCACGCGTGCGCGCCGAGGTCTGTTGCATTCCTCCCAAGCCGCCAAAGATGGATTGGAAGAAATCGGAGAAGCCTCCTGCGCCGCCGAATAGATCGTTCAAATCACCGTATTCGATATGCACGTTGCCGCGGGGTTGTCCTTGTCCGCTGGCCCATTGACTCCAGTCGAAGTCGCCGGGCGAGCCGCCGCGCTGTTGCCAGTTGGAATACGCACTTCCAAGCTGGTCAAAACGGGCGCGCTTTTCCTTATCGCTTAGTACCTGATACGCCTCATTGATTTCCTTGAACTTCTCCTCGGCTTGTTTGTTGCCGGGGTTGCGATCAGGATGATATTGCATCGCCAGTTTGCGATACGCCTTGCGGATATCATCCGCGCTGGCAGAGCGTTCCACGCCGAGAATTTGGTAGTAATCCTTGTAGTCCATCGGATTGATTTTATGTCTGTTATGCGAGTCGGGCAAGCATCTAACTGACAATCTAACAGAACTCTAACCTCAGTTATACTTACGCTGATTGCGAGACATCGTTGCGACAATAACTTATATCATTTCGAGATGAACATTCGATGAATTCTGAAAAAGGAAAACTACAATCCATCTGTATCTTTTGCGGATCGTCCGACTCGGTTCACCCGGACTATCTGTCGGCGGCGCGTCAAATGGGTCGCGTGCTGGCCGAGCGCGGACTCCGTTTAATTTACGGCGGAGGCAAAACCGGTTTGATGGGAGCCGTTGCAGACGGCGCGTTGGAAGCGAAGGGCGAAGTCATTGGCGTGATCATTCCATCCATGCACACAACTTCGCTGGCACATAAAGGCATCACGCGCATGGACGTCGCCGCCGATATGCACGCCCGCAAGGCGCGCATGCACGAACTCGCTGACGGTTACATCGCGTTGCCCGGCGGCTTTGGGACGTTCGATGAATTGTTCGAGACGCTGACGTGGGGACAGATCGGCGCGCACGAAAAACCGATTGGCTTGTTGAACGTAAGGAATTATTACGCGCCTTTGCTCGCCGCACTTGACCACGCCGTGGACGAAGGCTTTATCTTCCGCGAGCACCGCGAGGCGTTATGTTGCGAGGTTAACCCTGAAGCCTTACTGGATGCGATGGCAAATCATCAGCATCCATATGAAGCCGTGAAACGATGGATGAGAGAAAAGTAGGGACAATTCTAGGTCAGAGTATAAAACTTACCAGCCAACCTTCTGAATCAAGCGGCTTAATCGCCAAGTTTAGCGGCTTAACCTGAAAATTAAGCGGCTTAATCCAAAAGTTTAGCGGCTTAATCTCTGAAATTAAGCCAGGAAAACTCGAAGTTTGTTGGCTTAACTCCTGATAAAGGAGTAGAGGCAATTGGCCAATCGCCCCTACTGTTTTAATGGGTGAAACTTGCTAGCGCTCCGTTCGGATCGATCAGACTTTTCAACTCGCTGTATGGAACCGTTACCGTTTGTGGTCCGGCGACATACGCCGCGACCTGATATTCATCGAAGGTGATCATCAAGCCATCCGGCGTGATGTTCCAATTTTTATAATTATCCGCAGTTGGGTCAGCACCTTGAGAGAATTCCTGAAAGTTAATATCACGCGTGCTGAGCTGGGCGGCGCAATACTTCGAGAGCGCGCCAAGATAATCGGTGTTGGGTAGGAACAGATCGCTGAGGGCGATGTCCTTGCCTTTTGCAAGATCATAATTGAGGGTGTAACTCATATGAAAGGGATGCGCCATACCGGCAACATAACCCTCCGTGTCGAACTTGATGCTGACGATATTACCAGCAGGTAAAAGGGATTTATATTGAACATCGAAGGTACTGCTGGCAGTAATAGGTGTAGTGGGCATTTGGGACAAATTCTTTTTATAGTCGGCAATCACGCTTTGGACGAGATCGCTTGCCTCGTTGTTAAAGGCTTGAACACGGGGATCATCATTGCCGGTCAGCTTCGGCGTTTGCGCGGTGATTTTGGAATCAGGGGATTGCCCATCCTCTTCAGATTGCACAGAGGTCAATGTGACTTGTTGATAAAGCGGGACAGGTGTGGCTGTGGGCGCGCTGGTTGAAGTCGGCGCGGCGGTTGGGGTCGTAGTCGCAGGCGCGGCCAGCGCGCTGCAAGCCGACGTAATGACCAAAATAAAACTCATTAATAAAGATATTTTTCGATTACACATGTCTGCTCTCCTTTGGAAGTTCACATTGTATCTCATAGATGACTTCACTTCCATAAAAATCTTTATGGTTCTCCATTACCGAACCATTATGCTAAAATCAGCTCATGCAATTCGAAGTCTTCACGCTCCTGCCCGAAGTTTTCCCTGCGTATCTTGAAAGCAGTATTCTGCAGCGCGCCCGCCAGCGCGGACTCATCGAAGTGCAGGTGCACAACATCCGCGACTACACACTCGACAAACATCACACCACCGATGATATTCCCTATGGCGGCGGAGGCGGGATGGTGATGAAGCCGGAACCGGTATTCGATGCTGTCGAATCAGTTCTCGGATCCAAACCGGATTGCCCGATTATTTTATTGACCCCACAAGGACGCGTCTTCAATCAACGCATTGCGGCGGAGTTTTCCCTGCACGAAAAAGTTGCTTTGATCTGCGGACGATATGAAGGCGTGGACGAACGCATCCGCGCGCATTTGGTCACCGATGAAATTTCCATCGGCGATTACGTGCTCACGGGTGGCGAAATCCCCGCGCTGATTTTGATCGATGCCATTTCGCGTTTCATCCCCGGCGTGCTGGGCGATCCCGATGGAGCGATGGACAACTCGCATGCTTCGGGTCTGCTTGAATATCCGCATTACACGCGTCCGCCCGATTTTCGCGGCTTGCCTGTACCGGACGTTTTGCTCTCCGGCGATCACGCCAAGATCAATCAATGGCGCCGCGAACAATCCTTGCGCCGCACACTCGCGCGCCGGCCTGATTTATTGAACAAAGCAGAATTAACTGAAGCGGATAAAAAGTTATTGGAACGAATCAGAAAACAAAATTCGAACGAATAATTACGCATCTTTCGTGAATCTCAACCGGCTTTGGTTCATCATCCTTTTCTTTATTCTGATATTTTCCTCCTGCGCTCCGCGCCCGGCCGATTGCGCCCGGCCGATTGCGCCCGGCCTGACATACTTTGTGTTGGATTGGTTACGGCTTCCCGCTCCATAAATGATGGGATCAATCAACAAGCCTGGCTTGGATTGGAAGATGCAAAAGCCGAAGGCTTGGTAAATCGAATTGACTACATCGAAACCGTGGATTCGCGCGACGGCGAGGCAAACATTCAAGTTTTTATCAATGACGGTTACAATGCCATTATCACGGTTGGCTCTTCGCTGACCAATGAAACCATTGCTGCGGCGCAAAAGATCCCAAAATAAAATTTATCGGTGTTGAGCAGACACAAAATAAAACATACCCGAATCTAACCGGCTTGGTCTTTCACGAAGAGCGCAGTGGTTTCCTGGCAGGCGCATTAGCCGCGTCAATCACCCAAACGAATCATATCGCCGCGTTGTGCGAAGCAAAGTTTATTGACTCCAGGCGACGTTATTGCGATGGCTTCAAGGCCGGAGCACAATATATCAATTCAAACGTGAGCGCAGATGTCGTTTATCGAACCGGTTCGAATCAATATTTATTCAATGATCCCGATTGGGGAAATCAAGCCGCGCTTCAAGCAGTTCAGGATGGTGCAGACGTAATATTCGCCGCCGGAGGAAATACAGCATATGCCGCGCTTGAAACCGCCGCAGGACAAGGTGCATATGTGATTGGATCAGAAACAGATCAATATGAAAGTTTAACGGACATCCGCTCGAGGCTGGTATCCAGCGCGATGAACGATGTCCGCAGCGGCGTCCGCGATTTGATGCGGCTGGCACGAAACAATCAACTGCCCGCCGAAATTTTTTCGGTCAAATCGAACTTGCACCCTTCCACGATCTGGATAGCCAAATCCAGCAATCCGTTAAAGACTAATTGAATCAACTGGCGCAAAAGCTGACAGATAATCCGATCATTGATGATGTGCCTTATCAAAAACCGTAAAGACAACCTCACTTGCATAATGATACGGTTGGCTTTATACTTCATCTGCCACTTATTGTATGATTAGAACAGGAGGTGTTTCCCCGTATATGAGATGATATTTCCAATCGATCCCCAAGATATTACTTTCTCAAAATCAAATAGGAGAAGAAAGATGAAAAAGTTTTATACCCTTATGGCCATTGTGTTAGTGGCCTCCATGTTCTTAAGCGCTTGCGGAAGTGCCGCAACTCCCGCTCCAACTGCAATGCCTGCCCCAACCCAAGCTCCCGCCGCAACCGCAGCCATGCCAGCGGCAACACAAGCGCCTGCAGCCACTGCAGCCATGCCCGCCGCAACCACTGCATCCGCCACCGGGACTTCCATTAGCGTGGGTATGGTCACCGATACCGGCGGTATTGATGACAAATCCTTCAATGCCCTTTCCTGGGCAGGTGTACAGGAAGGAATTACCCAGTTAGGTGTGAAGGGCTCGTATCTCGAATCAAAACAGCAATCTGACTATCAGACTAACATTCAGCAATTCCTCAGCCAAAACGTCAACCTGATTGCAACCGTTGGTTTCTTGATGGGCGTGGATACTGCTACAGCGGCCAAAGCCAATCCAAAAACCGATTTCGTCATTGTAGACTACACCTACCCTGATTGCTCCCCAACTCCTCCCAATACGGAAGGCAAAGACTGCGGTTCTGCAACAGTGATGCCAAATGTCATGGGAACCTTCTTCCAAACAGACGAAGCGGCTTTTCTGGGTGGTTATGCCGCTGCTGGCATGACCAAGACCGGCAAGGTCGGAACCTTTGGCGGCGTCAACATCCCGACCGTGACGATCTACGAAAAAGGCTTTGAAGCCGGCATCAAGTATTACAACACCAAGCACAACACGACCGTTCAGCTGCTCGGATGGAATACAGCCAAAAACGACGGCTTGTTCACCAACAACTTCACCTCGACCGATGATGGTCACAAGTTCGCCCAGAACCTGCAACAAGAAGGCGCCGACATCATCATGCCGGTCGCCGGTGGTGTGGGACTCGGTTCGGCAGCCTACTGCCAGGAATCCAAGACTTGCACGATCATCGGCGTCGACACGGACTGGTTTGTTTCTGCTCCTGAATATCAGAGCATTGAGTTGGTCAGCGTTCAAAAGAAAGTAGATGTTTCTGTGTTGAATGCCATTAAGGCAGTGCAGGCCGGCACATTCCAAGGCGGCACGTCCACATTCGATCTCAAGAACGGCGGTGTTGACCTCTCCCCGTTCCACAATTTCGATAGCCAGGTTCCTGCTTCCTTGAAGTCCGAGATTGCTCAGGCTAAAGCAGACCTGATCAGCGGCACGATCACCGTCAATGGTGTTTTGGGAATTTCTCAGTAATCGCACATGTAATTGAAAGGGGCCGCAGAACAATCTGCGGCCCCGCTTTTTATCTATGAAGGAAAAGGTTTGTAGCGGCGGCTTTGCATTGAAAATGGGAAATGGTAAAGCCTTCACTACAAATCTTTTGTTATGAAACCGTAAGAACATAGAGGAGCGTTATGACGATTATTCTGGAACTGCGTGGCATCACGAAAGCATTTCCTGGGGTGCTCGCCAACGATCATATTGATCTTCAACTTGAGGAAGGTCAAATTCTTGCCCTGCTGGGAGAAAACGGGGCGGGCAAAACCACTCTAATGAATATCCTTTATGGATTATATAAACCAGATGAGGGTGAGATCTTGATCCGCGGCCAGAAGGCAGAAATCCATGGACCGAACGATGCTATTGCACGCGGTATCGGCATGGTGCATCAGCATTTCATGCTGATACCGGTCATGACCGTGACCGAAAACGTCATGCTGGGCGTAGAGCCGACCCGCAACGGAATCATTCTCGACAAATCCAAGGTTGCGGCGCGTATCCGCGAAATTTCGGAACAATATGGGCTAGAAGTTGACCCGGACACTTACATCAAGGATTTGCCGGTGGGCATCCAACAGCGCGTGGAGATCATCAAGGTTCTATATCGCAATGCCGATATCCTTGTTCTGGATGAACCAACTGCCGTGTTAACGCCTCAAGAAGTGGAAAGCCTCTTTAGTATTTTAAAAACCCTGATCGCCAAAGGCAAATCCATCATCTTTATCACTCACAAATTGAAGGAAGTCATGGAAATCGCGGATCGCATCACGGTTCTGCGCCTGGGACGTACGGTGGGCACCGTTTTACCCAACGAGGTAAACCCTGAGAAACTCGCCACGATGATGGTCGGCCACGAGGTCAATCTGGTGGTGCACAAGAATCCGCCACAACCGAAGGAAGTCGCGCTCGAGGTCAAAGATCTATTTGTGCGCGATGAGAGAAAGAATTTAACCGTTAGCGGTATTTCATTTGGTGTGTACAAAGGCGAGGTGTTAGGAATCGCCGGTGTACAGGGAAATGGGCAAACAGAACTGGTCTATGCCTTGACCGGCCTTCTGCCGATTGAAAGTGGAGAAATTCATCTGCTGGGAAAAATCATGCATCACCCCACCCCGCGACAAATCCTGGAACGAGGCGTGGCGCATGTTCCAGAGGACCGCCAAAAGGATGGACTGGTCATGAACTTCCCAATTTACGACAATTTTGTCTTATGCAATTACTATCTGCCGCCCTTTGCCAAAGGTGTTTCCCTGCAACAAAGCGTCATCATTGTCAATGGGGATAAACTCATCAAGCAATTTGATGTGCGTACACCCAGTGGCCGGGTCGCTGTTTCCACATTATCGGGCGGGAACCAGCAGAAAGTTATCGTGGCACGCGAATTTTCAAGACCTATTCAGTTGTTGATCGCGTCACAGCCTACGCGCGGCTTGGATGTTGGATCCATCGAATACATTCACAGCCGTATTATAGAAAAGCGCGATGCAGGTACAGCGGTTCTGGTAGTCTCCTCTGAGTTAGATGAAATCATGGCGCTTTCGGACCGCATTGCTGTCATGTATCGCGGACAGATTATGGAGGTCGTTGAAGCGAGCAAAGCCAGCAAGGCATATGTGGGTTTGTTGATGGCGGGGATTCACCCATCGGAAGCACAGAAAGCCGCCACCGAAACCGAGAAAGCCACTGAAGTGGAACGTGTTTTTTAGGAGGCATTTACTATGGAAGACAAAATCAAAAAGACAGATCAAAAAGATGGAAAACGCGCCTCAACTTTAGTAAACAACGTGCTTTTGCCCGCACTGGCAGTTTTCACAGGGTTATTGGCTGGTGCAGTTATTATTGCTATTACAAATGCGGCCGCATTGACAGCATGGAGCCACTTCTTTCAGTCACCACTTAATGCCCTTTCAGCCACGTGGAGTGCAGTGGCAAACGCGTATGGTGCGCTGTTCTTGGGCGCTATCGGCAATCCAAAAGAAATTGTTGCTGCATTTCAAAACTATTTTGCGACCGGTCAAACCGTACAGCTATATAAGGCAATTTATCCGTTCACAGAGAGTCTTGTAACTTCGACGCCCTATATCTTTGCCGGTCTTTCAGTTGCCCTAGGATTCCGCTGTGGACTCTTCAATATTGGTGCTGAGGGACAATTTTATGTTGGGGCGTTAGGCTCGTGTTTCATCGGCTACAGCATCACCACTTTGCCATGGTTTATTCATTTGCCTTTGGCACTGCTTGGCGGGGCGGTGGCAGGTGGAATCTGGGGCGCCATTCCGGGATATCTCAAAGCCAAGTTCGGGGCGTCTGAAGTGGTCAATACGATTATGATGAACTATATTGCGATCCTGTTGACAGACTGGCTATTGGAAGGTCCCATGAAGGCCAGCGGCTACCGACCAGTGACGCCGACGATTCAGACAACAGCGCAATTGCCACGTTTTTTCCCTGCACCTTTGAGATTCAATTGGGGCTTCTTCCTCGGTTTGGCAGTTGCCGCATTGGTCTATTGGTTCCTGTTCAAGACCACCTTGGGCTTTGAGATCCGGGCAGTGGGTTCCAATCCCAATGCAGCGAAGTATGCAGGTATGAACATCCTTAAGAATTTCGTTTTAGTCATGGGATTGTGTGGAGCGCTGGCCGGACTGGCTGGGGCGGCCGAAGTGCTGGGGGCTGATCTCTGGATTGGACAAGGTTTTTCAGCAGGATATGGTTTTGATTTAATTGCGCTGGCATTGTTGGGTAACAGCCATCCAGTGGGAGTGGTTCTGGCGGCACTTCTTTTTGGCATCCTGCGTTTCGGTGCGACCAGCATGCAATCTCTTGCAGGCATTCCGATTGACATCATCTCCGTCATCCAAAGCCTGATCATTATCTTTGTAGCGGCACCAGAAATCATCCGCTGGCTCTATCGCCTGCGCAATATCCGTGTCGAGCAAACCGTGCTGACACGCGGCTGGGGACAATAGCTTGACCAAGTGAGAATATATGACAACTCAATTGTTAACTAAAAAACAAAATACTTCCTACACCCGGCAAATCTCCATCGGCGTATCGCTGTTAGTAACAGCACTATTGATGTTCATCTTATTTGTTCAAAATACAAAACCTGGCCAATCTGCGACCTTTGGAACAAATTTATCCGGTCCTGACCAACCAGTCAAAATTCCGGATATTGTGCTGCCTGTTCAGCCTACATTGTATATATTGATCGGAATTACAATTTTGCTGGGGATATGGGTATTAATTCGCGGCACACGTGCAATAGGTTGGTTGATCAGCATCGCGGTCTTTTGTTTCGTTCTATCTTTTCTAGTTTGGGCTACCCAAGGCAACTCATTCAGCCTAGTGGGAATGTTGGGCACCACCTTAATCAGCGCAACGCCAATCGCCCTTGCCGCGCTATGCGGCGTGATGAGCGAACGTGCAGCAGTGATCAACATCGCCATCGAAGGAATCTTGTTGACCTCTGCGCAGACAGCAGTGGTAGCCGCAACGCTGACGCATAATCTTTATATCGGGCTGATCGTGGCAATCTTGACTGGAGCGGTTATAGCAGCTATTCATGCAGTCTTGGTGATCCGATTTAAAGTGGATCAGATTGTCAGCGGTACGGCCATTAATATTTTTGCCACCGGGGCCACCGCTTTTATTGCAAAGTTTTATTTGCAGAAAGATATCAATCTGCTGAATAACTCCGGCACCTTCCCTACGATCATAATTCCCGGCCTCTCAAAGATTCCCATCCTCGGCCCGGTCTTTTTCGATAGCGATCTAATTTTTTATATAACCGTTATCCTGGTTGTGGTTGTTCACTTCCTGTTGTTTTACACGCCTTGGGGCTTGCGAACTCGCGCAGTGGGCGAGCATCCAAAAGCGGCTGACACATTAGGTATCAACGTATACCTGATGCGTTATGTGAATGTCATTCTCGGCGGCATGATTGCGGGAGTTGGAGGCGCATATTTCACCATCGGTTCTGTCGGGCGTTTTGATCAAGATATGACGAACGGGAAGGGATTCATCGGTCTGGCCGCCATGATCTTCGGCAACTGGAATCCGATCGGCGCGTATCTGGCTTCTCTGCTCTTTGGATTTGCCGATTCGCTTCAGCTCAAAATGCAAATTTTAAGCATTCCCATCCCGTCAGAATTCTTGGCGATGGCTCCTTATATTGTCACAATCATCGTTCTGACTGGTGTGATCGGCCGCGCCATACCCCCTGCTGCAGACGGCAAACCCTACGAAAAACAATAGATCTATATCGTAACAATTTTCGAAGAGCCGGATAAACCGGCTCTTTTTTTACGAATCGTTTTTTCTAAAATAGGAAGAAACGGGGGTATCCGTTTTCCAAGATTGTATTAAAATTTGGATAATCACTTGAGAGGAGAATCTCCATGCGAAAGAATCATCTTGTTTTAGCGATTATAGTAATCATAGGTGCAATGTTGGCTTGCAACCTGCCATCCAACACTACCAGCCAGCCAAACTCTGATGCCGTTCTAACAGCGGCCGCATTAACGGTGCAGGCACAACTGACTGCAAGCGCGCCCACTATATCGCCAGCCAATACTGCCACGTCTACACCATTAGCCAGCACGCCAACATTTACACCAATTCCATTATCAACATCTGCTTCCTCAATACCAGCTGTTACTGCCACAACCAGCTGTGATAAAGCGCTATTTGTTACCGATGTGAGTTATCCCGATAACACTTCCGTGCCGGCTGGCACAAACTTCACCAAAACATGGCGCTTGCAAAACATTGGCAGTTGCTCATGGACGCCGTCATATGCCGTAGTGTTTGTGAGCGACAATATAATGAGCGGTCCAACCGTTCAGGCTTTGAGCGGCAATGTCAACCCCGCACAAACGGTGGATGTCTCCGTCAACTTACAGGCGCCATCCAGCAATGGTACTTACATAAGCAGCTGGGGTCTGCGTAATCCAAGCGGCGTGATCTTTACGCACTTCTATGTTCAAATCAAAGTGACCGGGGGTGGAGGTGGAGGCGGTGGTCCGTTTGCCGTAACCAGTGTGAACTTCACCACCAGCGGCGGATGTGGTAGTTTTTCGGCGACAGCGAATATTACCGTGAATAATGCTGGCACAGTAACCGGTTATTGGCAAAGGAATGATGCGTCTCTTCCTTCCAATTTCTCCTCATTAGTCTACCCGTCTGCTGGAACACAATCTACAACCACAACCTGGGCCACAACCGCCGTGGGCACTCATTCCATATATATATATATTAACAGCCCAAATCATCAGCAGTTTGGGAGTGTAAGTTTTAGCTGCCCATAACGCAGGATGTACTTTAATTTGGAACGCCCGACAATCATGCCGGGCGTTCTCCTTTTTAAGCAGGTATAATTATTCCTGCAAATGAAAGGAAACGAATGAAGTTCAAATCTAATCTATTCTTAACCATTACAACCATCCTTGCGTTCATCCTGACATCCTGCGGCTCTTCCAACAACTCAATTATCGCAACCGCGGTCGCGCTAACAGTAGAAGCCCATGATACGCAATCCGTGCCAGTCACCGAAACGCCATTACCTCTTGCAGCCGGAATCCCTCCTGCAACTAGCCTCACTCCGGCAACCGGCCTGCCCCTCGCCGGTACGCTAGCTATGGTTACAACAGCCACGCCCCCCGCCGTAACTCCTACGATCGGTACCATCACCAGCTTCTGCACTGCCAATGCCACCTTTGTCAGTGAGACCATTCCCGATGGAACGATCGAAAGCCCTAGCGCAGTATTCACAAAGACCTGGAATATCCAGAATAGCGGCACATGCGCTTGGGATTCCACGTGGAAACTGGTCTTTGTTTCGGGGGACCTGATGGGGGGGGCGACGGTCTTTAACTTCCCTCAACCTGTTGCCGCCGGTCAAACCGTAGCTGTTCCTATCGTGTTCACTGCCCCAACCACGGCAGGCACATACACAGGATATTGGAAAATCCAATCGCCCTGGGGTTTAGAATTCGGCGACAGTGATAGCGGGAATCCATTCTGGGTAACCATCAATGTGAATAACGGAACGCCTGGCGCCAATACGCCGACCGTATACGGCGTGACGTCAGTAACTTATACATACGGAACCGTCAATAACCCCAAGATTCAACAAGTCATTCCGGGTGTTAACGCAGGTTATTGCACGGGCGGAGCCAATATCTTTTTAACAACTTTTGCGACTATAACTACAAGCGGTCCCTTGACCATAACCTACTATTTTCAACATAGCGACGGCCCTCGCGATCCGCTTCACAACCTTACCTTTACCAGTGCAACTTCCCAGACAGTAGAAGCTGATGCTTGGCCTATCAGAATCTCCTCCAATGACGGTCCCTACTGGGAAGCGATAGTTGTTACTTCACCAGTTCACGCAAGTTTCCCAAACACAGTGCCATTCGTCAAGGCCTGCCTATAACCAGCAAAGCCGGTGCGAAAGAGGCGGTTCTTTTTTCTCTCAGGGTGCAACGGGTTGACTGACCTTGACCCAGTCAACCCCTACAATCGCCGGTGGATCTGTAAAGGATGAAACGGAAACGCCAACTTTACCGCTCTTCAATACGTACTGATTGTCATCAATCTGCTTCACTTGGTAGTTATTGATCAACAAGGTCAATGTGTGGCCAGCGCAGGAAATCCCAATTTGGTTGGTATCCTTGCCTTGCTTGATCTTGTTATAGCCTCCATCGGCGCTCTTGGAATAGATAACGGTATTGTCAGGTTGCACCTGAGCGTAATAGATATCATATAAACCGCTGTTGGCAATGTTGAATTCATACCAGCCTTGGTCCGGACTATATCGGCAGATGAGGCTGATATTATTATCGTTATTACCGCGGTTTTCCGCGCTGACATCCAGGCGGACATCATCATATTCTTGCGCATCATACATGGCATAAGCCCACTGTCCTTGACTCTCCAGATCAAAGACCAGAAAACCATCCTTGACACCCACGGTCATATTCCCAAAGTTACTCTTGACCAATATGGAGTTACCGCCTTTAGGCACTTTGGATCCGTTGACCAAAAATTGCGACCAATCACTGCTGAGACTACCGTTGAAATCCTCCTGGAAATATTTGCTCACGGTGGGCTGGGCGGTCGGCTGAGGGGTAGCTGTTGTGGTTTGAGGAGCGGGCGCTGAAGTCGCCGCAGATGGGCTGGCGCTGCCAGATGCTGAGATGCAGGCAGTCATGGTCATGAATACGACGAACAGACAAAGGAATAGTTTGAACGAGCTGCCTTTCATGTGAATTCTCCTCTTGATATGGTTAGTTTAGCCGCCTGGAATGAAATCATGCACCCACACGGCTAAATAAAATATAGCACGATAAAAGTTGTGATTCAGCATCCATCTTTATATTCTCTACACAACTTTGTCATCTGCAGTTCATACTTGAAGCCTAAAATGGACTTATAAGAGCAGCACGAACATTTCTCTTCTCCTCCTTTGCGAGTTCGACGATGAATGCGGGTTCATCGTCGAACTCTTGATTTAATTGCCCAACGCGCTGGAAAATCTGCTTGTAATGCATGGACACTATCTGGCTTCGGCAAGGTATTTGATTTGTTTTATAATCCTATACAGAATTGACAATTCTATTGGCTGGGGAAGTTAAGCAAACAACTTCTCATACAGTATCAACGTATATATTTGAGGCAAAGAGGAGGCTACTATGTTAGGTTTTTTGATTTTGTGCGGGGTCGTGTTAGGGATCATCCTGATTTTGATTATCCTGTCGGGGATTCGCTTTATTCCCAATAACCGCATTGGCATCGTGGAAAAACGTTGGAGCTTTACCAAAGGATCAGTTAAGAGCGGACTGATCGCGCTGCGTGGCGAAGCAGGCTTTCAGCCGCAGGTGTTACGCGGCGGCCTGCATTACCTGATGCCCATCCAATACGTGGTTCATGTGATGCCGCTGGTCACCATCTCGCAGGGCAATATCGGCTATGTATTTGCCCGCGACGGCAGACAATTGGAGCCCAGCCAGGTCCTCGCCTCCAATGTGGCGGTAAACGATTTTCAGGATGTGGAGGGATTCCTGAAAAATGGTGGTCAACGCGGACCTCAGAGGCGCATCCTGCGTGAAGGCACATACGCCATTAACCTGATGCAGTTCGTTGTCCTCACGGAGGGACGCACCTATTCCATGCCCCTCAGCCGCGAAGAAGCCGCGGTTATTCAGACCATGGCTAATTCAATTGCCGAGCGGCAAGGCTTCCACCCGGTGGTCATAAAAGATACGGATGATTTAGTAGGAATAGCGACTGTTCATGATGGGCCTTCCCTAAAGCAAGGCGAAATTATCGCGCCTATTGTTGGCGATGATTCGGCGAAACCGGAAGAATACCACAACAATTTTCAGGACCCGGATCGCTTCTTGATTGCTAAGGGCTTCCGTGGTCGCCAATTGCAGGTATTGGTGGAAGGCACCTATTACATCAACCGTCTTTTCGCCACGGTTCAAATGATCCCCAAGACTGTGATCGAAGTCGGGAATGTCGGTGTGGTGGTTTCATACACAGGCGAACAAGGCGATGATCTTTCTGGTCAAGACTATCGTCATGGTGAGTTGGTCTCTAAAGGCAACCGCGGCGTCTGGAATGATCCGCTCTTGCCCGGTAAATACGCATTCAATACCTATGCTGGAAAAGTATCCACTGTTCCAACGACCAACTTCATACTCAAATGGATACGCAATGAAGCCGGTGCGCATAAATTCGATGAAAATCTCACGGAAGTTTCGCTCATCACCAAGGATGCGTTTGAGCCATCCCTGCCGCTGTCAGTCGTTGTCCATATTGATTACCAGAAAGCCCCGCTCGTCATTCAGCGTTTCGGCGATATCAAACGTTTAGTGGAACAAACCCTCGACCCGATGGTTTCAGCGTACTTCAAGAATATTGGTCAGACACGCACATTGATTTAGCTTTTGCAAGACAGAAGCGCAATTCAACAACAGGCTGGTGTGGAGATGAAGGAAAAGTTCGCACACTACAACCTGGAGCTGGAAGAAGTCTTGATCGGCACGCCGACCTCGCCGGAGAATGACAAGCAAATCGAAACCATCCTGATGCAGTTGCGTTCGCGTCAGATCGCGACAGAGCAAGTGGAAACCTATGCTCGTCAGGAAAAAGCAGCTGTTCAGGAACGTGAACTGAAAGAGGCCGAAGCACGCGCATCCATGCAGACGAACATCACGGAGTCCGAATTGAACGTGACGGTGCAGAGCAACCAAGGTAAAGCTGAGTATCAACGTTCGGTACAGCAAGCTGCACAGATCCGCGCGCTGGCTGAGGCGGAAGCCGAACGGACTGCCCGGATCGGTATTGCACAGGCCCTGGCCACAGAAGAACAAGTCCGCGCGTATGGCGGACCGCAATTCCAGGTCACTCAACAGGTTCTGCAGAAATTTGCCGAGGCCATTCAACAGGCAGGCGTCGATATCGTGCCGCGCGTTCTGATCAAAGGCGGAGCGGACGGCGATACCGGGACTGGCAGTGTGATCGAAGCCTTGATGGCCATGCTGCTCTCGGAGAAACTTGGTGCTTCGGTCACCGAACAGACCGAGCGTTCTCCCGAAGCCAATGCCCTGCTGCAACAGATCCGTGAGAGCATGAAAAACACGGGAAAGACCACAGACACTCCATAAAGTTACAAGCGGCGACTTTAGCGAGCCGCCGCTTGCACTTAATTTCCATCTTTGCGAGTTCGACGGTGAATGCGGGGGCATCGTCGAACTCTTGATTAAGCAGTTAATTTGTAAAATGCCCCGACGGCTAAGGGAACCGTGTCAAGTCAAAAGAAACCTTTACGAAAGGCGATCTGTATATATTGGTGAAAGTACACTATAATTTACAGAGATGACGGCGAAGTTCTCCTGTTCATGGGATGCAACCGCGGAAAGTAATCAAATTACCCAGTGAGATGCGAGATCCATTGATGGCCATTGTCTCTGAAAAACGTTCTGCCAAAATTATCCCCATTGTTCTTATTATGCTTGGCATTCTTCTAACAGGTCGAGCATATATAGCCAATCGTCCACTCTGGGGAGACGAAACATCCCTCATCGCAGACATATTATCCAATTCGTTCGCGGGCCTAATAAGGCCATTTGAAAATGAAGAAGTGGCGCCGACAGGTTTCCTGTTTCTCCAAAAAAGCATGGTTTTGTTATTTGGAAACAAGGATTTTGTTTTCAAAATAATCCCTTTTGCAGCAGGGATTGCGGGAATACTCTTAATGTATATGGTTGCAAAACAATATCTCAAAAAAGAAACTGCATTTTTCTTTGCTCTTGGATTGTTTGTTGTTTCGGTAAATCTTGCATGGTATGCCACAGAGGCAAAGCAATATTCCAGCGATGTGGCAGTTGCTCTAATATTACTTTGGATTGGATATAAATGCACTGAGGAAAGCGCAAATTCAAGAACCTTCAAGATACTGGCCATTGCTGGAATACTCGCACAATGGTTTTCATATTCAGCCATATTTATTTTAAGCGCGATTGGAATTGGTCTTGGATTAAATTTCCTGCTAGCCAAAGATTGGAAGAAGCTATTTTGGCTTGGGCTCGCGCTCATACTATCGATTATAAACTTCGCCTTTATATATTTCTTTTTCCTGCGTTCCAGAGCTTCAGGGCCCTACTTGCTTTCCTCTTGGCACTTATATTTTATGCCGATGCCACCTTGGCAGAACCCTGCTTGGTTTTGCCAAATGCTGCTTCTCTGGATCGATAACCCAATGGGATTCTCGAATGTCCTGCTTACTATCATTCTATTGGCAGTTGGTTGTGTTTCCATGTTTTTACGAAAATGGCAACTGGCTATCTATTTGGTGTTCCCATTCTTCGTTACATTGCTTGCATCTGGTTTTCAAAAATACCCTTTTGCTAATCGTCTGTTGCTTTTTACTCTTCCACTTACTTATATCCTGATCGCAGAAGGACTAGAAAGAATTCGTCTTGTTTTATATACCCTGCCGTGGAGTAAGATTAATTCGCAAATCGCAAATACCTGTTATTTAATCCTCGCAGTTTGGCTAATTATCACTCCAGCCTCAAATGCCTTTCAAGAATTTCTCCATCCGAGTAGGGGAAAGGATATTACAACCAGCATGGCTTATGTGAGAGATCACCGGCTGCCGACAGACAAAATTTATGTTAACTATAACGCTGTCGGGCCTTTTCAGTATTACGCATCCTCCTATGGATTCAAAGATGGCGATTATATCGGTGGGACTGAATCAAGCCAGAACCCTGAAAATTATGTTGAGGATATTCAAAAATTGCGCGGTAACCCGAGAGTTTGGTTTATTTTTCCAACTTTTGCCCCTACTGCAATGAAGATACTTTTGTTAGGAAATATCTTTATAGAATTGGAACGAAATTAGACACATTACAAGTCTCAGGTGGGGTAGTATATCTGTATAACTTGAGTTACCAGAATCCGTAACACATATCTTGTCTGTTATCTGTTAATCATCCTTTGAAAAAAGATAGTGCGAGGTTCTTTTTTTCTGTAAATTCGATCAAGTGTTTCCTCGCAATTGGTCGTTGCGATTAGGTTGAACCTTCAAAAGTGATATGTGTTCTGCCAGTCAGCCGCTTCTCACTAATCTCGTTCAAGGCCGCCGAAACCAAACGTGAACAAGAGGTTTTATTAGGAAAGATCGAAAGCACGCGCGATCGTTCCTGTCGATTGCTGAATGCATCCTACCGCTCGACGGATCGTTCCTACCGGTCTCGGAACGCTTCCTACTGCTCGTTTTATCGTTGCTACCGGCCTCCGAATGGCTGCTACCACTCGATAAATCATTGCTACCGGTCTCCGAGCGGTTGCTACCAACGCTAAATCGTTCCTACCAATCACTGAACGGTTCCTACCATTCGTTTTATCGTTGCTACCACTCGCCGGACGTTTGCTCCCACTAGCCGAATGCTTGCTCCCGCTCGCCGGACGGTTGCTTGAAGCCTTCCAACGACTGCTTACATTCGATTGGTTCTTGCCTGCCACTTGCTGGGCGATTCCTTCAAGCTAATACCTGAAGTCATGCCTTGGCGCAGGTCAACTTCCTTCGGGAGTGCTCCCTTGGAAGATCACCAAGTGCATGTCGCGAAGACCTTGCGCCAGCGAGTGAATTTTATAATTTATGGCGTTGATGACCACACTGGAAACATATCATTGTCTGGATCGTTGGTTAGACGAATCAAATCAGAACCATCGGCCTTCATTATATAAAGCTGATAGTGTCCATCGCGGTTTGAAGAGAACACAATATAGTTACCATCGGGCGACCATGAAGGATACAGAATATTTACATATTTAGAGGATGAATTTGTGATAGTAGATTTTATCAAGGGAACTTGGTCAGAGCCATCAGCTTTCATGACGTAAATCCCGCTGTCTTGGCTGGATGTAAACGCGATTAGTTGACCATTTGGGGACCAGGCCGGATTCGCAGTATAGGGAGATGTTAAACTTTTTTGGAGTACACCATCCAGACCCATCAGGCTTATTTCTTCTGGAAAATAGATTCCGGAAGGTGTTAAGACGTTACTCGAAACCGCAATAACACCTCCAGTTGGAGACTATGCCACTTCGCGTTCAAAATCATGAGTATGTGTTAAACGCCGTTGTTCAGTGCCATCGGCCTTCATGATATATACTTGCGAAATTGGGTTGCCGTCCTCAGTTGGAATTCCAGCTTGGTCGGATACAAAAATAATGTTTTTTCCATCCGGCGACCAAGCAGGACTGTCCGAATTTGCATTACCATATGTTAACTGTCTTTGGTCGGAGCCGTCAGCCTTCATTACACAAATTTGAGAAAAACCACTTTGGCGTGACGCAAAGGCAATCGATTGTCCATCCGGTGACCAAGCGAGTTCAAGACCGCCAAGATTCGCAGCCAAGATTGTCTTAACACTACCATCGGAATTAATCACATCGATATAGCTATCTTCAGAAACAAAAGCAATTTTTCCAATAGGTGGCCTTAATGGCAATGGGGTCGGTATATTAATTGGAGTATCGGTGGCTGCTATTGAAGTGTCAGTAGCTACAATGCTGAGGGATGTCGGTTCGGTTGTCACACCTCCCGCATAAATAGAACAGCTTGTTACTATCGGTACGACAAGTAATAAGACAAGCTTCCAAAGATAGGTATTCTGTGGCTTCATAGTGAGTTCTATTTTATTTTTGTGACGTTTGAATCAAAGTATGTGGGTATGTTATCAAAATCTGCGTAATACATCGGTCGAGGGTGTAAGATAGACTGTGTAAACGGGAGAAAAATCTTAGACGAAGACATTGGAGAAAACAGAATGACCGCAGCAAAAAGTACGAAGCAGAATATTCAGGAAATCTTGGGTCAAGCGAATGGAACTACTTTGCCGAGTGCAGAGGAAGTACAACGCGAATTATCCACTGCAAAATCCATGGATGATTTCTTTGGGAAGGAAGGCATCTTTGCGAAACTGTTCGCTCACACGATTGAAGAAATATTGGAAGCGGAAATGAGCGAACATCTGGGATATGAGCCGTATGAGGTCAAGGGTCGCAATAGCGGGAATAATCGCAACGGCAGCTACGCCAAGAAGCTGAGAACATCCTCTGGAGAAAGCACGATCCAGGTGCCGCGTGATCGGAACGGCGAGTTTGAACCACAGGTTGTAAAAAAGCAAGTAGCGAACACGAATGAATTGGAAGACAAGATCATCGGCATGTACGCCAAGGGGATGTCGGTGCGGGACATCCAAGAAACGCTGCAAGAATTATATGGAGTGGAAGTCTCGCCCACGACCTTGAGCGCTATCACGGATAAGGTCTGGGGCTTAGTGGAGGAGTGGCAGAACCGAGCCCTGGCTAGTGTGTACCCAATCGTGTATCTGGATGCAATCTATATCAAACTGCGACACGAGGGAAAAGTCGAGAATATAGCCGTGTATACAGTGCTGGGCGTAGATGTGGAGGGCCACCGGGACGTTCTGGGACATTGGGTTGGGGATGGCAACGAGAGCTCCAATTTTTGGCTAAGCGTAATCACAGATTTACAAAGTCGTGGTGTAAGAGATATTTTTATCGCATGCAAAGTGGTTTAGTACTTCGAACCATGGATGGGTTGAGTGGATTCAAGGAAGCGGTCTTGGCAGTTTTTCCTCACACCCAGATCCAACGTTGCATCATCCACCAAATTCGCAACAGCCTGAAGTATGTTACCTGGAACGATCAGAAAGCATTCATGGTCGATCTGAAGCAAGTCTATCAAGCTGCTACCCGCGAAAGTGCCGAAGCCAACTTACGTCAGCTCACCGAAAAGTGGGGCGACAAATATGCGGTGGCGATTCGCTCCTGGCAAAACAATTGGGAAGATCTGGCTACGTATTTTGCGTATCCCGCCGAGATCCGTCGCTTGATCTACACCACCAATTCCGTAGAAGGCTATCACCGCCAATTGAGGAAAGTCACCAAATCGAAAAGCATTTTCCCGACTGCGGAATCCGCTCGCAAATTATTATTCCTTGCGAATCGTGATATCCTTAAAAAATGGACCATGCCGATTCAAAATTGGCCGTTGATTCTCAATCAACTGGTGATCCGTTTCGAAGGTCGCTTGGCGATCTAAATCAATTTCCGTTTACACAAAACCCTTGACACTCTCCATCGGTCCAACAAAAACGTCAAGCTGATTATTTTGGTTATTTGCAATTTTACTTCATAATACTACTTCTCCACCTGCTTAACGTTTATACAGTAGCTATTCGTATACACCTAACTATCGCTATCGGTGGCGCTTGATGTAGTGACTGGTTGTTCTTATCAAGTCGCAGTGTGCAAAGGTAGTTATTAAATAGAAAAGGCGGCTCACAGCCGCCTTTTCATATTGCATCCAACTTATTTCTTAGCTTTCTTCTTCGCAGGCTTTGTTGATTTTTTGGCTGCAACCTTCTTCACTATTGCTTTCTTTGCCGCGGCTTTTTTCTTCGCTGGCTTTTCCGCTTTCACCGTCTTCACAAACTTCTCCACCGTCCAGCCCGCGCTGAGGCTTGTCACTTCCTCGCCGGGCTTCACTTCCACCACCACATCGCCCTTTGTCGCGGCGCGCTTGCGGATCGCCGCCGCGTCGAGCCGCGTTGATTTTGCCGCGCCTTTGCTCATGTGAATCGTCGCGACTTCATTCGGCTTGCCGCTCACGATGCCAACGAGTTTTGTCTTTCCCGATAAACTCCAAACCGACACGCCTTTGCCATAACGTCCCTGCGACGGGAATTCTGTCGGCTGAATACGTTTGGCTTTGCCATCGTTGGTCATTAATAACGCTTCACCGTCGATGGGGAAGATTTCCATACCCACGACTTCATCTTGATCATCGAGTTTCATTCCGTTCACTCCCGCCGCGACCAATCCCATCGGGCGCACATCTTCTTCACTGAATCGGATTGCCATGCCGAGCGCGGTGGCAAGCAGGACATCTTTCTTCTTGCCATCGGTGAGACCCACTGAAATCAATCGGTCGCCTTCGTTGATCTTGACCAGCGTAAATGTCTGCGACGAGGGACCGGGCAATTCTGTGATGAGACTCTTCTTGATCATGCCAAAGCGCGTGGCGGTGATGACGCAAGTCTCTTCAGAATAATCTGATTTTTTAGCAGGCAATGCAAAGACCGCGGCCAGCGAATCAGTTTCCTGCAATGGTGAGACTTTATAGTACATCGAACCATCGCCCAGCTTTTCGATTTCGGGGATCACATGGATTGCCACTGCCGCACCTTTGCCTGCCTTGGATGCAAAATAAATCGTGTCCGAAGTTGAAGCGTGCACCAGCCAGCGCGGCGCATCCGTGCCGGAATGACGCGGCGGCTTATCATCGTGCGTGCGTCCCACCAGACCCTCGGCGGTCACGCCAATCCAAACCTTTTGTTCCGGCAGGAGATCACTGGCGGTCAACGCCTTTGTGCCTTTCGCACCGCCCTTCAAGTTCACGATCTGCGTGCGGCGTCGATCCCCGAACGCTTCTTTGACGCGCGACAATTCATCCGCTACCACGCCGCGCATTCGCTTGGCAGATTTCAACAAGTCGGTCAAATCTTTGATGGTAGCAGTCACCTCTTTATATTCGGTCTCGATCTTTTTGCGTTCGAGCGCGGCCAGCCGCCTCAATTGCAGATCAAGGATCGCATTGGCTTGCAGCTCCGTCAGCTTGTAGCGCTTCATCAATTTTGTGCGTGCCGTTTCAACGTCTGGTGCGCTGCGGATAATCTGAACGACCTCGTCCAGATTCTTTAACGCGATCATATATCCTTCGAGGATATGTGCGCGTTGTTTGGCTTTATCCAGATCGAACTCGGCGCGTCGCTTGATGACCGTCAGGCGGTGCTCGATATAGACGCGCAACGCCTGCTTGAGCGTGAGCGTGCGCGGCTCACCATCCACCAGCGCCAGTAGATTGATGCTAAACGTGGTTTGCATAGGCGTGCGCCGATACAGATCATGCAAAACGATATTTGCATCCGCGTTCTTGGTCAGCTCGATGACGATGCGCATGCCCTGACGATCCGACTCATCGCGCAGGTCAGCCAGCCCATCGAGATGACCTTCGCGTGCCAACTCGGCGATGCGTTCGATGAGAACTCGATTTGTTGACCATGTATGGAAGTTCAGTGACGATGAGACGGCTCTTGCCGCGTTCCATTTCTTCCGTGTGAACTTTAGCTTGCACCGTCACGCGTCCGCGCCCAGACCCGTATGCGGCTTCAATTCCCTCTTCGCCTTTCTCTTCAACGATGACGCCTCCGGTGGGGAAGTCGGGGCCTTGCACGAATTCCATCAATTGATCCACATCAATATCGTCAAGCTTTTCCCAGCGGTCGAGCATATAAACGAGCGCATCCACGATCTCGCTTAAATTCTGCGGCGGGATCGACGTTGCCATGCCAACCGCAATACCGGTCGCGCCGTTGACCAACAGATTTGGAATCGCAGACGGCAGAACACTGGGTTCAGTTAAGGTATCGTCAAAGTTGGGGGTGAAGTCAACTGTATTTTTGTTAAGGTCGGCGAGCAGATCGATCGCAGGGGCCGTGAGACGCGCTTCGGTGTAACGCATCGCCGCAGGTGGATCACCGTCTACCGAACCAAAGTTACCCTGACCATCCACAAGCATGGTGCGCATCGAGAAATCCTGTGCCATGCGCGCCATCGCTTCATACACAGCCAGGTCGCCGTGCGGATGATACTTACCGAGCACTTCACCAACAATACGTGCAGACTTCTTGTATGATGTATCGGCGCGGATGCCCATGTCGTACATTGCATACAGAATGCGCCGTTGGACAGGTTTAAGTCCATCACGCGCGTCGGGCAAAGCGCGCGCCACAATTACCGACATGGCATAATCGAGATACGCCTGTTGCATTTCGGTATCAATGTCTATTTTGCGAACGAGACCAAGTTCCATAAAAACTCCAAAGCCCCACCCGACCTCCGGTCGCCCTCCCCAAATTCTTTGAATTTGGGGAGGGCTGGGGAGGGGCCAGTGAAAGTATGTTCTATTTACGGGCTTATCTTACGTGGAAAAATGTGCGGCGTCAAGAAGAAGTTAAAGCGGCGGCTGTTTCTTATGCCAATCGGTCACTTGCTGATACGCGTGTGTGACTCGCAACAACAAATCTTCGCGGAAATGCGAACCGATCAACTGCAAGCCAATCGGTAAATTGTTTTTATCAAAGCCAACGTTGAATGAAATCCCCGGCACGCCCGCCAAACTCGCTGGTAATGTAAACACATCTTCCAAATACATCGCCAGCGGATCATTCACATGCTCGCCAATCTTGAACGCCGTGGTTGGCGCGGTCGGCGCGGCGATCACATCCACGTCTTTGAACGCGTTTTCAAAATCGCTCTTGATGAGCGTGCGAACTTTCTGCGCCTGTCCGTAATACGCGTCGTAATATCCCGCTGAAAGTGCATACGTGCCGATCATGATTCTGCGCGCGACTTCCGCGCCAAATTTCTGTCCGCGCGTTTTGAAGTATACATCCCACAAATTATCCGCATCAGCACGCGGCCCATAACGGACACCGTCATAACGTGCGAGATTGGCAGAAGCCTCGGCAGGCGCGATGATGTAATAGACGGGCAAGGCGTATTCGGTATGAGGCAGGCTGATCTCGCGGATTTCTGCGCCGAGATTCTTTAACATTTCAATGGCGGCCCGCGTCTTTTTTTCGACTTCAGGCTGGATGCCCGTTATGAAATATTCTTTCGGCACGCCAATCTTTAATCCGCGCACCGCGTCGACATCAAATTTGATTTGCGGAACAGGCTGGTTTACCGAGGTTGCGTCCTTTTTGTCGTGTCCCGCCATGATGGAAAAGATCATCGCCACATCTTCAGCGGTGCGGCCAAACGCGCCGACAGTATCCAGCGAGGAGCCGAATGCCACCAATCCATAACGCGAGACACAACCATAGGTTGTTTTTAGTCCGGTCACGCCGCACAATGACGCAGGCTGACGGACGCTTCCACCGGTATCAGTGCCGAGCGCAACAGGAACGTAACGCGCCGCAACCGTTGCCGCACTTCCACCCGATGAACCGCCCGGGACGCGCAAACGATCCCATGGATTGCGCGTCACGCCATATGCGGAATTTTCGGTGGATGAACCCATCGCGAATTCATCCATGTTGGTCTTGCCGACGATGATCGCTCCGGCTTCCTTCAAACGCTTCACAGAGGTAGCGGTATAAGGCGCGATAAAACCTTCGAGAATCTGCGAGCCACAGGTGCAAGGCAAACCTTCAATCATCAATACGTCTTTAATTGCAATGGGAATACCTTGTAAAGGTTTATCCGGTTGATGATTGTTATCTGCCTCATCTGCTTGTTTTAACGCAGACTCAGCCGCGAGATATAAGAAGGCGTGCAACGATGAGTCAAATTTTGCAATCTGATCGAGTGCGGCTAGCACCAGCTCACGCGAGGAAAATTTTCTTGCACCCAACCCCGATTGCATTTCAGATAAAGTTAAGTCAGTCAGGTTGGACATTTTATTCGAACACCGGTGGAATCTTGAATTGCTCCTCTTCGGCCTTTGGCGCGTTGGAAAGCAATGCATCGGTCGCCAGACTTGGATGTGCTTCATCGGTGCGTAGAAGCATCTGCGGCAATCCACCTCCTGCAGTGGGAGGCACATCTCTTGTATCCAGCTCGCGCAGTTTGGCAACGTAATCGAGGATGGCGGAAAGCTGTTCGCGATAGAGTTCTTTTTGTTCTTCGCTTAACTCAAGACGCGCTAATTTGGCAATATGTTCAACTTCTTGTTGTGTAAGGGTCATAACTAAATTATATCATCCACAACCTAAGGTGAAGATTTCCAGTCTTCTGTATACCACTGCAAGTATTCCGTTACATGTGCGCTCCAATATCCTTCGCTGTGATCGCCGTTATACATGTGCCACTCGTGCGGAACTTGATATTCACTAAGCAGATTTTCAAATTGCCTAATCAAACCTAGCTCCCTATCTCGGTCACCCGCGTCGATCCAAATGCGCGGCCAGGACGCGGCTGGAACGGCCTTGATCCAATCTTCGACGTAAGGGCCGTCGTCTGTACGGATGGCAGGGGAATGCAAGCCCACGGAGCCAAACAAATCGTAATGCGTCAGCGCGAGATGTGCTGCCCAGCCTCCGCCAAGCGAGAGACCGCCCACGGCACGATGTTGGCGATCAGAAAGCGTACGGTAATTTGAATCGATATACGGAATGATGACATTTGCCACTCGGTCACCGAAACCATCTTCTACGTCCGGGAGATTCCAAAGGCGGTCATCAGGGAAGACCATGATGAAAGGAGGAGCTTGCCCCGAACGAATCAAATGATCCGCCGCTTGCGGCGCGCCCAACCGCACCCATTGATCATCGATATAGGTTTGACCATGCAATAAGTACAAAACCGGATAGCGCTGATCTGTGTTTAAGTCATAACATGGAGGCAGGTAAATCAAAAATAATTGAGGCGGTTTGGTTGTATCAATCTCGCCGTTGTCCACCTGGCCGGGCTGAGTGAGGCAAGTTAGCGGAGTGGCAGTAGGAGTTGATGGAACGGGCGATGCGGTGGGAGAAGCCCTCGGCGCGGGCGTTATGGATGGAATCGCTGAAGGCATTGGAGTCGCCTGATTTGACGGCGAGCATGCCCAAAGTCCGAAGAGAAGCGCAAGAAAAAGAAAAGGGCGAAGACGAATCATCGTGGATATTCCATGCTTGACGGGGAATCAACCTTCGCATTATACTCGCACCTCATCGGGGTGTAGCGCAGGTGGTAGCGCGCTTGCTTTGGGAGCAAGAGGTCCCGGGTTCAAATCCCGGCACCCCGACTATTTTGCAAACACCGTCATTTCTAGCTTGATATGACGGTGTTTTATGTTCACAAAAACCAATGCCAATCAAAATTAGGAATTACTTCATTACTTTCCTGTTGAATTCATAAATTGTGAAAGGTCAATGAATGGAGTTGCGCCGCCGGTTACCACGCTTGGAAGACTGCCGTTCCATTTTTGAATAGCTAAAAACTCGAGATATTCTGGAGTCAATGAGCCTGCATCCTTCAAAGCCTTTTGAGCATCTGCCTGACCCTGAGCTTGGGCAACAGCAGTTTGAGCATCCACTTGCGCTTTGGCAAGCAATTGTTTGGCTGTTTCAACTTGTTGTTGTGCCACCTGCTTGGCTTCAATAGCCTGGTTAAACTGGTCACTAAAATTGAAATTAACAATGTTGAAGTTCAGAACAATCACATGGTATTGTGCCAACTGAGACTTCAAAGATGCTTCGGCTTTCGAGCGTACAGCTTCGCGTTGGTCAATCAACTGCTCCGCTGTAAATTGCGCAGTTGTAGCTTTGAAAATGTTTTGGATTGCGGGTGCAATCAAAATGTCTGCATAATCTGTTCCTACGCTCGAATAAACTTGAGATGCGTATTGCGGATCAAGGTTGTAGTTGACAGCAATTGTACTCGTGACTGCCTGTAAATCAATCGAATCAGCAGTTGCATCCGTTTGATCTTTTTGCGTTCGCACATCCATTTTAACTACATCTTCAACGAGCGGAATTTTAATTCCGAATCCCGGCTGCACAATGCGTTGAACAGCGCCAAAGCGAGTCACTACACCGACAAATCCCGCTGGCACTGTGTAAACACTTAGAAACACGAGCCAGGCCAGGAACAATAATCCTACAACGAGACTGGTTACTCCTCCAAAATGAATATGAACATTTCCCTGCTTATCTCGGAACATCCTATATCTCCTTTCCTGTGATCAAGTTATTGGGCATCTAGGCCTTCTAATAACCTAATGCTTTCCTTTCATTTCCCGCAACAGCAATTTTTTACTATTCTAGTTCAGGAGTGCGGATGGAAAGTTGAGGTCATATTGACTATTATACACAAGGCTTTGTGTTAGAATCGGCGCGGAGGGCCGATGACCCAGTTTGACGGTGTAATCGAAGCGGTCCGCTATAAAGGCGGAAAAATTGATATCGTGCGCGCCTATGAACGGCGCGGTGCCACATTCTCTGACCGCGTCCTGCTCAACCGCAAAACGTTGATCGAACGCGTCGAGCAGGGCAAACAATTCGTCATCGGCCAGCGCAAGGAATTTATGGCCAGCACGTTTGAAGTCGGCAAATCAGTGAAACTGCTTGGCAAAGACGATCAGCAAATCATAACGACAGGCGATCATTCCGAGCGCGATGAGCTTGAGGGCGTTCCTGCATTCTAGTTGGCTAGTAGAAAAGTCAAGTTATGAAAATCATTGATAAAACTCCGTTCCAAACCGAAAAAGGTGAGATCAGCCCATTGGATCGTTTGCAAGGCACGTTGAAATATGGTTTCTCCTGGTATCCGGAACTCGAAGTGCAGAAGAACATCATCGATCAGCTGAACCGGGCCTTGGAGAAGGGGTTTGTGCTAATTCGCAATTTGACATTGCCCGGCAGTGAAATCGTCGAGCCAATCATATTGATCGGACAGGGCGGCATATATGTCATCTACGTTACGCATCTGCGTGGATCCTATGAGGCGAAAGGCGATCAATGGAATATAGAAGATAATAACGGGCGGTCCAGGCCAGCACCAATCAATTTAATGAGCCGGGTGGCACGTCTGGCGAAAGTGTTGGCACGGTATCTTCAAGCCCAGAAAATTGATTTGCCAGTCCAAGTCGATCCGATTTTGATTGCTGCCGATCCGGGCCTGCATGTCGACTCCATGCGGCCCGCGGTGCGTGTCGTTCAAAGCGACGCCCTTAAACAATTCGCGGCATCGCTTTTGCAGTCGCGGCCCATATTGACAATTGAACAGGTTTACGATCTGGCGGACCGTATCGTGACTCCTCGGCCCAAGTCCGAGCCTCCCTTGCAAGTGGCGGCGCCTCCCGCCGCGCCGGAACCAGCTCCTGCTCCGATTGCTGATAATCCCGCTGCGCGCGCGCATGCCATCTTCAACGCCTCGGACCAGGTCCAGCCCCTCGATCCATCCGATGTGAGTTTTGCACTTCAGGACGAATCTGCAGGAAAACTGCAGGAATTACGCGAGTCAACAACTCCGGTTCAATCATTGCCAAAGCCAACGGTCAAGAAGCGCGGCATAAGCACGGCCCAGTGGGCATTGTTGGGCTTTGTCGTCATTGTCGAGTTCTGCGTCCTTGCCGGATTTGGTTATCTTATTTTCTTCAGTAAGTGATCTTTTTCCACATTAAATCAACCTCTTCTATCCATCATCATCCCGGCCCATAACGAGGAAAAACGCCTGCCACCCACTTTGGAGCAGGTCTTTACTTTTCTCGAACAGCAAAATTATGAAGCGGACGTATGGGTCATTGAAAATGGAAGCGCCGACCGAACATATGAACTGGTGCAAAGTTACATTAGCCAGCACAAGAATCTGCGCGTCATCCGTGAGGAGGGGCGCGGCAAAGGGCTGGCCGTCCAGCGCGGAATGCTCGAAGCGCGCGGACAATATCGCCTGATGTGTGATGCGGACCTTTCCATGCCGGTTAACGAAATCACCAAGTTTTTATCGCACGCCGACTCCGGATTTGATATTGCTATTGCCTCGCGTGAAGCGCCCGGCGCGGTGCGTTACGATGAGCCGCGTTATCGTCATCTCGGCGGACGATTGATTAATCTTATCATCCGTTTATTGATCCTGCCCGGCTTGCAGGATACGCAATGTGGCTTCAAATGTTTTCGTGCCGACGTGGCCGACGATCTCTTCAAACGCCAGACTCTCATGGGCTGGTCGTTCGACATCGAATTGCTTTTTATCGCGCGGCAGCACGGCTATGGCATTATCGAAATCCCCATTGATTGGTATTATCGTTCCGAAAGCAAGGTCAATGCGCCGCGTGATGCCATGCGCATGATCCAGGACATCTTTCAAATTCATCGCAACGCGCGGCGGGGAATCTACGATGCGCATCGAGCCTGACTTTTCTCTCGAACACAAACTTTGGCAAAGTGGATTAACTTACATAGCAGGAATGGATGAGGCCGGACGCGGCGCATTGGCCGGACCGGTTGCAGTGGGAGCGGTGATTCTTCCGAATAAATCGTCGCGTTTTTTATCCGCCTTGAGTGGTGTACGCGACTCTAAGCAGATGACTCCGCTGGCGCGCGAACATCTTGCGCCGCATATTAAAGAGTTGGCACTGGCATGGGGCGTGGGATTCGCATCCTCAGATGAAATCGATTCGCTTGGCATTGTTCCTGCAACAAGATTAGCTGCATTACGCGCACTTGAATCTCTATCCCTTTTCCCATCTTATCTTCTCACCGACTTTCGTCTTGAACTTCCCGAATTAGATATTCCACAAACGTCGCTTGTGAAAGGCGATGTGAAATGTTTGAGCATTGCCGCCGCATCTGTGCTTGCGAAAACAACGCGTGACGCGTTGATGTGCGAACTCGATTTGCAATACCCAAGCTATGGGCTTGGAAAACATAAAGGGTACGGCACGCCGTTCCATCGTCTCGCGATGAAGCGGTTGGGATATTCCACCATCCATCGAAAATCATTTGCCTTCAAATAAAGATCGGACTTCATCGGGAAGTCCGATCTGCTTTTAATTTTTCGTTCGTTGATAAAACAGCTTTACAAGCTCTGCTGCAATCGAAGGAATCAACAATAGCGGAATCAAAACTTCCCATTGCCTCCAACCCAAAGGAACGGTATTAAAGATGGGATTGAAAAATGGAATGTAGATCACACCGAGGATCAAGGCAACGGACGAAAGGATGGCGATATTCATATAGCGATTGCCGAAGAGACCGATTTTCCAGATCGGATAATATTCAGAGCGGGCTGTAAGAGCGCGTCCCAGCTCGGAAAGCGTGAGCGTAGCAAACGCCATCGCTTCTGCATATTCCGGCTGGAATGGATGGAGTTTGAGTCCAAATAGATACGCAGCAAGCGTAACGGACGTAATGGCAATCGTTTGAATCACGATGCCGATCTGCATAAAGCGATTGATGATCGGTTCGTTCTTGGGCCGAGGCTTGCGATTCATCACATCTGGATCGCCTTTTTCGGTGGCGAGTGCCAGCGCAGGCGCACCATCGGTGACGAGATTAAGCCAAAGCAATTGGATCGCGGTCAATGGTGAATTGCGCGTCATCAACGTGCCGAGAAAGATAATCATGATCTCGGCAATGTTGCATGACAGCAGATAATAAACAAACTTACGGATATTGTTATAGATGACGCGACCCTGCTCCACTGCCGAGACGATGCTGGCATAGTTGTCATCTGTCAGCACCATATCCGCAGTTTCTTTCGCCACATCCGTGCCGGTGATTCCCATCGCGATGCCGATATCGGCGCGCTTGATGGCGGGCGCGTCATTGACTCCATCGCCGGTCATGGCCACGACTTCATCATTGGCTTGCAACGCGTCCACGATCCGCAGTTTATGCTGCGGCGAGACGCGGGCAAAGACGCGGCTAATTTTCATCGCATCCCGAAGCTGGACATCGTTTAACTGATCGAGATCAGCACCGGTCAACACTTTATCCTCCCGGCGCATTAAACCAATTTGTGCAGCGATGGCACGCGCAGTATTTGGATAATCGCCTGTGATCATCACTGTGCGGATTCCGGCGTGGCGCGCTGTCTCAAGTGCGGATTTAATCTCTTCACGAGGCGGATCAATCATCCCAACCAGTCCCACAAAAACCAAATCTTTTTCCAACGCACCCCATTCTGCGCTCTTCTTCTTAACGTCGCGATAAGCCAAAGCGAGCACTCGCAAAGAGTCATACGTCATTGCATCGTTGGCTTCATAAATTTTTTTCCGGATGTCCTCACTTAGTTCGCGTGTCTTATCATCCATGGTTTGATAAGACCGGCAAAGAGGAAGAACGACCTCAGGCGCTCCCTTAATGGCAATCAAATTTAGTCCGCGCATCGAATCGTCGTAGTAGTGAGAGAAATCTTCCGGTTGCGGATTCTCAACCCGATGGAACGTTACCATATGTTTGCGTTCAGAGTTCGAACGGAATTTCATCGAAGCGCGGATAGGATGACCGTTCCCGATTAACAACATAGGCATCACCGGCTTTTGCCGCGGCAACCAACAACGCGGCTTCAGTCGGATCGCCGACCACTTGATATGAACTCTTCGAGCCTTCGACGGGTTCAATTTGCGCGTCATTGTTCAGGATACCGAGCCAGAGCGCGGTGCGGACGGCCATGTGTTGAGCCCATTGAATCTTTTTGCCATCCACTAAAAAGTTTCCTTCGGATGAATATCCTTTGCCGGTGATTTCAATCGCTTGATCATCCACCCACAAACGCGTGACCGTCATTTCGTTTTGAGTGAGCGTGCCGGTCTTATCGGAACAGATCACAGTCGCCGACCCAAGCGTTTCAACGGAAGCCAGCCGCCGGATCAGTGCGTGGCGGCGAATCATTTCGCGCATTCCCAATGCGAGGCTGATCGTCACAACCGCGGGCAATCCCTCCGGCACCGCCGCAATCGCAAGGCTGACTGCGATGATGAAGACATTCGTAATTTCTTTGGCATATGTTTGAACATAAATTAACGGACCTGAGAAAAGGGATGAGATGTTGGTGGCGTCGATCAGTTCAAGAATAAACACCACCGCTACCAGCACCAATGCGCCGATGCTGAGAGTCTTTGCCAATTGATCGAGCCGACGTTGCAATGGTGTTTCTTCCGTCTCGACGTTTTGCAACATGCTGGCGATCAGACCCAACTGCGTGTGCATTCCGGTGCCGACCACCACACCGCGTCCGCGCCCATACGAAACTAGAGTTCCCATAAACGCTGTGTTCTTCCGATCACCCAACGCAATATTTTGATTTAAAACGAGTGCGGCATTTTTTTCGACGGACAGCGATTCACCCGTAAGCGAAGCTTCCTCGACACGTAAATTGACCGCTTCGAGCAAACGCACATCGGCAGGGACATAATTCCCAGCCTCGAGGAAAACGATGTCGCCCGGAACCAGATCGCGTGCCGGAAGCACTTGACGATGTCCGTCACGAAGGACATGAGCCTCGGGCGCGGCGAGTCGTTTCAATGCCGCTAGCGCCTGCTCGGCGCGGCGTTCTTGAATGATCCCAAGCACAGTATTCAATATGACGATGGAAAGGATTGCCAAAGCGTCTATCCATTCCCCCAATAAAGCAGAAATAATCGAAGAGACAATCAGTAAAATGACTACAAAATTATTTAATTGATCCCATAACGTGATCCAAAAGCTGGGACGCGGTGCTTCCTGCAATTGATTCAGCCCGTGATGATGCAAACGCCGAGAAGCTTCTCCGTCCGTCAGTCCATTCTCATGAACCTGCAAATCGCGCAAAACTTCATCGACCTCCAGCGCGTGCCACGGCGTTTGTAAGTTTTTCTCGTCCTTATCCATGATCGGACTCCAAACTCACCTTCATCTGCTTATCAAGTAAACCATAATGGGAGAAAAAAGACCACCACGAATCAAAATCGTGGTGGTCTTGCCAACGCAGGAAGCGTATGGACTGCCGATGACTTCTCAGTCAATGGTATGACGACAATCCATTGGCACCCCGAAGGTGCGGATGATTTTCCGCTGGGCGCCACGGCTACTCCCCAACCAAAATCAAGTCTATTCTGTTGCAAAAAGAATGTCAAGCCAAAAATCCTCATTCATAAACGCTCACTAATGATGCAACGGAATATATTCCAGCCACCAGTTGCTTGTATTACGCAATTGACTCAATGGAGGTAAATTCAGCGCGGTCAACCCCCATAAAAGACGATGACTGATTTCCATATCTATGCAGGTATATCCGGGCTTATCCTGAGAGGAGCAAGGAGTTGATGAAATCCCGTAAGTCAATATTTGTGCCGGCCAAATGGGGGTCCTCAGCCTCAATGACCGTTCAACATAACTATTGGAGACAAGGTAGAATTCAATCCAGTTCTCGTGGGCGTTGCACCCACCTACGCAAATATATGTGGACGAAGGAGATGCAATCTGAAAATTTGGTTTTATACTGGCGACATCAACAACTGGGGGATTCGTCACCGAGCAGGCAATCAACAATCCAAACGCTAAACAAATTAATATCCCAAATAAAATAACGGATGACTTTCTATGCATGTCACATCCTGTCATTAACTCAACATTGAAAAGGTGAATAGAAAATCCTCGCTCTTTCGATGTGAGCGCATTATATAGCAGACTATTTTTATGCTGCTTTACAATTCCGTCAATTATTCGGGCACGATCCGAGTCCCCGGTGGAATCTCCACACTCTTCGGGATAACCACCACTCCATCCCGGATGAACCACTTATCGCCATCGAAATTGACATTGCGCGGAAACGGCCGAATCAACACGCCTTCCCCGATTCGCACGTTCTTGTCAATGATTGCTCCCTCGATATCGCAGTTGGGACCGATCCCGGTCGGAATGGAGGAGGGTCGTTTACCGGGATCATAGTAATCGGATCCCATAAGAATCGTATCTTTGATCTGAGAACCCGATGAAATTTGACTGCGAACTCCGATCACGGAATGGATGATCTTGGAATTTTGGATACGACAACCATCGGTCAGAAGAACCCCTTCTAATTGGCTGTTCTGCACGATACTTCCCGGCAAATAGCGCATATGGGTATAGATTGGAAATTTGGGGTCATAGAAATTGAACGGCGGATTCGGCGAAGCCATTTCGAGATTGATCTCATAAAAGGAGCGAATCGTCCCGATGTCCCGCCAATATCCGTCATAATGAAAACCATAAACCTTATGCGAATGGACAGCCTCCGGAATAATATTGATCCCAAAATCATCGTGGCTGGGATGATAGGTGAGCAAATCAACCAATACCTGAGTCCTGAACATATAAATCCCCATGGAAGCCTGAAACGGTCGCTCCGGATCGTCACGGCTGATGAAACGATCCTGGGTTTCCTTATCCTGGGGCTTTTCAACAAAGTCAGAGACGCGGCCATCCGATTCGCATTTCAGGATTCCCAGACGCGGCGCTTCTTCGCGCGGGACGGGATGAACGGCTACCGTTACATCGGCATCCGTCTGCCAATGGAACTCGGCCATCTCGGCATAGTTCATACGATAGAGATGATCACCGGCCAGGATCAAAACATACTCGGCTCCGGTGGATTGAATTTCAAACAACTGCTTACGCACCGCGTCCGCGGTACCTTGATACCAGGCTGCCAATTCAAGGGTCTGCTCGGCGGCCCAGATCTGCACCCAGCCCGAATGGAACGTGTCGAAGTTGTAGGTTTGCGTAATGTGGCGGTGCAGGGATACGGAATTGAATTGCGTCAAAATTGCGACGCGGAAAATCTCGGAGTTGATGGAGTTGCTGATCGGAATATCAATGAGCCGATATTGACCGGCAATCGGCACGGCCGGTTTAGAACGCATCTTTGTCAATGGATAGAGGCGCTGCCCACGTCCGCCGCCCATGATCACTGCCAGTATGTCGTTCATTGTTGCAGACATCGAAGACCTCCGCAAAAAAGAGTTTTTATTATTTCTTAAATCCTAAAAAGCGTCGCAGTCGTTGTATCACATACAGAATCGGATAAGAAATGGCTAACAGCATATCCAGTAGTACAAATATAAGATTGAATTTCATAGCTCTCTTCCTCTTCTTCCACTACAGCTTATCACTTTTTAAAGGACAAAAAAACAGAACGCGAGAGTGCCAAGGCAATCTCGCGCTACCGTCCGAGCGGGCGAGCGCCCGCAAAGCTGACAGAATGATATAATGTTTCTGCTCTACCGAACTACATGCCGAAGGAGGGACTTGAACCCTCAATCCCGAAGGAACACGAGTTTGAGTCGTGCGCGTCTGCCAGTTCCGCCACTTCGGCTTAGGCACATAGTATAACCAACCCCACAGACAAGGTCAAGATGAAACTTGGTATTATCGGACTGCCCCAATCAGGAAAAACAACCATCTTCAACGCGTTGACACGCGGCAATGCGCCTACAACCGCCAGCGCGGGACGCATCGAAATCCATACCGCAGTGGTGGATGTTCCCGACCCGCGCGTCGACAAACTCTCGGCGATGTTCAAACCGAAGAAGACCATCTACGCCAAAGTGACGTATGCGGATATCGCCGGACTGGAAACGGGCGCGGCCAAAACCGGCATCTCCGGCCAACTGCTGAATCAACTCGCCCAAATGGACGGTTTCATTCTCGTGGTGCGCGTCTTTGCCGATGATAATGTTCCGCATCCCGCCGGAAGCGTGGACGCGAAACGCGATGTCGACACGATGTTGAGCGAACTCCTGCTCAACGATCTGATTGCCGTCGAACGCAAATTGGAACGTCTAACCGAAGAACGAAAAAAGGGTGGCACGGATAAGGTCGTGAATGAACGTCAAACCGTTTTATTCAATCGTCTGCATGAAGCATTGAATTCAAACACGCCACTTCGAAAATTGGATTTCAATCCTGAAGAGTTGCATGAACTGTCTTCGTTTGGTTTGCTTTCACGTAAACCCATTTTGACCGTGTTCAATTTGGATGAGAGTCAAGCCGCGCCATCTATTCAGCTCGATCACCCTTCGGTTGCATTGATGGGCAAACTTGAAATGGAAATCGTTCAACTCAGCGCGGAGGATGCGGAAGTCTTTATGCAGGAATACGGCATCGAAGAACTTAGCCTGAGCAAGATGATCAAGCTATCCTATGACTTGCTTCAACTGCAATCTTTCTTCACCGTCGGCGAAGACGAAGTCCGCGCCTGGACGACGCGGCGCGGCGCCTCCGCGGTGGAAGCGGCAGGCGAGATCCATACCGATATTCAACGCGGCTTCGTGCGCGCTGAGGTTGTTGCTTATGATGATTTGATCTCACTCGGTGGAATGAGCGAAGCCAAGACCAAAGGCAAACTGCGGCTCGAAGGAAAAGAATATCTCGTGAAGGATGGAGATATTATGCACATCCGATTCAATATATAAATCTATTACGACCCAAAGTCCACCGTGTAATATTCTCCATAAGAGCTACTGGCAACATACGCATATCCCGCGCCCATCTCGGTGACGCCAGTATTCATAATCGCATCGTGATGAACTTGATCATTCATCCACCAGTTGAAGGCACCTTGTGGAGAGCCGCTTCCGTAAATAATCTCAAGATAATTGACCGGATTGTAACCCGCTGCCACAATACGCTGATCAATCGTCGAGCCATTGGAACCGGTATGGCTTAACAAACTATGACATGCCATATCCGCGCTGTGACTTTGCGCGGCGGCGGTTAATTGTGAATTGATTGAGAGTTTACTCAAACTCGCCTGTGTCCGCGCAGTATTGATCAGGCTTTCGATCTCACTGGTATAGGACGCGCTGGACGTATATTTACAACTCGCCGAACTGTTTGACTGACTCGCCGGCGTGCCATTGGAGGGCGTTGCGATGATCGGGGTAACGGATGGAACATTGCCAACCATGACCTTGACCCAAAAGTTATTATAAATACCGATTGGGACGGACTTGCCGCTATAATCGTTCAGCACGAAATAACCGGTATAAGAATTATAAGCAGTGGGCGCGGTCAATTGCACAGAGACATCCACGGTCGCACCCGCTGCGGTGGTTGGAACCGGCGCAGAGTCCGGCGCACCCATTCGGTCGCCGGATGCGAACGCAATTGTGTATCCGTTCCAGGGACAAGTGCTCGTGTCTTTAAAGCGCCATGTTTTCGTAAAAGTTGCTCCGGGAGCGACATACGTATTATCGGGGATAGTGACATCCTCGACTACAACCGCCTGTTCCTTGCAAGCCGCGAGCGTGGCGTTAAGGGTCGGCGTGATGGTCGGCGATGCGGTCGCACTCGGAAAAGGCGTGTGGGTGAGCGGCAGAGTCGAGGTCAGGAAAAGAGGCGTGGGATTGACCGGTTCGGGCGTCGAGATGGTGATGCACGAAACCAGTATCAACATCGCGATGGGAATGATCAAAAGAAGTTTTCTCATATGCTGATTGTAAAACAAAAAAGCCAATGCGGTTGCACCGGCTTTTGCGTCCGATCTATCGGTTATGGCGCGGCAAAGTCTATCACGTAGTAACCGTAATTATTGAAGAACGAATACCCGACGCCAATGTCATTGAATTTTGTACTGATGAGATTGAGGTTGTGATTTGGGTCCGTTTGATCAGTGGCCCACCAGCTCACTGCTCCTTGCCCGGTGAGCGGCGGAAAACTTCCGTAAACGTTCTCAGTCACATTGGAAGCGGAATAGCCTGCCGCCGCCACACGTGAGGTTGGCGTCGATCCATTTGAACCAGTGTGAACAAATAGATGATTGCAAGCCATATCCTCACTATAAGATTGCGCAGCTTGAGTAAGTTGCGCATTGACATTATAAGGAGGTATTCCATTCTTGGCGCGATATGCATTGACCGCAGTTACCACGTCATTCACGTTGGATTGATTCACAGTGAACGCACAGGTGGATGTCACAGGGCCGGGGCTGCTGGCTGAACCTGTCTCGCTGCCGGAACTGGGAGTGGAAGTGCTACTTGGGTCACTGGTTGAAGTTCCGCTTGACCCCGCGGCGTTGCCAACCGTGATGGCAACCCACAAGGTTTTGGCCTGGTCAATCGGCATGGCATCCCCGGACGGATTTTGGATTTCAAAGTCACCGCGATAGGTGCCGTCTTCGGCAGGCGCCACCATATCTATCGCGATGTCGAGTGTATCGCCGGGCTTGGTTGTGCTGAGCGGTGTGGAGTCAGGCGCGTCCATCTGGTTTCCGGACGCGAACACCAGCGTATATTGTGAGTTCCAGGCACATGAACCGGAGTTCTTCACCCGCCACACTTTGTGGATCACATCGCCGTGATTGAAGTTAGTGTTATCCGGCACGGTGACATCTTCCACAAAGGACGCCGAGTCCGTGCAACCGGCCGGATTGGTGACAATTGGTTCGGCCGTGGCTGAAACTTGTGTGGGCGGCAGTTGCGATGCAGGCACTTGGGTTATAAACACTTGAGCTGCAGGTGTCTGTGTGGGTGGTACAACTGTTGCAACAGGCGAGGCGTTCCCAGCGCAGGCAGAAAGCAAAAAGATCATCAACAAACTTGCGTAAAGTAGTTTCTTCATTCTTTCTCCTTTGGTTTACGGATAGACTTCAAATCAAAACATCATCATCTGGCCCTTGGTCTGTTCGATGGGATCGCTGGCGATTTGCTCCTCGAATGTTTCTCGCGTCAAGATCGGGACCTCGGCGAGGGCGCGCAATAAACGATATTTTACCAGCCGAACATTTTTCAATCGTTCGGCCAGCGCAGGATCGCGTTGGACTTTATATGCAATGAGCGCTGCGCGTCCGCCGGGGATGACCAGCAAAGTTTGTTCTGATGGATAAGATGTTTTAGCGATGGCGCGTCCCACCAGCGCGGAAGCCAGAACGGAAAAGACACGAGCCACTTTGCCTTTCTCCTCCCAGATCGAGAGTTTATCCTGCCGCCGCGTTCGATATTTTAATCGCTTCCCAATTGACTCAATCAATGCCATCATTTGATTGAGTTCTTTGCGTCGCGTAGAAGCGACATCTTCCACGCGCAGTTTCCAGCTTGCTCCATCTTTTTCTGCGTAGGAATTCAATACGGCATAGATCATGCCTTTGGACGGCGTTAGCAGGCCGGGATAGCGCGGATAGAGATCATCTTCGATTTCGAGGAAGATGCTGTCTGGATTATTTTGCAGGAAGTTAACCACCGCAACTTCGACGCGGTCAGTCAAATTTTCTTCGCGGCTTTGTGTGCGCAAGCTCCACAACCCAGTCTCCACGCTTTCGCCGCCGGAATAATGAAGAAGATCGGAATCGCCGCTCAATGCCGCTTCAATAAGGGACTGCGTTTTTCGCAACGCTTCATCAAATCCCTGATCCTTTTTTCTCAGCACGTGAGATTCAGCTAATGCAATCAAAGCCGCGGCATGGACATGCAAATAACTGGTAGGCTCGCCGCGTTCCGATAAATGCTCGCGGATCGCGCCTCGAATTGAATCTATTTCCGGCTCCATTGATTCGCGGTGCAGCTGTTCGCCGCGTTCCCAAACCATTTGAATCGGATCATGCTCAGTGCGTAGCGCAAGGCTTTTCAAATCAAAGCCTGCCGCGCCCACGGCGGTCACTGCCGAGGTAAGAAAAGTGGGTTCGGCTTCGGGCAACAATCCGAAGAACGGCGTGCTAAGTGGAAGCAGGTCAAAGAGGTGTGTAAATGCGGCATGAAGCGCGGTGGCATTCCATGCCCAATCGTAACGTCGGCGGCGCAACACGATCTTATACGGCTCAACGGCTTCACGTCCCCATAGCCAGCCCGCCCACAATGCCGATAAAGTCCAGAATGCCTGGTTTGGGCGCGGCAACGCAGTGATCACAGCCGAGATCGGGATTGCTTTTTTGACTTCGTGTGCCAGATCTTTAAGTCGGCCTTCATAGATGCAGATGCCGCCGCTTTCCGGAATTTTCTTCGGCCACGCTTCATATACAATGCTCGAAGCGGTTTCTGTCCATAAAGCGATTCCGCGCTCAAGCATCATCCAAATATTATGTTCCCGGAATTGATTCGGGATATTGAGCAGTTTAGGGCGGAATCGTTCGGATGGATAATCCCATAGTGTATTGCCTGCATCGCACACGATAAGGATCAGCGCGGTCAGTGCGCGGCGGCGTTCCGGTGCGAGATTCAAACCATCCAGACGATTGATTATGGTTGTCAAAACATACAATGGGCGCGGGAGATAATGTTGAATGGCTTCTTCGACATAAACGCGATCTTCATCGTCCAATGCAGCGACGCGCTCGAACACGCGTGAGCGATGCAACGCGTCGGTGGATGCGATCTTTTTGGCGCGTTCAATATCCTCCGGCGTGACAATTCGTTCGCCTGAGTCGCCGCATTCCTTGCATTCATAGACGCGCGCAAATGGCGCGTCTTCGCCTTTTCGCCATAAAAAAGCGTGCGCCAAAACTTCCTTTTCACATTTTTCGCAGACGGTGATGTAAAGCGATTGAAGATGATTCTCAAGATGTTCGTCGCCTTTTTTCGAGGCGGCCAGATCCGCAAGCGCGGCCTTGAAATCTGATTCGTCCGGAGGATGAGCCGCCATCTCAAGGAGGAAGCGCGTGATCGGATTATTGACTGTCACAAGCACACGATAACCCACGCGCGCGGCTTCAATCGCAACCTGAGGCGCAAAGCCAAATGGATCGAGCAACCAGCTTCCAGTCGCGGCATGACACGAAAGCCACATTGAGATTGTTCCTTCTTCAAGCGGAGGGACAAATCGTGAAAGCGGTCCCGGGTCTGCAGGCTTGAGGCCGGGAATGTAGGACAGGCTTTCCATACACCAAGTATACATTGGGAAAATAAAGTGTGGCAAACCCGCTCTTGTCAACTCGTGCCACAACGAGTATAAGCAACGGCTATAAAATCCATGAGAGAGAATGCAGGAGAATTTATGGAAACACCCATTCCCGGTTTCAGGTCGGTGCCAAAGACCGGAGTCATCTATGTGATGAGCGAGGCCGCCAAATACGGATTCGATTACGATCATCCGGCGTGGGCAAACCTCGGGCAAGGCTCGCCGGAAACGGGTCCAATCCCCGATGCGCCGCCTCGCATCACAAACCTGATGATTGATCCCACCAGCCATCGTTATTCTGATATTCAGGGAAATCTCGATCTGCGCCAGAAGGTTGCGGATTATTACAACCAGATGTATCGCCGCGGAAAAAAATTCCAATACACATATGAGAACGTCAGCATTGCCGGAGGTGGGCGCGTGGCATTGACGCGTCTGGCTGCCGCGCTGGGCAACATCAACATGGGACATTTTCTGCCGGACTACACGGCCTACGAGGAACTTCTGAGTGTGTTTCGCGCTTTCGTGCCCATCCCCATTTTGCTTGATTACGAATCGGACTATCGCATTACAGCCGCAGCGCTTCGCAAGGAAATTCTACGGGCGCGGCTTGCGCGCGCTTCTGTTGAGCAATCCATGCAACCCAACCGGCCAAGTGGTGGAGGGACGGGAACTCAAGGCCTTGATCGATCTCGCCAGCGAAGCGCAATGCACGTTCATCATTGATGAATTTTATTCACACTATATTTACAGCCGCGCCGCGAATCAATCCTATCGCATGATCTCTGCGGCGGAATATATTGAGGACATCAACAAGTCTGCGGTGGTGATCGTGGACGGGCTGACGAAAAATTGGCGCTATCCCGGCTGGCGCATCAGTTGGACCCTTGCGCCTAAATCCGTTATTGAACTCATCGCCAGCGCCGGATCATTTCTCGACGGCGGAGCGAACAGTCCCTTTCAAAAACAAGCCATCGCATTGCTCGAACCGGACATTGCCATTCAGGAAACCATCGCCATCCAAAATCATTTCACGCGCAAACGCGACCTGATGCTGGACCGGCTGCAAGGCATGGGCATCGCGGTGGAAGATGCGCCGCAGGGAACGTTTTACGTTTGGGCCAATCTTTCCAAACTGCCCGCGCCGTTAAATGATGGCTTGTCTTTTTTTGAGGAAGGCTTGAAGGAAAATGTGATCACCGTGCCCGGCATGTTCTTCGATGTCAATCCTGACCGTCGTCGTTCATTGCGGCGCTATCAAAATTATTGCCGAATCAGTTTCGGCGGTGAAATCGAAAAATTGGAGCTGGGACTCGCATCGATAGAAAGGCTGATCAAAAAGTTTTCCTGAACGCTGGGCGTTCATCTTGATTTAGACAATTGCCGCAAACAAATCAAATAGCGGCATGGGCCAATACAGCACAGCAATTTGTTCGATGCGCGCCAATGATGCAAGCTGATGTTTGATCTCGGCGATGCCGCGCTCGTGATAGTCGCCGGTATATTCGCGTCCCGCCACGCGGCGCCCGAGTTTGTAAAAAATATTTTCAGTTGGACCAGAAACGATCAAGCGGCCGCCCGGCTTGAGCAACCTTAAAGTTGTTTAACGTTCCTGACAAATCGTCCACATGTTCAAGCACATCCAGCGCGGTGATGATATCAAAGGACGCGGTCGGTAATTGGTCGAGAGGAAATGAACGCGTATCACGAACTTCGATATTCGGCAGAAAATCGATATGCGCTTTCATCCGCTCAAAGGGAATCAAGTCTATATCCAACGCAATCACGTTTCCTGCGATGCTGCTAAGAAACGGAAGCAGAACACCCGACCCACATCCGAAATCAAGAACGCGTTGATACGGCGCCGCGCGTTCAATATGATCTATCGTCTTGCGAAGTCTTTGCCAGAACAACCAGTTGATGAATGGATTGGGATGCGAATATGCAGGAAACGCGGCTTCATCCAAACGGCCGGATTCTGATTCGCTCAACACTTTTCGGATGGCAGCTCGGAACCCGGATTTATAAGCGTTAAACTTGGTGTTGTTCATAGCGTCTCACAAAGCGGTTGCTTGGGCACGGAACGCAAATCGCTTTCGATGGCGGAAAGCAGAAGTTGAATGCCCAGCAAAACCGTCAGTGTAGGAAGCATTACCGTGCCGGTCGGTGCAGGGATATTAAGACTCGCATACTGAATCCATTTGACAATTCCGAATATCAGACCGAATAAGAAGAGCGGCGTGCCCAGAATTAAATAAATCGTTTCCATCGAAAAATCGTAAATGAAATTTTTCAATGCCACGCGGCGTAGAAAGGTGAACAATAACTTAAAGGGAAATTCAAACAGGACCCGCCGGATGATCAGACTGGAAGCCTCGCCCTGATAACGTGCAGGCATCGGCACATCGCGCACCACTGCGCCAAGCAAATATAAATCTGCCAGCATGGATGTTTCAAAGTAATACGAACGATCAATTCGTTCCAGCGGAAGTTGAGCAAGGATTTCAGCGCGAATGGCGAGAAAGCCATTCGTCGGATCGAAGAGGTTCCAGTAACCGGTCGCGGCCTTGGCAAGGAATCCGAGTCCCATGTTGCCGAGTCGGCGAATGAACGGCATTTTCTGCAAAGCGATAAAATCGCGGAAACGATTGCCCTTGGTGTAATCCGCTTTGCCTTCGATCAGTGGCATAAGCAATTCGGGCAGATGACTGACATCCATCTGCCCATCGCCGTCAACCTTGACGATAATCTGCGCACCGAGTTCCAGCGCTTTGCGGAAGCCCGTGACCATTGCACCGCCCACACCTTGATTGTGATCGTGTCGCAATAAGATGATTCGCCGGTCGCGTTTAGCAAGAGCCGCCACCGCATCTGAGGTTGAATCGGGTGAAGCATCATCCACCACGATGATATGGTTGATGTAGGATGGGAGTCCGCGCAATACACCAGCTATCTCGTTTTCTACACGATAAGCGGGAACGACTGCCGCGATTTTGTATTTCCGAAAATTGACCTGCTCTCTCATCATAGCAATTGTAATCGAACCTTATCCATACGGCGCGGTTTTGCGTTAGAATATCCACTCAGCAAGACAACTCCTCTCATTAAGGAAACTATGGCATCCACTGGGGAACGAATTCTCATCGTTGAAAGCGATCCTGACATCAGTGATTTGGTTGGGCGGCAAGCGCTTCAGCCGCTGGGTTATCAATTGACCCTGGCGGGAGAAGCAGGCGCGGCAATCAAATCAGCGGTTCAAAATCCTCCGGATTTGATCCTGGCCAACCTCAATTTGCCCGGCTTGAGCGGCAAGGATTTAATTACCGCCTTGACCTCGCAAGGAATTCGCGCGCCATTGGTTGTGATTGCGGAAAAAGGGCAGGAACAGAGCGTGATCCAAAGTTTTCGAACTCGGCGCCGTGGACGTGATTCTCTGGCCGGCGCGCGATGCCGAAGTCGTTCAAGTGGTCGAACGTGCGCTTCAGCAAACGCATGAAACGCGCGTCCGCCTCCAACTGGATCGCCAACTGGAAGCCACCAATCAGGAACTTCAGCGCAAAGTTCACGAGCTGACCACCATTCTGTCCATCGGCAAAGCAGTGACATCCACCACCGATCCGCGCCGCTTATTCAATCTAATTGTTGAGGGCGCGATGCAGGTCGCGGAAGCGGAAACAAGTTGGCTGATGATCCGCGACGAAAATACCCGGGCTTTCCTGTTGACCGCGCATCGCAATCTTCCTGAAAGCTGGGCAAAAAAAATCAATCAACCGTTGGATGACGGCATCAGTTCGTTGGTGGCTGTTTCAGCGGAGACGCTTTCCATCCACGGCACGCCGCTTGAAAAATTCAAGGTGGCGTCTTTGGGAAGATCAGCCGCAGTCGTGCCGATCAAAGTTCAAAGTGAAGTAATTGGCTTGTTGATTGTTGTCCGCAAAGCCGATCGCGAAATTGATAAAGTCGCGCAGTCCCTGCTCGAAGCCGTGGCTGACTACGCCTCCATTTCGCTCGTCAACGGGCGGCTGTTTCAGGTCGTCCAGCAAAATGCGGACGCCGCTCGAACTAACGAAAAGAATCGCATGGCCATGTTCGAATCATTAAGGGAGTCCATTCGCGAGGAAATGCAGGTTTCCATGTACCCGCTGGAGGCGCTACTCTCTAGTAAGCCCGGCCCGCTCACCGCCGAACAGGAACAGGCGCTCAAAACGATTCAAAGTTCTCTCCAACGGCTCTCGCGTTCCGGTGAAAAAACGGTTGTGCCAGGCGCCGCTAAAAAAAGGGATGGATGACCCAGCGCGACCTGATTCTGCTGGCATTGGATGACTCTCAAATCTTGAGCCTGATGGAACGCGCTCTGAAGGCTGTGGAGTATGAAGTCGCGGTTGCTCATGACAGCGAGGGATTGGGAAAAATTCTAGACAAGTCATCGCCGGCCTTGTTGCTGATCGCGGAACGGTTTTCCGGCAAGAATGGAATTGAAATCGCTAAATCGGCGCTCGAACGCTTTCCAACCCTACCCGTTCTTCTATTTGCCGAAAAGGATACAACAGGCACGATCAAGGCCGTTTTGAAAGCGGGTCTGAGCGGATATCTTTATCCGCCTCTGCACACCGACGATATCGTGGATGCCGTTCATCGAAGCCTAGCCCGCGCTCGGCACCTCGGCGACTGGATCCGCCGCGAAGTCAAACGGACGACTTCGTCCTTGGAAAAACGAGCCGAGGTTTCCGAATCGGAACGCGACAAAATGGAGGCGATCATCGCCACCATCGAAGATGGCGTGATCGTTCTTGATCAAGAAAACAAAATCCTTCTCATCAACCGCATCGCTCGAGAGACTTTTGACTTGTCTGCCGATTCAGTAGGGAAGCCGATACTGAACGTAATCCATGACCCAGATCTTCAAACACTCCTGCTCCGTTCAATGGACGGCTCAGTCAAGCATCATGAACTGATCTTTGATGACGGACGGGTTTTCAACGCGCAACAAACTGCTATCCCGCATATTGGCACGGCCATTACATGGCATGATATTACTTACCTCAAAAAGATGGAACAAATCAAAAATGAATTTGTGAACACTGTTTCCCACGATCTGCGTTCCCCGTTGACTTCCGTGTTGGGTTATGCCGAGCTTATGTCGCGTGTTGGGACGCTTAACGAAGAACAGCAGGAATTCGTGAGGCGAATTGAAGCGGGTGTACAAAGCATTACAACTCTCATCAATGATTTACTCGATCTCGGTCAACTCGAGGCGGGCTATGTTACGGGACGCGAATCGATCCAACTGGAAAGCATCCTCCAATATTCTCTGGATATGCTTGGATCGCTGATCACACAAAAGAATCTCCATCTGGAAAAGAATATTGCTTCCAATTTACCGGCTCTGCGTGCCAGCCCTATTCGTATGCGCCAAGTGCTGGATAATCTGATCGGGAACGCGATCAAGTACACTCCAAAAGATGGAACGATCCGCATCAGCATCCGCGCCGAGGATCGCCAGCTCATCTTTGAAATTAGCGACACCGGCCCGGGCATTCCATTGAATGAACAATTCCGCATCTTTGAAAAGTTCTACCGCGCGAGTAATATATTGGATGGTCCCAAAGGAAGTGGCCTAGGTTTGGCCATCGTCAAATCCATTGTGGAAGACCATCAGGGACGCGTGTGGGTGGAGTCGACACTGGGAAAGGGAGCCACTTTCATCGTTGTGTTGCCTGTTTAGGACTAAAGAATTTTTTAGTGATAGATTAAAATGCCGCCGCCGGACCTAGGTCCGGCGGCGGCTTTCGCCAAAGGAGGAGACAGTGAGGAGCATCTTGGAGGTGTCTTTGTTCCGTCTCCAAATTTATGATACCTCAGGGGCGAGAATCATGGGATTATCAAATGTCACCAAATTTTAGTGATAGTATTCACAAGAAGTTTCTGTCGACTGGAAAGTTGGCGCTTTTATTTCAGATCAGCAAGAAATTTTCTCATTAATTCAATCGCATGACTAGAATCTCTATATGCCATCACCTGCAATTGCGGCTGCGGATTCCCGCTGATCATTTTTGAAACTTTTCGTCCTTCCTGAAACAAGCACAGCACAGGCTTTTCTAAATTCAATGCAAAACCAATCTCATATCCTACACCATGCGATGGCACACTGACCTCCGCGACCACCGCACTCGCCGCGCGGATCCAAGTCACATCGCGTTCATACACTTCACACGGCGCAACCACTGCCTCCAGTAATGTTACGCTGGATTCAGCAAGATGCGCCGTCGGCACTTCATGGCCATCCATAATGAGGGCCGCTACCAGGTCCTGATAGACGTGTTCAAATTCGCGCCCACCGGTAATAGAGCAGGCAAAATAAATATTCATTTCCTCGGTAATCGCGAGAGGATGGATTGATTTGAAATCCTTTGCTCCGTCCTGTTGCCGCTTGACCGCAGACTTTCGAGTTCTGTGCTAAAGCCCATCCAATCTTTTACCAGAATGATGAAGTGAGGCGTGCGGTCCTGAAAGAAAAATGGCGAGAGAAAAAATCTTAAGACGGAGGGAGACAGTGGGAATCCGTTCAGCTCAATTTTTATCGCGGTCATGCCGGCTAACGGCCTTATGATCTCACGCCTCCAGCCGGAAATACTTCTCGGTGGGAACGTCGCCCCGATGCTGACTGTGGTCGTGCGAACAATACGGCGATACGAAATGCTCATCCGCAGGAACGGCGTCACCAACTGCAAATGATCGTTGAATGGTTGTATATATCCGGCTTTTCGAAAGGCTGCCATGACTAGCGATGCCGCGGTTACTGCGCCGCCCAGCCAGGCCATTGTCTGCCAGCGCCACGGTTGGGCAAGCCGCAGGAATGGATCCTGATAAAGTGGCCATGCGAGCGAAGCCAGCGCCAGGCCTAACAGCAGGATGGCGGGCCACCAGCGGTCAATCATATGTGTATAAATGACGAGTGGATAACGTCTTCCAACTTTTGCCATAGATCATTCTTCGGATGAAATCACGCGCCCGCCTCTTTTCTCGACCTCTGGCTTGCCGCCGTTTAATTGAGTGCTCAAGTTCCCGATGGCTTGTTCAAGATGTTCGCCGCGCAAACTGAATGTGATATCGCCGCGCGTCTTCTCGATGATACCGCGCGCCAAGTCGGTCTGTCGGCGCAGGCCATTAGTGATCGCATCCGGATAATCCATCGTAACCAAGACAGAATAGATATCATCCATGATGCCGAGCAGACGCTCCGCTTCCTGCGAATAACCATGACGCAAAATATCCAGTGTTCGCCTTCGCAACTCGCCCACCACCTCGGCCAGTCCATTCAAATAAGTAAATCCGGCCACGCCCAATTCCTCCGGAGTGAGCAGGGGCTGATTCCGAATCAGCGCACAAGTGACATTGGCTTCGACGAATTCTTTCAGCGCATCTTGTGTATAACCCGCATAGAAAAGATCGGGATATTGGGCAAGATCATTTTTCAAACGATCCGCCAGTTCGCGCGCCTCGGACAAATGCCCCTGCATCACATCGGTCTCATCACGATGAACTGCGCGGATGGCAAGAGAACAAGCGCGCGTCAATTGACGAGCCTGGGCCAATGCCTGATCGCGGGATGCAGTGCGTGCGTCGAAGCTATGGCGAATTTGATCGGCAATACTTTCAAGTTTTTGCATGATGATTTTTATCCTCGGCACCGATCTTATTTGGGAGGCTCGGGCGGCTGGTGCGGACGAAAAAGATTCTCAGCCAGCGTACTGTTGGTCGGGACATTGATTTCGCCAAAGGCAAATTCGTATCGAGACAGAATTCTCTGTCAAAGCGCGCACGAGTAATTTTGCGGAAAGCGGTGACATCAATATCCGCGCTTTGACAGTTGCCTTGGCATCCCCAGGCAGAATGTGTGCAAAGTCAATCACGATATCGGCGGGAGAATGTGAGATGCGCGCCAGATTGGCGTAGACGATATCCAGCCCGGAGGGAATTTCAAGCGAGGGAGAAGGTGGGGGAGTAGGAAGAGACATGGGTTTTTCCGATCAGAGTAGAGATATGTCCCGTAACCTAAAATGGAATATCATCTTCAGCAGGAGCGACAGCCATATCTCCCGCATCAGCTGTGGAACCGGCGCCAGAATCGCTTTCGCCGCGTGATGACAGGAAACGCACCGTTCCGGCTGTAACTTCAAATGAAGCGCCGGATGATCCGTCTTGTTTCTGCCAGATACGAGGACCACCCGTATTTTTGTCTGGCGTGAGTTTTCCTTCCACAAGAACCTTTGAGCCTTTCTTAAGATATTGATTGCAGACCTCGGCCTGTTTGCCCCAAGCTGAAACACGGAACCAAATCGTTTCGTTAACCTGTTCGCCATTGCTGGATGTATATTTACGACTTGTAGCAACCGAAAACGAAGTCACAGCCTGTCCTGAAGGCGTATAACGCATTTCAGGGTCCTTACCAAGGTTGCCGACAATGATGATAGTGTGGAACATAGGAATCTCCTTTGTGTATGGGGAACGCCGCAGTCGCGGCGTTGACGATTTATATTTCAATTGTACACTTGTTACTGCCCGTTGCGAGGAGATTTAAAAAAACGACCATCACATTGCAATGTGATGGTCGTTTGACTCGCGGCGATTAATCTGTTGCAGCGACGACCGGCTTTGCTACTTCTTCCGGCTGAGGCCGGGCGGCTGTCAAGAATCCGAAAAACATCAGGATCACCGCCAGCAGCTCACCCAGATATAAGAATTGTCCATAGCCGAGATGAGTCAGCTCACTGGCAGTTGCCACAGATAAAGCGCCGACAGCGATCAAAATGTTGCCGATGACTCAATTCGGCAGGACACGCTTGCGCCAGAATAAGAACGCCGAATACAGTGCTCCGCCCACCAATAGAATAAGTCCATCTGTTCCAAAAATAATGGTTGGGATAAGAATTAGGTTGAAGGATGCGGGTGGAATAATTGCTTTATATTGCTGGCTGATGGGTATTCCCAATTGGAAACCACTGGCATTGATCGGAATGGACAGCATCAGAGCCGCGCTGGCGGAGACTCGCCAGAATCAAAATGCCGCTCACAACATGAACCCAGGGCCGTCTGACCAATAAATAGAGCGTACCCTGACCGATCCACGCCGGATTCAAAATCGCGCCAAACAGATACCACATCACAAATACCGCTCGAACTCCAAGCCAGGGAAAGATACACCTCCGCAAAGCTACCCAATCCAAACATGGCAAGACCAATGCCCCAAAACAGGAAGTGCGGAGCGCGGCGCACGAAGTAACGCTGAAAGACATAAATGGTGAAACCCAGCATGATCGCTGTCGAGATGAACGGAAGAATTTGATTGATTGACACGATGCTCTCCTATCCGATAAGAATTAAAAATGGATGATGCCGAGCAGTACACCGGCCGCGAATAAGATCAATGCCACGGTAAGTATCCCCATTAGAATCAAAAGCACAGGAATGACTTTTTCAAACATCAAAGAATTCTTTGGCATATGTGATTTTTGGTTGATGTGCGAATCGTCCGGCATGTTTACCTCATCAGTCTAGACACTGTATATTTTCCAATAGATGCCTAAATGGGTCAACGGAAGTTTCGGTAGGTTTATATTAATTTTTGAATAGAAACTCTTAACTTGATTTATTGCGTTTTGCCGGATTTCTGATTTATACTTTCTATAAATCCCAGAAGGAGAATTTGGATGTCACGAATCCTTCATATTGAAAAATACTCTACACAGCCCCTGCCTTTGGTATGACAGGCTGGCTTGGAAAATAATCCCAAAATGCAACCCCCTAGAAAATACAATCGCTTGATCGTCGTCGGTGCGTCCATCTTAATTTTCTTGGCCATCATTTCCTGTCAGATTCTACACACTCCATACCTGGGCTTCGTACCCAATGCCATGCCCAAGGGGCAGGTGGGAGTTTATTATTTTGCAATCATAAAAATCATAAACAATGAAACGCCTGCGGGCGAGTTCTCCATCTCGGCAGGTAGTCTGCCGAGAGGTCTGACGTTCCAAAGGCTCGACGGTCAAGATGCGGTTTTAATTTCAGGAGTGCCGCAAGAATCCGGCGCCTTCCACATATTGCTCAACGTGTGGTGCTACGGTACGAATCATTCAGGGCAAACCGGGACAAAAGATTACGTAATCCCAATCAGCCCATGACGATGTCAGTTCAATTCTGACCTTGTAATTCATCATCTTGTCATCTTGGAAATGCAGAATCAAATCCTTAGTGGCTAAAGTTTCTCCTCCTCTAAATAGACATCCGAAGCAGTTTCTTCAGATGTCTTGATTTACAAAAGAAATCCAGCTTCAATTTTAATGAGTTTATTAGGTATTAGTGTTATATTTCCTGAAACTTTTGCCAAAGAAGGAGGCTTTATGGATACACCTAAACGTTATCACCCTGTATTAGTAACACTGCACTGGCTGGTTGCCCTACTCGTATTCACGGATTTATATATTGGTTATTTCTATATTCGGCCCATTATCATGTTGGGCAGAGGCGGCGTGCCCGGCACGGATCTGATCTTGAAAATCCACATGGCGGCCGGGGTTGCCATTCTGGTTCTCTTGATTATCCGCTTCATCATCAGGCTCACCACACGGAAACCCGCTTCAGCGGATGCAGGCTTCAAGGCGCTCAATATCCTAGCCAGGGTGGTCCATTATTCTCTATATTTCTTTGTGTTCGCAATCACCGTTGTCGGCTTGATCTTTTCCTTACAGGTCAATCGTTTCCAGGTGGCTTTTCTCGGGGCAACGAGCGGACCCGGCAGCGGATTTCAACGCCCCCCTGCGAGTACACCCTCTAATCCTAATGGAAACAGCGGATCTGGAGTCAACAGCCCAGGAGCGCCCGCATCCCCTCCCGCCAATGCTCCGCGTCCAGGCGGCCGCCGCGGCGGCATCAGCCTGCTAACGATCCATTTCTATATCTCGATCATCGTGATCGTTTTGCTTACCCTGCATATTCTCGCTGCGTTTTATCATCAGGTCTTTCGCAAAGATCGTCTGCTTAGCAGAATGTGGTACGGACAGGCATGAACGCAAGAGTGCGAAGGAATTTCCTTCGCACTCTTTTTATATGATCAATGCCCTGAAGCTAGCTACGGTGTATTAGTTGAGGCCGGAGACGTGTTGGTTGGAGCAGGATGCGTGTTGGTCGGAGCGGGATGAGTGTTGGTTGGAGCCGGAGATGTATTGGTTGGAACAGATGTAGGCGGCACGGCCGTGGTTGGAACTGAGGTGGGTGGTAAAGCCGTAGTTGGAATAGAGGTTGGTGGCACGGCTGTGGTCGCAGCAGATGTTGGTGTAATGGGCGTAGCAGTCGCTGTATATGCCGGGGTTTGGGTATATTCGTTGACGTTGACATCAATCGCGACATCCACCGTCTCTCCGAATGATTTACCGGAGGCATTGTTTAAACGCCAGGTACCCGTATAATTTCCCGCAGTGGTCGGGGCAGTCATCGTCACCGATATTTGCGCTTGCTCTCCGGGTGCAACCAAACTGCCGACACTTGTATTTCTTCCTCCCATTCGAGTGCCACTGACAAAGTTCAGAGTATAACCGCTACTCCATGTGCAGGAGCCGGTATTTTGAAGCACCCACGTTTTGACAAAAGACTGGCCGGGATTCTCGACCGTGTTATCGGGAATGGTCAAATCGGAAACAAAGGTGGCATCATCACAGGCGGTCCCGCTGGAAGCGGATGTTGACGTAGCTAGAAGAAAAATAAAAGTCGGCGTCACCGTGGGCGAGTTTACAGGAGTTTGGGTTGGAAAAGGCGTCAAGGTGGACGTCAGTATTGGAGGAATGAAGCCGGCCGTTTCAGTGGCAGCCGCCGCGGCCGTTTGAACAACCATCAAATGGACAACGTTCGGATTCGACGTTGGAATCTGCTGAGGCAACATAAATGTAGATACGTCGCAACCCATCAGCAAGAGAACAGAGGCGAGGATGATTTGCAAAGCGCGTCGTGAATTCGATTTCATACGCGTTTCTCCTCCGATCGTGTGGCCTGTGTTATTTCACAGTGAAAGCAAGAGTGCGAAGGAATTTCCTTCGCACTCTTATTATAGATCGATAAAGCGAATATAACCTCAGGAAGCACTATCATTACTTATTTTGTAGGAGTAGTAGAGGTAGGCACAGCCGTAGGTGGAGCCGTTGTTGGCGGAGCTGTTGTAGGCGGAGCTGTTGTAGGCGGAGCTGTTGTAGGCGGAGCTGTTGTAGGCGGAGCTGTTGTAGGCGGAGCCGTTGTAGGCGGAGCCGTTGTAGGTGGAGCCGTTGTAGGTGGAACAGAGGTAGGATCGGGTGTTACAGTTGGTGTAATGGGCGTAGGAGTATCGGTAGCGACGGGAATATCGGTTCCTGTAGCTTCCGGGGTGTCAGTTATACTCCCGTTGACATCAATCACCACATCCACAATTTCTCCAAATGTGATACCCGAGTCGTCCGCCATACGCCAGTTACCTGTATATGTTCCGGCGGTAATCGGAGCGGTCAACGTCACGGATACGTTTCCTTGCCCTCCTGGGGCAACCGAACTACTGACAGTTCCATTTCCTCCGCTCATTTGGTCACCGCTAAAAAAACGTATAGTGAAACCGGTATCCCATGTGCAAGAGCCGGTATTTTGGAGCGTCCACGTTTTGACGAAGCTTGCTCCCGGATTCTCAACGGTGCCATCGGGAATGGTCGCATCTGCAACAAAGCTTGAATTACAGCTGGAGTCGCTGGAAGCGGAGGTAGCGGAGGTTGGCAAGGAAGATACGAGCGTGGGCAAATCGGTCGGAGTGGTACTCCCGCTATCCGTCGGAGTTAGCATCGAAGCAGTATCCGTAGCCATTGGGGTGGCGGACGGCTCAACGGTTGGTTGCTGAGCTACAATCGTCTGCGCGGCAGCGGTGTAAATGGCGGAGAGCGTGTTGGCTGAGTTTGTTGAAGGGCCACAGGCGCTCAACAAAATAGCCCCTAATAGGATGGAGCCGAGCAGAACTCTTTTTACATGATTCATAAGACTTATTCCCTTCGATTGATTCACTTTAGCAAATCATCCTCATCGTACTGAACCATGATGAAAGAGTTGTGAAGTTGTGGTGCTGAAATTATGTCAAATATATGGCAAGATTTTATGGATTCCGCATTTGGTACATTTCTAACAGGAACCTCATCCAAATTTCATTGGAGCATCAAGCGGGCCGCACGCCGCCCAATTTCCACCGCAAAATTCGTGCCGCGGTCCCATGGATAAACCTAACTCATGGAAGCAAAATATAATCCTTCAATCGGCGTTTCAATGGACGGAATATTCTTTGAATGATTCACTAGCGGGACCGGCTGGGCATAATTCGTCTTGAACACCCAAACTTTCTTGACCCAATCCTGATTGAACTTCGGATTGAATTTTTTAAATGCCGGCATGAAATGTTCCAGCAGTTCATCATCGCTCATCGAAAAATATTTGTGGCCCTCTTCAAGATAATCGCCAGCGTACACAATGTGGTCGCCACCAAAATGTTCAGGCGGCACAAAGTTTGTATGTTCCACCAACGCCAAAAACGCGTAGCCCTCTTCCTTGGGCAAGTTGAACCAATAATAACCCTGCTCCGAAAGTTGTTGCTTGAGCGACAGCACCATCACGACCGCGCCCATGGATTTTAAATTCAATAAGCCGCGCAAATAATCATCCGGCAGATCGGGACACATCTTTGCCATCAGATTCGGTGACGTGGTAACCAATATCTTGTCGAATGACTCAATTCCATCCGCGTCGATTAGCCAACCTTTAGTCGGCTCTCGTTTAATGAATTTGACGCGCGTCTGCAATCGAATCTTGACGCCCATCAGGCGAAGACGTTCAGCGAACATATCTGCAAATCGTTGAAAGCCGCCTTGGAAAGTGCCCAGCCGCGTGGTCCGCGCTTTGATGCGCGCCCACATCCACGCCATATTGACATCTTGATAAAATGGTCCAAACTTACCAATCAACAATGGCTTCCACATTTTTTCGTAGACATTTTTCCCCGCCCATTTCATCATCCACGAGTTGGCGGTTGTTTTTTCGAGAGCCTTCCAGTTGTTGGTTAATCGGAGAAATAATCCGACGAACCCAAAGCGAATTTTATCCATACCCCAACCCAGGCCGGGGAACAGAGCCATTTTGAGTATGGAGTCAAATGGATAGAATTTTCCCTCGTGATACATCACGGTCGATGGCCGCGGAAAAAGAACTTGATCCTCCCAGCCTAATTGATGGATCAAGTCAAGGATGGGCTTATCGGTTTGAAACCAGTGATGATAAAACTTTTCAACCGACCAATCCCAATGCGGCTCTTTGAATCCACTTGCCAGCCCGCCGACATAATCAGCAGATTCAAAAATCGTAACTTGATGTCCGGCTTTTTGAAGGTCGAAGGCGGCGGCCATGCCGCCAAATCCCGAGCCGATAATTGCGATTTTCATTCAACATCCTTTTTGTAGGTGTACAGGGCGCTGTGCCTCTATGTGTTAATTTCTGTTTCTGCTCTGAGCGAATCGTTCCACTTGATTCCTTCACGCGTCAAATAATACGCGCCCAACAATGTGATGGGCAGCCAAAGCGCAACATGCAACACGATAGTATATCCCGCGGCAGTGGCTTGGTTGACTCCGTAAGCTACTAACACGGCAATGCCCGGCGCGTCGAATGTGCCGATGTATCCCGGTGCGGATGGGATCGTCGTTGCCAGATTCACAATACCATTCATCAACATCAGCGCGAAGAATGAAACGCTGAAATTGAAAGCGTGCATCACCAGCCAGTATTTGCTGGTTTCAAGCAGCCAAATGACAAGAGACGTGAGGAACACCATCAGAATAGTGAACGGCGACCGCAAAGAAGCCAGCCCATCGAGAAATTTGTGCATCAACGCGCTGGTCTGCTGACGAAAGCGCTGGGGCAATAGACGATCAATGAACCACTGGCCGATCTTGATCGTGATCTGCGGAAACATGGCCGCCAGCAAAAAAATAATTAACGCACCGAAGAAAAATCCCGTTCCGATCACAGCGACTTGTTGGATGTTGCCGACAAAACCCGATTGTCCCGTGAGCTTTGCGAGTTCGGGTAAATTAACGAAGACAAAAGCCAGCATCACCACGCCGTCGAAGATGCGCTCCACGATGATCGTCGCGAGCGAGGCGGAAATGGATACATCTTCTCTTCGCTTCAAGACCACCGCCCGCAGCACTTCACCGGCGCGCGCCGGATAAATATTGTTGCCCATATATCCAATGGTTGTGATGGGGAACATGGTTTTCGTCGGAATATTTTTAATCGGCCGAAGCAGATAATGCCATCTCCACGCCCGTGCCCACACCGCGACAAAATAAACCGCAATGCCGGGAATCAACCACCAATAGTCTGCGGTTTGCACTGCATTCCAGAATTGATTTAACTGCAAGCCGCGTAATGCCAGCCAAACAAACACAACACTGATCAGAACTCCAAGCCAGAATTGCCATTTTTTCATAGGATAATTTTACCAGAGTAAAAATACTGTAAGAGGATAATTCCAGGATGGAAAATAGCGAACGAGTTATAATCTTTGTCACTTAATAGCTATGATAAAAACAATCTATCGTTTCATCTTTATGTTTCTCGCGGCCAGCATGCTGTCTTCATGCGTTCCATTCTTTTTAAAAAGCAACCGCCCCAACTTCATCGTCATCATTTCCGACGACCAGAGTCACGACAGCATGCAATTCATGCCTGAAACGAAGGCTCTGATTTTCGATCAGGGTGTTACCTTCGCACAGGGATTCGATACCACGCCTCTATGTTGCCCGAGCCGCGCCAGCATCTTCACCGGCATGTATGCACATAATGACGGCGTCAAGGTCAATACGGATAAACTCAGCGATAAATATCAAACCGTGATCACTGCTCTTCATAATCATGGATACTACACAGGTCTCGTAGGGAAATATTTGAACAGTTGGCTTGGCGAACCCAGACCGGAATTTGATTCCTGGGTTTCCTGGCCCGGCAGTGTTGCCTCATACCAGGATCCTAATATCAATGTGAATGGCATGTGGGGCATTCATCCCGGTTACATTACCGATGTAGAAAACGAATTTGTGATGCAGTTTTTGGATCAGGCCTCCAAACAGAACAAACCGTTCCTGCTGATCTATGCGGCGCGCGCACCGCACGCGCCAGCGGACCCTTCACCGGAAGATAAAAGTCTGTTGCAGGATCTGCCTCCTTATCGTCCACCCAGTTTCAATCAGGCCGATGTATCCAATATGCCGAACTCGATTTCCAGCATTCCGTCGATGTCGCCGCATCAGATTGCAGGCAATGACGATTTCCGCCGCCGACAACTCCTGACGTTAATATCCTTGGACCACAACGTCGGGAATATCGTTGCCAAACTTCAGCAGATGGGCCAGCTGGATAATACGGTGATCTTTTATATTTCCGATAACGGCCTGCAATGGGGCGAACATCGTTTGTCCGCGGATAAAGCCGCGGAATATGAAGAATCGATCCGCGTCCCATTTGCCATGCGTTATCCTCCGCTGGTTTCGAAGCCCTATGTTGAGAATCACCTGGTGGGCAACATTGATATTGCCCCGACCATCTATGATCTCGCAGGTGTTTCAATTCCGTCAAACGTGGATGGAATGTCTTTCGTGAAACTGATCAAGGGCGAGCCATGGCGCGATAACATTTTGATCGAATCGTGGCCCGAGCGCGGTTATTGGGCGGGTATACGCACCGATCACTTTGTTTATGTTGAAACGGAAGACGATCTGTCTGAATTATATGACCTGCAAACCGACCCGTTCGAGATGGATAATTTAATCAACGATCCTCAATATCAAACCATGATCGCGGGTTTAAAGATAAAACTCGAAACAGAAAAACAACCTCGTTCTCCTTGATGAAATATGAACCTTAACGAATCTGCTCCTGACTTTGAACTGCCTGATCTCAATGGCAAGCTTCATCGTCTGAGTGATGATCGCGGCAAAATCGTCATCCTCAACTTCTGGTCGTGCGAGTGCCCGCATTGTGAACGCACCGATCAGGAACTGATGGCAAAGTCCGTGCAATGGGCGGAGGAAGTGGTGTTGCTGTCGATCGCATCCAATCGAAGCGAATCCACTCAAAGCATTGAAGAGGCCGCTAAAACGCGCCGCCTGCCCATCGTCTTGATCGACGCGGATCACTTCATCGCGGATTTGTTTGAAGCGCAAACTACGCCGCACGTCTTCGTCATTGACCGGAACGGATTCCTTCGTTATCGCGGCGCAGTGGACGATGTTACATTCCGTCAGCGCAAGCCCACCCGCTTCTTTCTGGACGAGGCGGTGGAGGCTTTGCTCGAGGGGCATTTGCTTGCGCTGGCAGAGACTCCCGCCTATGGCTGCGTTATCGTGCGCGAGATTTGATTCGTGCTACGTGTACTGCGTGACTATCAACCAAGATATTGCTTGCAAATGCCCATAAATTGAAAACTTACCAATTTATCCAAGAAGCAGTAAAATCTCATTGTGATTGAAACCGAACGACTGATTGCGTTTCTAAAAAAGATTCACCTCTTCCACGGCTTGAGCGATGAACAGCTCGAAACGGTCGCATCGCAATTTAAAAATGAAAGCCAGGAAGCTGGGAAAATTGTTTTCGAAGAGGGAACACAGGGCGATACCTTCTATTTGATTTTCAGCGGAAGGGCGGTAGTCTTTCGAAAACAGAAGACCCGGGGAAATGAACAGGTAGAACAGCCACTTGCGATTCTGGTCGCGGGAGATTACTTCGGAGAAGAAGCTCTGCTGACCAATCAAAGACGCAATGCATCGGTCCGCGTTTTGGAAGATGCGATTCTTTTGAGCCTGCCTCGTGCAAAGTTCGTGGCGCTCTTGAAGAAAATTCCTCAACTAAAACCAAACTTTCAGATCTCGGTGGAAAGCCGCAGACTGTCGCGCCGATTGCAATTCAAGTGGGTGCGCCCCGAAGAAGTCATTTATTTTCTAGCGCGCAAGCACATCATCCTTTTCTTTCAAGCCGCGCTTGGACCAGCCCTATTCCTATTCGTTCCCGCGCTTTTGATTATCGGATTCTTGTTTTACAAATTCCTCATTTTGCTTGGGTTGGCCGCTGTTATTTTTTTGATCATTGCCATTGTATTAGTATGGCAATGGGTGGATTGGGGAAACGATTATTACATCGTGACCAACCAGCGCGTGGTCTGGCTTGAGAAGGTAGTCGGGCTTTACGACAGCCGCGAGGAATCTCCGCTGCCCACTGTGATCTCGGTCAGCACCGAGACCGAGCCGCTGGGCCGTTCACTGGATTATGGGAATGTCGTCATCCGTACATTCGTAGGGCGCATTGTCTTCCATCACGTGGCCCACCCTTATGAGGTGGAGGCATTAATAAAGGAACACCAAGGCCGCGCGAAAGAAGGCTCGCGTCGGATGGAGGTGGAAGCCATGAAGACGGCGCTGATCACTCGCATGAACCCGGCTCCGGAAAAGACTGCGCCTGTTGCTCCAGTTGAGTCAATGCAAAAGGCAAAAAAGAAAAAACAGAAGTCTTCTGCATCCGGCGAAAGCCCGTTTGCGGATCTCTTCAAGGTGCGATTTGAAGACAAGGAGACTATCACTTACCGCAAGCATCCGTTTGTATTGGTTCAACACATTTGGATACCCACTGTGTCATTGTTGGGTGTATTGGTTTTACTAACAGGCGGTATTTATTATTTATATTTCACATCTGCATCAACCGCTCCGATCATTGGCCTTGAACGGGAAACTCTTTTTGTCCTAGCGCCTGTTGCGTTACTGATTGTGGTAGCGTGGTGGATTTATCAATATGTCGATTGGAGCAACGATATCTATCAGGTCACTCCCGATCAAATATTGGATATAGATCGAAAGCCGCTGGGAAGAGAACAACGTACTGCCGCCCAGTTGGAAAGCATCCTGGCCACTGATTATGAACGCTATGGTATTCTGGGAGTGTTCTTGAATTATGGCACGGTTCATATCACGGTGGGCGGCAGTAAGATGACGTTCCACGATGTATTCGACCCTCCATCCGTGCAACAGGATATTGACCGCCGTCGAATGGCGCGCAATGCCGCGGAGAGGAAACCAGAGTCAAAGCGGAACGCGAGCGGCTGGCAGACTGGTTTCTGGCTTACAATGAGATCACCAAACCTGATAACGAAAAAACAAATGAGTCCGATCAAAAGTAAAATCGGAACATTCCACTTTAGAGGCATCGTATCATGGCATTACGTACCATAGTTACTCTTCCCGAACCCGTGTTATATCGCAAAGCGCGGCCGGTTTCGAAATTTGATAAAAATTTGCAGACCCTCATTGACGATATGATCGACACAATGCGCGACGCGCCCGGAGTGGGATTGGCCGCGCCGCAAGTGGGAATCTCTGAACGATTGATCGTTGTCGAATATGCGGAGCAGCCTGAGGAAAAAGAGGGCGAAGAGCCGAAGGAAGTAAAGCCCAAGCTCTACGTCATGATCAACCCTGAGATTGTGAAAACATCGGAAGAAACCTTGATGGGCGTGGAAGGCTGTCTTTCGATTCCCGGTCTGGTCGGAGAGGTCGAACGATTTGAAGAGATCCAAATCAAAGGTCTGAATCGCCGCGGACAACCAATGAAAGTCAAAGCCAAAGGCTGGCTCGCGCGCATCTTCCAGCATGAGATTGATCACATCAATGGCGTGGTCTTTACCCAGCGCTCCACCAAGGTCTGGAAACCGGAAACGCAAGAAGAGGAAGAAGATAAAGTCTAGTGATCGAGCTCGTTGACTGAAAACAATTTGCCTCGCTTTATGGAATTCTGAAACGCGTCGGGGCGGACATACAAACCATGCACATCAAACATCTTTCCCTCACCAACTTTCGCAACTTCGCCCGCTTGGATATTGACCTGCCGCGGCGCGTGATACTCCTTGTCGGGGATAACGCGCAGGGCAAGACTAGCATTCTTGAAGCGATTTATTTTCTCGCGTCATTCACATCGTTTCAAACCAACACCGACCGCCAATTGGTCAACTTCGTCGAAGCAAAAAATTCTTTGGCGGTTGCGCGTCTTGTCGCGGAATATGAACGCAACAAAAAGAAACACAAACTCGAAGCGCGCTTGATTCTCGAACCGACCGGCCTCAATGGTCAACGCTTACGAAAAGAAGTTTTACTCGATGGCGTGAAGAAACAAATCAATGAAATCATTGGTCATTTCAACGCGGTCATCTTTGTCCCGCAAATGTCGGGCATCATCGAAGATGGTCCCGAAGAGCGTCGTCGTTATCTCAATCTGGCGTTGGCGCAAACCGTCCCAGCGTATGCGGGCGCGCTCAGTGATTACAACCAGGCGCTCAGTCAGCGCAACGCGTTGCTCAAAGCGTTGGGCGAAAACGGCGGTAGCGGCGACCAGCTCGAGGTCTGGGATGAAACGCTGACGCGGCTCGGCGCGCAGATCATTCAATGGCGCATCGAAGCCGTCCAGCAGATTGAACGGCTCGCAACGCGAGTCCATCATGAGTTGACTCACGGCAAGGAAGTCTTGCGATTGAATTATCAGCCTGCGTATGATCCATTGCCGCCAATCAGCATGAAGCTGACGACGGACACGGATCGCTCCGCTCTCAAAGCGGACGAAATCCAAAATGGATTTTTAGCGCGGTTGAAAGAACTGCGCTCGGAGGAGATCGCGCGCGGCGTGACCACCATCGGCCCGCATCGTGACGAGTTGCGATTCCTCACCAACGGCATTGACCTGAACGATTACGGTTCGCGCGGACAAATCCGCACGACATTGCTGGCGTTGAAACTGGCCGAGGTGAATTGGATGAAAGAACGCACCGGCGAGTGGCCCGTGATTTTGCTCGATGAAGTGATGGCTGAACTCGATCTGCAACGCCGCGCCGATTTGCTAAACTATGTGAGTGATGCAGAGCAAGTGTTATTCACGGCAACCGATGAGCATATGTTCACCTCGGAGTTTGTGCAGAAAGCGGAAGTATGGAAAGTACAGGATGGTAATGTTATCCACTAATCATCGCGAATTCACGCGAAATAAAATGAATTAAGAGATTGGCGAAGATTAGCGGACAAAATAAACGGAGGTAGAAATGACTGTCAAACACGCTGTGGATGTAGAAGCCAACGATGTCTTGAATGCCAAAGACACAAAGATTCAAGTTTTGATTTCATCGCAGGAAGGACCAAACTTCGCCCTGCGGAAATTCTCCATGCAAAAGGGCGGAGGCATGCCGCGTCACACGAACACCGTCGAGCATGAGCAATATGTTTTACGCGGACAAGCGACAATCACCATCGGCGAGGAGACTCATCACGTCAAAACCGGTGACGTGGTTTTCATTCCCGAAGGCGTGATTCATTCCTATCAAAACACCGGTGATGAACCATTTGAGTTTCTGTGTATCATTCCCAACAAGGAAGATAAAGTCACGGTTGTGGATTCGAGTTGTTAGTTTGTAGCCCTTTTTCTTTTTTCCACGTTTCTAAAAATTCTTTTCCATCTACAAGACTTAATGGTTTTCCTTTTGCCTATTCACGAGCTTGTCGAGTGAACGTGCCGGTGGTAACCAAAACACCCCGATCTACTTTTTCGTGATGCATGGTTCCGAAAAATTCGCGAACAACCGGTTCCCCAACTGAACCTCGCCATTTCTTGCATTGAACGATCCATTTTTCGCCTTGAGGTGTTTGCACAACTACATCGACACCATGATCGCCTGTTGCACCTGTTTGCTTGGCACTATAGCCGCGAATCCCATATAACTCAACTACCATTTTTTCAAATTGTGCAGGTGAGATATCCAATAAATCTTGAGCCTTTTGAGCGGAGTTTGCGGTTTGGTGAAGGAATCTTTTTCTCTTGTCTTTTGAAAATAAGACCATCCAAACAATACTATCCCTACCACAAAGAACAGAATGGAATTTAATGGTTCAGGAATAAGCATTGATTTGATTGGTGGAACAAACCTAGCTAGTATCCATCCCACGAACAATACTATCCACATTAAAGCCATTACGAAAAGAGTGTTTGCTTTTCGTCTACTTGATAATGGAGCAATAATAATCAAAGGCCAGAATGAAAAAACTAGTTCAAAAAGATATCCTAGCGTTTCAAGTAGTGACATAGGATTCCTTTGCTAAAAATGACAGAAATTCTTTCAAAGCACTATTTTACATCAGGTAATACGCAATCTGTATTGGCAGTTCTTAACATTTTAGATAATTCTCTCGCGAATATGACCTTTAATCACAATACTTATTCCATCCGCATGTCGTCTTGTGCGGGTTCGTCAGAGAGAATGATGATTGTCTTAACCTGAATATTGACTATAATCAACCTCGCTTCAATCATCCTTCAATCCCTCAGGGAGAAATCATGAACTTGAATATTCGCCGCGCCACCTCTGCAGACCGAGCCGAATGGCTGAGAATGCGTCACGCCTTGTGGTTGGAAGACGACCTCGAAACGCTGGAACTCGATATGGATAAAATGCTCGCCGATCCGCTGACTCCGGTCTTCGTCGTGGAACGAGCCGATGGAAAACTGGGCGCCTTTATCGAAGCCGGAACGCGTAAATATGCAGACGGCGCGCTCAGCAGTCCCGTCGGTTACCTCGAAGGCTGGTATGTGGACGAAGATTTGCGCGGTCAGGGCATTGGCAAGGCGTTGATGCAAGCCGCCGAAGATTGGGCGCGCAGTCTCGGCATCACCGAGATGGCGTCCGACACGTGGCTCGATAACGAGATCAGCATCAAGGCGCATCTCGCCGCGGGATATGAGGAAGTCGAGCGTCTCGTCCATTTTTTGAAAATGCTATAATCGCAGTATGCAAAGATGGTTCATCGTTCTTCTCCTGACTTTAGCTGCCTGCGCCCAAACATTAGCTCAACCTACAGAGATTGCAATGACTTTATCCGTCACCAGTCCTGCTTTTAAAAATGGTTCACCCATTCCCGTAGTTTACACTTGCAAAGGGGACGATACTTCGCCCGCTTTATCATGGAGCGATCCGCCATCGAATACAAAATCATTTGCGCTCATCATGGATGATCCCGACGCGCCCGGCGGCATCTGGGTTCATTGGGTGATCTACAACATCCCCACTTCCATGCACGGACTTCAAGCGGCCGCGCCCATCAAAGCTCAACTCGCCGACGGCAGTTTGAACGGCGTCAACAGTTGGAAAAAATTGGGTTACGGCGGTCCGTGTCCGCCCAGCGGAACGCATCGCTACTTCTTCAAACTCTATGCACTCGATGCCATGTTAAATCTTTCGTCTGGTGCAAATAAACAGCAGTTACTTTCTGCCATGCAGAATCATATTCTAGCGCAAGGTGAACTCATGGGAACAGTCAACAAATAAAGATCATGATAATCATTGGTGAAATCGCTGGAATACTAACATCCATCTTCTTTGCAATCAATGCAGTTGTTGTAACAAAAGCAGGTCAAAAGGTCGGCTCATCGTGGATCATTAACCGCACGCGCGTTGTATTTGCATTGCTTTATCTCGTTATCTTAAACTTCATCTTATATCATCAGGCTTTGCCGCTTCAAGCCGGGACTCAACATTGGACGTGGCTTTCGCTTTCGGGCGTCATCGGGCTGGCATTGGGAGACGCGTTTCTTTTTCAAGCCTATTTGATGGTCGGCGCGCGGCTCGGGACTTTGCTTCTGAGTCTCTCCACCATTTTTGGCGCGTTGGAAGCTTGGATATTTTTCGGCGAATCTCTGAGCCTGATGGAAATCATCGGCATTGCATTGACGTTGGGTGGCATCATCTGGGTCATTCTCGAACACAGCAATAACAAAACTCAAACTATTCGCCCATCCGCATTGGGGATTTTATGCGGAGTACTTGCCGCCATCGGACAAGCTACCGGATTGGTTTTTTCCAAACAAGGCATGCTGGATAATTTCTCGCCGATCAGCGCCAACGTGATTCGCATGTTGGCTGCGGTCATCGCATTGTGGTTGATTACGTTCCTGCAAAGAGAAGCGGGAAAGACAATTCGAACTCTTAAAGAAAATCTAAGCGGGCTTCAACTGCTGGCGCTTGCGGCATTGATTGGACCCGTCATCGGCGTTTCATTATCTTTGCTGGCGGTCCAAAATACAGCCGTCGGCGTGGCCAGCGTACTGACTTCTCTCGCGCCGATTTTTATGCTTCCTATTGGTCATTTTTATTTCAAAGAACATCTGGGCTGGCAAGCCGTCGCTGGGACTATTTTGGCAATGATCGGTGTTGCGATTCTTTTTCTGGTCTAGAGCAATTCAAAATCTTCCAATTCCAAGAAGTATAATCAAAGCTTATGACTGTGCTTAACGGTAAGCATGTTCTGCTTGGCGTGACTGGTTCCATCGCGGCTTTCAAAGCCGCTGATTTGGCTTCTAAGCTGACGCAACTCGGCGTGCAGGTGGATGTTATTCTGACTCCCGCCGCGGAAAAGTTCATCACGCCGCTGACATTGCAGTCTGTCACCGGACGGCGCGCTTACACCGATGCCGATTTGTGGGGTGGTGAGGCGCATATCTTGCATATCGGTCTCAGCTATACTGCTGATTTATTAGTCATCGCCCCCTGCACTGCAAATACAATTTCAAAATTGGCATACGGCGCGGCGGATAATTTACTTACGATTACCGCGCTTGCAAGCCAATGTCCCATACTGATTTCGCCAGCGATGGATGGCGGCATGTTCGATGCTGATGTGACTCAAGATAATCTTTGCATCTTAACAAAACGCGGAGTGTATATCGCCGGACCTGCCGAAGGACGTTTCGCATCGGGACTGATTGGTAAAGGACGATTGATTGAACCGATAGAACTTATTGGTCACGTTCGCCTCGTGCTCGGACGAAATGGCCGGCTCGCCGATAAAAAAGTTTTGGTCACCGCCGGAGGAACTCAGGAACCTCTCGACCCCGTGCGAGTAATTACCAACAAGTCTTCGGGCAAACAAGGATACTCGTTGGCGCAAGCCGCGCTTGATTCCGGCGCAGAAGTCACTTTGATCACCGCACCGACTAGTTTACCTGCACCGATCGGCGCGCACGTGATTGAAGTTCAAACGGCCGAGCAAATGTATAAAAGCGTATTGAGTGAATCCACGAAAGCTGATGCTTTGATCATGGCCGCGGCCGTCGCGGATTTTCGCCCGAAGAAAACTGCAAGGAACAAGATGAAGAAACGGGAAGGGATTCCCCAGATCGAGCTTGAAGAGACGGAAGATATTTTGAAAGCGGTAGCCGACAAAAAGTCGGGTAAGAAGCGATTGCGAGTTGTCGTCGGCTTCGCGGCAGAGTCGCGCGACCTGTTAGCCAATGCAAGCGAGAAGCTTAAGTCGAAGAAGTTGGATTTTATCGCTGCAAACGATATTGCATCCAGCGACGCGGGATTTGCAGTAGAGACCAACCGCGTCACTTTATTGTTTCCCAATGGGAAGAAAGAATCATTGCCGCTGATGAGCAAAGCCGAAGTGGCTGAAGCGATCATTGAACACGTTGCGGCGCTTCTGGAGTAATCATGCGCGTTTTAGTGATTTCGGACATTCATGCAAATTACACCGCGTTGGAAGCGGTGATCGAAGACGCGGGTCAAGTGGATGAAACCTGGTGTCTTGGAGATTTAATAGGATATGGCCCCGATCCCAACGCGGTCGTCGAGCAGGTACGCGATCTGCCACATTTGACCTGCATTCTGGGAAACCACGATATGGCCGTGATCGGTAAAATGGCCTTTGAATCATTCAATGGCGATGCGCGCCGTTCATTGGTTTGGACCGAAAGGGTGCTTACCGCAGATAACATGGATTTCCTGCGTTCCCTGCCACAGTCTACCAAAGTGCGCGGCGAAGTAACGATGGCTCACGGCAGTCCGCGTGATCCGTTATGGGAATACGTGCTTACCACCCTGACCGCGCGTCTGAACTTCGATCATTTCGATACGCCGTTTTGTTTCATCGGACATTCGCATATCCAATGCATATTTCAATTCAATGAAGCCAATGACCGCGTGACTTTGAAAACTGTTAAGCTTAATCATCCCATCACGTTGACGCCCCGTATGATGTTAAATCCGGGTTCGGTCGGCCAGCCACGCGACCGCGATCCGCGCTCGGCATATGCCATTTATGAAACGGAGACGCGTCAATGGGAAGCGCGCCGCGTGGAGTACAATGTGGGCGAAGTCCAACAACGACTGCGTGAGGCGGGCCTGCCCGAAAGACATGCGGTGAGAATCGGCGAAGGCTGGTAGGGGCGGCAACGGAACTTTTTCCCGTGGGATTCGTCTCTAAGGTAACTCACCTTACGTCCAAATGGAGGCAGAAATGAAAAGATTAAGTTTTATCCTTTTGATTGCCGTGTCATTGATTCTTTCCGGGTGCGGCGTCGCCGCAACTTCCGCGCCTATCGCCCCCCAAGCTGGCGCGCCATCCTTTTCGGGAGGCGCGCCGATGATCGAAGCGCCCGCCCCGACTGCAGCTCCTGCCGCTGAAGCACCTCTTTCAAATGATGCATTGAAAGCCGCTCAAGCCGGCGGATCAGGGACCGGCAGTGATGTCACGAATACAGACACGCAGCGGCTCGTGGTTCAAACCGCCGAATTGACCATCGTTGTCCAGGATGTGAAGACGCGTGTGAGCCAACTCGAACAAATGGCCAATACCATGGGCGGTTATGTAGTATCGGTCAACATCGGCCAAACCTATGCGCCGGACGGAACGCAGGTGCCGGATGCGCAGATGGTCTTTCGGGTGCCCTCTGGTCAATTGAATACCGCGCTGGATCAGGTCAAGAAAGGCGCGGTGGATGTCCAGGACGAGACGCTTACCGGTCAAGATATCACCAGCCAATATGTTGATTTGCAATCGCGCCTCACCGCGAAGGAGGCCGAAGCCGATCAATTGACCAAGATCATGCAGAACGCCACCAAGACTCAGGATGTGCTGAATGTTTACGAGCAATTGCAGCAAGTGGATAGTGACATTGATGTATTGAAAGGTCAAATCCAATACGATCAACAAGCTGCGCAGCTTTCTGCCATTACGGTTCACGTGGTCGCTGAGGAAACCATCAAGCCGATCCAGGTCGGTGGATGGAAGCCGCAAGGCACGGTACGCGATGCAATTCAAAACCTGATCTACTTCTGGCAGGGTTTCGTGAACTTCCTGATTGACTTCTTCCTGTTTGTCCTGCCGGTATTGATCACCATCGCCATTCCGTTGATCATCCTCTTCCTGATCCTGCGCTGGCTTTTCCGCTTGATCTTCAAGCGTAAACCAAAAGTCGAAGCCCCAAAGCAATAACCCAAACGTACCCCTCTGTTCAAAAAGCAGAGGGGTATAATTTTCGTGCATGGAAAAACTCATTCACGACGCACAGGAACTTTTTCACATTCACCTGACGGGGCGGCAGGTCATGGCGCTAGTCATGTATGAGCGGGAATTATTGGATTGGAATCAAAAGTTCAACCTCACTGCAATCAAAGACGTAGAGTCGATCCGTACCAAACATTTCCTCGACTCATTCTCATGCGTGCTGGCGTGGGGTGCAAACCCGCCGCATCATCTCGTGGACGTCGGAACGGGCGCAGGTTTCCCCGGGCTTGCTTTAAAAATTCTATATCCATCCATGCGCGTCACATTGGTCGAGTCAGTCGGAAAGAAAGCGATGTTCTGCGAACATATCATCCGCATGATCAACATCGAGAATGTGGAAGTGCTCAAAGCTCGTGCCGAGGAAGTGGGACAAATGCCCGAGCATCGCGAAACATATGATTGTGCGGTGGCACGCGCGGTCGCCAACATGACCGTTCTTTCGGAATATCTTTTGCCGCTGGTTCGCATCGGTGGGATGATGCTCGCTCAAAAAGGCGAAAGCGGACCCGCCGAAGCACAATCCGCGGAAAAGGAAATGAAACTGTTAGGTGGAAAATTGCAACAGGTTATTCAAGTCAATCTGCCCGGTGTTCCCGATGATCGTTATCTCGTGATTGTGAACAAATCCCACGCCACGCCACCCAAGTATCCGCGCAAACCCGGAATGCCGATGAAACAACCGTTATCAGTGTTACAGAAAACTTTATAGGTATTCATATGAAAAATAGCATTAACCCCGATATTCTTGAAGATCAAACCAAGTATCTTGAATCCGCGCGACATGGAAATCAGGAAGCCTTTGCTCAACTGATCGAACCTCACCGCCACGAACTGCTCGTGCACTGCTATCGCATCCTTGGTTCTTTCGAGGATGCCGAGGATATGTTGCAGGAAACGCTGGTGCGTGCCTGGAAACGCCTCGATACATTTGAAGGACGCGCGTCCCTGCGCGCATGGTTGTACAGGGTGGCGACCAATGTGTGTTTAGATGCCATCGATACCCGTAAGCGACGCGGACTCTCCAGAGAATTATACGTACGCGGCGATCCAACCAAACCATTGCCGCCGCCTTCACAGGAAATTATGTGGGTCGAACCTTTCCCAGATGAGATGATCGACGGACAACCGGATATTTATCCTGAAGCGCGTTACGAAGTCCGTGAAAGCATCACATTAGCTTTCGTCGCCGCGCTCCAAAAACTTCCGGGAAGGCAACGTGCAGTCTTGCTTTTATGCGATGTGATGGGTTGGGATGCCAACTCAGCAGCCGAGATTTTAGATATGACAACTGCCGCAGTTAACAGCGCATTACAGCGTGCCCGCGAAACGATGAAGAAAACGGAACATAAACCGTCCACAATTCATCTCGATGAGCAGTTGTCGTCGTTGCTAACACGGTATGTCGCCGCCTGGGAAGCGGCAGACTCTGCTGCATTGGTCGCGGTCTTACGCGAAGATGTGGCGCTGACCATGCCGCCCATCCCGGTTTGGTTTGGCGGCAGAGCGGACATCAAAACATTTTTGGATGGTTATCTCTTCAAAAGTTTTGACCCATTCAAAGTCCGGTTGGAACCGGTGCGAGCCAACGGCTCTCCGGCCTTCGCGGTCTATCAGATGGATTCATCCCGAATCTATCGCGCTGTCGCGCTTCATATCCTCAGCATTGAAAACGGACAAATTACCGAGATCAACGACTTCCTCACATTTGATGGCAGGCTGTTTTCGAAATTTGATCTACCACTCACGGTTTGACCGATGAGTTTGACAAAGTTTTCCCGTCTTATTAAGTAAAGGCAGACGGAAGGACCAACTCTGTCAAATTCAAAAAGGAGAGAACCATGAGTACAGATTTATCGTTATTCCTACTTTCGATTCGCGGGACGCTTGCGTCGCCAACGTTGGAAGCGGCTCGGAAGCTTCACAACTCGACGGCAGGCGCGCCTGCCAATATCGCAGCGGCAAAATCCCTCGGCGATCTCAGCCATATGGTCTATGCGCCAATGGAAGCGCCAAAGAAAGGCGCGGGCGAATTTTTGATCTTGGATATTTGGAACAGCATGGATGGCTTGAACAATTTCTTTGCCAATCCAACCGTGCAGGAACAAGCGGGTCAAATCTTTACAGAACGCGATCCGGTCGTATGGGCAGCCGTGGATGGATTCGTCAGCTATCACATCCCTGCGCCTTCGGGGATCAATGATCGCTTTGTCACCACTGCTCGAGGCACAGTCAAGAATATGGACGAAGCTCGCAAGCTCCACAACTCTGCCATTGTCAAAACGGTGGGCAAGGCACGCAAAGCCGGGAACCTATCCCATGAATCCTATTTCCGCATGGCCGCTCCCGGTTCGCCCGAGGCCATGGAGTGGTTTGGCGTGGATGTCTGGTCTCGCCCCGATGAAATGATGGGCTATTATGAAGATGCAGATTTCCTGGCAGGCTTCAACGAGATATTCACCGCTGAAGCTATCACCGCGGTCTGGGTTCATCCCAAAGGCGATTGGGCAGAATGGTAAATCAATAAGGTGTAATCAAACAAGAGCGGCCAATGCGGCCGCTCTTGTTTTTAGATTTGATGCTTTCGAGGAGCTTTCTGCGTTTATAATTCTGCTGGCATGGAGGCTCAAAATGATAGGAAAGACTCCTTCTCAAATTCTCGGCATTGATGTGGGCGGATCGGGTATTAAGGGTGCAGCGGTTGACATCCAATCCGGTAAACTGACCGCCGAACGAATCCGAATCGAAACGCCGAACAAAGCCGAACCGAGGCCGGTCGCGGACGTTGTCCAACAGATCGCACAATCCTTCAGTTGGAAAGAGCCGATTGGCATTGGCTTCCCGGCACCCATCAAGGCGGGCGTGGCGATGATGGCCGCCAACATCTCAGAGAAGTGGGTTGGGATGAATGCCGATGACTTGTTCACGAAGGCTACGGGCTTGCCGTGCACGATGATTAACGACGCCGACGCGGCAGGTCTGGCAGAAATGTCGTTTGGCGCGGGCCGCGGTCAGCAGGGAAGCGTTATCATGGTCACGCTCGGTACCGGAATCGGTTCAGCAGTCTTTTATCGCGGCAACCTGCTGCCCAACACGGAGTTTGGCCACATCGAGCTCAAAGGCAAAGATGCCGAGGGCGCGTGCTTCGGATGCCGCGCGTCAGCGTGACGATCTCTCATGGAAGAAATTTGCCAAGCATCTGAATCAATATCTGGAAATGATGGAAAAGCTTTTCTGGCCGGACCTGTTCATCATTGGCGGCGGCGTTAGCAAGGAGCACGAAAAATTCATTCCGTTATTGAAGATCAAAGTTCCCGTCGTCCCCGCACAGTTGTTGAACGAAGCAGGGATCATCGGTGCCGCGCTGGCTGCACAAAGGGCTCAATGATTTTTATGCCTCTCATGTTTCTGGCATCGTGAAGTCTCCACCCATGGATTCCAAAACTCTGCACGTTCTCGAATACGATAAGATCCTCGAACGCCTGGCGCGCTTGTGTGATTTCTCCGCCTCGGCGGATTTAGCGTGTGCACTTCAACCTTCCAACAATTTCGACGAAGTCACGCGTCTTCTTGCAGAAACGACCGAAGCACAGCTTTTGCTTTCCACAAGCGATCTCGGCATCGGCGGCTCGCATGATATTCGCCCATACGCTGATCTCGCAGCGCGCGGCGGTGTGCTAGACCCGCTGCAATTGCTGGAAGTTAAATCCACGCTGATTGCCTGCCGAGACTTAAAAAAATCTCTCGCTCATGTCCCAGAAAAGGCTCCTCGACTCGCACAACTCGCTGTCGGTTTGCCTGAAGCCTTCGGCATCATCGACGGCATCACGCGCGTGCTTTCGGAACGCGGTGAAGTTTTGGATTCGGCTTCGGATAAATTAGCGAACATCCGCCGCGAGGTTCGCGTCGCGCGTGACCGCTTGATGTCGCGCCTGCAAAAATATCTTACAGACTCAGCCAATAAACTCCAGGAGCCAATCATCACGCAGCGTGACGGGCGTTATGTGATTCCGTTACGAGCCGAGTTCAAGGGAAGCATCAAAGCCATTGTCCACGATCAGTCATCGAGCGGAGCAACTTTATTTGTTGAACCGTTGCCAGTGGTTGAACTCAACAACCAAGTCCGCGAACTCGAACTCGCCGAACGTGATGAAGAGCGCCGCATCCTGGCCGAACTTTCAGCGCTAGTCGGAGAGCATGCGGCTGAACTCAAATATGGAATTGAAAACCTTGCCGTGCTCGATCTGGCATTTGCGAAAGCCAAGTATGCAGAAGAGATTCGCACAAGCGAACCGATCCTGCATAAGATGGATCATGGCTCATCGGGAATAGACAAAACCCCAAGCATCATTTTGCTCCACACCCGCCATCCATTGCTCGATCCAAACACTGTCGTGCCCATTGATATTGATCCAAAGCCCGGCACACGCGCGCTCGTCATCACTGGACCGAACACAGGCGGCAAGACCGTTTCACTCAAAACCGTCGGCTTGCTCGCGCTCATGGCTCAAAGCGGATTGCATATCCCGGCGCAGAGCGGTTCGGAGCTTCCGTGCTTTTACGATGTCTTTGCGGATATCGGCGACGAGCAATCCATCGAGCAATCGCTCAGCACGTTTTCATCGCACATTACCAACATCATCCGAATCTTAAAGAAAGCGGATGCCCGCTCGCTGGTCATTCTCGATGAACTCGGTGCAGGCACCGATCCGCAGGAAGGCGCGGCTTTGGCCCGCGCCATTCTCAGTCACCTCATCGAACGCGGCATCACGACTTTTGTCGCAACCCATTATCCCGAACTCAAAACATTTGCTCACAGCACCGACGGTGTGGTCAATGCTTCACTGGAATTCGATGTTCAGACTCTGCGCCCGACGTATCATTTGACGATTGGATTGCCCGGACGTTCCAACGCGTTAGCCATTGCGCAGCGCCTGGGACTCGACCCCCAGCTGGTCGCCGCGGCAAGGAGCGAAATCAACCCTGACGATCTGCGCGCCGACAAGCTGCTCGACGACATTCGCAAGGAACGTAATCGCACTTCGCGCGAACGCGAGAAGCTGGAAAAATCGCGCGGCAAACTTGAAGCGCAGACGCATGAACTCGAAAAGCGTTTGGAAAAAATAGAAGATGAACGCCGCGAAGTATTGGCCAAGGCCCGCGCCGAAGGCGAACTCGAAGTAGCCGTGTTGAAGCAAAACATTGAATCATTGAAGGGACAATTGAAGAAGGCGCGTCAGCCGCTGGATGCCATCAAAGCGATGGAACAAAAACTGGAAACCTTTGAAGAAAAAATCCAGGCGCCGGTTGAAAGAAAAAGCGAACCGTTGTCAGCGGCCAGTAATCAGTCGTTGAAGTTGGGAGAGAAAGTGATGATCGCTTCGTTGAAGTCCGAGGGCATCGTGACCGCCTTGAGTGAGTCGGATGCGGAGGTTCAGATTGGAACACTGCGCGTCAGGGCCAAGTTAAATGATTTGGAAAGACATTCAGCGAGTGATCATCCATCAAAAGTCAAAACACAAAGTGAAACAGACTATCAACCGTCAACACCCAAGCGCCAGCCGACTACCGGCATGGAAATCAGCCTGCGCGGCAAACTCGTCGAAGATGGACTCGATGAACTGGAAAAATATTTAGAGAAAGCCTACTCCGCGGGATTGCCTTTCGTGCGGATTGTTCACGGCAAAGGCACGGGCAGGATGCGCGAGGCAGTGCGCACTGCATTGAAAGACAGCCCGTATGTTAAATCATTTGAAGAAGCGAAGGATCAGGAAGGCGGCGCGGGCGTGACCATTGCAACGATGGCAAGGTGATATAGCTCGAGTCAATTACTTGATCAAATGCCAGCGGCGCTCAAAGAAGTGAATCCGTCTTCGGATGTAAAATATATCAGGGTCAGCCACGAGCCGACGTTCTTTAATTAACTCAATCGCATCGACGGCAGACATTCCCTGCGCGATCAAGATCGCGGCGCCCATCGCCACACTGCGATGACGTCCATGAGCGCAGTGAACATAAACTTTCCCGCCATGCTGAATGACCTCCAGCGCAGCATTCACGCCGCGCGTGAATGCCCGAAACGGAATCGGAATCAGCGGGTTGTCGAATGTACGAAGCCAGAGATATTGAATCTGCAGATCACGAAAACGAGGCTTGGGTCCGCGCGTGAAGCGCATGTTGATGACCAGGCGCACACCCAAAGCGCGCAGGACATCATAATCCTTGCGGCGCGGTGTGGTGCCAATGAACAGGTCATCGGTGATCTGCGAAAAGTTCATACTTAAATCTTATCACGAGTGGTTTATAATTTTATAGAGATTAAATCAGGAGCCGGGAATGACCGTAGACGAAGCCATCCAGGTGATGCAATCTAAAATCAGTGCGGCGTGCGCGGCGGCGGAAATGAAAGTGGTCCGAATGTCGGACGATGAGGCCCGCATCAGCGTGCTAGCGCCCGCGGCTGACATGCAAAAGATCAAGGATGCAACCTTCCAGCCTGCGATTGATTTTCTCAATCAAGATGGATTGGATATTCAAGTCTTTGTCTATGATAAAGACGCACCTCCATTGAAAGGATGAGTTAGACTTCGGAAGTCTGAAACTGCCATGACCTATCAAGGTGTTCTTTCCAGGTACGGACATTTGCTCAACCTGCCGCCTCACACGCAGGCCGTGACTTTGCTCGAAGGCAATACGCCTTTGATCCAAGCCGATAGCTTATTGCGCCATCTCGGCGGCGGCTTTGAGTTATTCATCAAATATGAAGGTCTCAACCCGACCGGCTCATTCAAAGACCGCGGCATGACGGCCGCCGTCAGCGAAGCATTAGGACGACATGCAACCACGGTGATTTGCGCCTCGACGGGCAACACCGCTGCGTCTGCCGCGGCCTATGCGGCACGCGCCGGGATGAAATCCATCGTGCTGATTCCGCAAGGAAAGGTTGCGGCCGGAAAACTGGCGGGTGCGGTCGCGTACGGAGCGCAAGTCATTCAAATTGACGGCTCGTTCGATGATGCGTTGACCATGGTCGTCGAGATCACGAACAAGCATCCGATTTGCTTGGTGAATTCCATCAACCCCTATCGCATCGAGGGACAAAAATCATCAGCATTTGAAATCTGCGATGTGCTCGAAGCCGCACCGGATTGGTTGTGTCTGCCGGTTGGCAATGCAGGCAACATCACCGCCTATTGGGCCGGATTCAAACAATACAACCAAGTAAAGTCCACCGGCTTGCCGCAGGTGTTGGGAGTGCAAGCCGAAGGCGCGGCACCGCTCGTATTGGGACATCCCGTTGAAAAGCCGGAAACTGTTGCAACAGCGATCCGCATCGGCAAACCGGCACGCGGCGAACAAGCTCTGCAGGCCGCGGAAGAGTCGAAGGGGAAAATCATCGCCGCGACTGACCAGCAGATATTGGATATGCAAAAGCTACTGGCCTCGCTCGAAGGCATTTGGGTGGAGCCAGCCTCGGCGGCGGGATTGGCGGGATTGGCAATCGAAATCGCCAACGGCAACTTGAACCCGAAGGGGAAACGGTTCGTGGCAATCTGCACCGGCCACGGATTGAAAGACCCGGATATCATCACGAAGGATATGGCCAAGCCGCGTGTCGTTCCGCCAAAGCTGGACGCACTGGAAGAAATTATTTTATCGTAGGGATGGCGTCCTGCCGCCCTACAGAAGAGGCAAATTTTGAAAGTTCAAGTTAAAGGTTCCGGCAACGACGGCCAACCTTGGGCCGGGCTTCGATGCGCTCGGCCTGGCATTGGATCTGTGGAACGAGGCCGAGTTCACTTGCACGGATGACAAGCAGATCAGCATGACCATCGAGGGCGAAGGCGCAGGCAAATTACCGACCGACGCCACCAACGCGGTGATGGATGCAGCCTTGATGATCTATGATCGTTCGAAAAAATCATGCCCCGGCCTGCATGTTCATTGCATCAATCGCGTGCCGCTGAGTTCGGGGCTGGGATCAAGTTCGGCGGCCATGTTGACCGGTATGCTCGGGGCGAATGCCTTGTTGGGAAGTCCGCTCAGCGATGAGGAGATCTTGAAGCTCGCCATCGAAACCGAAGGACATCCGGATAACGTGGCGCCCGCCATGCTGGGCGGGCTGGTCGCTTCGATTGTGTATGACGACCATGTCGTCTCGATGAGATTGCCAGCGCGTGCGCATCGTTCGCCGCTGCACGTGACCATCGTCCTGCCGGATTTCGATTTCCCCACCAGGCAGGCGCGGGCCATCCTGCCCAAGCAGGTTGATCGCAAGGATGCCATCTACAACATCAGCCGGGCGGTGTTGGTGACCGAAGCATTGCGCACGGGTGATCTGGATTTGCTCGGCAAGGCGATGACCGACGCGTTGCACCAACCGTATCGCATCCCGCTCATTCCGGGCGCACAGGCCGCCATGGACGCGGCGCATCACGCCGGGGCGGGAGCGGTGGCTCTTTCGGGGGCGGGACCCAGCCTGATCGCGTTCTCGTCCAAACCGGAGCCGGGCATCGGCCAAGCCATGAAGCGTGCGTTTGAAGCCGCCGGTCTCACGGCGCGCACCTTTGAGTTGGGGGCCAGCTACGAGGGTGCGGAAGTCTATATCGTTTAAGAGAAAATGGTACATGGAGAATGGGGAATGGGAAGCGGCGGACACGAGCCGTGTTGTGGGGTTATGTGAACCTACCGTGGACGTACGGTGGAGCTACCAGCCAGTAACTTATGCGAAAAGATACTACAGAAGTGACAGCCGCGATGAAGGAAATAATGCCCGACTTCGGGGCCGCATGGCTCCGAAGCAGCCGATAGCGGCTTGTCTCCTGCGCTCCGCTTCGGGGATGCTACGCGAATGCCGCTTCGGCTAGGGATGAGTGAAGGATGACTGGATTTGGCTTATGGATATCATATAGCCACCATATAGGCAGAGCGAACCGAGGTAGAAGAATCGGCGAAGGGATGTATCCGATATGGGCGTACAGGTAAGGAAAAACGATTAAACACAAAGGCACCAAGGAAACGCCTTTTATTGAGTTTTCTTTGTGTACTCACCTGCACTTGCGGGCGGGACAAGTGTCGTGTCCTTAGTGTTTGAGACTTTAACAATGGAGAACAATCATGACTGAAGAAAAACCAAAATCCCGCAAGGCAGTATTGATCTGGTTGATCGTTTCGCAAGTATTGACCGTGGCGACGCTGGTTGTATGGCTGGGCATGGCGGGACTCTCGTTCATGGCTTTTGACGCGGGCGTTACACCGCAAGCCACAACCTTCGTATCTGTGGTCCTGGCTTACCCGGTCTTTCCGTTGGCGTTGGTGATCGCGGCGTGGATCGCGTTTGCGCGTCACAAAAACAGGCTGGCGGGGATACTCTCCGGTCTATCGTTTAGCCTGCCGGTTGTTGTGTACATCGTTTTGGCAGCCATAGCTGTGTTAATCTCGGATGGGAAGTGACAGCCACGGCGATTTGTGCTAAAGTAATCTCTGTAATTGATTGGATTCTCAGAACAAAAGGCTGTCAAATGAAATCTTTCTTGCCAGATCAATACCGCTTTTCCCATAAGTATTCAACATATCTTAATGGATATTTGGCAAGCTTGCTTGTTTTTGGAGAACAAAACAAAGTCTATTCTGTAACCATTCACTTCAAAGAAGAGGGCGATGGAAAAGAGTTTTCTCAATTAGAGGGAGGAAAAATTGCTGATTGGTTGGAAGAAAACGGATACAAAGATGAACTTGAGAAAATGTTATTGAGGACTCTGTATCCTGCATTGCTAGGAGATTTATATCAGTTTGTCGCCGAAGCTTTAGATTGCTCGGAGAAAGCTAGGTTAACGGCAAGTTATGCACTTTTACAAAAACCATTTCGTGATGATCTGTTTTACTTGGAATGGCTACTTGCTGAACCGAGAAATTTTATAGATATATTTCAAGATAAGAATCCATCCGAGTTTTCATTGGATAAAATGCTCAGAGAGGATAAAGTTCGCGGAATTGTTAGAGAGGCAGTAGATAGAACTGTAAAAAAAGATACGGTTGACCCAGAAGTTATTTACGATATACGTTTCAACAAAATCGTTGGGTATAGTTTTGACACAATGTGGAATAAGGCTCTTCATCTCATCACTACAGCCAAAACGCATGCTACCGAACACAAAAATAGTATAAGACCCCATATAAGCATAGAGCACAATGTTAGGTAAATAGAAAACTCGTATCTTCGTGTCTTGGTAATGAAAATATGCTAAACTTGCCACATGCGATGGTCCGGCGTATTATTACAAGGTGGCGTATGAGGAAGCGGAGAAGATGCTGGAGAAATTAAAATAGGCCCTACCCCAGCCATCCCCAAATACGACGAACCGCAGTCGTATTTGGGGATGGTGCCCCGACCGAAGGGAGTGGGCGGGTGGGGGCTTATCTTCGCAGAAAGAACAGCGGCGAGAGCAACACCATCATGATCATCAGACCGCCGATGAGGAACAACATCCACCACGGCGGGTTCGCAGTGTATTGAACTTGATCCGCCCCCGATGCTATTTGGGAGCTAATCGCGGTCACTTGTTGGGATACGGGGTCATAGTCCGTCCAGGTTGTGTCGAGCGGAACCGAACCGCCATCCGTCGTGGCAAACTCCGCACGGTAAGAGACGCCGTGCTCGTCATCGTTCTCTGCCATGTTGATGCCCGTCACGTTTTGGACGATGCGGTTGAAGATGGGGTACTTGCCAAGAAACAGTGTACGCAATTGGCAGGTGTACGTCCCGGCCGGTTGTTTGATGCAGTTGACCTGGGTGGCATTCACAAAAACGACGATAAACAATAAACCAAAACAAATCGAGCCGAAGAAGGTTGCAAGGAATGGGATGATCCTATTTTTCATTTCGGGTTTCCTTTCGTGGAGGACAATTTTAGCCAGAGCGAGCGTTTCCTAAAATAGTCCATTGGGGGTATACGCAATACTGTCTTATGGACTTTTATTCCACACTCGCCACCTGCAATGACCCACTGTATTATTACAAGGTAACGTGTTTGCTTGAGAAATTAATAGGATTGTACGGATGTTGCGGGTTTGCGCGGATGGCTTTATTTGAGCAAAAAGAAATGAATCCAATAGAAGCCGATAACTCCGCCCCAAATCAATAAATCAACCCGGTCGAAGGCGCCGCCGTGGCCGGGGAGGAAATTGCCCGAGTCTTTCATCTGGCCGAAGCGTTTGAACAGGCTCTCGCCTAAATCACCAAAGAGCGAAAGCGAACTTAATGCAAATCCGAATAAGAGGCCTTGCCAGATCGTGACATGAAGCGGACCATATTGGGTATAAGCGAATGCAAAGACTGCGCCATAGAACGTGCCCATGAACACGCCTGCCAAATATCCCTCCCAGGACTTTTTCGGGCTGAGATGCGGCGTCATGCGATGTCTGCCATACCGTGACCCCAAAATATACGCCCCCGCGTCCGTCAGCCAGATGATGGGCAATGTGAACATCACCCACCAGGCGCCATTCGGCAAGGAGCGCAGATTAATCAGATATGAACCGATCCAGCCCAAATAAACAAAGCATCCCACCGTGACCAGAAAATCAAACGCGGCCTGCTCGCGGCCGCGCTCGTAAGCGATGAGATGGACCGCCAGCGCCAAAAGGACGAGAAAGGTAAAGACCGTTTCCGCTCCGGCAGGCCAAAAGGCGCGCACCGCCGCAATGGCCAGCGTTCCGCCCACCGATAAATAAACGGACGGCTCATATTCCGCCTCACGGAACATTTGCACAAATTCCCATGAAGCCAGCACGATAAAGAAACCGATCAATACAAAAAATAAAATCCCCCCGAAGAGGATTGCCGGTACAACGATCACGATTAAGGCGAGCGCAGTGAGCGTACGCTTAGCCATTGTTTTTATTGCTTACCGCGTCTGAGACTCCGCCGTAACGGCGATCGCGCTGGACAAAGGCATTGAGCGCACGACGGTATTCCTCCTTGTCAAAATCAGGCCAGTAAGTCGGCGTAATATACCATTCCGAATAAGCCGCCTGCCAGATCAGAAAATTGCTCACGCGCAATTCGCCTGATGTGCGAATGATCAGGTCCGGGTCTGGCACACCGGCGGTGTACATATACTGACTGACCATTTCATCCGTAACTTTTTCAGGGGACACACCATCTTTCATCATGTGCTGGATGGCCCGGACGATCTCATCCCGTCCTCCATAATTGAAGGCAATATTCAGGATCAGGCGGTCATTGTTCTTGGTCACATCCACTGCATCCAGCACTTTTTCTTGCAAGGTTGGTGCAAGACGTTCCAAACGCCCGATGTGCCGCAGTTGGACGCCCTCTTTGTGAAGTTCTCCCAATTCGCGATCAATCACATCTTCCAGAATATTCATCAACCCCCGCACCTCTTCCGGCGGGCGGCCCCAATTCTCAGTGGAAAAGGCATAGATGGTCAGGTACTTAACACCGAATTCAACCGAGGCCCGGATGATGCGACGCAGGTTTTCGGTACCGGCTTTATGTCCTGCCAGGCGCGGCAGTCCGCGCGAAATCGCCCAGCGCCCATTCCCATCCATAATGATGGCAACATGGCGGGGAATTTTCTCAAGAGGAGCGTCAGGGGATGGATTGGGCATAAGATGGATATGTCATTGCGAGTGTGGCAGGCGAAATAAAACAATCTCCAATTCGCAATGACATCATCATTACACTTCCATGATCTCGGCTTCTTTCTTCTTGCCGAGCTCAGTAACCTCTTCGATAAACTTATCGGTCATTTTTTGCAAATCTTCTTCGCCGTTCTTCAAATCATCTTCCGAGATCAACTTTTCCTTCTCGAAATCACGCATGTCGTTGTGAGAATCGCGGCGAATGTTGCGGACGGCCACGCGTGACTCTTCCAGCCGCGTATGAACCTGCTTGACCAGATCACGGCGGCGATCTTCGGTTAACGGAGGCAGGTTGAGATGGATGACTTTGCCATCGCTATTGGGATTCAATCCCAGGTCCGAGGCTTGAATTGCCCGTTCGATTTCTTTCAGCGCGGTTGCGTCGAACGGTTTGATCATCAGCGAACGCGCCTCCGGCACACTGATGGTTGCAAGCTGCATCAGAGCTGTGGGAGTATCGTAATAATTGACCATCAATCTTTCGACCAGCGCCGGATTGGCGCGCCCCGTCCGGATGGCGCCCAGATCATCGTTTAGATTTTTGATCGCACTTTGCATGCGATGTTCGGCGTCTTTCAGAAGGTCTTTAATCATGTCGGCCTCCAAAAAATAAGTTCGGTATTAAGGATACACTAAAACAGAAAAATATGCTATGGGAAAAGCAATATACAGTGGACAAAATAGCGAGCTACTAAGTTCTCACCACAGAGTTCACGGAGAAAAATAAAGGAAAAGACTCTGTGCTCTCAGTGCGCTCCGTGGTGAAAAATTCATAAGCCTGTACCACCTACGCACCGACCAATGTCCCGACCTTATCGCCTTTAAGCGCGTTAGTCAAAGCAACCGGATCCCATAAGTTAAGCACAAGGATCGGAAGGTTGTTTTCCATGCACAATGTCACTGCCGTGCCGTCCATCACTTCAAGCCGGCGATTCAGGACTTCGATATAACTCAGTTGATCAAATAGTTTCGCATCCGGATTTTTCTTTGGATCGGAATCATACACGCCGTCCACTTTCGTGGCTTTGATGACGACATTCGCATCAATTTCAGAGGCGCGCAGAGCCGCGGCCGTATCGGTGGAAAAGAACGGGTTGCCTGTCCCCGCGCCGAAGATCACGACGCGTCCTTTTTCGAGGTGGCGAATGGCGCGGCGCCGAATGTACGGTTCAGCCACTGCCCGCATCTCGATGGCCGACATCACACGCGTGAACACACCGATGCGCTCCAGTGCATCCATCAGCACCATTGAATTCATCACCGTACCCAACATGCCCATATAGTCAGCCGTGGATCGATCCATGCCGCGCTCCAAGCCCTGTTTGCCACGCCACAGGTTCCCCGCACCGATCACCACAGCCACTTCCACGCCCATGTCATAGACTTCCTTGATTCGGCCGGCAATCGCTTCCGCCTTATCCACATCAATGCCGAATCCGGCTTGGCCGCCCATTGACTCTCCGCTGAGTTTGAGCAAAATGCGCTTGTATTTTAGCTCGGACATGTTCCACTCTTTCTCCGCTCCTCGAATAAGAGAAACGGTGCTGAAGTTTCGCTTAAGAAAAAGGCCAACGGAAAGGTTGGCCTTTTATCTCATTCATGATTGACGCTTTCGCCCAGTTCCCAGCGCTGGAAACGGCGGATGATCAGATTCTCGCCGATCGCGGCAACCGTTTGCAGAACAAGCTTCTCAACGGTTATGCTTTCGTCGCGAATATAAGGCTGGCGTAGAAGAACCACTTCATCTTTGAATTTTTCAAGACGACCTTCCACGATCTTTTCCAATACTGAATCGGACTTGCCTTCTTCCTTTGCACGTGCGCGGGCAATCTCCGCTTCGTGGTCCAATTCTGCGGCGGGAATTGCCTCGGCCTTGATATATTTTGGAGCCGAAGCCGCGATCTGCAGAGCAATTTCATGCGCCATGGTACGGAACTGTTCCGAACGAGCCACAAAGTCCGTTTCGCAATTGACCTCGACCATCACGCCCACACGTCCATCGCCGTGGGAATAAAGCTCCACGACACCATTGGATGCTTCCCGGTCGGCACGCTTGGCGGCGGTGGCCATGCCTTTTTCACGCAGGTAATCCACGGCCTTTTCGAAATCGCCATTGGCTTGCTGCAGCGCCTTGCGACAATCCAACACACCGGCGCCCGTCGCGGTGCGCAACTCTTTAATCATTTCAGTAGTAATTTCCATTGTACCTTCCTCAATCCAAAGCGGACTACTCCGCCGGCCCCGCTTCAGCAGGTTTCTCTTCCTTCGAATTGGGATCACCCGGCTTCTCTTCGGATTTCTCTATCTGAGGCAAGGGATCATCCGGTTTACGCGTCGCGCTCAACTTGGCCAGCGTGGACTCGCCGAGCAGGATATCTTCATCCACCTCTTCGTCAGTATCGACCACTTTTGGCCCCTTGCGTCCCTTGGTTTTTTCCATCTTGACTTCAGCAACAGGAGCAGGCGCGGCAGCTTCTTCCGTCGGTCCCTCTTCCTTGCGCATGGCTTGGCCTTCCAGCACGGCATCTGCAATTTTCGCGACCAGCAATTTAATGGCGCGGATTGCATCATCGTTGGATGGGATCACATAATCCACGCCACCCGGATTGCAGTTTGTGTCCACGAGTGCGACGACGGGGATGTTGAGCAAATTCGCTTCATGCACCGCCGCATCTTCGCGGCCGACATCTACAATAAAAACCAACTCGGGCAGGCGCTTCATCTTTCGAACGCCCGATAAGCGGATGAGCAGGCGATCAATCTCCCGTTGAATGAGCAAGCCTTCCTTCTTGGTGAGGCGATTGATTTCACCCGTATCACGCAACTGCTCCAGTCGTTCCAACTCCTGAATGCGTGCATACATGGTGGACCAGTTCGTGAGCATGCCGCCCAACCAGCGCTCCGTGACGTAAGGCATACCGCAACGGTCGGCCTCTTCCTTCACAGTGTCCTGCGCCTGACGTTTGGTGCCCACAAACATAACCGTCCCACCAGCCGCGACCGTATCGCGAACCAGGTTATAGGCGTGATTTAACAGCTTGACCGTTTGCTGAAGATCAATAATATGAATGCCGTTGCGTTCGGTGAAGATGTACGGCTTCATGCGCGGATCCCACTTGTTGGTGCGATGTCCAAAATGGACGCCGCTCTCAAGCAGGGCTTTCATAGAAATAACAGCCATGGCTCTCCTTGAATTTCCGTTCTCCAAGCGCGCAGTTTTTCTGGCGTGGAACGGAGTGAGTTTAGCGGGGATGATAACCCGCTTAGGGACGCTTGATGCCCGTCCCAGGCAAGATGTGCTTCTTAACGAGAAGCTGCGGGATTATAACATAAAAAGATTGGGGCAATGCCGCGCCCATCGTCTCGAAAGTATCTAAACTTGGAGTGATACGAAATCAATGTTTGCATATTTCGCTCTCAAAGAAATAGCGCGGTAAAATGCCTCTTATTCGAGGCTAATTACGCTTGCTAATTTATCAAGTGAAGTTGCACGGTTGGTGTAGCCTACTGCCTTAATCTTTTGGATTTATTTCGCAAAAAACGATCAAGCCAATAATCAAGGAGCAAACTATGTCTTCAAGCCCAAATTACAAAGCGGAACTGGTCGGCGTTTTTGGACATCCGGTTTCTGAAAATCCAACTGTGGTGATGCAGGAGGCCGGCTTTCAGGCCTTGAACCTGAATTGGCGTTACCTGACCATTGAAGTGTATCCGCAAGACTTGGGCGCTGCCATGCAGGGAGTGCGGGCGTTCAATATGAAAGGGATTAATCTAACCATTCCGCATAAAGTGGAAGTATTGAAATATCTCGACGAAGTCAAATCGGATGCGGCTTTAATGGGCGCAGTGAATACCGTCGTCCGCGTAGGAGAAAAGCTGATTGGCGAAAATACGGACGGCAAGGGGTTTATGCATGCGCTGACGCATGATGCAAAGGTTAACCCCAAGGGCAAAAAGGTGCTGGTGCTTGGCTCGGGCGGGGCCGCCCGCTCGATTACGGTGGAGTTGGCACTGGCAGGCGCACAACAGATCACCATTGTGAATCGTTCTTCCGAACGGGGCAAGGTATTAACCGAACTCTTGAATTCGAAAACGCCAACAAAAGCGGATTTCATTCAATGGCAAGGGGCGTATTCCATCTCCAAGGATACGGACATTCTGGTCAACGCCACCTCGATTGGCCTGTTCCCGAATGTCCATGAAAAACCGGATATCAATTATGCCTCGATAAGTTCGGGAATGGTTGTCTGTGATGTGATCCCCACACCCACAACTCCATTTCTGAAAGAAGCGCAGGATCGAGGCGCGAAGATCGTCGATGGTCTGGGAATGCTGATTTATCAGGGAGCCATCGGCTTCAAGTTGTGGACAGGGCTGGATGCGCCGGTTGAAGCGATGCATAAGGCGTTGTCTAAAGTATTTAATCTGGAATAGGAGGTCGTATGAAAAAAGATGGGATCGTAAACCAAGATCTATTAAACGTCATGGGTTCTCTCGGCCATACAGACAGGATCGTAGTGTGTGATGAGGGCTTGCCGATTGACAAAAACGTCAAACGGATCGACCTGTCGATCACAAAGGGCGTTGTGAAATTCATGGATGTCCTGAAGCCATTGTTGGATGAGCTGGTGGTCGAAAAAATTATCCTGGCGCAGGAGATTGTTACGAAAAGCCCGGTGATGTATCAGGAAATCCTTGCCCTGACGAAAGGCATTCCAGTGGAACTGGTCAGCCATGAAGAATTCAAGAAATTAACCAAAGACACAAAAGCGATTATCCGAACCGGCGAGTGCACACCGTATACAAATATCATTTTACAATCGGGAGTGAATTTCTAGGAGAAGCTTGCCTTCATGAAGGTGCTCAATTTCGGCTCATTAAATTTCGACCATGTCTATGAGGTGGAGCATTTTGTCCGGCCGGGTGAAACCATTACTTCGGACAAATATCGCCTGGCTTGCGGAGGAAAAGGCCTGAACCAATCCATCGCGCTGGCGAACGCCGGAGCGCAAGTATTCCACGCTGGAAAAATTGGCCGGGACGGAGAAGCATTAATCACTTGTTTAAAAACTGCCGGAGTAAATACTGACTATGTAGAAGTAGCAGAAAGCGGACCGTCGGGCCATGCCATTATTCAGGTGGATAAAAACGGACAGAATTCCATCATCCTTCACAGCGGGACAAACCGGGCAATTGACAAAGAAGATGTCAAACGAGTGCTCGATCACTTTAATTCGGGCGACTGCCTTTTGCTACAGAATGAAATAAGCTCCATTTCAGAGATCATTGACCAGGCCAAAAAACAAGGTCTGACCATTTTCTTGAACCCGGCGCCAATGGACAACAGAGTTTTGGGTTGTCCTCTGGAAAAAGTAGATTACTTCATTATCAATGAAATCGAAGCCAAAGAACTGATCGCGGAAGCAGAACCCGAGGCGATGATCGCAGCCATGCTCAAGCGGTTTCCCCAATCTGCTACGATCCTCACGCTTGGCGAGCATGGCGTGATCTACGCTGACCAGCAAACAAAAATCTTCGTTCCTGCGGAAAAAGTCAAAGCGGTCGATACCACCGCGGCCGGGGATACCTTTATCGGATATTTCATTGCCCAAAAGATAGAGGGACAACCCATCGAAACCTGTTTAAAGATAGCGACCCGCGCGGCGGCCATCTGCGTTACCAGACGCGGAGCAGCTGATTCTATTCCGCTTAAACAGGAGGTGGTTTATGACGAATAATACTCGCTCACAAACGAATTACAGATTATGAATCTTACAACTATTCAATTTCATACTCGAACTGATAACGCCAACATTCGTCTTGTTAAGGGCACGAATATCAGTCATACCTTTCCTTGCCATATTCACAAATCATTTTCTTTGGGAATTGTCAAAAAGGGGCAGCGGGTTATTCGCGTCAAAGAAGAACAGCATATCGTCTCTTCTAATGAATGTTTCATGATCAATCCCCACCAACCCCACTCATGCATTCTTGAAGGGGAAACAGGACACGACTATTGGGTGATCTCAATCAACCCACAATTGCTCCGTAATGTTTTTAGAGAGATTACAGGCAAAGATGAGGTTCCCTATTTTTCGCAGGTCAAGATTACGGATTCTTCAATTATCAATAGACTCGCAGCCTGGCTGGAAAAACGAGCCCGAATTGAGCTGACCGATTGGGATGAGCTAGCCAACATTTTGGGAGAATTGGTTTTGCGATATGGTGACGAAAAAATATCTATGAGGTTCTCACCAACAAGACATTCTGTTGTGATGTTGGCTTCTGCGTACATTGAAGCGAACTTGAATGAAGTGGTCCGCCTGGATGAAATAGCGGCTACAGTTCATATCAGTCCCTTTTGCCTCAATCGAATGTTCCAAAAAGAAATCGGCGTGCCCCCTTACACCTATCTCCTGCAGACCCGCATCAAAAAATCACTTGAACTTTTATTACAAACCAACTCCATAACCGAAGTAACACATCATTTAGGCTTTTCTGATCAAAGCCATTTTACGCGTCTTTTCAAGCGGACAATAGGGATAACGCCAAAACGATTTCTCGATCTGCATAGAACCAGCACACCTTGAAAGCGATTATGGGTTCAAGGTGTGCTGATAAACCATTCGAGGCAACTATCAACATTAGTGTCTAAACGAGAGCAGGGATGAACTTAGCCAGAAGGTACAAATCTTGTTCACCGGCTACGACCCTATGTTTCTCGCCTTGCGGGATGACGATTGTGGTACCCGTTACGTAAGAAATTGTCTTATCCGCTAAATATCCCGTTGCCTCACCGGCAGCCACCTCATGCAGCTCCCAGTTATTCTGGTGGACGTGTTCGGAAATCTCACAACCGGCTTGAACTTTGACGAGATGGCAGCTGAATTTTCCGTCAGTGAACTTACCTGTAACCATATGTTTCAGGAAAACTCTCTCGCAGGATGCGAGCTTATTCCATTTCAAGTCAGTCATATCCGTATTATTTTCAAGCGTTACGATTTGTCCTTGCTCAATTTGTTCAATCATTGATTATGCTCCTTGTGCAAAAGGTTTTTTTACTTGGCTTTATAATACGATCATCAGGTTTGATTGTCTTGAATGATCTTGCACTTTTAGAAATCACATTATGAAAAACCGCCGTGCAATCCAGAAAGTAGATAAAACCTTATGAAGAAATTCAACAACGTATCCACCAAAACCACTGCCTTAATTAGCGGCGCATCCAGCGGCATCGGCTACGAATTGGCAAAAGTCTTCGCACAGCACGGCCACGACCTGGTGCTTGTGGCACGGAATTGGGACAAACTCTCCCAGCTGGCAGAGGAGTTGCGAGCCGCTTACAGCATAACCGTCACGGTGCTTGCCAAAGATCTATCGCTTCCCGCCGCTGTCTCGGAGATTGTCGCGGAACTCCAGCAGACAGACATCCGAATTGATTTCCTGGTCAATAACGCAGGGATGGATGTCTACGGATTTTTCTACGACACGGACTGGACGCAAGAGCTAGAGATGATCCAACTTAATCTGGTCAGCTTGACCCAGCTCACCAAACTTCTTCTGGCAGATATGCGAGGGCAGGGGTTCGGCAGGATTCTCAATCTCGGCTCCACCGGTTCGTTCGTGCCCAGCCCACTGAACGCTGTATATTCTGCAACCAAAGCCTACGTGTGGAGCTTCTCAGCTGCGCTGGCGGAGGAACTCCGAGGAACAGGGATAACGGTCACGGTGCTATGCCCGGGTGCGACTAGGACGGAATTTCAAGAGCGGGCACACATCGAGAATGTTCGCCTGATGCAATTTGGCGTGATGAACGCCGCGACTGTGGCAGAGGCAGGCTATCGGGCGATGATTTCCGGCAGACGCATAGAGGTGCCCGGTCTATATAGCAAAACCCAGGTTCTGCTCACGAGGCTGTTACCAACCAGCCTGATGACACGAATGGCAAAGGCAATGCTGCAACCCATGCGTTGAATAAATTACATCATTCAAGGAGATACCCTCATGCAAAAATTCTTTTTCTGGCAAAGATGGTTGTTTGTGGTCGGCTTGGGCATTGCTGCTTTCGGACTCCTTATGGTATTCCTGAGCGGAACACCGATCTTTGACTTGTTCAATCAGCAGATTGACCCCGCTTTCTGGGGCACAGGAGCATCGTTGGAAAGCATTAGACCATTCCAGCAATGGGTCTATGGAATTTGGGGAGCCACCATTGCAGGTTGGGGAGTTTTCGTAACTTTCGTTGCCCATTATCCTTTCCGCAACAAAGAGAAATGGGCATGGAATTGTCTGGTGCTGGGTATACTCGTTTGGTTTGTTCTTGATACGGCGTTGTCTGCATTCCACAAAGTGTATTTCAACGTGGCCTTCAATACGACGCTTCTTATCCTGGCAGGCCTGCCAGCAGTCTTCACGAGGAAAGAATTTGTCTAAATTCACGCCGCTGCCACTGTCCCCGTTGGAGATGCTTCGCGATCAATCATTTCGTTGGCAGGCGTCTTGCATAGATCTAGCTGAAAAATTATCAACTTTCAAATATAATTCACACGTTGAAGCAACCCTCAGTAACGCACTTTAAAGATAAAGGAGATTTTCAAGATGAAAGCCAAATACATTTATCTTGCTCTTTTCGTCATTGGAACCATACTTCCTTACGCGTCCTTCGCACCCTGGGTCATTGAAAATGGATTGAATATTCCTTTGCTCGTACATCAGATAGCATCTTCTCCCGTCGCGGCATTTGGATGGTTGGATGTTATTATTTCCGCAATTGCCCTTATTGTTTTTATTAACAGAGATCGTCGAAAAAGAAATGTTCGCTATTGGTGGCTGCCGATCATTGGCACACTAGTAGTCGGGGTTTCTCTTGGACTTCCGCTGTATTTGTTCCTGCGTGAAATCTCGCAGACTGAGTAGTGCGGCAAAAATCAAAATTTTAAAACTCGTGGCCGGATCTTAGACGCGCGGCCTGCGTCGCAAAATACATCCTGTTTCAGGCAGGGATACCAAAACCACTGGGCGGCAACCGTGGATAACAAGAGGTAAAGAATGAGTATATGGAACATGGCGTGGAATTGGAATGCAACAAATGATGAGGAAAAAGAAAGGTTTCCTTGCGACAAATACATGACATCCGAATATCGCGGCCTGATACGCGCTATTGACGTTTCAGCACCAGCGGAGGTTGTCTTCCGTTGGATCTGCCAGCTTAAAATTGCACCCTATAGCTACGACTGGCTGGATAATGGCGGGCGTCAAAGCCCTCGCCAGCTTACTCCGGGAGTGTAGCAATTGCAGTTGGGCCAAAATTTCATAATCGGCGGCATCGTTGATTTCGAGCAAGGCTGCCAAATTACCTGTCTCGTCCATCCTAAATTGGAATCCACACTTGGCTTAACAGCTCTCACATATGTAGTGAAAAATACCACTCCCGCAGCTAGCCGGATTGTAGTAAAGATCGATATCGGGGCTCGGAATTGGTTGGAGAGATTCCGTAAATTCCTGCTGGCATGGGGAGATCTGATCATGATGCGAAAGCAACTCATAACGATCAAGTCGCTTGCAGAAGGGAATTCGTCATAGAATCGTGTCCAGTCTCACGTAACTCCGGACTCATGTACTTGACCAAATCGTGGATCCTTGTTCCAACCACCGAAAATCAAACTAAGGGCTTGTAAAGAAATAACTCCGCGGACTAATTGTTAGGGGTTCATCCTGATGTAAAATGGCTGAAGGATTGTGATCAGCCGAAGGATGAACCGATGAGTCTACCAGTACATGAATGTCAGTGTCCAAATTGTCAGGCTTCGAAAGAGCATCCCGAATGGAAAATACATCACCAGATGAACGTGTTGCTCAGCCGATTGAACGAACAACAACGGCGCTGGTACGTGGCCCTCGAGTCTGAGAAGGTGGGGTACGGTGGTGATCACCTGCTATCCCAGATCACGGGTCTGGATGTTGAAACCATTCGGCGAGGCAGACGAGAATTGGATGAAGAATTAGCGGCCCGTCCGGTGGAAGGAGTGCGCCAGGCCGGTGGTGGACGATTGCCGGTCGAAAAAAAGACCCACCGATCGAGGCGGCACTTGAGAAGTTAGTGAAAGACGAAACAGCCGGTGACCCGATGAGCGAACAAAAATGGCAGCGGAGCAGTCTGCGGCATTTGAGCGATGAACTGAGGAAGACCGGGCATGCGGTGAGTCACATGACGGTTGGGCGGCTACTGGTGAAGAGGAACTACTCCTTGAAAGTTAATCTCAAACGTTTCTGTGGAACTTCTCACCCTGATCGCACCCAGCAGTTCGAGTATCTGGAAGCGCAAAAGCAGGCGTTTCTTGCAGCGGGCTGGCCGGTAATCAGCGTGGATACCAAGAAGAAAGAATTAATCGGCAACTTCAAGAACAATGGACGGAGTTGGTGCCAGCAGGCTATCGAAGTCAATGACCATGATTTCGACCAGGATGCTTTGGGCAAAGCGGTTCCTTACGGCATCTACGATGTGAATCATAATTTGGGCTTCGTCTATGTCGGTCGTTCTGCGGACACACCCCAGTTTGCAGTGGACGTGATCGCCGAGTGGTGGCAGATCGAAGGTCGGGTTCTTTTTCCCAATCAGCACAAAATCCTCATTCTGGCAGATGCCGGTGGGAGCAACGGTTGCCGACCGCGTCTGTGGAAACAGCAACTCCAAGAACAATTAGCGGACCGCTTGGGTTTGGAAGTTCTCGTCTGTCACTATCCAACTGGCACTTCGAAGTGGAACCCAGTCGAGCATCGTTTGTTTGGGCCAATCAGCATCAATTGGGCAGGCAAACCTTTACTCACCTTCGAAACGGTTTTGGCCTACCTTCGTGGAACCGTTACCGAAACGGGTCTGCAGGTAAAAGCATTTCTCATCGATAAAGAATATGTCAAAGGTCTCAAAGTTCCCAAGCCAGTCTTTCAAACCTTGAACATCCAATTCGCTGAAGTCTGTCCCCGTTGGAATTACATCATCCGGCCGCACCTGTCATGTACCTGAATCTAAATGTTAAAGTACGGAGTTATTCTTTTACAAGCCCTAAGACTAAGGCGCTCTGCCATATATACTGAGAGCGGGCATAAATTGCGGTTTTAAGAAACGGGGGGCTAAAGTTTTGGTAAGATGGGGCTATGACCATTCACCTCGAATTCACATCGGAACAGATTGCAGAAATGCGCTATCAACGCTACAACCATCTTGTGCCGTTAGTCCAGCGCCGAATGGTTCGGAGAACGAAACCACTTTGGAAGCACTCCTGCTCAAAGCGTATAACTTATCGCCTGAGCAGATTGAAGAAATCGTGGGCGTCAGCGGAAATACCGTTCGAGAATACTATGAACTTTATCAGCAAGGCGGCATAGAGAAGTTAAAGGAAATCAACTACTATAAACCTCAAGGCGAGTTGGTCAAGCATATTGTATCGTTGGAAGCGTATTTTCGAGAAAATCCGCCAGCCAGTATCAAGGAAGCGCAAAAGGAGATTGAAGAGATCACGGGTGTGAAGCGTAGTCAAAGCCAAGTGCGTGAGTTTTTCAAAAAAACTCAATCTCCGTTACAGGAAAGTAGGCAGCCTGCCAGCCAAAGCCGATCCAGAAAAACAGAAAGAATTTCTGGAACAAGAAATGCAGTCTCGTTTAGATGAAGCGCAGGCGGGGAAGAGGGTGGTTCTTTTCATGGATGCGGCCCATTTCGTATTATCTGCTTTTCTCGGCTGTCTGTGGTCCGTGACTCGTATTTTTATTCCAGCGCCTTCGGGTCGGCAACGCTTCAACGTCTTGGGTGTGCTCAATGCCGTGACGCATGAAATGCTGACGGTCACGAATGACACCTACATTACGGCGCAGAGCGTGTGTGCGCTTTTGGAGAAGATCGCAACTTTTTATATCGGCAGCCCGATTACCATCTTCTTGGATAATGCTCGCTATCAAAGATGTGCTCTCGTCATGGAAAAAGCCAAAAGCCTGAACATCGAATTGTGCTTCCTGCCCTCCTATTCGCCCAACCTCAACTTGATTGAGCGCATCTGGAAGTTTGTGAAGGTTACTACTCAGCCCATAATGGCTCTAACGAAAGGTTAGTGTAGTTCATACCAATGCCAGGTAAAATGCGAAGCATGAGTGAGACACACCTACCCACGCAAGAGGAAGTGCGAGCTGCCTATCAAAAAGGGGAAGAGGCGGTGGTGGCTTTGTTTGAGACACTGGTGGGGCTGAACCGGGCAATGGAAGCCAGAATCCAAGTCTTGGAAGACCGGTTGAATAAAGACAGTCATAATAGCAGCAAGCCGCCGACGAGTGACGGGTTGAAAAAGGGGCACAAGCACGGATTGCGCCATAAGAGCGGGAAGAAGAGTGGCGGTCAGAAGGGACATGAGGGACACCGGCTGGAACCGGTCTCCGAGCCGGACCAGATCGAAATTCATGCTGTTACAGATTGTCGTCATTGCCAAGCCTCGTTGACCGAAGTGGCTGCACAGGGGTATGAGAAGCGCCAAGTGTTCGATCTGCCTGAGAGCGTGGAATTGGAGGTGACGGAGCATCGGGCCGAGATCAAGAATTGTCCGCAATGTGGAGCAGTGAACGAAGGTGAGTTTCCAGAAGGGGTGACCCAGGAAACACAGTATGGTCCGCGGGTGCAGGCGCAGATGGTGTATTTCAATACCTACCAGTTTGTGCCCTTGGAACGCACGGCTGAGATCATGGCTGATCTCTATCATCAACCGGTGTCTGAGGGAAGCGTGTTGGCGGCGGTCCAGGAAGTCGCCCGGCAAGTGGCACCGGAGATGGAACAGATCAAAGAGCATCTGATCCAAACTGAAGAAGCAGTGCATTTTGACGAAACTGGAGCTCGCGTGAAGGGGAAGTTGAATTGGCTGCATTCGATGAGCACGGCCCTAGTGACCTTTTTCGTCATTCATCCCAAACGCGGCTCCGAAGCGATGGACCAGATCGGAATCCTGCCCAAACGCACGGGTGGGTGCATGCATGATTACTGGAAACCCTATTTGAAATACACTCAGGCCAAGCACGGATTGTGTGGCGCCCACCTATTGCGCGAACTGACCTTTCTGGTTGAGAACTACCAGCAGACTTGGGCTGAAGCCATGATCCAACTGCTGACGGAAATCCAAAAGGCCGTGACCGCCGCAAAAGCCATGGGGCAGGAGGCGTTCTTTCCCGAGCAACTCACGGACTTCCAAAATCGTTACGACCAGATCGTGGCAGAAGGCTTATCGGCCAACCCATCCCCCGAACGAACCGAAGAACCCGCCAGGCGGCGCGGACGAGTTCAAACAAACGCCTTCCAAAAACCTGCTGGATCGACTGAGAGATCACCCCGAAAAAATACTGGCGTTTATGTATGACTTTCATGTACCGTTCGATAATAACCAGGCCGAGCGCGATATTCGGATGGTCAAGTTGAAACAGAAAATTTCCGGCTGCTTTCGGAGTGACCACGGCTCAACCGCCTTTTGTCAGGTGCGTAGCTACATCTCCACTGCACACAAAAACGAACAACCGATTCTGGGCGCACTTTATTCAGCTTTGATCGGCACACCTTTCATCCCTGCTTTCATAACCGCTAAGATGGCTGAGCAGTAACTCTCATTGTATAATTAAACTATGTCACCGATTATCCGTCCATGGCGAGTATTAGCAAAAGGCCTCGCTGTTTTCATGATCTTTGAATTTGCTTTTTACGTGTTCCACCCAAATCTCCAATGGCTGAATGTTTATGCCTCACCCGCTTTGAAGTGGCAGCGTTTTCCGATCAGCACAGGCGCGCCGGAAGATCGTGCTTTGGATGTAGCCAATATCGATGCAATGTTCGCCTCGCATATTGTATCCGAACCAAAGGCGCCAAATGAATATCGCGTGCTGGTGCTCGGTGATTCAGCAGTATGGGGAATTGGCCTCACACCCGAGCAAACGCTTCCAGGCCAGATGGACGCGCTACGATTGACGTGCGGAAACAAAAATGTGCATGTCTATAATCTGAGCTTTCCAGATTCATCCGCAACCAAAGATTTGATGATTCTCGATGAAGCCATGAAATATCAACCCGATGAAATCATATGGTTAATCACTTGGTACACTTTGATGCCGTCGGCGCGTATCGATCATATACTGATTAGACATAACCCGGCTGAATATTATAAACTGGCTTATCAATTTGATTTCCTACCTAAAAATTATCAAAGTCCAAATTTGATCCAGCAAATCACTGAACAAAATCGAACATTGTTTCGCGTTCTGCGCTATCAGTTTTACAGCCTAATTAGTATCGCCACCGGCCTCAACCAGATTCCGGGTTCACCCATTGAATTGCCAACTCAATTGAGTAGCGATCCGACTTTTCAAGGCCTGAAGCCGCCTAAACTTTACGCTTGGCGCGTTTCATTAGATCAGGTCAAAGACTTTTATCAAAATGCCGGAAATATCCCCGTGATTCTAGTCAACGAACCAACGCAAATACTTACGAATGTCCCCAATAGCAACATTTACTATAACGTTTATTACCCTCGCTGGGTTTATGACCAGTATCGTCAATATGTTAGCAATGCGGCGGTGGAAAATCATTGGAACTATCTCGATCTGTGGAATATCTTCCCACCGAGTTATTATACTGACACGCCATTGCACTTAAATCCACAAGGCGAGACAGAACTTGCGAAGATGATTGCGCCGCATATCATCCAGGGATGTCCATGAAACGATATTTCACCTTGTTGCTTTGTTTAGAATAAAACAACGAGAAAGATAAACTTTTCGTCTCCCCTGTGTATCTCTCAAAGTCCTTACTAATAGTCTTAGGGACTTTGCCCTTGTCCGCCATGACACTTGATAGCAACCACGCTTCAACTTTGCGGGAAGTGCAGATCAAACTTGCACATCCCGCCTACCGTCAAAATAGTTTTTCGTTACGCTGGCATATTCCGTCAAAAACCCTTAGCCGCCTTCGCAAATTATACTGTGCGGCGGTTTATGCGGCTCGATGGCTTCGAGATATGCAAGCAATAAATCCACTCCTTGATGCTTACCGTGAAGAAGTAATCAGCCTCGAAGAATTGAAAACGCAGAAAGAGAAGATAGCCAGCAGGCGGAAGGTTTTGGAAGGCAAAAAGAAAGCTGTCCTTAGCCATTCAGAAAGCTTAGGACAGCCTCAAATCGCGATGAACGAACTAGGTCAACCCATTTTCAGCGTGCTACGGCAAAAGCGGATTTTGCAGCACGAGAAAAAACGTCAATCTCTTGATGAATTCAGTAACCCTTTACGCGAACAAAGCCATTGTGAGCGGTAATATCCCTATAACTAAACTAGTAAACTAGACGCTTTGAATTTGAGACAGCAATAGCTGCCCCATTGAATTTAATATGATTGAAAATTTATTTCGTCGGTGCCACGCGCAGGCGGCGGGCGAGGAAGATCACCGCGATCAACATCATGCCCGCAATCACCAATCCCGGTGCGCCAAATTCATCGCCAATGCCGGTCTTGGGCAGGGCGGTGGAGGTTGCAACAGTGGTCAGTTGGGCAATCGCGGCCTGGGTTAAAGCCGCGGCTACCGTGGAGGTCGCAGGATCGGGAGTATCTGTGCCCCCAGGTATCTCCGTGGAGGTCACCTCAGCCAGCACGGGCGTATCCGTTGCTGCAGCGGTTGGAGTCGCAAGGCTGGCGGATGCGGCGGTCGCGGTCAAGGCCTGCGCCACTTGCGCATTCTGCGTGGCCTGCGCCGCGGCCTGTTGATTCGCACTGCCGCGGTTTGGTACGATCCCAAAGAAATACACTCCCGCCAAACAGGCCAGCGAAAGCAGAACAACCCCGCCTAATACCCCAGCCGCGATCAAAAAAGTGCGATTGCTTGATTCTTCCGGCGGTTGTTGAGGTTCTAAATTGTCTTGGTCGCCTTCATACATGGTAGTTTCTCCTCGCGTGATGGTATACCTATTATCCCACAACTTCCAGATTTATCAGAGGGATAAGCACTTGCTCGCCATTCTCCAATTTGATATCTGCGGCAGGCGCGCGCAAGCCACTGGGCAGAACGGTCAAACCGGGACGTAAAGCTGTGATGGTGCCGATCATACCCGCCGCGGGCGGACGGCGCAGATACACGGTCAGACCTGCCGCAAAAGCCATAACTTCCTGAGGCGGAGCCGGTTCGGATGAAACCGGAAGCGGGATGATCACCTCGGGCCGCGCTCCGCTGTAGCGATCGAACATTTCCGCCTTGAGAGAGGTTTCGCGTTTGACATTGGTGCTCAACAAACGGTATGCGGCGGAATTCATCGGCATGGAGCCAAAGCCATCGGTGAGAAGGATCGGGTAACGCATCTCGCGTGCCACTGGCAACAGGGAAGGAAACAAACTTGCCAGGATCAACCCGCGCACGGGAAGTTCCGCCGCGGCTTGCAGCGTCTCGGCATCCCGGCATTGGCCCGCCAGGATCACGGAGCCACGAAAACTGACATCGAATCTTCCGGCGGTCAAAACGCTATCGGGCTGTTCCGCCAGATTGGTTAATATCCCCGTGTCCATGCGCCCATTGCCCCATACTCCCTGTATCAATGCGCCTGCAGCCTGGATGACTGCACCTCGATCCGGAATGACCTGCACGACGGTCCCGGGAAAACCGGCGCGCAGTTCCATGCGCGACTCACCAAGCTGGATCAATACCTGACCTGCACCGGTCACCACCACTTTGCCATCACGTGGCACGGTGACCGTTTTCGAACTCATGCCCTGCCTGCTTGCGATGACTGTACCGGCCGCGAGGCGATCCCCCACTTTGCAGCGGATCAATTTATCCGCCGCGTTCGGTGACAGATGGAGCGCACGCCCAATATCCAGCAAGAGATGCTCACGCGGCCGGCTGGCCTCCGCGATGACATCGGCCGGGTTGACCTTTTGATCCAACCGCACCTTCACGGTACCGTTGATGGGCAATACACGCTCCCGCAGGATCGTTGTCAAAGGCAAAATGTGATGAACAGGAGCCAGCATCTTTTCAGCCTCCAACCGTCCATAGCCATTTCTTGATTAGTTCGCACCGCCGCACCGGATCGTCAGGCGGGATCAACGGACGACCGCGGGCATCCAGCACAACTCCCATGGCTCCGCCCCTCACGCGAACGGTGCCGCTCCGGCCCGGCCCAAAACCGACATCCGCACCATGCGATGGCTGAAGAGTTAATTTTGCGGATTGATCATTCGCCAGCGGCAGCAACTCAAGACTGCCATATTTGACATCGGCCTGCGCTTCATGCCCATCATCGTAAGTCAATCGCGCGCGCGCCACCCGCGAACCATAACCGGCGGAAGCGATCACGGAAACCACCGTGCCCAGGCTTTGGAACGCGCCTGATTCCAAAACCTGCACCGGCAGGATGCTGATGCGCGCCGCGGCCGCGCCGAGCAATGGGAGCAAATCATTTTTGTCGAGGATGATCGTGGTCAAACCGGTCGGTTGAATGGCATCCAATAAAAGCAACATACTTTGTCCTGCAGTGGGCGCGTCGCTTAGCGCGCCGCCGCCCGCCAGGATCGGCTCAAAGCTTGGGAGCAATCCGGGGTGCGGTGGGCGCATCGTGCGCGGAAAATTGAGGCTGGCAGTCTGCACGGCAAGATACAGCGCTTGACGCGTTACCGCTTGCGCCAGTGCCTGTTCTTCTTTTGTAGCTGGAATGGAGGAGGGATACAAAGCCTTTTGGTAAATATAATCGCGCAATACGCCTATCGAAATATCCAGCGAACACCAGCGCAAAATATCCTCCAGCTTTGTATATTGCAACAATGCGGGCAGATTCTCACCCAGACCGAATTGCGGGTATACGCCCAGCGTGGATCGTTGGCCAAAGCCTGTCGAAACCACAGCGGCCGATGCCCCAATATCCACACTCAACAGCCCTGTACTTCCGGTGTAGATCTGGCTGAGGAAGCGCACCATTCGGTCTTGGGCATAGGCTGTAGGCAGGATACTTCCATCCGCCCAACTGGCGACAACATCCAAACCCTTTAATTGGTGCTGACGAACTCCTAGATAGATCTCGGCCAATTCGCGCCCGGCCGGTTCAAGGTCTTCGGTTTCGAGCGAAGGACGCACGTTCGGGCTGAAGTGCAAGGATGAAGTCACATTGCCCAGCAAGCCTTTCACTTCATCATCCAGTTTTTGATTGCCCGCGAACAACACGGCGGGCCGTTTCTCCTCCGGCATAAGATAACTTGCCAGTCCAACCGGTTCCAGCATCTTGCGGACAGAAAGGGATGCGCCTCCATCCGTGCCGCCGGTAATGATGACAATATCCGGCTGCAAACGGAGAAGCGTATCAATTTGCTGATCGGTCTGGTGATGATTGTTCAGTCCAACTGAATCAACCACACGCGAATAAGTCATTTCAGCCAGACGAAGAGCACTCTCCAGCGAAGCTTCATCGAGCAGACCTACGATGGCTATTTTCAACACAGGGCCGGCGGATAATGTGGATACAAACGCATCCACACCGGACCCGTCGGGTTGGAACGGCGTAATGAGGCGACGATCTGCATTGAGTAGTGTCCGTCCCGTAATCGTTTGCAGTTCATTGATCGCGTTGCGAACGCCTTCGCTCAAATCCTGAAACGGCGCTTCCACCGTCGAAGGAGCAGAAGCCGATGCCAGCAAACGATACTCACCCTCGACTACATCAAAGAGAACAGCGCGCGTGTTCGCCGCGCCGATGTTGACAGCCAATAGAGAGTCACCTTGAACCAGAGAAGCAGGCATAAATTAATGCAATCCCAATAGAGTTCCAAAGAAGTGGAAGCGGTCAATCAACGCGGTCAGCGCGGCGGAATAGACGCCGGCGAATAAAACGCCTAAAGTGATGGCAAGAAAAATACTGCCGATGAACGCGATGATTTCGATCAAGCCAAAGCGGCGCACCGAACCGTTGCTGGTGGTGCGCGCGCTGAAATGGAAATAAGCCAGCGTGGTCGTGACTCCAGCCAGAACCCACGCACCGTTGATTAACATTTCGGCCAATTGAGCGGCCGAAGTTGCCGCATGCGTATCGAACAGATTGATGGTCGCGCTGATTTGTGGAAAGAGCGTTCCCGTGACTGCGCCGCCGACCGCCACTGCCGCGCTCACACCCACCAACAACGCCATGGTCGGCATTCCCAGTTGCGTTAGGCGCGGCGAGACTTTGGTCAGCAAGAGAACACCCAAGATCAATGGAATAGTCAGCAAAGCCTTTTGGGTGAAGGTGCCAGTGACCAGCGGAAAAAGTAAATCAGGCCAGATTACCTGTCTAAAAGCGACCGAGGCAACATAACCGGCTGACACGCCAACGAAAATATAAACCGCGATGCGAAATAGCGGATTATCGCCGATCAAGTAACTAAAGATGAAAAGCGTAAAGAGAAAAGCGACAAAACCCGCAATCAGATCAGGAGACAAATTAGGCAATTTAGCTTTCCTCCTTTTCCGCGCGGCGGGCCCGCAAGCCGGGTACCAGATTCCATAAACCGCCCAAGATAATCATCGCAGCTGCCAGCAACAATCCTGCACTATATGCATCCCAATAAAGACGCGCCAACCCAGGCTGTCCATTAGCCTGTTCTACTTTGGATGCATCATTCAACCCATTGACCAATCCGTTAATTTGACCGGAAGCAACATAAGGCATCAGCATCGGGCCAGCCTGTGAGCTAGATACAATTACAAGAGACGCGTTCCCGCGCAACGGACCGGCCTGTTCAATCCAAACGCGGCCCGCTTCCGCGCTATCGGTTAATAAAATAATTGCTGCAAAATCAGAAAAACGCGTCACACCTTTCAACGGTGCGGTCTGCCAGACTTGCGAGCCGTCTGCACCGAGGGGCATCGCGGCAGATGGATTTTGCGCAAAGTCATATACGCCCGCCAGTCCGCCGGGGAGATAACCAAGATCAGTGTATTGCTTGCCGCGTTGATAGTCGCGCCCTGCTAAAGATCCGGCCATGAAATTTTCAGCTAAAGCCGAACCTGTCGGTGACGAGGAGAGAATCGTCAGACGAGGATGTTTTAACAAAAGCAGGCGATTCAAATATGGTTCGGCAACGACTTGCATCTCACCGGATAAAGAAGGCTCGTAATCAAACACAGCCAAAACTGGCGCGTCCGCCGGGATTTTATTCACAACGGAGATTGCCATCTCGGTTTGATCGCTTGGAACGCGAGCTGGCAGAGCAAAAATCTGGGTTCCCACGAAGAGAATGCCTCCTACAAGCAGGAACATCAATGCCGTGACCGCCCAGCGCAAAATCCGCTGGGACATAATCACGGAAGGTACCTTCATCGGAATCGACGCGGTCTCTGCGGCAAGGATTTGTTCAAGCAATGCCGCCTGAGTCTGATGTTCATTCGTGGCATTCAACTTAATGGAATAAGCTTTAGGTTTACTCGTGGGCTGGAAGCCGGCACCTGCCGGTAAAACGTTTTGCAGACCGGCCAATGGCCCGCCAGATTCCGCAGAAGAATCGCCGCTTGGAGTTGGAGAAGACGGAAGCGCTGATTCAACGGGACGCATAGCCTGAACCCAGGGTGGTAATTCAGCCGGCACAATCGCTTCTCCTTTTTGCGCGGCGGACAGTGGATTCGTTTCATTGGAAGATTGATCAGCATCTTTCGGTGCAGAGCCGGTCAGCCAATCAGGTGCCTGCATGGACGCAAAGAGTGCATCCACATTAGTACCCGCTTTCGAGTTATTATCCGTAAAGGCTGGAGTTGAAGCGGATGGTTGAGACATTTCCTGTGTTTCAAAGGCAGACGCCTTTGAAGCCGCGGGCGATGTGGGCGATTCAGGTTGTGCAGGTTTTAGTGCAGATATCCAATCCGGTGTTTCAGAGGCAACGGGTGTATTATCAATATCGGGTGAGGACAATGATGCAGGCGGCGCGCTCGTTTGTGGAGCTGCGGCCTTGAGCCAATCTGGTAGGTCGGAGGAAGAACCAAACGAAACGGGTGGCTCTGAAGCCGTTGGCGATTGACCAAAAGCTTTCAACCAGTCCGGGACTTCGGCCGGTGCAGTGGAATCGCTCGGCGGTGTCGCAACGGTTCCGAGCCAATCCGGCTGGGAGGATGCAGGCTGTACTTCTGGCGCAGGTGGCTCAGAGGCGGATTGCTGAGCTTGGAGTTGGTTCAACCAATCAAGTTCACCGCCTGCAGGTGAAGGTGTTGTTGTGGGATGAGATTGTGAATCAAAAGCCACAGGCTGGTTAGGCGATTGAGGTTCCGAATCCGGTGTCGCACCAAATGGCTTTGATTCAAGATTCTTGAGCCAATCTTGATCGTCAGATTTGAAATCTGAAAAAGCTGGAGGATGAGACTCGGTTGGTCGACTGGAAGCCGGCACTTGGTCCGAGGTAGAAGCGGATGACTGACCAGCGCGTGCAAGCCAATCGGTCAGTTCATCTTTTTGGGGAGCAGGTTCTTGTGGCGCCATCCAGGAAGGCGTGGTATTTTGAACTGGAGTTTCGGATGGAGTTTGTGTGGCACTGATACCGGGAGACGGCTCTTCAAAATCTTCATGACCGCCGAGTTCAACCCATTTTACTTGTGTATCTTCAGCTTCAGGCTCGTTCTTTTTCTTTTTCGCAGGCGTGTTTCCGGTGAAACTCACTAACCAATCAGGAACTTCCTCTTCTTCATCGTTGCCTTGCGAAGCCAGACCGGCAAGCAGGTCAGGCGTGGATGGTACAGTAGGCGTATTATTTGCGGCGATCAACGATGAACTAGATTCCTCTTCACTGGCAGATTGACGCGCTTTTTCGCGCGCTTCTCTCAGCCATTGTGGAAGGATCGGTTCAAGCTCAGAGGTAACTTTTTTAGTCGGGATCTCTCCGGCCTGAAGAGGCGTATTTAGCGGGCCGGTCAATGGTTCGAGACGCGACTTACAATTCTGGCACACCTCTGCGTTCGCAGGATTCATCTGGCCGCAAACGGGACATTTGACGGTATCCATCAATTGCCTCCGTAGGGACGATCTGCGCCAAACAGGACGCGCAAGCCGGTGGTCAGTGTGCCGAGTGCCACACCGATCAGAATACCGCGCGCTCCGCCGAGGGCAAGCACCTGCTAAATCCATGGACGGACAAGATCGTTCAACGGACCGATTTCACCAAACGGCAGAGTCGCAGACGCGATCAGCATGAGCACGGCAGTCAAAAGAAAGATGATGCTCATCAAATCAGTCCGGCGGCGCAAGAGGCGGATGCTGGCATAAAGTAATGTCACAGATAGCAAAGCCATGAGCGTTGCTTCGACCGGCACGATCACTGCGCTCACGAGCAAACGCATATTTGGATTATCCGGCCCAAGTGCGAGACCAAAAATAAAACTTGCAAACAAACTGATCAGCAAAATAGCGCTATAGAGACTCCCCTTTTCGCGGCGGCGGACTTTGTCGCCGTGCACAGAAATCAGATTGAACACACCCACCAAAGCTGCCACGCCTGCGAGGATGATTGCCCAATTAAGCAGGACGTCCTGAATGCCAGCAAGAGCCGGCACAAAGTAACCGATGAGAACAATCAAGCCTGCGACAATTGCAATGGCGACGGCAATGTAACGCATTAAATCAATCCTATTAATTTCAAGGCCGCGCCGGCCAAAAGCGCTAGAATGATCAGCCAGCGCAAAACATCCTGGACAGTCAGACTCGCGACGTGTGATGCAGTAAAGTCGAGATACGCACCGGTTGCAAACAATTCTTCACCCAAAAGCGGCTCTTGCGCGGATGCAAAGAGCGCGGCCTGTGAAGAAATATCAGAACTTGCCCCAAGCAGGAAAGTATTCTCGCGTTCCGCGACATCAGCCAGCAGGGCAGCTTCCACTCCAAAATCGCCAACCAGCATGCTTGCAGAAACATTTTCATCGCGAATGATCGGGATGGCGCCTGCCGCGGCGGAAAAAGGAGTCATTCCACTCACACGTCCCGAACTGGGCTGATAGAGATCGCCTGCGCCCATCGCCCGATATCCCGCTTGAAGCGTATCCTGCGCGAGCAAGGCCAACGATGATTCGCCTGCGACCGCGACCGGAGGGCGATCACTTAACGAGGTGCGTTCCGCGATATGACGCAGCAATCCCAGACCTGCCAATGGCGCACCACCGCGCGGCGTGAGCAAGCTGGCGCGTCCCAGCGCCACAAAGAGACGAGTTCCATCTTCCACGCTAAGATCCACTACGCGCGATAACCGCGTCAACGCGGGAATGACACGCCATATGGGAGGAGACTTTCGTTTGATTAATGAAAGTGCTAAGAGGAGAAAAGCAGCAAAGCCAACGATGCCGAGAGCGATTAGGTTCATGAGTCCGTTCCTCCATCCAGAAAGGAAACGAAAGCGCGCAACTCATCGTCCGACTCAAGAGTACGTGCCAGTGCGTCTGCACTTTCACCAAGGAAGGGCCGCCCAAAATATAACGCTTGAGCCGAGAGCACCGCCAGAGGCCTGCCTGCATCCAGCATCCACGCGGCAAATTCATCGAGTTGATAACGCCGCAGGGTTTCCGCCCAGCGAAGCCAATGGCTGCGCGACGACATATGCCCGTAAGAGGACTGCATGGAATGCAGTATAGCATATTTCTTTAAGGCGGGGTTATTCGGAAAGCACCATGATAAGTTACAAGTGAATTACAAATCAACGATCATGGAAAGCCACATTTTCAAAATATTTTGTCCTGCCGTTATCACGTTTCCGAGAAAATGTCCCATAGTATAATCTGATGGATTCATCGGCGGAGGAACCATGGTCAAACGACAAACCACATTGTCAGATAAAAAAATCCGTGTGCTGGTGGCCAAACCCGGCCTCGACGGGCATGACCGCGGTGCGAAAGTGGTGGTGCGCGCCTTACGCGACGCCGGCATGGAAGTTATTTACACGGGCTTGCGGCAAACACCGGAGATGATTGCCGAAGCGGCCTTGCAGGAAGATGTGGATGTGGTGGGTCTTTCGATTCTATCCGGGGCGCATATGGCGCTGGCGCCGCGCATCATGGATTTATTGAAAGCCAACCGTCAGACAAATGTAAAAGTGTTCATCGGCGGAATCGTGCCGGATGAAGATATTCCGCGATTAATGGAAATGGGCATCGCAGGAGTATATGGACCCGGCGCCTCAACGGAAGATATTGTCAAAGACATTAAGAATGCGATGAAATGATATCCCTTGCAGAAACGGTTCTCAATGGGGATCCCCTCTCATTGGCGCGTTTGTTAACTCAGGTTGAGAATGACACGTCTGATGGACGCGACGCGCTGGATGCTCTTTTTCCTTACACTGGCAAGGCACATCTCATCGGCGTAACGGGCGCACCCGGCACCGGCAAGTCTTCGCTGGTCAATCAACTAGCGCTGCACTTCCGCAAAGAAGGCAAGCGTGTTGCCATTGTCGCGGTTGATCCATCGAGTCCATTCACGGGCGGCGCGGTGCTGGGCGACCGAGTCCGCATGAAGGATTTGAGCGGCGATCATGGCGTGTTCATCCGCTCGATGGCTTCGCGCGGTTCAATTGGCGGATTGGCACAAGCGACTGCAAGCATCGCCCAAGTTTTTGATGCGGCGGGATACGAGATTATCATGATCGAAACGGTCGGCGCGGGACAAAGTGAAGTGGACATTGCCAAACTGGCTCACACCACGCTGGTCGTCGAAGCACCCGGCCTCGGTGATGACATCCAAGCCATCAAAGCCGGTATTCTTGAAATCGCCGATATTATTGTGGTCAACAAAGCGGATCGTCCCGGCGCGGAAAGTACAGAGAAGGCTTTGAAGTCCATGCTCGACTTAGCTCATCCAACACAAAAGATTTTCGCACATCATGGTAAATACATGAGTGCGGCGATGCCAATCGAATCCGAGAATAATATGTGGCTTCCGTCTATTCAACGAACGATTGCCACCGATGGAAAAGGAATTGAAGACCTGGCTCATCAGATCGCGAAGCATGGCGAGTATTTGCGCCTCAGCGGAGATTGGGCGGTTCGGGAACGCGCCCGCCTCGAGGCCGAACTGGAAGCGGCTCTTCAAACGGCGTTGATGAATCAACTCAGAGAACACATTTCGGAAGATCAATTCGATAGGGTCATGGATCAAGTTCTTGCAAGAAGTTTGTCACCATCAGAAGCGGTAAAGAGGTTAATGAATGGGAGATTGAAATGATTTACGGAAAACAAATCCGCTTGCGCGGCATGGAAAGAACGGATATCCCTAAGTCCTTTGAATGGATCAACGACCCTGAAGTCAATGAAGGATTGGCGATCTATCTGCCTATGTCCCTGCAGGATGAAGAGCAATGGTTCGAACGGATTGCTCAGCGCCAGCAGGAAGAGAAACCGAAGGCGATTGAAATACGCGACGGGGAAAACTGGAAACTGATCGGCAACTGCGGTGTCTTCAATGTTGAATGGATGCATCGCGCTGCGGAACTTGGTATTATGATTGGGGATAAATCAGTTTGGAACAAAGGTTATGGCACCGAGACCATGCAATTGTTGGTGCAGCATGGTTTTGAAACCCTGAATATGAATCGCATTTATTTGCGTGTCTACTCCACGAATTTGCGCGCCATACGCGCATATGAGAAAGCGGGTTTCGTTATGGAGGGCACTCTGCGCGAGGCTGTCTATAAGCATGGAAAATATTCTAATGTTCACATGATGAGCGTTTTGCGTTCAGAATGGGAATTGAAAAGAGAAAAGAAATGAGTCGCAATATCCGCCATCACGAAATGAAAACCTATGGGGAAATCATGTTGTTCTCCGGCACGGCCTCGCCTGCACTGGCCAATAAAATTTCAACCTATCTTGGCTCGCCGCTATGCGAGCATGATGTCATTGAGTTCCCCAACGAGAATCTTTTTATCAAACTAAGGCACAGCGTGCGCGGACAGGATGTGTATCTGATCCAGCATACCGCTTCGCCGGTGCATCGCAACATCATGGAACTGTTGATTACGATCCAAACATTGCGTCTGGATTCGGCAGCGCGTATTACGGTGGTTCTTCCTTATCTCGCTTACAGCCGTTCGGACAAAAAAGATCAGCCGCGCGTCCCAATCACCAGCAGGCTGATGGCAGACATGATCGAAGTCGCGGGCGCGGATCGCTACATGACTCTTGACCCGCATGCGGGCCAGGTCCAGGGATTCTTTTCCATCCCCGGCGATGTGCTGACGGCCTCGCATTTGATCGTTGACCACATCAACCGGACCATCCGAAAGGATCTTAAAGACCCGGTGGTGATCGCCACCGATCTCGGCTTTGCGAAAATGGGGCGCAACTACGCCGCTGCCATGGATATGACAGTTGCTTTCATCGAGAAGCGTCGCTCCGGAAACGATGCGAAGGCTGAAGCTCTGACCTTGATTGGCAACGCCAAAGATCGTGATGTGATCATTGTGGATGATGAAGTGGATACTGGTGGTTCCATTGCACAGGCAGTGGGTTTGGTTAAAAGAGAAGGCGCGCGCGATATCTATCTCGCTTTCGTACACCCCATTTTTTCTGAAGGAGCCACACAGAGACTTGCAGAATTGCCCATCAAGCACATCATCACTACCGATACGGTGCCGGTTCCAGAAGAGAAGATGAAGGTTCTTGAAGATCGCACCTCGATTGTTTCGGTGGATAAGTTATTGGGCGAAGTCATCAAGCGCGCCCATGAAGGAAGAAGCGTTGGAGAAATGTTCAACGAATAAATAGCGCTTGGTGATGCTACATGCTGACCGCCAATAGCTGCCATGCCTGAACTTCCCGAAGTCGAGACCATTGCACGAACCCTGCGACCACAGCTGGTAGGCAGGAAAATCCTCGAAGCCGATGTCCGCTGGGCGCGGACCGTGGCGATGCCATCTGTAAAGAAGTTCAAGGAGCAGATTCAGGGGCAAAAGATTGTCGATGTTTCGCGCCGAGCAAAATTCCTAAACATTCAGCTCACAACTTACAATCTCTTAATACATCTCCGCATGAGTGGAGATTTGCTGGTCAAGCAGGGTAAAATTAAACCAGAGAAGCATGACCGTTTGATTTTCTACCTCACCCCCGGCCTCTCTCCTGAAGGGAGAGAGGAAGTCAAGCAGTTTGGTCTTCAACGATACGCGTAAGTTTGGACGTGTCTGGTTAACCGATGATATGGAAAAAGTATTAGGGAGGCTCGGGCCTGAGCCGCTAGGTCAAAGCTTCACTTCCCATTGGTTATATGACGCGTTACAAAGTTGTCATCGCCAGCTCAAGCCCCTGCTCCTCGATCAGACTTTTCTGGCAGGCCTCGGCAACATCTACACCGACGAAGCCCTGCACATGGCGAAACTGCATCCGCGGGCCCTCTCGGATTCAGTGACTGCCAAACAAGCTGAAAGATTACATCAAGCCATCCAATTCATTCTTCAAGAGGGCATCCGCCGCAATGGCGCCAGCATCGACTGGGTGTATCGCGGCGGTGATTTTCAAAATCATTTCCGCGTGTATGGCCGTGATGGCGAGCCTTGTCTCGTCTGCGGCACAACCATTCAAAAGATTATCGTCGGCCAGCGTGGCACACACATCTGTCCAAATTGTCAAAAGGAATAATCTATGCAATTCAATCTTTTTATCGTGATTGGCATCGGCCTCGCAGCCATGTTCTTCGGATATGGCTTCGGTCTCTTCGAAGGCCGCAGCCAGGGATATAAGAAACGCAAAAAGGAGGAGCCCGAAGAAAAAAAATTCAGTCTCCGGTGATCGCGCCGCCCGCCGCGCCGAAAGAGAATAACCTGCTGAAATTGAGTCTGGATAATAACAATCAACTGCAGCTCGAGGTGGATGGTCAGGGCGTGGACGCGGCCCAGCTCGCACCCGAACAACGCAAACGATTAATTGATTTGATGGTGACGATGCGTCCGTGGATTGATGCCAGCGCGCCGAAACCATCCGCGCCTCCGCAACCCGTTCCGTCGCGACTGATTCCTCCCACGCCGATAGCGGCGTCGATTTCTCAGCCGATATCAACGCCAATAGCACCTGTGCCCGCTTCCATGCCTGTGCTAAACAGAGTCGAAGTCCCAACCAAAAAAGGGGAAGCAGCTCCCACCACTATGGTCGGACAAATCGACGCCATCCTCCAGACGCATCTTGCGAGCTTGCCTTTGGAAAACCGCGGCATTCGTTTGATCGAATCGCCGGAAGGCGGCGTGGTAGTGATGGTCGGTTTGACCAAATACAACGGCGTGGGCGAAGTGCCCGACCCGCAAGTGCAGGCCATGATCCGCGCTGCGATTGCCGAGTGGGAAAATAGATATACGCCGGGTATATAAAAACGGCTTGACTTGAGCGGCTGACGCGGGTCCCTCGGCAATATCCGCTGGCATATTTAGATTGGATAGCCTAATTTGTTTCACTGGCAAATACCCGGCTTATGATATCTGAATTCTAGGAAACTTAAAATGAATAATAAAGCATCATCTGAAATGAAAACTATGCCAGTTGAATATCGACGCGACGATGAACCACCGACAGCTATCGCCAAGCTGGGCTGGCGCTATCACCACATCGGCATACCCACTGTCATTCCTCGCCAGGGCGAAAAATATATCCCCCAGCTCAAGATGCACGTATCCGGCTTTAGCAGCAGCCCATATGGCATTGAATGGATGCGGTTTGATCCGGATTGTTCCTTGCCTGAGATCATCAAAATCGTGCCACATGTTGCCTTCGAAGTGGACGACCTCGAAGCGGCTCTTGAAGGCCAGGAAGTGATCTCTCCGCCCGGTTCTCCTTCGGACGGGGTGCGTGCCGCGATGATCCTTCATAATGGTGCCCCAGTGGAGTTAATCACCTTCCGTAGAGCGGCTTAACGGCGGAAAGATAAGCGCTCCTTCTCTACTCGAATGAAGGTTTTTGTCTGCCCGCCGATCACACGCCGTAAGCTTGCCATACAGTTGAATAAACGGAATCACCTATGAGTGACAGAGTGACGGAACTCGAAACCAGGCTGACAGAGGCGACCGATCTTCAAAACAAAATCGATCTCCTAAGCGACCTCGCTTGGGAATTGCGGGATACCGATCCAGAACGGTCGCATAATCTCAGTGAGACAGCTTATCAATTGGCCACCTCCGATACTTTTGGCGAACAGGCCTATCGTAACGGAGTGGTAACCAGCCTACGCGGTCTTGCTCATTACACTAGACGCGCAGGCGACCTCGCCCTATCGCTGTCACAATCCATGCAAGCGCTCACCCTTCTCGAGAGTATTGCCTTGCCTAGCGTTGAAGTCGATATCCTGCAGAACATCGCCATCATTTTTGGCTCTTTAGGCAATTATGCCGAGGGGCTGGAGTATGGATTCAAGGCACTTCATTTGGCCCAGTCAATCGGCGACCGGGATCGCGAAGCTCATATCCTTAGTTCGATAGGCGTCATCTATCACCATTCCAAGAACATCGACGAAAGCCTTCGCATGTTTCGCCAGGCATTGCAGCTCAATCGAGAGTTGGGTGGAAAACGGTACGAGGCGCAAACTTTGAATAATATGAGCTTATCTCTAAATGCGCTGGGCAACCATGAAGAGGCCCTGGTTTCCAGTCTCGAGGCTGTCCGGCTGGCAGAGGAAACCGAGTTTTCCGGTCTCATCGTGACAGCGACGGGTACAGTAGGCGAAACCTACCTGGCGATGGGTGATTACGGTCAGGCCAGCCATTACTTGCAACAATATCTGGCGGCCGCGCACACGGCCGGGTCGAAGCGCGACGAGACTTGGGCATTAATCTTATTGGGCGAAACGGATCATCAGCAACGACTAGATACATCTGCCATGCCCTATTTATCTCAAGCCCTTGACATTGCCCAGCAGGTGGGTCTCCGTGCGGAGGCCGCCCGCTGTCATGAGCTTCTGGCGGATATATATGAACAACAGGGCGATCTGAAGCAAGCACTGGCCCAGGTCAAGTTGTTAAATCAGATCAAGGAAACCATATACAACGAAGATACCGCCAAGAGAATCGCCAACCTCCAGGTGATCCATCAAGTCGAAAGCGCCAAGAGGGATGCTGAAATTCAATACTTGAAGACCATAGAACTTCAGAAAGAGATCGAAAAGCGCAAAGAATCCAAATCGGCCCTCGAAGAACTTGCGACTCTCGATGCGTTGACGGGGGTCTTGAACCGGCGCGAATTCTTCATCCTGGCTGAAAAAGAGATCCAGAACACATTGCAGAATCAACAACGATTGTCGATCATTATGCTGGACGTGGACCATTTCAAGACGGTCAACGACCTTTACGGACACGCCATCGGGGATCAGGTGCTCACCGCCATCGCCCAGATCATACGCGACAACCTCCGAAGAGGAGAAGGGGTCGGCCGCATCGGCGGAGACGAATTTGCGATCTTGCTGCCGGGAAGTGATGGGTTGCAAGGTCAACGGATCGCACAACGCCTGCACGACAGAATTGCATCCCAATCCTTCAAACTCGATCAAGGCACCTTCTCGCTCACCGCCAGTTTAGGCGTTGCCGAGCTTGACCGAGAACATGACGAGGGTCTTTCGGTACTCCTTGATCACGCCGATCAAGCGATGTACTCGGCGAAACGTTCCGGACGAAATCGTATAGCCGCATACCATGCAGTTTAAGTGCCGCCGATAACACACCGTGTTAACTGGATTAACTCACCGTGTTATTGTGGAGATCCCGGCGGGTTAATGGATGTCACTCAGCGGGTTGGCCCATCCAAGGCCTAATCGCCAGCTAAGCGGCTTAGGCCGCCCTGTCCAAGGGGGAACTTGATGAACATCATTGCTCATTGGTCATGGACATCATGTTATACTGCGCGGCAATTCTTTTTATAGACTACAAATGACTCCGATGAATATCGCATATCAAAGACTCTTGAATCAACAGATTGCGCTACAAGCGTTTCAAAAGCCAGACGAGGTCGTTCGGTGGCTGGGTGCCGTCCAAGCCCAGGATTATGCGGCAGCAAAATGGGCAGTCGCTCAACGCACAAAAGGCATCACCGACTCTGCTGTTGATCAGGCTTTCAACGAAGGAGAATTTCTTCGCACACATGTAATGCGGCCCACCTGGCATTTCATCGCGCCGGAGGACATTCGCTGGTTGCTTGCGTTGACCGCGCCGCGCGTCCATGCTGCGAATGCATATCAATACCGCAGACTTGAATTGGATAAGACCATCTTCAAACGGCGTAACGCGGCGCTGACGAAGGCCTTCCGGGATGGCCAGCAGTTGACGCGCGCCGAGCTTGCGTCTGTGCTTCAACAAGCAGGCATTGAGGCGAACGATCTGCTACGCGTGACGTATCTCATCCTTGGCGCCGAATTGGATGGAATCCTATGCAGCGGTGCGCGGCGCGGCAAACAATTCACTTATGCCCTGCTCGATGAGCGCGTGCCCGCTGCGAAAACTTTATCGCGCATAGAAGCATTGGCTGAACTCACCCGCCGCTACTTCACCGGTCACGGGCCGGCGAGCGCGGAAGATTTCATCTGGTGGTCGGGACTGACCCGGGCCGACGTTCGGAGCGGAATCGAAATGGTAAAGCCGCAACTCGGCCACGAAGTGGTCAATGGTCGAACCTATTGGTTCGCCGCATCCATAACCACTGCAAAAGTCAGTCGGCAAGCCGCGTACTTATTGCCGAATTATGATGAATATATCGTCGGCTATACTGACCGAAGCGCCATCTTCAACTCGTCGCATGCGGATAAGTTGGATGCGCCCAGCAACCCCCTCTTTCAACACACGCTAATTATCAACGGTCAAGTCGCAGGGACATGGAAGCGGACTCTCAAAAAGGATGCGGTCATCATCGAATTAAAGCCCTTCGCGTCCCTGACAAAATCCGAAAAACAAACCGTCAGCGCCGCGGCTGAGAAGTATGGAGAGTTCCTTGAACTGCCTGTTGCTTTGTCGGATTAGATGAAAGTGCAAATCGTAATGATATGCAATTGAAACAATTATCAAAACCGCTATGCCTTCGAATCAAAACGGAGATGGATGATTATCCATCTCCGTTTTTTATTTCTTACTAGAACAACCTCAACACCGCCGCGCCGGCCCATGAAAATAAAAACTGCGGCACTAGGCTGACGACTACCGTCAACAACGCGGCCAGTCCCCACGTGATATTGAGCCATGGTTCATGCGCGGTTTCGGGGTCGCCTTCACGCATATACATCGTCACCACCACCCGCAAATAATAATAGGCGGAGATGAGCGAGGTCAGCACGCCGATCACAGCCAGCAGATAGAACTGTCCCTCGATGGCGGCGCGGAAGAGATAGAACTTGCCGACAAAGCCCAGCGTCGGCGGGATGCCGGTCAGCGAAAGCATGAAGACGGTCATCGCCGCGGCCAAAGCGGGATACTTCCGCCCGAGGCCTCCGTAATCGCTGATCTCCAATCCTTTCCCTTCCGACTTTTCCAACGCAATCACCACTGCCCACGCGCCGAAGTTGGTCACTACATACGAGACGAGATAGAAGAGTCCCGCCGCGACTGCAGTAGACACTACCTTCGATTGTCCATAAGGCACGAAAGCCATCAGGATATAACCGGCATGAGCGATACTGGAATAAGCCAACAGCCGCTTGATATTCGTCTGCGCGATGGCAATGACATTGCCGACGATCATCGTCAAGGCCGAGATCACGGCCAGGATGGGCGTCAGGTTACCCGCCAATGATGGGAAAGCCAATGCAAAGACACGCAGTAATGCAGCGAAGCCCGCGATCTTGGCGCCCGCGGCCATAAATGCCGTCACTGAGGAAGGCGCGCCCTGATACACATCAGGCGTCCACATGTGAAACGGAACGGCCGCCACCTTGAAGCTGAGTCCGACGAGGATGAGGGCTGCACCAATGGTCAATAGCAGTCCATTTGTATTCCCGGAAGATGCAGCACTCGCTACGCTCACAATCGCGCTGAGCGAGGTTGAACCGGTCGCGCCGAAGACCAAAGCAATCCCGTAAACTACAAATCCCGTTGAGAACGCGCCCAGCAAAAAATATTTCATCCCCGCTTCTTCTGAGTCCGTGTTGGGGCGGGCAAAAGCCGAGAGAACATAAAGCGGGATCGAAAGCATTTCGAGCGCCAGAAAAACGATGATGAGGTCGGCGGCTTGCGCCATCAGCATCATGCCCGCCACGCTGAAAAGCAGGAGCGTGTAATATTCGCCGCGTTCGATGCCCATGCGTTTGATGTACCCATGAGCCAGCGCAACGCTGAACAAACCCGTGACCAGCAATAACGCATCCACAAAGATGGAAAAGCCATCCAGCACGACCATGTTGTTGAAGCCGATGCCCGATGAGCTGATTTGCGAGATGGTCATGCCGAGGGAAATCGCCAGACCGAGCCCGGCGAGCAAAGCCGTGATCTCTTTGCGTTGGATAAAAAGATCAACCAGCAAAAGCACGCACGCCCAAATGGTCAGCGTGAGAAGCGGAAGGATGAGAGAAAAATTCAAAGGAGGCATAAGCATTCTTAGCAATTAGCCAACAAGCTACTTCATCTCATTGCCGTCGCGGCGGTCTGCAATCCGGCGACGAGCTTAGCCACAGCCGGAGCCATCAGATGAAAGAACGGCGCGGGATAGAGACCGATCCAAAAGATAAAGATGAGCAGTGGAACAACGGTGATGATCTCGCGTGCGTTCAAATCGCGCAAGGCATGTCCGTGCTTTTTGACTTCTTCCACAATCGAACCTTCCGGTCCCATGAAAATCTTTTGGAACATATACAGGATATAGACTGCGGCCATGATTACTCCCAAGGCGGCGAGGCCCGCATACCAGAATGAACCGTATGAGCCGCCTTGCAATCCAGCGCCCCACGCGCCGAGCAAAATCGTGAACTCACCCACGAAACCATTCAAGCCAGGCAAGCCCATCGAAGAAAGCGAAACGATCAGCATGATTGTGCCAAAGATTGGCATCACCTTCCATAACCCGCCATAGACTTTGAACTCGCGTGTGTGCGTCTGTTCATAGACCATGCCGACCAGCAAAAACAAAGCTCCCGTGCTGAGACCGTGATTGACCATTTGCAGAATGGCGCCGGAAATACCCAAGGGATTTCAGCGCGAACAATCCAAGCATCACGAAACCAAGATGGCTGACGGATGAATACGCAACTAGCTTCTTGATGTCGGTCTGCGCATACGAAACCGCCGCGCCATAGATGATGCCGATCACGGCCAGCACAGCGATGGTCGGAGCGGCCTGCAGCGCGGCTTGCGGGAACAGGGTCAGATTGAAGCGCAGGAAACCATAGGTTCCCATCTTCAACAGAACACCTGCAAGAATAATGGAACCGGCAGTCGGCGCTTCGACATGGGCATCGGGCAACCATGAATGTAAAGGCCACATCGGAACTTTGATGGCAAACGCCGCAGCAAACGCAATGAACAGCCATAACTGGGTGTGCGGGTCGATGCCACCCTTCGCAATCAAATCAGGAACGGAAAATGTACCTTGATAAATTCCGAGCCACAAAATGGCAAGCAACATCAAAATCGAACCAGCCATCGTGTACAAAAAGAATTTGATCGCGGCATAGATGCGGCGAGGTCCGCCCCAGATGCCAATCAGGAAATACATCGGGACGAGAGTGAATTCCCAGAAGATATAGAAGAGGAATAAATCCTGTGCGAGGAATACACCGACCATGCCAACTTCAAGCAGAAGGAAGAACAGCATGAAATCCTTGACGCGTTCTTCGACCGCGGTCCACGTTGAAAGAATTGAAATGGGCGTGAGGAAGGTTGTCAACAGAACGAGGAGAATGCTCAAGCCGTCAATGCCGAGGTGATATTGGATATTCCATCCAGCGACGGTGATCCAATCGTATTTGGCGACCAGCTGGAGGTCGGGATTGGAAGCGTTGAAGAGCGACAGCACCCAGATCGAAATGCCGAATGTGATCAGCGTGGTGACCAGCGCAACCCAGCGCAAAATATTTTTCTTGTCGCTGGGAACGAACAACAGGACAAGCACGCCCAGAAGCGGGAAGAAGGTCAGGAGCGTGAGGGGTTGGAAAATAAAATCCATGTGAACCTCATCCTACAAATTATTTGAAGATCAAATATCCCAAAATTGCAACAACACCAATGAGCACAAAGAGCGCATAACTACGCACAAACCCATTTTGGAAGCGGCGCAAACTCGAGGCCACATCCTTTGTCCATTGGCCGATGCCATTGAAAAACGCATCGATGCCGAGTTGATCCGCATAACGATTGAGCGCGATCTGGCTAAGCCAGGTATACGTGCCAGCGATGACTTTATCATGGAACCAATCGTGCCAAAACTTTTCATCAATCACATCTGCCAGAAAACGGGAAGCATCCACATAACGGTCAAGGAATAAAGCCCAATACAGTTCATCCACAAACCATTTGTGTTCCATGCCGGTGAAGATCGGGCCGAGCATTTTCTTGAGCGGATCGATCTCGCCAACTTTCAGCGGCTTGCGTCCGTAAAGAAGCCATGAGATCAGGATGGCAAGCAAAGCCAAACCGGTTGAGATCAACGCCACGTTCATTTGGAACTCGATGGGCTTAATGAATGCAGTGGTCTGTCCCAGCCAATGACTCAACGTATCCACGCCGGGATAATTCAGCGCTCCGCCCATGACCGATAAAGCGGCCAGCACTATCAACGGAATTGTAATCACCTTCGGGCTTTCTTCCGCATGCGCGGCGGCCTCATGACGCGGCTCGCCGAAGAACACCATCCAAATCTGACGTCCTATATAGAACGCAGTGAAGAATGCGGCTATCGCCAACAGCCAATAGACTGCAGTAAAGCCATTTTGTTGTGCGTAGGCCAGAATATCATCCTTCGACCAAAAGCCTGCAAACGGGACAACGCCTCCAAGTGCCAGCGCACCGATCACATAGACCCAGAATGTGACTGGCATGGTCTTGCGAAGTCCGCCCATGTTGCGCATGTCGTTGGGATCAAAAATTTCCTCATGCGCATCACCATGACTCTTTTCTTCTTTTTTCTTTCTCTTAGTCTGCTTCTCTTCATGAAGAGCATAAGCCAAGTGATGATGTCCGCGTTCCATGCCGAGGATCACAGAACCCGCTGAGAGGAACAACAACGCCTTGAAGAACGCATGCGTCACGAGATGAAACATGCCCGCCGAGAAAGCGCCCATGCCGACGCCTGCCACCATAAAGCCCAATTGGCTGATGGTGGAATATGCCAAAACTTTTTTGATATCAAACTGTCCCACCGCAATCGTCGCGGCGAAGAGCGCAGTTACCGCACCGACCAATGCCACGATATATTGCGCGGCAGGAACCGTCACATATAACGCGGCGGAACGAGTGACGAGATACACACCTGCCGTTACCATGGTCGCGGCATGGATCAAGGCTGAGACTGGAGTCGGGCCAGCCATTGCATCGGGCAGCCAGACGAAGAGCGGAATCTGCGCCGATTTACCGGTCACACCGAGGAGTAGGAAAAGCGTAATGGCCGTGATCAAACCAGGATTGCTTGCGGCAATCGCGGGCGCTTGTTGAAAGATCTGATCGAATTGAAGACTGTGGAATGTCCAGAACATCAAGAACGCCGCGATCAAGAATCCAAAGTCGCCGATGCGGTTGGCGATAAAGGCTTTCTTGGCCGCGTCCGAATTTGCCCACGAGGGTCGGCCAAGCGTATCCATCTCATACCAGAAGCCGATCAACAGGAACGAGCAAAGCCCCACACCTTCCCAGCCGACGAAGAGCATCACATATGAGTCACCACTGACAAGGATCATCATGGCGGCAATGAACAGGTTAAGATAAACAAAGAAGCGGCGGAACCGCTTGAGGTCCGATTTGAAGCGCACATCCTCGTGCATGTATCCGATGGCGTAGATATGGATCAGAGTGCCAACACCGGAGACCACCAGCATCATCGTGGTCGAAAGCGTATCGACGCGGAACGTCCAATCGAGTTGCAGAGTTCCGACATGAATCCATTCGCCAATCGTCCAGTGAACGACGTCGGGATGTTGCGTCAATGAATACGCCAGCAAAATCGAGACAACGAATGCAAGCCCTGATGCAACGCTGGCTACCGTGCCGATCATCTTTTCGCTGAAACGGTCACCGAAGATGATGTTGACCAGCAAGCCGATGACCGGAAAAAAGACGATCCAGGGAGCGAGAATGAAAAACGTCATGAATTATCTATCCCTTGAGGCTGTTCATTTCATCAATGTTGATGCTGTGCTTGGTGCGGAAGATGGTCACGATCAAAGCCAGGCCGACCGCGACTTCTGCCGCCGAAACGGTCATCACAAAAAAGACAAAGATCTGACCCGCAAGTACGTTGTAGACTCGAGTGAACGCCACAAAGACCAGGTTGGCCGCGTTGAGCATCAATTCAATGGACATGAAGATGACCAGCGGATCGCGGCGAATGAGCACGCCGAGCGCGCCGATGGTAAACAGAATGGCAGAGAGGGCAACATAATAAGCGACCGGAACCATCTACTATTTCCTTTCTCTGACGGCCAACACAATCGCACCCACCATGGCGATCAACAACAGCACGGAAGTAACTTCAAATGGAAGCAGATAAGAACTGAACAATGCCTGTCCCACTGCCTGCGGACTGCCAAAAGTTTGAACCGGTTGCGGGACATCACCGGTCGCGGCATTGCGAATAAAAAGCAAAAATCCTAACTCGACAAAAAGAATCGCGCCGAGGAAAATTGCCAGCGGTCTCTGCCACGGCAATGCATTCGTGGGTGGAAGCAATTCCGTTCCCAGCAACATGATGACGAACAGGAACAGCACCATGATGGCGCCCGCATATACGCTGACCTGTGCCATCGCAATGAACGGCGCATTCAAAAGAATATAAAAGACTGCCACCGTTCCAAAATTCAGCACAAGAAATAACGCTGAATAGACTGCGCTGCGGCTGAACAACATTCCCAATGCCGCGGCAATGGCAATGATCGCAAGAATGAAAAATGTGATTAATTGAGTATTCATGATTAGTCCTGCGGATCCTCCATTTGAGGTACCGATCGGGTGAATTCGCCGAGAACTGTCTTCTGCGGCGTAGTCTGTGTGCCAGCCGGTACGGATTCAAGAAGCATATCCTTATCGTAGATGGCATCGCGGCAATTCGTAAAGGTCAACTCATAGTTGTCGCCGAGCACAATGGCTTCGGTTGGGCAGGCGTCTTCGCAAAAGCCGCAATAAATGCATCTCAACATATTGATCTCATAAGTGGACGCATAGCGGTCGCCGGGCGAGAAGCGTTTCTCGTCTGTATTCTCGGCTGCTTCCACGAAGATCGCATCCGAGGGACAGGCCGCCGCACATAATGAACAACCGATGCACTTCTCGAGTCCGTTATCGTAGCGTTTCAAGACGTGGCGTCCGCGAAAGCGCGGGCGGACGGGCCGCTTCTCTTCCGGATATTGAACCGTCACCGGCCGCTCAAACATGGATTTGAGCGTGGTGGCGAGACCACACGTTAATTCTCTAAGCACGAGCCACCTTCCTTCTCAGCGAAAAGTTCACCAGTAAGGCCGCGATCAAACCAGCAACGATGGAGGAGATCGGGATAAACCAAATATAAACTGCGCCAAATTGCTGAACCAAAATAATCCCAACCGCGGTCAGGAAGACCACCACGATGGAGAGCGGCAATAACACTTTCCAGCCGAAGGCCATCAGGCGGTCATAGCGGATGCGCGGCCAGGTCGCGCGGATCCAAATCATGAAGAACAAAAGCACGATGACTTTTAACAAAAGATAAATGGGACCCAGCCACCAGAAATGATCCACGCTTAGGATTGTGCCCTGCAAAAACCCGAATTCGCGAAAGCCGCCGAAATACAAGGTCGCCGCGATCATGCTGATAACGATCATCTTCGAATATTCAGCCATGAAGAACAGCGCGAACTTCATGCCGGAGTATTCACTGTGATAACCCGCCGCTAATTCCTGTTCCGCTTCGGGCATGTCGAACGGTGCGCGATTCACTTCGGCCAGCGTCGTAATCAGGAAGATCAGCGCACCGACCGGTTGGAGTACCACAAACCAAACATCCTTCTGGGCATTGACAATATCCATGAGACTCATGGAATTGCCGAGCATGATCGCAATCACAAAACAAAATCCAAGCGCCAGTTCATACGAGATCATCTGCGCCGCCGACCGCATCCCACCCAGCATGGCATATTTATTATTCGACGACCAGCCTGCCAGCACGATCCCATAAACCGCAATGGAAGCAATCGCCGTCAAATACAGCACGCCGACATTGATGTCTGCTACGTAAAGAGTAATGGGGTGATCAATAAATGGAAGAGTAAACTGTGTCCCGAATGGAATGACCGCCGCAATAATCAAAGCAGGCACAACCGTCATAATGGGTGCGAGCACAAACAACACCTTATCCGCGCTGGCAGGAGTGAACTCTTCCTTGAAGATCAACTTGACTGCATCTGCCATCGGCTGTAACAACCCTTGCGGCCCGGCGCGGTTTGGTCCGATACGAACTTGAATGCGAGCTAGGGCGCGGCGTTCATATAAAGTTAAGTAGGCAAAGCCTGTAAGAATCGCAAACGCTAGGACGAAACCCTTAATGATCCATTCGATCCACAATTCCATCATTACCTCGCCGTGACCTTCTTAATAGCTTTTACACTCGCCTCGGTCGGCTGATGGATTGGCAAGCCCATCGAGCGCGGCACCAGCACCACGCCAGCCGAAATCGTGTCGTCAATCCTGACCGGCACTTCTTCGCTTACGCCATCCAGATTCAGTTTCACGCGTTCGCCTGCCTTCACTGCAAATCGTTCTGCCGCAGATGGATGCAACGCAATAAATGTTTCGCCGATTCTTTGATCCAGCAATGCTGCAGTGGATACCGTCACACCGCGATCATATAATTTGGTGATCGGCACGGCCAGTAATTTCTTTTCCTTTGGACGAAGCGCCGCAACTTTTTGGACCCGCGGCAGGCTGAATTTTTCGCCGCGTTGCGCGGCGTTCGACAACTGCACGCCCAATCCATCCTTATTCTCGTAGGTTGTGCCGCCATAATATAAATCACCGCGTCCGACAATCGGCCACTGCGATGTCACTTCAGCCAATTTTGCATAGTCCAAACCTGCGAACGAGGGATGATCTTCGACCATGATTTCAAAGACCACCGATGCAGATGTGCCCTCGAGGATCACGCCCATTTGCTTGGCCACTTGCGATGTGATTGCAAAGTCAGGCTTGGTTCCCTCGAGCGCGGGAACAGCCGGATAGAAGCGCTGTACACGCCGTTCGCCGGATGTGAACGTACCATCACGCTCGGTATAAGCTTGCGCGGGCAAAACGACATTTGCGATCTTTGCAGTTTCAGTTTCAAACAATTCCTGCACCGCAATAAATGGTACGCGTTTTGCATCTTTGATTTTCAACATTCCATCGCCGAACGGGTCGGCGCCGACAATATAAACTGCATCCGCTTTATCGAATACGGACTGGAGATTTTCCTCGGGGCGGAAGCCAACTTCCCACGCGCCCTGATCGCTTGCCCTCTGCCATACACCGATTAAGCCGTTGTTCGGCCTGCCGACATGGCCAGTGTCATTCAATGAGCGAGCACAGGCTGTGGCTAAAGCTGTCGAGCCTTCCAAGCCGAGGCCTTCACTGCCGAACAAGATGATGGCATTATCAGCTTTGACAAAGGCATCGCCGATCTTGCCTTTCTTCGTCAAATCCTGAATCGTCTTTACTTCATCGCCGTAGGCATAACGAATAACAAATGAAGCGAAGCGATCCAGTTTGGTTTCACGCGGATTGGCAACGATCAATGTCGTGCCGCGTTGAGCAGCTTGTTTGACGCGCAAATACCAAATGGGCGCTTCTTCATATAAATCAGATGCCACAACCACAATGGTTGAGCCTTTGCCTATCTCACCAATGTTTGTTCCTTGACCAACGCCGACCAAAGAAGTCAAATCACCGCCGCCCATGTTGGAATATAAGACCGCCTTACCGCCCACGTGATCTGCAAGCGATTTCAAGTTGAACAAATCTTCGTTGGATAAACGACCGGAAGCCAGCACCACCAGATTTTTCTTTGCTGTTGCAAACGAATCGCCCGCGGCTTTAGTCGCGGCATCCCATGAAGTGCGCGTCAGTTTGCCGTCTTTGCGGACCAATGGTTTCTTCAAACGATCCTTGCTCTCCACGTAATGAAACGCAAAGCGGCCTTTATCGCAAATCCAGGTTTCGTTGACCTGTTCATTCTGGCGTGGCATGACGCGCTTGATGACAACCTTGCCATCCGCCTTTGCCTCACGCCGAGTGTTGAACGTGATATTGCATCCGACCGGGCATTGCGAACAGACCGAAGCTGACGCGTCCAGTTCCCACGGGCGTGCGCCGAAGCGAAAATCAGCAGTGGTCAGCGCACCGACAGGACAAATGTCGGTAGTGTTGCCCGAAAAAACGGAATCAAATCCCGGGTCCGATAAAGAGACGATTATTGTCGAACGGGCGCGATCATCGAAGTTAAGCACCACATCGCCCGCGACTTCATCCTGAAAGCGAATGCAGCGCGCACATTGAATGCATCGTTCCTGATCGAGATAGATCAGTTCGCCCAGCGGGACATTCTTGGCGAGATGCATCTTCTCGTCATACAAGAAACGGCTCTTGCCCGGGCCGTGAGCCATCGTCAGGTTCTGGAGCGGACACTCGCCGCCTTTATCACAGATCGGGCAGTCGAGCGGATGTGATGTCAGCAGAAACTCAACGGTGCTTTTTTGTCCGGCTTTGGCCTTCTCAGATTGAGTGTAAACGACCATACCATCTGAAACAGGATTGGTGCAGGCTGTTTCAAGCTTGGGCAGGAATTGAAGTTTGGGTTCGCCTTTTTCGTCGAGGATGAGTTTGCCGGTGCTGCGATCCATCATCGGACGGCCGATCTCGACGAGGCACATGCGGCACATGCCGACCGGTTCCATTTTTGGATGGTAACAAAAAACGGGAACATCAATGCCTGCGACCTTGGCGGCATCCACCACCAGCATCCCGTCGGGAACTGTAACTTTTTTTCCGTCAATCGTGAGCGTGACTTGTTTGGTCATAAGTCTCCGATAAAACCGATATTCGAGGATCGAATATCGAATTACGCCTTTCTAAAATCCTGCGGAAATTTTTCGATACCGGTAACCACTGCCATTGTGGAAAACTCGCCCAGCGGACAAAGGCATTTGTTCTGCATTTGCTTGGCAACATTGAGGAGCAAATCGACATCAGCGTTCGAGCGACTGCCTTCTTGAGCGCGGTCAATCAAATGCATCATCCAATAGGTACCTTCACGGCAGGGTGTGCATTTGCCGCAGGATTTCGTGTTTGAAGAAATGAATGGTCTTATTGATGATCCAATCAATGGAAACCGTGTCATCAATCACGATGACGGAAGCCGAACCGAGATCCGCGCCGAGTGTACGGACCGTGGCGTAATCCATTGGAGAATCAAGAACCTTATCATCCACCACAATAAATGATGACGACGCACCTGCTGGCATGATTGCTTTCACAGGCCGGCCATCTTGAATCCCGCCGCCATGTTCGTAAATCAATTGGCGGAACGTCGTTCCAAATGGCAACTCATAGTTGCCTGGTTTGCGAACGCGGCCAGAAAGCGAAAAGATTTTGATACCCGCGCTATCGGACGTGCCCATGGATTTATACCAGTCCGCGCCATTAGCGAGGATCATCGGCAGGTTTGTTAAGGTCTCGACGTTGTTGATGACTGTCGGCTTGTTATACAAACCTTTGACAGCTGGGAACGGGGGACGAATGCGTGGCTGTCCGCGTTTGCCTTCGATGGATTCGAGCATGGCCGATTCTTCGCCGCAGATGTATGCGCCCGCGCCGAGATGGATATAGATGCGAAGCGAATAATCCGTGCCGAAAAGTGTTTCGCCGAGAACGCCCGCTTCTTCCATCTCTGCGATCTTTTCATCGAGGGATTTTGCAATCTGCCAGAACTCGCCGCGCAGATAAACATACGCGGCGTTCGCGCCGACTGCATACGAAGCAATCGCCACACCTTCCAAAAACTGAAACGGATTGCCTTCCATGATCTCGCGGTCTTTGAACGTACCTGGCTCGGACTCATCCGCGTTGGCGACGACATAATGCGGCCAGCTCTTGCTGTCAATGAATGACCACTTCATGCCGGTCGGGAAACCCGCGCCGCCGCGTCCGCGCAGACCCGAGGCCTTGATCAGGTCGGTGACTTCATTCGGCTTCATCTTTGTCACAGCTTTTTTAAACACGTCGAAACCGCCATTTTTTTTGTACACGTTCAGGTTGCCAATATCAGGAACGTCACGATGGCGCAGGAGGATATAAGACATTATTTCGCCTCCACGCCAGACCGTTTGAGGGTCGCGATCAATTCCATTGTCTTATCAACTGTCATATCTTGATGGTATTCAAGGTTATTTGCAGTTTGAATCTGGAACATTGGTGCTTTATCACAAGCGGCGAGGCAGGTTACGGCTTCGAGCGTGATCAAGCCGTCAGCCGTCGTCTCGCCGACTTTGATTCCAAGATTGCCGCATAACGATTCCATAAATTGATCGGCGCCGCGCAAAGCACAGGGCAGATCAGTGCAGATCTGCATCCGATACTTGCCCTCTTTTTTATCGTGATATAAAGTATAGAAGCCAACAATCGCGCCGACATCGGTGATGCTGATTTCCAGCGTATCCGCGATATCCTGCATTGCGTCTTTGGTGATGTAGCCCTCGTCGCGTTGCGCGAGATACAGCAAAGGCATCACTGCCGAACGTTTGTATTCCGGTGGATACTTTGCCAGGATTTGTTTCACTTCTTTTGGATATTTATTCGCAAAACTCATCGGTCAATGTCTCCGAGGACGATATCGATCGAGGCCAGGATGGCGATCAAATCCGCCACCAGATGTCCCTTAACGATTTTGGACGCCACTGAAAGATTATCAAAGGAAGGCGTGCGCCAGTGAACACGGTAGGGCTTTGGCCCGCCATCGCCTTCGAGGTATACGCCCAATTCGCCGCGCGGAACTCTCGACCGCGCTGTAAATGGAAGCCTTCGGCGCAACAAAGCCTTCCGTCCACAACTTGAAGTGGTGGATCAGCGCTTCCATGCTTGTACCGATCTCCGAGCGCGGCGGCGGGACAAATTTGCGGTTATCGCTCCGTACGGGACCCATCGGTAATTTATTCAATGCTTGTTCCACGATCTTCAACGATTCGCGCAATTCCTGAACGCGCACAATATAACGCGCATAGGTATCGCCTTTGGTTTCAATCGGCACATTGAAATCATATTGCTCGTATCCCGCGTAAGGACGGACTTTTCGCAGATCCCAATCCACACCGGAAGCACGTAGCATTGGCCCGGTCACGCCATGCTGCAGCGCGGTGGCCGCGTCGAGTTTGCCGATGCCCACCATCCGGTCCAGCCAGAGCGGATTCTTCGTCAATAAAGCTTCGTACTCGTCAATGCGCTTCGGAAAAATCTTGATGAAGTCCCGCACCGCGGCTTCGAATTCAACTGGCACATCGCGCCACACGCCACCGGGACGGAAGTAAGTCACCATCATGCGCTGGCCCGAAACCAACTCGAAGATATCGAGGATGATCTCACGTTCACGGAAGCAATACAAAAACACAGACATCGCCGCCAGGTCAAGCCCTGAGGTGCCGAGCCAGACCAAATGCGAAGCGATGCGCTGTAACTCAGTCAGGATCACGCGCAAGGCTTGTGCGCGCGGCGGCACATCAAGTCCGACCAGTTTCTCAACCGCCATCACATAGGCCAGATTGTTGCCCATGTTATTCATGTAATCGAGGCGGTCGGTCATCACTTCCGCTTTGACATACGTCTTGGCTTCCATGTTCTTCTCGATGCCTGTGTGCAGGTAACCAATATCGGGAAAGCAATTGATGACGACCTCGCCGTCCAGTTCCAGCAGCAACCGCAGAACGCCATGCGTGGATGGATGTTGCGGTCCCATGTTCAGCAACATGGTCTCGCCGGTTAAGGCGCGCTCCGAAACTAAATGTTTATAGGGGCCAACAGGAATCTCTTGCAACTCATATTCACTCATAACTATTCCTTGGCGTACGGCTTGCGCAGATCAATCTCTTCAAAGTTGAAAGTGAATTGCGGTTCTTCATAACCCAATGGATAATCCTTGCGAAGCGGATGTCCTTCCCAATCATCGGGCATCAGGATGCGACGTGGATCGGGATGACCATCGAACTCAATGCCGAACATATCCATGATTTCGCGCTCGCGCCAGTTGGCAACTTCAAAGACCCGCGTCGCGGTCGGGACCTTGAGCTGGTTTCCGTTTACTGGTACTCTCAACTGAATGGATAAATTTTGCGTTAGCGATGTAAGCTGATAGATCACATGGAAGCGCGGGTTTTCTTCAGGCCAGTAATCCACCGCCGTCATCGCAGAAAGCAAGGAGAATTGATGCTCATCACGCAGAAAAGTCAATGCATCGACGATTTGCCCGGCATTGATAAAAACATGCACCTCGTCGCGAAATTCCTCATAGGTTGCACTGGCTTTTTCCTGCAATACCTTGACGATCTTTTCAGAGTTTAGTGTCCATAAATCTTCCTAAAGTAGTAGCGACTTAAGTCGCTACTACTTTTTATTTGTTTGTTACGCTTTCGCCAAATCTGCAAACTTTTCGCCTTTGACTTTTTCGAACAGAGTCACCACACCGTGGATCAACGCTTCCGGCCGCGGCGGGCAACCTGCTACGTAAACATCCACCGGCACAACTTCATCTACGCCTTGAACGATGGCATAGTTGTTGAACACGCCGCCGCATGAGGCACAATCGCCCATGGCGATCACCCATTTTGGTTCCGGCATCTGGTCATACAAACGGCGCAGGACAGGCGCCATCTTGCGCGAGACACGTCCCGCCACGATCATCAAGTCTGATTGGCGCGGGCTGGGACGCATAAGTTCCATTCCAAAGCGGCTCATATCGTAATTCGCGGCCTGCGCCGACATCATCTCGATTGCGCAACATGCCAGCCCGAACAGCATCGGCCACATGGCGTTGGTGCGCGCCCAATTCACGGCAGTCTCGAGCGTGGTAGTCACCACGCCCATATTGCCCAGCTTTTGCTCTACTCCCATTCCAACGCTCCTTTTTTCCACGCGTAAATGTAACCAATCAACAGAATAACAATAAACACGGCCATCTCGGCCAGCCCAAACAATCCGAGCTGGCGAAAGACAACCGCCCACGGCAGGAAAAAGATCACTTCGATATCGAACAAAATGAATAGCACCGCGATCAGATAAAAGCGGACAGGCATACGCCGCGTCCCCGGACCGATCGGCGCGATTCCAGATTCGTACGGTTCTTCCTTGACTTTTGTTTTTTTCTTCGGCCCGAATAATTCCCCCAAACCAATGGCGGCGACAGCAATAAAAGTAGCCACTACAACCATCACAGCGATGGCAATGTATGGAATCAACATAGACACCTCAAAGCGATCCTCATCACACATGTCCAGTTGTGGAAACCGGCATGCTGGCGATGAAGTATATCATAAGTGTTTTTGGGGGGCTAGTAATGTGTTGCATTTCACAAAAAAAGATGATAATGGTGAAAGTAGAATATTGCAATTCTTTCGGTAGTTTTTTACTCCAAGTAATCCTCCAATGGCTTGCTGTGTTCAGGGTGACGCAGCTTGCGCAAAGCCTTGGCTTCAATCTGGCGGATGCGCTCGCGCGTTACATCGAAATAACGACTGACTTCTTCAAGTGTGTGATCCTGACCATCGGTTAGACCAAAGCGCAATTCAAGTACCTCGCGCTCACGATCAGGAAGCCGGTGCAAGGTGTGGCGGATCTGATCACGTAACGTTTCCATCGCTACCGAATCGATGGGCGATAGCTCATCTTCATCCACGATAAAATCGCCCAGTTGTGAATCTTCGCCTCCCACCGGGCTCTCCAGAGAAGCTGGCTCTTCCGCAGAGCGGAGGATATGATCCACTTTGTGCGCGGCGTAATCCAATCGGCGTTGAAGCGCGGCCTGGAGCGGTTTCTGCTCGGCGTGTGCACGCCTGATGGCATGAACATCTGATGCCGACAAATATCCAATTTCAAGCGCAACTTCTTCATAGGTCGGCTCGTGGCCGAGTTGCTGAGTCAAATCGCGTTGGGCGTGTAAAATCTTGGAAATGGATTCAAACAAGTGCACGGGGATGCGGATGGTACGTGCCTGTTCCGCAATCGAACGATTAATGGCCTGCCGAATCCACCAGGTGGCATACGTGCTGAATTTATAGCCCCGCCGCGGATCAAACTTTCCGACTGCGCGCATCAGGCCAATATTGCCCTCCTGGATCAAATCGAGCAAAGAGATGCCACGCCCAAGATATTTCTTTGCGACGCTGACCACCAACCGCAGGTTGGCACGGATAAGAGCATGCTTCGCGTCCAAAGCGCGGACTTGAGCGGAATCAATTTCTCGGAGAAGGATCGTTTCTTGAGGAAGATTTCGATACAGGGTCCGCAAGACCGGTAGCTTTTGACAATTCTCAATATGATGAGCCAGCCAGTTTGCATAATCCGCAGGCAAAAGATAAAGACATAGAAAAACGTTATAAGCCTTTCGAACCATGCTTTCCCAAACCAGATCACGTTTCCACTGATCGTTAGCAAGAAATAAACGCAGATAGGATGGAGCATCCGTTTCCCATCCGTGTTGAAGCGATTGTGCTTCAGCGATCATCAAGCAAAGATCGGCTGATTCGATTCTTAAGCGTTTGGCATCCTGCTTAAATCGTTTCCAGGATGTCAGCAATTGGGTGAGCAGGCTATGATATATCCCTGTGGCAGGCGAGACGCCTTTGCGAACCGGATGACGACGAAATGTGCCCACCAAGCGCATAGCTTCGATGATTGTCGCAAGACGGAATTCGTCTTCGGGATTCAGTAACTTGACCTGGCCAATCTCGCGTAAATAAAGCCGCACCGGATCTTCGGATAACTCAGCAATAATGTCTGGCCGTTTTTCGTCGAGGACATCTTTGAGTAACTCCTCATCGAGTTCAGAGATAGCCGGTTCGGCATCCATCGGCGTGTTCTCGCTCAATTCCGGCCCGTTATCCTGATCTCCCTCTTTTTGCAGTTTAGACTCTACCGCAGTCTTCCGGTGCGATTCCTTAAGGGACAAATCCTTTTTAACGGGCGAACGCGGATATGATTCCCTCTTTTTACCGGTTCTATTTTTCGCTATCATGTCGACCTCTTTTCCCTCACGAAGACGTTTTTGGATTTACTCCAATCGCTTCAAAGACATCTTATGATTCAGCTCGTCTATTACACGTTTCAATTTAGTCAGCTTTAATACTTCCCTCTGATATAAAGTAGCGGTCTCCAAATCACCTTTTTCTTGTGCCTCTTCCTGTAAGAATTTATATTGGGTGACCATTACGTTAGTAGCATCATCCCGTACCCGCTTCACACCGCGCAGCAATTCCTCCACAATCTTTTCATCTACCGGATCGAGCTTTTCCGTTTGAGCTAGCAGTTCGTGCGAAAGCCCGCGCAGCGATTCAGGCAAAGCCTCGATCACAAAATCACGATGCTCCGTTTGATCTTGTTCCACCGCATCGTGGATCAAGGCAAACAGCAACTGATAATCAGTATACTCGAAATCCTCCGCCGATAAACGCGTCAAGCCATATTGCTGAAGAAGCCGATCCAAACGATAAAGCAGTTCGGGCTTGCGCAGCAGAACCGCAATAATATATTCTTCGACCTTTTGGCTTGAAGAGACCGTCACGGAAGCATTCGGCGACTCTGGAATATTTTTCTGCTTAACGATTCTCGGTCGCTTCACGCGCGGACCCTGAGCCTGCGCGCTAGTCAATGCGCGTTCATCCACCTTCAACATACGCGCCAACTGCTGACGATAGGTATCGCGTTCCGGCGCGTTGGGCAAGTCTTCGATCAGCGGCAGGATTTGCGATGCAATTTGATTCTTCACCTTGGGGTCTTTTAGATCACGACCCACAGCGAGTGTTTCCATCACATGCGTCACAATCGGCTTGGCATTATCAATAAGCTGTTTCCATTCTTCGCGATTGCGCGCCACAATTTCATCCGGATCCAAACCATCCGGCATCGTAGCGACTCGCAAATCCGCTTGCAAACGCGCTTCATTGCGAAGCAAGCCGCGCGCATCGAATCCGAATTCGCCTTCGCGATCCATCGCGGAGCGCGCCGCATCGAGTCCGTGTAAAACGGCTTTTTGTCCGGCGGTGTCCGGGTCGAGCGCAAGGACAATGCGCCGCGTAAATTTCTTAAGCAAACGCAATTGTTCTTCCGTCAATGCGGTGCCCATCGGCGAGACCACGTTTTCATATCCCGCCTGATGCACAGCAATGACATCGAGATAACCTTCCACGATCACAGCCTGGTCCGCAGTGCGGATCGGCTTGCGGGCGCGATCCAATCCGTAGAGCAAATGACCTTTGGTGAAGATCGGCGTTTCGGGTGAATTCAAAAACTTGGGAATGTCATTCGGGTCAACGATGCGCGCGCCGAAGCCTGACATTCGTGCTTGCTCATCGCGGATCGGAATCATGATGCGATGACGGAAACGGTCAAAGCGTTTGCCGCTTTCGCTTTCGGAAAGTAAACCTGCGTCCAGCAAATCCTGTTCCGAGTAGCCGCGTTGGGTGAGATGTTTCAAAGCGTTGTCGAAGCCCGGAGGCGCGTAACCCAGCCCAAAGGTCTCGATGGTGGCGTCGCTGAGTCCACGCTTCTCATGCAAATACGTCAGAACGTCTTTATGGTTGAGGAGATGGTTTCGATAAAAGACGATTGCGTCTTCCAATAGATCGCGAAGATGCTGATAAGCTTCTTTTTGTATCGGTGTTTCGTGCTGATAAGATTCAATCTTGACACCTGCGCGGTCGGCGAGTTTTTGAAGCGCTTCCTTGAAATCAATCCCATCCTTCTTCATCACGAACTTGAAGATATCACCGCCCTCGTTGCATTCGCCGAAGCAACGCCACGTGCCCGTCTCCGGCCAGACGACAAAAGCCGGCGTGTGCTTGTTGGCATGGAACGGACAAAAGCCAGTGTAGTTCCTGCCGGTCTTGCGCAGTTTGACACCGGCCTCGGAAACGAGGTCAACAAGATCAATGCGCGATTTGATTTCGTCGGTGGTGGACATACCTTCGGAAATTATACTGCTCATCCATGAGACATTAAGAATTATCTGATGAGCAAAACAAGAGACGACCGAAAGGTCGTCTCTTGTTTTGTGCGCCCAGCATGGGCGTTGACTAGAAGGTGAAAGACCTTTATGGAGGTTGATTGCACCAACCATTAGCGGAAGGCAAGGGCGTCACTGCGAGGTGAGGTCTGAAGGAAGCTGGAAGCAAATCTGCGACCTGATGAACAAGAAGCCCATCAGAGGCTGTGAGGTCGGGCGAGTTGGCAAGTGACAACGAAGCCCGAAGCAATCAAGGGCCGAAACAGTAAATGGGACAGGGATGCAGAGAAAGTCAACGTTCTTACCTGGGGAGGCCTGTCGTCCGGCTAACAAAGTAACCCTGGCAAGGATGTCAGATTGAGACGGCAGGAGTCAGCCGAGGCCATAGTACTGAGATTATTTTTCAGGAAGGGCTGAACATCGAGAGGATGAGTACGATGAGTAGTTCGCGGGATGAACATAGAAGACCGAATGCTTCGAATAGAAGAACTGCCGTGCAAACGAAATGGGTGAAGCCTATGGGAGTTGCACAGAGGGTCGAGCCATCCCCGGCACGAGACAGAGGAAAATCCAGTTCAAGAATTTCTGTACCATTCTCGGTGAACCGCCGGATGCGGCCCCGCATGTCCGGTGGTGTGAGAGGGAGCGGTTAGCCGCCGCTCCCTACTCGATTAGAAACCTTCCAGTTTACTGAAATCAGCAACGCCGCGGGATAACGCCGCAATCCTTTGCAGTAAACCCAATCGATTTTCTTTCAATGATTTGTCATCGGCCATGACCAGGACTTTATCAAAGAATTCATTGACAGCAGGAATCACCGGAACGAAGGCGTTGAGAAAATCATCCACGCTTCCGTCTCGGCGTGAAGCAGACTCAGCTTTCTCCAAAGATTTGTACAACGCCTCTTCCGATTTCTCCGCAAAGTTCTTTGGGTTGACTTTGAATACTTGCTTCTGATCGCGCATAATGCGGACACAGCGCGCAAAGGCGGGAAGAATCGTATTCCAGTCCTTGCGTTCGACCCAAGTTTGCAATTGTTTGACAGCCTCAGCCGCGCGAGCGGGATTGGCGCTTTGTTCAGCAAGCACCGCATCGACCACATCATATTTATAGCGGGCGTCTTTCAAAACAACGGACAAGCGACCTGCAATAAATTCCAATACTTGATTTTGTATTTCATTGCTCAACACAAAGTAACCATGGTCAACGCGTATAGGTCCTGCGGTTTCTTGAACTAGATTCTTGACCGAATTTGGTTGCAACTCCCCGGCTTTTTTTATTGCTTCCCGCAGATCGACTGAAATGTCATGTTCAATCAACGGCTGGACCACGCCAATTGCGGCGCGGCGCAAACCGAATGGATCCTTTGCGCCCGAGGGAGCCAAGCCCGCTGCGAAGAGACCAACCAAAGAATCGATTCGATCTGCCAATGCAACCACGACACCAATCCTTGATTTTGGCACAGCTTGATATTGTTCGCCAATAGCTAATGCCACTTCGGCGTGCTCACCACTTCGCACTGCGTATTCACGCCCGATGATGCCTTGGAGCGAGGTCATTTCAGTGACCATCTGTGTAACTAAATCGGCCTTCGCTAAAAAGACGGCGCGTTGAACATTCGATGCTTCTACCTCACTCAATACGAGCATGGATGAAAATTCCTTGGCAAGTTTCAACATGCGTTCGGACTTATCCAGCATCGAGCCAAGCTTGGTGTGGAAAGTAAGACCAGAAAGTTGTGAACGATAATATTCAAGCGGATGCTTGACATCTTCGCGCACAAAGAAGTTTGCATCTGCAAAGCGCGCACCAAGCACATGTTCGTTTCCCTGACGGACAATATCGATGCCGATATCGTCGCCGTTACGAATGGCAATGAAATGCGGCAATAATTTTCCACTTTTCTCGACCGGAAAATATCGTTGATGTTTCTTCATCACTGAGATCAAAACATCCTTCGGCAATTGAAGAAATTCTTCGTTGAAACCGCCCATCACAGCCGTTGGCATTTCGATGAGATTGGTCATTTCATCCAACAGATCATCAGCTATGATAGCTTCGCCGTCCATCAAGGCCGCGGCTTGCTTGACCTGCTCCACGATGGAGGCTTTGCGTTCTTCTTTATCAAGAACGATGCCCGCTTCGCGAATCACATCGAAGTATTTATCTGCCGAAGCAATTTTGATTTCAGGTAAATCGTATGGCCGCAGTCCGCGGGTGATGTTACTTGAAACCACGCCAGCATATTCAAACGGAATGACTTGATCGCCAAGTAAAGCCACGAACCAGCGAATCGGACGCGAGAACGCGACGCCAGAATCATTCCAACGCATGGACTTCTCAAACTTGAGGCTCTCCACTAATTTGGGCAATGCTTCAGCCAACACTTCAGGCGCGGAGCGTCCTTTTTGCTTGACTACAGCATAAACATATTTGCCCCCGTTCTCTTCTTTGACTTGCAAATCTTTTGTATTCACGCCATTCTTTTTGGCAAAGCCCATCGCAGCGGGTGATGCAATTCCGTTTTTATCGAAGGCTTTGTCTGCAGGCGGACCTTTGACCAGATCATCGCGGTCAGGTTGATTCGGAGAAAGTGAATCTATCAAAACGGCGAGCCGCCGCGGGGTCGCATGGATGCTAATCGAACCATGTTCGAGACGAAGTTCATCCAACCATGTCGGAATCCGCTCGTGGAGTTGAGTCAGAGCCGTGTCTACATCGCTGGCGGGAAGTTCTTCGACACCGATTTCCAGCAGGAAAGGTAATGGTGAATGGGGAATGGAGAATGGAGTGGGCTTGCCCAATTCACTATTCACTATTCCCTTTTCACGCATTAACGGATATTCCAATTGCTTGCGTTCTTCGAGATATCCTTCCGCCACTTTGCGCGCCAGTTCTCTGATCCGTCTAAAGAAGGCTTGACGTTCGGCAACGCTGATCGCGCCACGCGTGTCGAGGATGTTGAACGAGTGTGAGCATTTGAGAACGTAATCGTCCGCGGGGACGATCAGACCTTGCGCGAGACAGGCGTCGGCTTCAGCGGAGAAGAGCTCGTACATCTTGCGGACGCGCTCCACGTCAGCAACTTCAAAATAATATTTGGAATGCTCGAACTCCTCGGCGTGTCGGATCTCGCCATAGGTCACGCCCGCGCCCCATTCTTCATTCCAGATGCCTTTGGCGTTATTGAGCGCAATCAGAATGCGTTCGAGTCCGTAGGTAATCTCCACCGATACAGGATCGAGCGCCACGCCGCCCATCTGCTGGAAGTAGGTGAACTGCGTGATCTCCTGCCCGTCGAGCCAGACCTCCCAACCGAGTCCCCACGCTGAGATGGCGGGCTGTTCCCAGTTATCCTCCACAAAGCGGATGTCGTGCTGACGCGGGTCAATGCCGAGCGCTTTGAGCGACTCGAGATAGAGTTCCTGCGGATTGCCGGGATCGGGCTTGAGGATGACTTGATACTGCGTATGCAGTTGGAAGCGATTCGGATTCTCGCCGTAGCGCCCGTCATCGGGACGCACCGAAGGCTCGACATATACCACGTTCCACGGCTCAGGTCCGAGCACGCGCAGGAAGGTGGCGGGGTTCATTGTCCCCGCGCCGACCTGAGTGTAATAGGGCTGTGCGATGAGACATCCGTGCGAGGCCCAGAAGTCTTGGAGTTTGAGGATGATGGATTGGAAAGATGATTTCGTCATTTATGATTTCCGATTTAGGATTTACAATTCTTAATTGCGAAGAGATTATACCGTATCAAAAAGACAATGAGCGAAATGATAGACCGAGACTTTGATAGGGCAGTTGGCCTCACACCAACTCGTGAAATTGTATCGAAGTGTTCGGATATTGGTCTTCCGCCGAAACAGGCAGTGAATTGAATAATCAAAGGCAAAGAACGCTTTTGCTTCATTCTATGGTAAATTATTTCCATGCCAAAAGATATTTTGATTTCGGCGGCGCACCTGCGGGACATTCAACAGCTCTGCATCTCGTGCAGATCGCTCCGCATCTTAAGAACCAAATCCTGATTCTCGAAAAGGCGCATTATCCCCATCCCAAGTTCTGCGCTGGCGGATTGACCGCCGATGCCGAGATCATTCTTCAGCGTCTCGGACCCGAAGGACACGCATCATTTTTTATAGCCACCGGCTTCAAACAAGTCTACGCGATGCAGGTGAAGAAGGGATTCGGGCATCTCACATTCCTCCAATCGAATGGGAATCACAAAGATCTCATCATCAGGAAGCAAAGTCGCTTTTTCAAGCGCGATCTTCAGTTCCTTATGGCGATATCCTTTCCGTTTGTTAAATTGCCGAGAGAGGCAAACGATGACTACATCGCTATTAAGGATTGCCCTGCCAATTTCCATCTTCCAACTCTGACCGGGAAGAAGTTTTTCCACATCCAGCTACACGTCAATGCCATCTTTAATCATGCAATTGTATAAACCGTAGACAATTTCTTTGTCATAGTGTGCGTAAATGAGAAATGCGCGGATTGGCCGTCTTGGAAACATCATTTATCAATCCTCATAACTTTAATTCTTTCAAAAGTAGGTAGTGATATTTGCATTTCAAAATAATCCGAAGGAAATTAAATAACAATCCCCCGACGGGGGATTTTAGGCGTAATCTGCAGGTTGACCTATATATTGATAAAGACTGGGCTTATACCATCGGTCACAAGTTAAGGTAGTACGGGCTGTGTCAAGATAGTTATGAGAGGCAAGGAGTGGGCGGTTTTTCGTTTCCGCTTGACGATACCGAGCAATTTAGAATTGGCAGCCAGGTAAGCGACGATATCATCTGCCTGACCGTGGTGATGAGCCTGCGTGAAAAAGTAAAGACTGCGATAAGCCATTTCTATGGAGATGGCAGCAAACGGTTGACGGAGCGCTTCGGCAACGTTATCAGTGAGATCTACCAAAACAGCATAGAGTAGCCAAGTTGCCCAGATTTGAATCTCAACTGCATTCTGCGCACCGCACCAAAAATACGCGAGACCCAATAAGCGCTTGACAATCGCATACGCATCTTCAATGCGCCAACGTTGCCAATACAAGGCCACTAGATAAGCCGCAGGCAAACGCTCGGCATCCAACTCGTTGCTCAAATAACGATACCATGTTTTGCCATAGAAGACTTCGACCAGCCGCACTAACTGACGACTATCTTCTGGTCCGATCCAAACCAAAGAATCACGTGCCGTGGCGGTTTGAATGAGTGTGCGTTCAAAACTGTAAACGAGATTGTTTTTCGCCCGCGTGATGAACTTGACCTGCGCCAACGTCAATTGGGCGAAAATCTCGAAGTTAATGTAGCCCATATCAAAAATCAGTAGCGAATTCGCTTTCAAAACTTCCAGAATCTGCGGCCAGAAGCGTTGATCGTGGGCTTGTGGGTCAGATTCGTACCAAATTTGGGATGGAAGTCGGGAACATAAATTCAATAAGCAGGTCATCCGACCTGCCAGCGGATTTTGCGGTAAGTCTTTGAGTAACCCAAGTTTGCGAATGAGCGCATCCAAGGTCGAGCCGTCCACGAGTTCCACTTCACGATAATGTTCCTGCGCCCAGGCAATTTCTGGCGGTAAGGGTCGCTTTCGTTCTGCCCATCGTTTTTGCATCAACGGCAAAATGGACAACAAGATTTTCAGAAATAGATCGGAGGGTAAACTGGTCAAACGTTGTGATAACGCCTGTTGACTGACCTTGCGCGGCGAAGCCCATAACATACTTTCCGTTTGAATCAGCCGCACCATCTCATTCACGCCGCCGATTTGTCGCCAGATCATTTCTAAAACGAAGGCGACCATGACCATTAAATTCAATGTCCGTTCCCGCAACCCCAGGCTGCGGAAGTAATCCATCTGGGCTAATGTTGCTGGATGAACAATCTCCGCCAGACGTTCTTGAATTTGTTCAGCGGTTGGCGCAGTGATCGAATGCTTGGTATGATCGCGTTGGATCGCTCGTGTGTGTCGAACGCTACTGGCTTTTCGGGGTTGTTTTTCTTCGCTCATGGAGCAAAGTTTACCCGAAACCCTCCAAAATCCCTTCTTGACAGGTTATTAATCTGCTAAACTTGTGACCGATGGGCTTATACCCCTATCAATGCTGGTTTTGCTCCCACCACTTGGCGAAATTCCAGTTCTTCAGAATTAGTCGTAGTTCTCTACTACTACGCAAATTAAATTTGGCAAATATATTCTGTAAATGTGTCTTTACCGTCTCGGGTGCAATCAACAAAATTTCGGCAATCTCATCATTTCTATGTCCCAAGCACACTAATGCAATAACCTGCCTTTCACGATGAGAAAGGAAATTCCAGCTCTCCTTCAACTCTGCCTCCATTTGGAAGCGATCCAAGCCAGCCTTCATAAAATCCGTAGCGACCTCTTCTTCTGAACGGCCTTGTTTGTTTGCGACTTCTTTTACTGTCACGACTATTTCTTGGTCTCGCAGGAAAATACGAGATTCATCCGGCTTTGTTTTTCTTTCGAATAATTGCCTGATACGGACAGGAAGGAGAAACATACCGGTTATTATGTACTTGTTTACCGTCATCCATCAGGTAAAACGGATATTTGAGGTTGATACAAATAATGTGATGCAAGCGGCGGTCCGCAGGATCGCTTCGCTGATGGCGCTTTACCCACTCGCTGCAGTTGGACCAGGTAATCCAAGATTGGAATGGAATGTTGATGAGCAGTGACCAATATACTCGACAAGATGGCATGGGTCTCGGCACCCGCTTGGGTGCGGTTACATCCATTGGTTTTTCGGATGATCACTGCAGGCCGGATCATTCTTTCCGCTTGGTTATTGGTGGCGTCCAGACCATCGACGTACAGGAAACGCAGCAAGTGAGGGCGATGCTTACGCAAGCGTTTGGCAAAGCGGACATTGTCCTTGTCCGTCAATCTCCGCTGAGGGGCAATCAACTGATCCAATCGGGTTTCGAGGGTGCGAGCTCGTTGAGCGAAGGTAAAGGGATCCAAATGCGGCTTTTCGGCTTTCAACTGCAGGGCGTCTTGCAGCAGGGCGGTCATCTGCCGCGCAAATTGCAGCGCTCGACCCGTTTTACTCTCCCGCATCTCCTTCAGATCCGCGAGCAAATGTCCAACACATTTCTGCTTGAGCCAGGCCGCCAGCCGTTTTTCATCATAAGCCAGGAAACCATCGGAAGCCAGGATGCCTTGGAACTTCTCGCCCAGAATATCGATCACCACGTCGCTCGAGCGGTTGGCGCGAATATCGTAAACCGTAATCTCATGATTAGTGAAAACCCAGAGCCAGGCCGCCAACGTTCCAATTCGCCAGCCGGTTTCATCCGCATGCACCACACTGCATTGTCGGATCAACTCGATCAATCTCACATACACGGGTCGGGCGGTGCGAGCCAGTTTTCGATCCGCGCGACACCACCCGCTGCGAGAGACTTCCAATCCAAAACTATCGTTGAGCACTTCGCTCACTTTGGCGTAGGAAACGCCCAGACGATGTTTGAGATCGCTGGCCAAAGCCTTGGCGCGCGGTCCCACCACCACCAGACCCGCGGCTCCCGTGGCTCGCGAAAGTTGATCGGGGTGCCACGAGCGCACACGCTTTCCGCAATGATGGCAATAGCCGCTGTACGTCAGAAAACGCGTGATCTCGGGCTCCACCTTCGGCAGATCGATCTCATATTGCTCGTGCTGATGTCGCTTTCGCAAATTGCCGCCACATTCCGGGCAGCAGGGCAATTCAGCCACCTTCGTCTCGCTCACTTCCTTCAGACTCGGTTTGGCTCGCTGCACAAAATGACCTTGCCCAGCCTTGCGTCCCGGCCGCTTGGGATGCTCGACCCAATGCCTGCGCATAAATGGCGCAGCCTGCCTCTTCCCGGCCCGTCTCAACTCTTCCACCTCGACTTGCAAAAGTTCCACTTGCTTCTGCAACCGCTCATTCCGCTTTTGCAACATCTCATTCTGCCGTCGCAACAGCTCATTACTGGCCAACACTTGCGCCAGCTGTTGTTCCAGTTTCGCCATCCGCGCTTCGTTGGGATCCGGCAACCTCGGTGTATTCCTTCGTTTCGCTCTATGCACAGGCTCAGTGTACAATTTTCAATCAGCCTTTTCAAGAGTTGTTCAGCCTCTTTTTTCAAGAGCTTCGACCCTTTACAAATTTATGCTTTTGCACGGTAAACAAGTACGTTATTATATTAGAACAAATATTCTAAGTCAGGCAGGTGTCATTTTCCTGGATTTTTGATTTAAAATCTACTCATGCTTCAAGATGTGCAATATGCGATTGTTATCCTCGGCAGCGGGCCTGCGGGACTTTCGACGGCTCTGCATCTCGTGCAGATTGCTCCGCATCTTACCGACCGAATCCTGATTCTCGAAAAGGCGCATCATCCGCGCCCAAAACTTTGTGCGGGCGGATTGACCGCCGATGCCGAGATCATTCTTCGGCGCCTCGGCCTCGACGTAAGCGAAGTTCCACATGTGGATGCGTCCACGGCTCATTTGGATTTCGCAGGCAAAGGATTAACAATCTCGTTGCCGAATACTCATGCCTTGCGAATCATCCGCCGCAACGAGTTCGATGCATGGCTCGCGCAAAAAGTGAAAGACAAAGGAATTGAGATTCGCGAAGGAATAACTGTTAAGAAGATTCAACCACAAGATGATTGCGTCATTATCGAAACGGATAAGGAAACTTTCACCGCGCGAATCGTGGTCGGTGCGGATGGTTCGAACGGCATCACAAGGCGATGTATTCTTCCAAACGAATCCATTCACACCGCGCGCGTGCTGGAAGTGATAACCCGCGAACACAATGTCACACTTCCACTTGCACCAGGTGCAAATGTTGCCAGCGAAGCGAAGCAATCTCCATCTAATGGGAGATTGCTTCGTCGGGAAGAACACCATCCTCGTAACGACATTCATGAAATAGGGACTGCATACTTCGATTTCTTTCCGGTTTCATCTGGCATCGCGGGTTATACCTGGGATTTTCCCACACAGATCAATGGTGAGCCCATGCGATGCTGGGGAATTTATGATACGAATATTCTCGCTTATAAACAACGCCCAGCTCTTAAAGAACCATTAGCGGAAGAGATGACACGTCACGGCTTTGACTTGAGTCAATACGAAATCAAAGGCCACCCCATTCGATGGTTTAGTCCGTTCAATCAATTTGCCGTGCCGCGTGTGATCCTCGTCGGCGATGCGGCTGGCGCAGATGGAATCTTCGGTGAAGGCATCAGTATCGCGTTGGGATACGGTCTGATCGCAGCTGAATTGATTCGGGATGCAATCGCTCGAAACGATTTTTCATTCCGCGATTATCGCCGCCGAATCCTGCTCAGCCCGCTTGGGCAAGCATTGACCATCCGCACCGGCATTACGCACATCCTCTATCATTTGCATTGGGCTTGGTTCCAGAAATTTTTCTGGCGCATCTTCAAACCAGTGGTTGCATTAGCCGCGTGGTTGTTTGTTTTGAATTGGGGAAAACGGATGAAGTGATCGCTTTTTTGTATCATGTTTTAATTCTTTTCAAGAATCCCGGTGTATTCAATTCGCGTTCGAGCAAGTAAGTGAAATAGCCTTGCATCAGAGTCTCCGCTTCTTTCTGGACCTCAAGGCTGGGACGCGCACGTGAGGCTTCGCTGTAGCTCGAACGCTGAAAGTGGCGCAGATACTTGAGCGTGTCCATTGATATGCTTGTGAGGTTTGGTAAGCCTCTTCCGCACGCTGGGCAAATGACTCCGCCTGCGCTGAATGAAAAGAATTGATCTTCGGGTTGAATCTCGCGTCCGCAGTTGGCACACTCGAAGAGCTTTGGTCGGAATCCCAGATCGTCGAGCAGGCGCATCTCATAATAACGGATCACCAGCCACGGGTCCGATTTGGAAGCGAGGCGGGACAAAGTCTCTGTCAGTAGGCGAAACAAAGTCACGTGCTCGAAATTGTCTTCGTAAGTAAAACGGTCGAGCAATTCAATTACGTAAGAGGCATGCCCGGTCAACAATAAATCTTCACGCAACGGCAGATAAGCATCCACGGTATCAGCCTGTGAGATGATGAACAGATCGCGGCCTGTGGCGAGTTGAAGCTTGACGTGCGTGAACGGTTCGAGATGTCCCGCCTTGCGCGAGGTGAGCTTACGCGCTCCCTTGACAATGGCGCGCGTCTTTCCAAGTTGGCGCGTGTAGAGAGTCAAGATGCGGTCAGCTTCCCCATAATCAGAATGGCGAAGCACTACCGCCTCAACGCGCAGAGAATGATATGTATCGCGCATTTACAAAGTTTGGATGAAGGAACGGATCAGGAGCAAGCTGACAATAAGCGGAATAACAAATGCGCCCAGATGGACAAACCAAATCACGAAGCCAATATTAGTAACGGTGCTTGCATCCGGAAGAGTCCAGGCGACTGCAAAATAAATGCAGCTGGAAGCCACAAGCACTACGCCCGTGAACCGATTCGCTGGATACCAAATATCGTCACTGGAAAGCGTCTTCGGGGTACGCGCGCCATAGAATGACTGACGTGGAATCCAACCAAAGAGCAGCGGAAGAGAAAAGAGGACAATCAATGCAGATGGGATAAAGAATGGCTGGCTAAACATTTCCTCGTCCTGTTCTAAACTTTCCGCGAAAGGCTTTCGGGAGTAAATGCCTCAGGCAACAAATCTTTCACGGTTGTTTGCTTAACAAGTCGGCCTTGACCATCTGCGATCAACACAATGGTATCCAAACCAAACTCAGCCAGCACCTGACGGCATGAACCGCACGGCGAGCCGCCGTTATCCGTGACAACCGCAATGACTTCAAACTCGCGCTCGCCTTCTGAAACCGCCTTGAAGATTGCGACGCGTTCCGCACAAATCGTTGTGGGATAGGCGGCATTCTCCACGTTGACGCCGGTGAATAAAAGGCCGGTCTTCGTCCGCAATGCCGCGCCGACCGGATAATTGGAATAAGGCACGTATGCGCGCCGCCGTGCTTCGTTGGCAAGATCAATCAGGGATTGTTTTTCTAGGTTGGTGAGAGTAACCATACTTTTACTTCTTAATTTCGATTTTCTTTTCCAACTTCTTGATCGCCCGCGCTGGCACACCGACTGCAAGCATATCTGCCGGAACGTCTTTCGTTACCACCGCACCTGCGCCGGTCTTGGCGCGATCCCCGATCTTGATCGGCGCGACCAACATCGAATCGGAGCCGATGAAGACGTCGTCACCGATCTCGGTTGGATTTTTATTCACGCCATCGAAGTTGCAGGTGATGGTCCCGGCGCCGATGTTAGTATTCGTGCCGATGGTTGCATTACCGATGTAAGAGAAATGTCCCATCTTGACGCCTTCGCCAAGATACGAATCCTTGACCTCGCCGAAATTTCCCATGTGAACATGCTTTGCCAAATGTGCGCCTTTCCGCAGACGAGCAAACGGACCGATGTTCACATCATCTTCCATCTCCGCGCCTTCCATTATGGACATAAAAATCGTACATTCGTTTCCAATTTTCGAATCGTGAATGTGTGAATTGGGGCCGATGTTATTTCGCTCGCCGATAATTGTATTTCCTTGAATGTATGTGTCTGGCAGGATGACTGTATCTTTTCCGATTTTAACATCAGCCTCGATATAAGTTGCATCTGGATTGATGATCGTCACGCCGTTCAACATATGTGCGCGATTAATGCGTTCACGCATTACGGATTCGGCATCCGCCAGATCCACGCGCGTATTGATGCCAATCGTTTCTGCAATATCGTCGCAAAGCACGGCTTGGATCGTTAAACCATCTTTGACCGCAAGCTCGGCGGTATCCGTCAGATAATATTCACCTTTGGGCGAAACTTTGATTCGATGCAACGCGTCCCACAACCAATCCGCTTGGAAGCAATACGCGCCGACATTCAATTCTTTAACATTTAATTGTTCCGGTGTCGCCACATATTCTTCGACAATCGCGGCAACGGTGCCATCTGCATTACGCATCACACGGCCAAAGCCGCGCGGGTCATCGGCGATCACCGTCAGCATTGTCATCGGGCCGCGATTGGATTTCTGGGTCTCGACGAGCCGCTTCAGGGTCGAGGCTTGAAGCAAAGGCATATCGCCATATGTCACGAGCACAAAATTCGTTTTGCCCTTGAGCAGGGATTCCGCTTGCAGGACCGTGTGACCCGTGCCAAGTTGTTGATCTTGGATTACGAATTGAACGCCGCCGGAAACGGATTCGCGCACCTGATCCGCTTCATGGCCGACGATCACCACCGGCGACTTGTCGCTGGCTTGCATCACCGATGCGAGCGAATGGGCCAGCATCGGCTTGCCGCAAATGGGATGAAGCATTTTGGGCAATTCGGATTTCATGCGAGTGCCCTGACCTGCGGCCAGTAAAACAGCAGTAACTTTCATAGCACGCTCCTAAAACAAAACAGGCCTGCTCGCGCGAGGCCTGCCTGCACTCATGGTTCGAGTGCTTAGAGAAAAATTCCCGCCTGCGCGGGTTCGGTAATCAGACTGGGGCGCCTGGATTCGAACCAAGATCCACAGCTCCAAAGGCTGGTGTGCTGCCCTTGCACCACGCCCCAATGAAAAGCGGGAAAATTGTATCACATTATTTTTTAGAGTTCGGGCGTCAGCCCCATTTTACGAGCTTCCTCATAAGAGATGACTTCAGGGTTGGTCGACTTTCCTGCATTTTGTTCCGCGGCTTTGTTCCAGAATTCATCCATCTCTTGTTGTTTGACTTTCTTTCTCGCGGCTTCTCTGAGCAGCGCTTCCATTTCAGGAGAAGGCGGAGTAGTCGGCAGTAATTCGTCTGTCTTGTTTTTTTTCAACTCGCCAGTTTTGCCTTTTTTCTTGACAGGAGGTTTTGTGGGAGCCGCCTCCTTCTCTTTCAATTCTGCGGTAACGCCCATCGAACGTAGTGATCGTTCGACCTCGTCGCGCAATGCGAGAAAGGCCTGCATGGTATCCAAAATATTTTCGCGGTTGGTCAGTTTTTCTCCTGCCAATAACAAGGCGTATGCGCCCGTGATGGGAATCAGTAAGAGATCCTCGTCGCCGTGGCCAAAAGCAAAATATTGGTCCAATGTCTCTTGATGATTAAATTTCGCGATTTTCAATCCCGCATTGAAAATGGCGATCAATGCCGATAGCAGTGAGACTTCCATGCTGCTGTCATACAAGGCGCCCGCGCGCGCCAGTACCATTCCGCGTTCGTTCAAAAGAAATACAGCATGGGCGTGGACGTCTTGGCGAAAGTTCGCCAGCAAGTCAGAAACGCGCGCCCGCTTGGCTTCTGCTCTGGAACCTGATGGGGGAGGAAAAATGGTGCGAACTAATCCCAGGCTGCGCTCCACCACATCCAGAAAATCCGCAAGAGGAATTGGCTTATCGAAAAGGGCAATCGCGCCGGCATTCAACATTTCATCGCGAGCCTTTCGATCCGTCATGCCTGAAACTAAAATCACTTTTGCTTCCGGGTGCCGCGCGCGGACTTTATGCATCAGTTCAATTCCGGTCATGCCGGGCAGCTTATAATCGGCCACCAGCAAATCAATTCGTTGGCGGCTCGCTTCGAGCAATGCTTCCTCGCCGGAAGGGGTTTCGAAAATTTGAAGATCGGGGTTATTCAGCGTGTCTAGTGTAGAATGCAAAAGACGCAGAATGTCGCGCTGATCGTCAACGAGCAGAATTCCATATTTCATCTGCGTCTCCAGAAACCTATTTGACCATCCAGCACGCCACCCAATGGTTTGGTTTAGTCTCGCGGAATTCCGGCTCCTGTTCAGAGCAAATCTTTTCCGCGATGGGACAGCGCGGATGGAAACGGCATCCGCTCGGAGGATGAAGCGGGCTGGGCACATCTCCTTTGAGAATCAACCGATTGCGTTTCATCTTCGGGTCGGGAACGGGGATGGCCGACATGAGGGCTTGTGTGTATGGATGTTCCGGATCGCGATACAACTCATCCCGGTCGGCTAATTCGGCCATCTTCCCCAAGTACATCACGGCCACTCGGTCGGAGATATGTTCCACCACGCTCAGGTTATGGGCAATGAAAAGATACGTCAAGCCGAATTCCTGTTGTAGGTCCTTCAAGATGTTCAGCACCTGGGATTGGATGGATACATCCAACGCGGAAACCGGCTCATCGCAGACAAGGAATTTGGGACGCAAAGCCAAAGCGCGCGCAATCCCAATCCGCTGACGCTGGCCGCCGGAGAACTCATGAGGGAACCGGCGCGAATGATATTCCTCCAGCCCCACCTTCTTGAGAGTCTCCAGCATGATTGCAGTACGCTCCTTGGGCGTACCGACGTGATGAATTTGCAATCCTTCCATCACCGATTCGCCGATCGGCACGCGCGGATCGAGTGAAGCATACGGGTCCTGGAAAATAATCTGCAAATCGCGGCGGACAGGCTTCATCTCATTGGACTTGAACTTGAATATATCTTTGCCGTTATAGATCACGGATCCGCCGGTCGGTTCGATCAGCCTCAACATCGTCCGGCCAACCGTTGTCTTGCCACAGCCCGACTCGCCCACCATGCCCAAGGTTTCCCCTTTTTTGATGGTGAAACTGACATCATCCACAGCCTGAACATTTGCCACCACGCGCTGCATCACACCAGCCCGAACCGGAAAATATTTTTTCAGCGATTTAACCTGGATCAAATCTGAGTTAGAAGAATTATCACTCATTGACTACTCCGTGATGCGGTCAGCGCGCCTTCAGCGGTGCGCGATGTCCTTCCGCGTTTTGATACAACCAGCAACGGACAATATGGCCCGGTTTGACTTCAATTAACTGCGGGTCAAGCTCGCCGCAAATCTTAAGTTCATGTTTAACGCGCGCCGCGCAACGCGGTGCAAAGCGGCAGCCAGGCGGTGGATCAATTAGATTGGGGACACTGCCGGGGATCACATCCAGCCGCTCCTTGATCTTGCCTAGAATGGGAATGGAGCCGATCAGGCCTTGTGTATATGGATGAAGCGGATTATCAAAGAGTTCAACAGATTCAGCTTGCTCGACGATCTCGCCCGCATACATCACGGCCACACGTTCCGCCATCTCGGCGATGACGCCCAGATCGTGCGTGATCAAAATCACGGAGGTACCCAAATCTTTGCGCAGCGCCAGGATAAGGTCAAGGATTTGCGCTTGAATGGTCACATCCAAAGCAGTCGTCGCCTCATCGGCAATTAAAAGTTCCGGCACACAAGCCAGCGCCATGGCGATCATCACACGCTGGGCCATGCCGCCTGAGAGTTCATGAGGAAAACATTCTGCGCGGCGTTCAGGCTCGGGAATGCCGACCATCTTCAATAATTCCACTGCGCGCTTTTGCCCCGCTTCCTTGCTAAGATCCTGATGAATGCTTAACACTTCGGCGATTTGGTCTCCCACTTTGAATACCGGATTGAGCGCGGTCTGCGGCTGTTGAAAGATCATCGAGATGCGGTTGCCGCGCACTTTCATCATCTCTTCTTCCGATAAATTCAACAGGTTGGTTCCATCCAATAGGACTTCGCCCTCCAGTATTTTGCCCGGAGGCGATATGAGGCGCATCACCGAAAGCGAAGTCACGCTCTTGCCGCATCCGGATTCGCCAACTAGACCAAAAATCTCGCCCGGATAAACTACGAAGTCAACGCCATCTACGGCATGAACCACACCATCCTCGGTAAAAAAATGGGTCTTCAGGTTTTTAACTTCCAGGAAAGGTTTTTTATCGGTCCTTGCCACGCTGCAACTCCTTCTTGCGAATTGGTGGGGCTGATTATAGCAAAGATTTCCACTTATGGAGCAGGAATTGCCAAAGATGGTGCACCGTAGACTCCGCTTAAACCGCCCAGCACGCTATCGAACGGATACTTGATATTTCTATACGCGTCGTTTGTGATACCCGAATACAGCGGAATAAATGGAAGGTCTTGCGCCAGGATGGATTGAATTCGTAAACATCTTTCTGTGCCGTTGATAGATCACTGGTTGAATTCAACGCTTCGCACGCGGACTGGAGGCGGTCGCTTTGATACCCAAACGGATTCCCGTCCTTGAACCAATCGCACAAATAACCCGGATATTCGCTGACAGTATACTCAAGCAAAGCCATGTCATATTGACGACTGCTAAAGACAGCAAAATGTACATCTTCTGAGCTCACAACTTCCTTTGAAATAGGAACACCAAAAGTCTCTGCAAAATTTATGATTTGATCTGACGCATCATTATAAAAATAACCCAATCTTAAAGGATCATTCACAGGATCAGTATTCACATTACTCGCAAGCAAATTGAGCGCCGGAAATTTTTCTCCATTAGGAAGTTTCAGTCCCGTACCAAATACTCCATATTGCGGTATCTGATCCCATGAATACCCAGCAGTTTTAAAAGTTTGAACTGCTTTATCTACAACCGAAGCCCGGTCATTCTCATTCGCACAAGGAAGTTGCACACTTGGATTAAACCAATATTTTTGACCAGACAAAACAAATGAGCCAAATCTAATAGGAATATTATCAAAACCCATCACAGCAAAGTTATAGCTTGGGTCTAATATGCACGAGAACGCCTGCCGAAATACTGGGTCAGAAAGTTCCGATCTTGTAAGATTGAATATCAAGAATCCAACTCTATAGTTGGGGTTGGTCTTTCTAATCAAAGGAGCATTTACTAATAGGTTAAACGGTGAGAGCCCATTCTGGGCAAGAATACTGTTTATATCGTTATTTTGAATCGCCTTCATAGCATCATCTTCGCTTGCAAAAGTTTTGTAAACTACACTATCAAACTTCGGCACATTAAACGGATGTGCCGGATTGACCTGATTGATCCACGCGCCATTCTCTTTACCCGTAGGCATCCAATCGCCGAGCGTCGGTTCATTTGCATTATCCAGCGCATATAACGATTGCCGCGCCGCATCCATCGCCAAATCGTATTGCGACTGGGATTTCGCCAGCGCAGTATTTGTTTGATTTATATTAGCCTGCAGGCCTTTAATATCAGCGATGCCCTGAATATAACCACTGCTGGTGGTCGACAATATTGCGATGTTCGCATTCACGGTATTTATCTTCAACTGCATATCCGCGACCTGCGCGGTCAACGAAGCGATTTGCGGAAGGAGAGTATGCGGAGGCAATAGCGCGGTAGAGGCAGAAACCTTCAATTCCCAATATGCTTTCTGAACAATTGGGCCTTGCAGCGCTCCATATTGCCATACGCCGACGTTTGGTTGCTTCTTGAAATAGAATTTCACGGTCTGCGCATCGCTGGCTTCGGCGTGGTCAATGAAATTGGGATCATAAAAATCGTGCCAGTCAAAGCCGAGTTGCAAAGACACAGCGGTATTCACCGTAAAGGCAACATCATCCGCAGTAAAGGGGGTTCCATCCGTCCACTTTAGATCGGAACGAAGCGGAACAGTTGCTGTATAAAAACTCCCTTCTTGTATAAATGGCGATGGCATTCCGCTGGCAGCCATGGTTTCAAAGTTACGATCTGGAATGGAAAGCTGATATAAGCGTGGCCAGTAACCGGCCATCACCGCATAATTGTTATATGAATATCCTTTAGCGTCGAACAAAGCCCACACGTTAACCGGGGTTACATTTCCGATCACTGCGAATCGAATCTCGGAGGCATGAGGGATGGAAGTCGCGGTTGGCACGGGCGAAGGCTTGGATGAAGGAACGAACGTTGGCGCAGGAGCCGCTTTCGGCGCGCATGAAGAGAGAAGAAAAATCAAAAGCGTTGCGGCGGAAAAAAGTCGCGTGCGATTCATTTCTTGCAAGCCTGTCCTTCGTCAAAAGCTTCAATGTTCCACATTGGGTTGGCAGTCGGATCAAGATTGAAATGACATAAGTCAGCGCGCACCGCGGCAACATTGAGACGAAAGAAAAGCGGAATAGCTGGCAGGTCGTTGGCAAAGATGGATTGCGCTTGATGATATGAATCCGAGTAAGCCTGTTCGCTAGGCAACGATGATTGTGCGGTAGAACAAGCCGAATTAAAATCGGGATTGTTATAGCCGCTTACATTCACACCGATCCAATGATTCACCGCGTTAGGAATCTCGTTGCTCGCGAACCATCCACAAGGTGGCTCGATGCTAGTGGCACTCAAAGCATATTCTGCAAGATCAAAGCTGCGTCCGAACAGCGGACCAGTGGGACCGGGCGCATACATTTCCTGTTGCGATTCATTTTGCACATTGATTCCGATGCCGCATTGTGCCAGCGATTGCGAAAGGATGTCAATCACCTGCCGCCGTTGAACGGATTGAGTGGTGATGTAATTCAAGATCAGAGGCGTACCCGCCGTTACATTTCGGACCGAAATGGCTCGTCGCACCGAAGTCGTATCTCCCCTGACAAATTTCCAGCCAGTCTGCTCGAGCAGTTGAGAACCGGCAGTGGCATCAAACCTATAAACGTGAAGATTACTTAAATAAAGTGAATGGCCTGGCGAAACAAAATTGGTCGGCACGGAGGATTGCCCGAATAAAACCGTATCTGCGACCTTTTGGCGGTCGAGGCACAAGGCAATTGCCTGACGCGTGCGCGGGTCTGCAAAAAAATCAGGACGATTTTTAACGGATCGGTTGCCGCTATCATATGCGGCGGGATTGATTCCCAGCCCAAGCCACTCGATCGTCGAGGTCGGCGCGAAGAAAGCCTGGATTTGATGTGCGTCCTGCATCTGTTGAAGCAACGCAACCTGTGAATTGAGATTGGTGCTTGGATCGAGAATATCGCATCCGCCCGAAGTCAACTGGCTGATCGCCGCGTTCGAATCGGGAATGAAACGAAAAGTTAAAGTATCGAACTTGGGTAAACCTTCTGAAGCGCGGAAGTAATAAGGATTCTTTGTCAATGTAATGTGATCGCCGATCGCCCAATTTTGAATCATATACGGTCCCCAGCCCATGGGAATGTGAGAAGCGACATCCACTTGAGCAAGACCGGTGGCACCAAACTTGTCCCAGGCATGTTTCGGCGCGGGAGGGAAGAAATCGGTGAAGTAGGTCGGATCAATAAAGCCGGGAATGCCTGTCCATTGAATCGTTGTCATATCGGTTGCTGTATAGGATTGCGTATGGTCGGCCAGAAATTTGAACGGAGAAGATGAAATCATTGGAAACGATCTGATAGGCATAGACTGAAATCATCAGCAGTTAATGGTATGCCGTCCGACCAGGTCAAGTCAGGGCGCAGGTGAAAGGTAACGGACATTTGATCCATCTGCAAAGCGGAACCAGAATAGTTCATTGCGCATCCGCTCGATCGGCAGCCAGAAGGGCGGACGCTTGTTCCGATGTTCAATGCCGTAAGATTCCCATTGGCGTCTACAACTTCACTACCATTATTAACTGTCACCTGTGAAATCGTCGCATCGCCGTTCGCAGTGCTGGGCAATTTCTGCAAGATCACCGGTTTATATGTGTAACTAATCGTATCAATCGGCCCATCGTCAATAGCGGCAAGAACGCTTTGTGCGCCGGCATTCAAATTTCCATATGGATAAAGCGTATTCGGCTCCTGATCGAGACAAATCGTCAATGTGCGCGGCGATGGCGTTGGCGTAAACGACGCTGGTGGCGTTATCGCGGGCGCGGGTTGCTCGTTCAATTTAGACGGCGAACTCGCGCACGCAGAAAGCAGGAAAGTGATCAGCACCAATAAAGGAATGGATCGATGAAATCCGTTTTCGATTCCAGTCATGATGCGCTCCTTATTGAAAAAATATTCGGGTCTTGCGACCCGAATCCTATCACATCCTCAGCAAAGTCATTGCCTGTTATTTCTTGCGATTTTCCTTAATATAATGTGATGCCCCGATGATTCCCAAAAATAATCCAGTCATGGATGCGGCGTAAGAAAAGAAATTCAAAAAGAATGTGGAGGGAAACACCTAAATCACCATTAGAAAAGGAAAAACAACTCCCATCATGGATAAAATGAAACCAAGCAAAATCAATTGCCAGGGACGCATTCAAGTGTTATTGATACAACCAGCAAGCCACAAGATGACCTGGCTCGGGCTCAAAATCTGGAGGTTCTTTTAACGTCACACAAACCCTGGATGGCCTTCGAACAACGCGGATGGAAACGACAACCGGTCGGCGGATTCACCAGACTGGGAGGCTCGCCGGGCGGAAGCTCTTTGAAGGTTTCCGCGTTCCTGGCGTCCGGCTCAGACGTGCCAGTTAGCAAAGCCATGGTGTAAGGATGGAGCGGATGATCCAACACCTGGCGCACGCTCGCCTTTTCGACCAAGTTGCCAGCGTACATCACAAAGATGCGCTCGGAGAAATAGCTAACCGTTGAAAGATCGTGCGTAATGTAGATGACAGAGAGATTGTGCGATTCCTGCAGACCGCGCAACAGCTTGAGAATCTCCACACGCACCGATGCATCCAGCATGGAGACAGGTTCGTCGGCAACCAGGAATTTCGGTCCCATGATCATGGCGCGCGCGATTACCACGCGTTGCTGTTGTCCGCCGCTCAACATATGTGGGAACTTCTCAAGGAAATCCTCCACCGGCGTGAGCTTTACTTCATCCATTGACTTGCGGATGCGCTGATTGCGCTCTTCCTTATCCTTGATGCCGCCGATGATTAGAGGCTCTTCCAGAATCCGTTGAACATTCATGAAAGGCGGAAGTGCGCCGTATGGATCCTGTTGAACATAACCAACATGGGAATGATATAAGTGCAGCCCTTTGCCATCCAGCTTAGCCAAATCCCTATCGTTAAAGATAACTTTTCCTTTGGTCGGCTTGTAAAGTGCCAGGATGGTTTTCATCAGACTAGATTTTCCACATCCGCTTTCTCCCACAACGGCAATCGCTTCACCTTGGTGAACTTCAAAAGTCACGCCGTCCACCGCTTTCACATAACCGGCGCGGCCAAATCCAAAACGTCTCAACTCAAACCAAACATGCAAATCGTCTATGGACAATAAAACTTTTCTTGTATCGTTATTTACATCCTGTGTTTGAACAGTGGAAACCATTAGAATGCTCCCATCAGGAATACAACCAGCATTTGACTTTGCGGCCATCTTTCTCGACCACCGGCGGATCTTGAACGCATTTTTCGAAACGAGATGGACAGCGGTCAGCAAAGCGACAGCCCTTGGGCAAATCTATCAGACTGGGCGGCCTGCCGGTAATGAAATCAGGTTCCTTTGTCCCGTGTAGTCTCGGGACGCTGGCCATCAATTTTTGCGAATAAGGATGAAGCGGTTTATCAAAGAAGCGATAAGCGTCGCTCATTTCAACAATTTGCCCGGCATACATTACGGCCACATCGTCAGCCAATTCACTGGATGTTGCAATATCGTGCGTAATCAAAATAAAACTGATGCCCAATTCTTTCTTAAGCCGCTTCAATACGTTAAAGATGTTGGCCTGAGTTAATACATCCAGCGCCGAAGTGGGCTCATCCAGAATAATCAAGATTGGAGATGTAACCAACGCCATGGCGATCGCAACACGCTGGCGCATTCCGCCGCTCAACTCGAACGGATAGCGGGAGATGAAATCCTCCGGAACTCCAACATACTGGAACATCTTCGTGACCAAAGCCAGCGCTTCCTTTTTATCCACGCCGAGATGGACAACGGCGGGTTCGGCCACCTGCTCGCCTACCCGGATCACAGGGTTGAGCGCATTCATCGCCGCCTGCGGGACCATGGAGATGGATGCCCAGCGGACGCTTTGTCGAAATTCTTCTTCATCCAATTGCATGACATCCTTGCCATCCAGGTATACATGCCCGGAATATGTTCCCGCATTACGAGGTAGAAGGCGCAGGATGGCCTTTGCAAGAGAGCTCTTGCCGCACCCGGATTCACCCAGGATCACCACCGCCCGATTGGCTGCCAGTTCGAAATTTACGCCATCCACGGCCTGAACAGGACCGTGGGTTGTATTGAAATACAACATCAGCTCTTCAACACGAAGAAGTTTATTGTTTTTCGTCATTGGCTTATATGTCTCTCAACCTTGGGTTGAAGATGCGATCCAAGGCAAATCCAAGCATCGCAAAGCCAAAACCCGTTATCATCAACAAGACTGCTGGTTCAAGAATCCAATAGTAATATCCTTTGTAAAGCGCGCCATTCATATCTGCATCATTGATCACCTTTCCCCAAGTCGGCAAAACGGGATCGCCCAAGCCCAGCACGGCTAGTGATGCCTCAAGGAATACAAATGAAGGCACAGAGGAGACCAGGCCTGGAATTAAGAGGGGTATCATGCGTGGAATAAGATAAAGAAAAATAATTCTCAAATCACTAGCACCATAGGCACGCGCAGCTTCAATAAACATGGACTCTTTTACCTGGAGAAAGATGGCACGATAGCTTTTAATAGAACCAGTAAAAATGCTCAGGAGGACTGTCACGCCAAGAATCACCCAAATACTTCGGGAGTAAAACGTGCCGATCATGATCAGAATCGAGAGGAATGGCAACACCAGGTTGATTTCCGTAATACGTTGGATGAGCTCATCCACCCAGCCGCCGTACCAACTTCCGATGGCAGCTATCACCATCGTGAGAACAAGCGTGCCAAGCGAAGCAATCAACCCAAATGCCAAAGCGACTGGTGTCCCCCACAATAGTGGCACCATCAAGTCGCGGCGGGCCTGGTCCGTACCCGCCAATCCATAGACCTGGCCTTGAAAGACAAATTCAGCATCTAGGTCTGAGCCTTGCTCGAAAGTAGTAGCCAAAATCTGCAACTGATATCTTCCTTTTATGATTGCCCCCGTCGCTGGATTCTCGAACAAGGCTTGCATGGGATCTGCACCGTTTAGTCTTTGCTGTAATTTCTGATCCTGCGAGAATCGCAAGGTCTGATCCTTAGAAACACCAAAATCATCGATATGTATCTTTCGGCCATCAGGAGTGATCCAAACTACAGATACGAAAGGCTGCTTGTTTGTGTATTTCGCGGTGAAATACAGAATCATCTCTTGAGGAATGCTATCGTAGTTGTAATCGAATGAATAAGAAATGTTAATAGTACTGGTATTTTGAGCACCCAAAGTGACAGTTTTGCTCATGCTACCATTGGCCGTATTTGCTACAAAAGATTCCGGTAATTTTTTAGAAGAAAAGAAATTGATCCAAGCTGGCGGCGCAAACTTGGGATTTTGATACCATACATCTTCGCCACCACGCCATAAGCGAATCGCCTCGCTATACGGAATCTTGATCATCGCATAAATAGAGGTGAGCACCAGCAAAAAGATGATGGTCAATCCAACGATGGCCGAAGGGTAACGCAGGATCTCTCGAAAGGAACTCTTCAGGGTGTTCATCGCTAATCGCCGCCTATTTTAACGCGTGGATCCACAAGCACATAAATGAAGTCAAGCAGGAATACGGTGATTGCCAGCAAATAAGCATAAATAATCGTTGTACCTACAATCACAGGCGTATCATACAGGCCGATCGCCTCGTACAAAGTACGGCCCAATCCAGGCCACAAGAATACCGTTTCCGTAATGATCGCTCCCCCAACAAGGCTGATCAACGTCAGCGCGAAATTGGTAATAATAGTCGGCAACGTCGGGCGAAGGATGTAGCGCCGTTCCACATCGCGCGAAGGCAAGCCCTTGGCCTTGGCCATTTCCACGTAATCTTCGCTGGAATAGATTAAGAAAAAGGTGCGCCAGTTATATATGCTCAAGAAAAGCGAGCTAATAATCAATGATGAAGCGGGAAGGATCAGGTGCTTGAGAACGTTGAGCGCAAAATCAATGGGATTCGAGGGCGGCGGCGAATCGGTCATACCTCCAAAGGGGAGCACCCGAAGGATGGCTGCAAAAATCAGGATGAAGAAAATCCCATAAAACCATGGTGGCGCCGCCGAGGTCGGTGAAAGTGTAATCGTGATCTTATCCCACCAACTGCCATAACGGCGGGATAAAGAAAGCGCAAGAAAAACGCTGATAAAAAACAAGGATAACTCTGAAACTCCCATTAACAAAAGAGTAGCAGGTAGCCGGCCCAAGATAATGAGGCGTACCTCCTTTGAACCGCTGTCACTGGTCATGTTCAAAGCGCGGCCTAAATTCATGGTGAGCGCATTTTTGAGAAACTCAAGATTGCGAACTGCCACAGGCTGGTTTAGTCCCAGGCGATTCTCCTCCAGTGCAATACTTTGTTCGATCAGTTGTTTACGTGCATCCGTGCTTAGCTTTTGGGCGGCCATATTGCTCGCGAACTGCTGGTTGATCCGTTCACGAATATCATTCTTCATGATTTCGTCAACATACCCTCCCATATTGGCGATCAGAATTGTCAAATAGATTCCAATTACGACAGTCACAAACAGAGTGAACAATCTGACAACGACATATCTCGTCACGCGAAAAAATGTGCTACTGGAAGCAGTTCTCTTGGATGCTTCCGATGTAGGGTGGGTGTGTGTTTCCATAAATTACCTCACAATTGTGACTGGATACTGGATCGCGATTTGAATCGGCATTCCGGTTTTAGCTGGACAATAGATTTGATCAAGTTCAAGATAAGGCAAGAGCAGTAAATACCTGCAGGGGCAAGGTGTTTACCCTTGCCCCTGCTTCTTACTGCATTTGGATAGGCTACGGAACCACAACAAAGTCCGTAGAACTAAATGATGGGATCGCCACGGGAATCGGAACAACTGCTACTTCTAACTTGTAAGAGCCGGCGCTCAATTTTGAGGTCACATCCGAGCCGAGTACGGCTTGGTAATGACCATCCGCAACTGCGTTGGCCGCGCCGCTGGCAATCACTGCGTTGTTCGCATCATACAACAGATACTTGACCTGTTTGATATCAGAATTTGCGTATGGATTTCCATTATATGTTACATTGACATCAAAGGTGGCCTGAGCACCAACTTTGACCTGGCTTGGACCATCCATCTGGGTATTCGCAAGTTTAGGTTGGCTGAAGCTAGCCCATCGATCGGACAGATCGGGGAAGTCCGGATTGTTCTTCAGAACGAGAGTCTTCTCTGTGGTGAAAACTTTATCCAAGTAATATGGCCCAGTGCCAATCCAAAAAGTGCCATGATCGGTATACCATTTCTTCAGATTATCGTAGCGGGTCTTAGCTTCGTCGGTTGTAATATATTGACTTATCGTTGGCGCGTACGGGATTAAAGTCTGGCTAGAAGCTTGATCCAACTCTTTGGAAAGAATTGCAAGGCTTGGTCCACCGACCCAACTGGTCTGGTCGATCTTGTTGGCATCAGCTTTATCTGGCGAGTAAGCCAACTGGCCGTCGGCCTCTGCCATATTGGAGATCGCCAGCACATCCCAGCTATTTTCACCTTGGAGGCCGGTAGGGGAGGTCGGCCAGCCGGTCACTACATCCAACTCGGCATCGCTGTTATATAGATCACTGTAGGATTCTATGGTCAGGGGACTCGTTGAAGTGATTATGAAGCCTTTGCTCGTCGGGAAAGTAGACTGGAAAAATGGAACCGAAGAGGCATCATAGATCTTACTGGCCGGATTGGCGCGTTCAAAAGTCTCAATGGACGGCATGATGAAATCGGCAACCGACAAGGGGCTGCCATCGTGCCACTTTACCTTTTGGAATAAGTCAGGCGGGTAAGTGACAACGCTCTTGATCTTGGCCGTTGAATAATCTACGGTGCCGCGTGTATAGTAACCGGTTGTATCCAGGCCACCTACGAATGAAACTGCAAAGGATGCAAGTTCTTTTTGTTTATCTGCATCCGCAGTCATGGCAGATACTTTGGCGACTTCCGCTTCGAAGCTGGCTATGGTGTCTGGGGATTTCAATTCAGACTGTACATCCACGGACACTCCAGTTGTCTGGGTATAGAATGCAGCTACATCGGTCACGAGTTTAGCCAAGGGTTGGGCGCCGACCGATAATGGTGCGGGGGTTGCAGTGACCGACGGAGTCACTGCAGCAGTCGAAGCTGCCTGGGGGGTCGGCGCTGGCATGATCGATTTCAAGTCTAGGGCACCGGCCAATTCCTGCGCTTTGGCGTTAACTTGGTTGATCGCGGCGTCTGCCTTCAAGCCATCCGCCACAGTAATGAATTTTTGGGCCTTGGCGTCCCAATCAATCCAAGCATCCGCTGGAGGGGTAATCTTATCTGCGGTTTTTAGCGTCACCCAATCAAGGGTTTTGCTGACCGGCAAACCGGTCTGAACCGTAACTTCTGCGGTGGCAATTCGCTGAGGCCACGCTAAGCCGGTGAAAGGATCGCCAACCACGCCGCCTGCACTGGAAATATCAGTGCCACTAGAGGTGTCTTTCATGATTGATGAGTCCCACCCCCAGTTGCTGCCGGCAATTGTATTCCACGGCTCGGTGAACAGGTCGTTGGTTCCAATTTTCAACGTGCCTCCTGCTTTATCGGCAAAGCGCATGTTGAAAGGATTCATATCTGAAGACTCAACGCCTGCGCCCACATCATTCGTAACCACCACATTCTTTTGCTGCATCGCATAGGAAAGTCCATCGATGAGCCAAATTTGCAACGAGTCCTTCATGGCCAGCGGCAAAGCCTGAGCAATCATGTCATGCCGCTGTTGCAGGGTCGTAAAGTTACCATTTGCCAGATCATCGGCAAGCTTCTGGAAGGTGGGATCGATACCGGTATTGGAAAGGAAGGGCTGAACGCCTTGTTGGCTGTCGGGGGCATACATCTGCTGGAACTGGTTCCTTTCATCGCGCGTCAGTCCCGGCGCGCCCCATTGATTGGTGTAAAGCTCCCACTGGCCGTCGGTCGGGTCACTTTGCTGCCAGATTGGGGCCGCTTCAGAGGATTTTTTGTATTGGCGATCTACTGTGAAACCGATGCTTTCAAGTTGATTTGCAACGTAGTCCCCCATGGGCTTGCGTGTGCCATCGCCGTCGGGGCGGATCAGGAAAATCAGGGTAACTGGCTTACCCTTGTATTGCCACTTTCCGTTTGAATCTTGTGTGGCGCCTAGAGACGTCATCTCAGCTGTGATCACCTGTTTGGCCTTTGTAGGGTTATAGGCATACTCCGTCTCAAGCCCGCGCGCAACATCAATCACGCCGGTATAGTCCACCAATTCCGTGGCAAGGGGAAGGTACTTTGGCAACGAGCCGCCGTCGTATATTTCCTGATTTATATAGTTACGGTCCACCAGCCAGTTCAGCGCCTCGCGGATCTTGGCATCGGAGAACGGATTCAGGGAATTGGGGTCTTTGAGCTTGGCAGGGTTTATTATGAGAGAGTAACTGGCGCCATAAAACGGTTCATAGCTCAGTCCCGAACTTTTTAAGGCAGATAACTGACTTGAAGAAAGACCAAAGGTATAGGCATTGATGGCGCCTGCTTGCAGCTGTGACAGTACCAAATCTTGGGAAACCACTGAAACATCTATCTCATCCAGCCAGCCGCCATGGCGTGGAGCAGCTGTAGCTTGTGCGACAGGGGCGGCAGTGGGAGTGGCATTCGGTCCGCATGCCGTAAGCACCATGCTGAGGGCAATCACGAGACCGAGGACAATCATCAAGCGTTTTTGTAACATATTATTTTCTCCTCCAAATCAATTGATGTGTTTGGATATTTATATTTTGCTCATTGTTTACTTTTTGCTTTTTATTGAGGGGAATCAATCTAAACAATGAAATCCGCGAGGTCACACCTCCTTTGCCAATCCCGCCAATCAATTTACCAGTAACAATTCTTTGAGTCATATCAATAAGTGGATGCATTATACTTCACACTATTAGAACGTTCGAACTTTACGGATGGCGGAAGCAATGGACGAAGAAACATCCATCACGTTCCAGCATCGCAGAGAAGCAAGAAAAGTAGAGCGCAGAATTTATAACAGTGGTTTACAATAGTAAGCGATCAAGATTAAAGATTTATAAAAGGATTTTCGTTATGAACAACCGTCAACTTGCGGACACGTTTACCCTCATTGCCAATTTATCCGAAATCAAAGGCGAGATTATTTACAAAACGCTTGCCTATCGCAAAGTCGCGGAAAACTTATCAGGGCTGGGACGTGATGTCAACGAGTATTGGAAAGAGGGCAAGCTCGAAGAAATCCCGGGCGTGGGCAAAGCCATCGCTGAAAAAATTGACGAACTGCTTCGCACCGGCAAACTGGAATTTTTGGAGAAGCTGAAGAAAGAAGTTCCTGCATCTTTGGCGGATTGGCTCCAAGTGCCGGGGCTTGGACCCAAAAAGATCGGGCTCATTTGGAAGACGCTGGACATTACGACTCTCGCGGAACTGGAAGCGGCCGCGAAAGATGGAAAACTACGCGACCTCCCGGGCATGGGAGAAAAATCTGAGACCGCGATTCTCACGGGACTTAAATCTTTATCGCGTCGTTCCGGTCGCATTCCGCTCGGACGCGCCTATCCGCTTGCACAGGAAATTATTGCTGAACTCAAAAAGGTGAAAGGCGTTGTCGAGGCGCAACCCGCTGGCAGTTTGCGAAGGATGCGTTCAACGATTGGCGACCTCGACATCCTCGTCGCGGCAAAAGATTCAAAGCCAGTCATGGAAGCTTTCACGAATTTATCGGGCGTGGTGCGCGTGCTCGGCAAGGGTGAAACAAAATCATCCATTGAATTCGGCGATGGCGTGCGTGCTCAAGTCTGGGTGCATCCGCCGGAAAAATTTGGTACCGCGTTGCAATATGCGACCGGTTCAAAAGATCATAACGTGCAGTTGCGGCAACTTGCGCTTGATCAAGGCTTATCGTTATCGGAACATTCATTTGCAAAGGTCAAAGGTGGGAAGGAAATTTTTTGCGCGACCGAAGAAGAGGTTTATCAAACACTGGGCTTGCCGTGGATTCCACCGGAGCTGCGCGAAGACCGTGGCGAAGTGCAAGCCGCAAAACAAAACAAACTTCCGAAGTTGATCGAAGTCAAAGATATCAAAGCCGATTTGCAAGTCCACTCCAATTGGAGCGACGGCAAGTTGACGATGCTCGAGATGGCGCAAGCCGCCGCCAAGCGCGGCATCAAAGTGATTGCGTTCACCGATCATTCGGTGAGCCTCGGCGTCACAGGCGGGTTGAGCATGGAAGATCACAAAAAGCAAGCCATCGAAATCAAGAAGACGCAGGATAAACTCGGCGATAGCATTTTGATTTTGCACGCCAGCGAAGTCGAGATCAAAGCCGATGGCACCCTGGATTATCTCGATAAATTTTTGGCCAGCCTCGATTTGGTGTTGGCTTCATTGCATACTTCGTTGCGACAGCCGCGCGAAAAAGTTACGCAGCGCGTGCTCAATGCGATTCGCAATCCGCATGTGGATATCATCGGTCATCCAACGGGACGTTTGATTCCCGATCGCGAAGGCGCAGACTTGGATATGGATGCAATCTTCAATGCCGCCGCCGAAACCGGAGTTGCACTGGAAATCAATGCCAGTCCGTATCGCCTCGATCTCGACGATATGTATGCCCGCCGCGCAAATGAGTTGGGCATACCGATCAGTATCAATACTGACTCGCATTCCGAAGCTGACCTCGATATGTTGTTCTATGGTGTGGCGATTGCGCGTCGCGCCTGGCTGACGAAGAACGATGTCATCAATTGTTGGCCAACGAAAAAGTTGTTGGATTGGTTGAATAATAGAGGATAATGTCATATCAGCTCCCTGCGCCCTTTCAGGGTTGCGAGCGCGGAAGGCAGGTGGCAATTTCATGTTTTCATGCCAAATTCCGGAATTCAAATAGATGTATAATTGAATCAAGAAGGAGGCACGTATGATCACTAAAGCAATGCAAGACGCGATTAACGAACAGATCAACAAGGAACTGTATTCCTCTTACCTGTATCTTTCCATGGCGGCATACTTTGAGAGCAAAAACCTGTCTGGTTTTGCTCATTGGATGAGAATTCAGGAAGGTGAGGAGCGTGAGCATGCCATGAAGTTCTATGATTTCCTGCTCGATCGCGGCGGACAGGTTTCGCTCAAGGTAATTGATGCTCCGCCTGCTGCCTGGAAATCTGATTTGGAATTATTCAAGGAGGTCGCCGCGCATGAGGCCAAGGTGACCGGACTTATCAATGCCTTGTATGAATTAGCACTGAAAGAAAAGGACTATCCTGCGCAGGTTCTGCTCCAATGGTATATCAGTGAACAGGTTGAAGAAGAGAAGAACGCCGCTGAGATTGTCTCAAGCCTGGAGATGATCGAAAGACACGAGACTGCAGTTCTGCAACTCGATCATCAACTCAGCAAACGCGGCAAGGATTAAGTCCAAGAATTAAATCAATAAATAAAGGCGGATGCCATCCGCCTTTATTTATTTTAAATCAGCGTTACTACTCAGCCCATAATGGCTCTAACGAAAGGTTAGTGTAGTTCATACCAATGCCAGGTAAAATGCGAAGCATGAGTGAGACACACCTACCCACGCAAGAGGAAGTGCGAGCTGCCTATCAAAAAGGGGAAGAGGCGGTGGTGGCTTTGTTTGAGACACTGGTGGGGCTGAACCGGGCAATGGAAGCCAGAATCCAAGTCTTGGAAGACCGGTTGAATAAAGACAGTCATAATAGCAGCAAGCCGCCGACGAGTGACGGGTTGAAAAAGGGGCACAAGCACGGATTGCGCCATAAGAGCGGGAAGAAGAGTGGCGGTCAGAAGGGACATGAGGGACACCGGCTGGAACCGGTCTCCGAGCCGGACCAGATCGAAATTCATGCTGTTACAGATTGTCGTCATTGCCAAGCCTCGTTGACCGAAGTGGCTGCACAGGGGTATGAGAAGCGCCAAGTGTTCGATCTGCCTGAGAGCGTGGAATTGGAGGTGACGGAGCATCGGGCCGAGATCAAGAATTGTCCGCAATGTGGAGCAGTGAACGAAGGTGAGTTTCCAGAAGGGGTGACCCAGGAAACACAGTATGGTCCGCGGGTGCAGGCGCAGATGGTGTATTTCAATACCTACCAGTTTGTGCCCTTGGAACGCACGGCTGAGATCATGGCTGATCTCTATCATCAACCGGTGTCTGAGGGAAGCGTGTTGGCGGCGGTCCAGGAAGTCGCCCGGCAAGTGGCACCGGAGATGGAACAGATCAAAGAGCATCTGATCCAAACTGAAGAAGCAGTGCATTTTGACGAAACTGGAGCTCGCGTGAAGGGGAAGTTGAATTGGCTGCATTCGATGAGCACGGCCCTAGTGACCTTTTTCGTCATTCATCCCAAACGCGGCTCCGAAGCGATGGACCAGATCGGAATCCTGCCCAAACGCACGGGTGGGTGCATGCATGATTACTGGAAACCCTATTTGAAATACACTCAGGCCAAGCACGGATTGTGTGGCGCCCACCTATTGCGCGAACTGACCTTTCTGGTTGAGAACTACCAGCAGACTTGGGCTGAAGCCATGATCCAACTGCTGACGGAAATCCAAAAGGCCGTGACCGCCGCAAAAGCCATGGGGCAGGAGGCGTTCTTTCCCGAGCAACTCACGGACTTCCAAAATCGTTACGACCAGATCGTGGCAGAAGGCTTATCGGCCAACCCATCCCCCGAACGAACCGAAGAACCCGCCAGGCGGCGCGGACAAGTCAAACAAACGCCTTCCAAAAACCTGCTGGATCGACTGAGAGATCACCCCGAAAAAATACTGGCGTTTATGTATGACTTTCATGTACCGTTCGATAATAACCAGGCCGAGCGCGATATTCGGATGGTCAAGTTGAAACAGAAAATTTCCGGCTGCTTTCGGAGTGACCACGGCTCAACCGCCTTTTGTCAGGTGCGTAGCTACATCTCCACTGCACACAAAAACGAACAACCAATTCTGGGCGCACTTTATTCAGCTTTGATCGGCACACCTTTCATCCCTGCTTTCATAACCGCTAAGATGGCTGAGCAGTAACAAATCAGCTTTTGTTTTTTTTCGCGTGTCATCGTTTTGATGGCGCGTTCGCGTTTCATGGCGCTGACTCGATCCGGCTGTGTCTCAACGTAGACCAATTTCACAGGACGACGCATTTTTGTATAACGCGCGCCGCGTCCGGCGTTATGGGCTTTGACGCGTCGCTCTGGGTCGGTCGTCCAGCCGGTATAAAATGTCCCATCCGAACATTCAACAATGTAGCAATAACACGGCATGAGAATATTATTTCTTCTTTTTTGGTTTCGCGTTTCGCTCGAAAACTGTGCTTCCAAATAATGTCTGCCCAATGAGTCGGCTAAAGTCGGGCAGCTCTTCCTGGTTTCCGCCTTCCTTCAACCAGGCAGCCTCTCCACGTTCATCCAACCATGCTTCACGGTCCTTGTCCGCTTCAGTGAGACGCATGGTCACGCCCTCTTCATTTCCTTGTTCGATATCGTCACGCAGTCCTTTGAGTGCCGCCATCAAAGTATCGAGAGCGTGAACAGTGCTGGTTTGATTTGCCAAAACCGCATCACGTAATGAAGCTGCATCATCGTGATACGCCATGCCGCTGGTCACGCCTGCAAAGGGACGTCCCGCCAGTTTGCGCGCTTCCTGCCAGCCGGATTGACCAATCGTGGCATTGAGCAATGCCGCCGCCGTCAACTGTGGCAGCACGTGTACTGATGTCATCAGTCCATCCGATTCGAGCATGTCGGTCAGCATGGGTTTGGCACCGAGCAGGTGACAAAAGTCCATAGAAAAATTCACCACTTCTTCAGGCGTGCCGGGAGGAACGTCCACCGCAAAGATTCCTTTTTAAAAGATCGGGCATCGCGGCGTTCAGGCCGAACTCGAGAGAGGCAATGTAATCAGAATGGATGCCCGGCACCAGTCCGACATAGAAGTGTCCAGTTGGAATGAATTCCCTGGCCCATTGGGTCACTCCGCTCTTGATCGGCGCCGTATCCATCACGACGGCATTATCCGCAAGCCAGGGACCGATGCTCCTCAATATTTCGCGGATTTCACTCAACGGCAAACACAGGACCACAATCGCCGCGTCCCTCACCGCCGCCGGCAGACTTTTGATTTCATCAACAACTTCCAAGCTTTGAGCGGCTTTGGCAACTGCCACATCTTTATCATACCCAACTCTTTTGATATTCTTGTGGTCCTTCAACGCCATACCGATGGATGCGCCGATTTGCCCGAGACCGATGATGGTAATTTGCGTCATATTATCCTCTCAAACCGAGATGATGAGATTATACTGTGACTGATTAAATTGAGAGAGCCGCGGACGCCGACCGCGACTCTCATTGAAAGGAGGAGAAGAGAAATCACCTTACGATGATTATCCTACCATCTCTACCAAAATTATACTTGACGTAAAACCTACGTTTTCTATACGATTATCCAACATCTTGCAGAAGTGTAATCGGTTTGGCCTTTTTGAGGAGCTTCAATGATCAAACATCCTATTCTCATTGGCAATATCGAAGCAACTCCGCTCGGAGAAGTGTGGGCGGCCATTTCTTCGCGTAGACTAGTGAGAGTAGACTTCGGAATCTCGCGAACCAGCTTTGAGCGCGGGGTTCGCAAGCAGACCAAATCTGAAGTCGAATATGTGCCCAACCAGGTGGATGATATTGTTCATCAAATCAAAGAATATCTGATGGGCAAACAAAAAGAATTTGATTTGACAATTGATTGGTCGGTTCTTGCCTCCGACTTTCAGCGGGACGTGCTTCGAGCCGTCTTTTCCATTCCTTATGGCGAGACGCACACCTATGCCGAGATCGCCGCGCAGATCGGACATCCGACAGCTTTTCGAGCGATGGGGCGCGCCAACGCGACAAATCCAATGCCACTCGTGATTCCTTGTCATCGCGTCATTGGCACGGACGGCAAACTCCACGGCTACGGCGGCAAAGGCGGATTGAAAACAAAGGCATGGCTGTTGAAGGTGGAAAAGAAAGACTCAAACTCTGCCACGTTTTAGTAAACTCGTGACTTGATTCCAATTGGATAGATGTTTGATAATAGCCACTCCGACCTCGCCTTTTCGTTGACGATTCCCGCGCCTTCATGGTATCATTCGCCCGCTCAAAACCAGCCGAGGGCTGGGTGGTATCACAAACAGGAGAAGATTATCAGCGCTATTGAATTTCGAGTTAATGAGAACATTCGGGTTCCGGAAGTCCGCTTGATCGGGCCGAACGGCGAGAACATCGGGGTCGTCGCGATCAAACAAGCTTTGCAGATCGCGCGCGACGCAGAAATGGATCTGGTGGAGGTTTCACCGACCGCCACGCCGCCTGTCTGCCGCGTAACGGACTTTGGAAAGTTCATTTACGAGCGAACCAAGAAAGAGCGTGAAGCTCGCAGGTCGCAGACCAAGATCGAAGTGAAAGAGATTCGTTTGCGTCCCAAAACAAACGAGGCTCATCGCGGTTTCAAAGTGGACGATGCCCGCCGCTGGCTTTTGCAGGGACATAAGGTCCGAGTCACGGTCAAGTTCCGCGGCCGCGAAATGGATTATCCTGAAATAGCGCTTGAAGATTTGAAAGAGATTGCTGCGTCGCTGGCGGATGTCAGCACGATTGAGCAGGCTCCAATGATGGAAGGCCGGACGATGCTGGTAGTGTTAGCGCCGGGAAAACCGTCCGCCAAGAAAAAAGAAAAGGCTGAGACTCCCACAGAAGTTGGAGCCGAAGCGAAAGAGTAAATCCCAACGATGTTGATCGTCCGCGGGCAGAAAGTTTGTCCGTGTTTTTATTTTGTCTGAAAGGAGTAAGTTACAGTGCCTCGTAAAGCCAAATCCGGCAAATTTAAGCTCAAGACTCACAAGGCGACTTCCAAGCGTTTTCGCCTGACCGGCGCGGGCAAGTTGATGCGCACAAAAGGCGGCAAGGGCCACTTGCGCCGAAATACGTCGAAGCGCACCAAGAAGCAGCTCGCTGAGATGCAGACCGTTAATGGCCGCAGTATTATCAAGAACGTCAAGCGTCTCGCGCCGAACATGGAAAAGTAAGTAAACCGTATCCGTTTTTTTATTGCGGCTCCTGGATGTAAACAACTGGCGCGCTTACGCAGCCGTCGACGTCCAGAGGTTCGCAGGAGATAATCAATGACAAGAATTAAAGGCGGTCCTTACGGACATCTTCGCCACAAGAAAATTTTAAAGATCACCAAAGGCCAGCGCGGTGCCAAACACTTTTTGTTCAAGCGCGCCAATGAGGCCATGCTGAAGAGTCTGTGGTACGCCACGCGCGACCGCAGAACCCGCAAGCGTGATCTCCGCAAGTTGTGGATCGCCCGCATCAATGCGGCCGCCCGCTTGAACGGCACAACATACAGCCGTCTGATTTCGGCGATGAAGAAAGCAGACATCACCCTCAACCGAAAGATGCTGGCAGACATTGCCGTCCGCGATCCGAACGCCTTTGCAGCGGTGGTGGCAAAAACTAAATGAGGAAAGGTGCCTCTAAATTTTAAGGAGAGTGTTCCTTTCGCAAATGGATAGCATCAAACAGAGACGACCTGCTCGGTCGTCTCTGTTTTT